>CP065002.1:637119-1274238 GCA_016700095.1 Candidatus Woesebacteria bacterium | reverse complement strand
TCAATGCGTACTTATCGAGAATTACTGGGTCAATATGAGGCAAGGTGTGGTGTTAGAATTCATGAGCTAATTGATACAAGCCCTCCAGATATTATAATTGATAGCATACAATTACAAGACGAGGCTTTGAGAGCGAATTTAGAAGCTCAAAAAAAGTTGCTTGATAGTGGATTAACATCCGCTAATTTACAAGAATTATTTGGATTATACAACGGTTTTCATCGTATTTTGGCGAGAAGGGATAAAATTGTCATGGGTCAGCTACAACAAACCAAACCTGTTGCTGCGAGTGATTCAGAACCTGATAAGCCAGATGGAGTTAAGGATGGTGTTCCAAGAGGTGAGGTAGAACCTCGTGAGCCCACACCAACTCTTCAAGAACAAATCCAACAACTTAAGGGTCAAATAGCTGAAGAAATAACCAATAGAGATAAGGATGCTGCAATGGGAGATGCATGGGATGCAGTCGATAGAGCTGAGGATAGAATTGATGAACTAAAACAACAACTCCAAAATTTAGAATCCCAGCTTTCTCAAGTGCCCAAGTCCGCAGAAATTAAACCTGCAAAGGCAGAACCCAGTCCAGAAGTAGTTTGGATACAACCTGCGCCAGCTGAAACAGCACAACCAGCCAAAACCGAAGACAAAAAGAGGGTTGAAAAAGAGGCGGCGATGTGGGCGACTATAATTCGACAACTAGGTGGCATGGCAATTCATACCAAGTTGACCCGAGAAGAGGCAGAAGCCTTGGGCATGGGAACGCAAGGAACTACTGCTCAACAATTTCACACAGTATTAAGAGCTGGTCAAGCAGGACAGGACAGTCGTTTGAATTATTTCGGAAATGGTGTATTTAATTCGAACGCTGGTGTGGGTGTGCGCCGTGGTTATAATACGGACCCATTTGGATCAGATTCTCACTGGATAGAAATATCTCAATCTCAAGATGGACACAGAACAATCAGAATACTTTTTCAAGAAGCCCAAGACCGTCAAGTTATGGATGTTCATGGAGGTTTAACTTCACCTGTTGTGAATATTGTTTTACCTGACAAAGAAGCCTGGCGATTGGAAAAGGATTTAACTGAGAACCCTGGGCTTTCTTGGGAGATATTTAGAGCACAATATGGAAGTGACAATCCTGAATATGTAAACGCGCTTTTGGCAGGTATTAAAGACACGGGTGGTAGATTTAGAGTTATTCACCCTGACGAAAGTCAAATAGATGAACTTAACAGAGCTTCTTGGAGTAAGGATGCCAGTAAGGCAGTGTTAGAAAAGCATTCTCAAGTTGTCACGGCCAAGACTTCCCAACCTAAGCCGCAGAATACGCCGGCAGATGCTGTGCAGGTAGTAGCTAGACAACAAACGGCGCCAATGGGTACTGTCGGTACTTCAAATAGTGAAGAAACCAAATCGACACAGCAAGTAATTGCGAAAGCGGGAACTCAAGTGACAGCTTCAGACTATGTTGATATGCCTTCAATATTGCGAGATCCACTAGGTGATCAAAAGCATTCTGGGGAACAAAAATCCGAAACACCATTCGTGGCAGAAAAATCTAAAGGTTTAGAAGAAACTGAGGATGACACCGATCCAAGCCGGTTTGAAGTTGCAAGAAGAGATGTTGAGGTTGATGATACTAATAAAGTAACGTTTTTTCCGCTTGTCAATAAACTGGAATTTGTTCGTTCGAAAGGTCAACGGGGATCATTATGTGCCCTGCGTGATAATGAAAGAAAAGTGATTATTGCTGAATACAAGGAAAGAGCCATAAAAGAAGAGTCTGATCGCGCAGTAATCACCCTGGATTCTCCGTACAGGGTCAAATCATTTGGAAAAGATGTGTTGTGGCAGGCAGGACCTTATTATGGAGATAGCACAGACCCTTATATTGTAGTATCAAGCGCCGGTCTGGATCAATCCGATTATTCAAATACCGATAAAGAAGGACGTTATCAGCTAACAGGAATAAAGGTGTGGACCAGATGGGATGAGGAAGCAAGACGACTTGATGTTTATTATTCTGCCCCTAGCGGGAATAGATATCGGATGAACGAAGCAAAGACTGCATGGGAGAAAATTGAGTAAGTTGCAATGTGGATTCCAAGTTTTTTATATTTTTAAACACTTTTACTGGCAAACTCCTTATAACTGATTTCTAAGTTTTTCACCTTTGCTCTTCACTCTTTGCTATACTCAAACAACTTGAGTTTGTGTTTGCAAACGAAAGTTTTTGAATTCATAATCTCTTACGAAGAGTTACAAACTCGAGCAAGAGGAGTATATAATAAATTACTGCGGTGTGACAAGGTATTCTGAACCCAGAATAGTTGATTGAATGCGGTTTTATTGTACGAAGCGCAAAAGCCACAGTATCAATTAAACTTTAGTTAAAAAAATATGGCCAAGAAGAAGAAAAAAAGAGCCAGGCGGACAAAAGATAAACGTTCTTTCCGTTTGAAACTCAAACAAGCAACAATGTATTCTGTCGCGCAAATAATTTTTTTTGCGCTAGCACTTCTTGTGATAATTTCTTTTTCAAGGCAGGGATTGATCTTGGTTTTTATCAATGATTTGTTAACGAATTATTTTGCGTGGACGACAATATTTCTGCCTTTCATATTTTTGTCCTTTGGACTTTTGGTTTCGCGTTTTAAAACTTCCTTCAGTCAGCCAAATGTAGTCGTCGGTGGTGTGCTGTCCTTTATCTCGATCGTAGCAATTTTCAAGGCAGGAATTTTTGGAAATCTTGCATGGGATGGAATTTCTACACTCATTACACAAGCCGGAGCGGCGATAATTTTTGTAGGAACGCTTATTATTGGACTTATTATTTTATTTAATACGTCGCTTGATCAAGTTTACAAAATATTGATGATGTTGTTTAGACAATACGTTATCAAATCGCAAAGCAAAAATACCATCAAAGGTTTTAGAGATCCGATTAAAAAAGAAATGAAAGTCTTGGGTGGAAACCGTCCTGAACCTAAAGTAAATGAACCGGCAAGCACTCCGTCGGTAAAAGTAAATCCCGACATGCTTGCCCCTAAACTTGTAAGCAATCTTCCGGGAGAAGACAAAGTTTGGAAATTACCACCTTTGAGCTTACTTACTGGCGGGGGAATTGGAAAAGCTGACAGGGGTGATATCAAGGGAAACGCTGCCACTATCGAACAAACACTTGACAGTTTTGGTATAGGAGCAAGAGTTGTGGAAGTAAATCTTGGTCCTGCTGTCACACAATATGCGATTGAGGTGGCTCTTGGAACCAAACTTTCAAAAATTACCGCTCTTGAGCGCGACTTGGCATTGGCGCTTGCCGCAACCACGGGAACGATCAGGATTGAAGCTCCGATTCCCGGAAGATCACTTGTCGGCATTGAACTCCCCAACAAGTCCCCCGAATTTGTGACGATAAGGAAAATGCTTGAATCGGATGCCATGCAAAACGACAATCATAAACTTACGGTTGCCCTTGGTCTTGATGTTTCTGGTAAACCGATCACCGCCAATTTGGGTAAAATGCCTCACGTTTTGATTGCCGGACAAACAGGTTCGGGTAAATCGGTGTGTATAAATACTATTTTGTCATCTGTACTGTTTCGTGCTTCTCCGGCAGAAGTTAAGTTTATTTTAGTAGATCCGAAACGCGTAGAGATGACGTCTTATAACGACATCCCGCATTTATTGACGCCTGTAATCGTTGAACCGGAAAAGGTTGTTTCTGCCTTAAGGTGGGTATTAAGTGAAATGGACAGACGGTATAAATCTTTCGCGCAGGCAGGCGTAAGAAATATCGACGGCTTTAATGAAATGAGCGGTTTCCAGGCATTGCCTTATATTGTTTTAGTTGTAGACGAACTGGCTGACATCATGCTTTTTTCGCCAGTCGAAGTTGAAGACGCAATAACACGGATTGCACAAATGAGCCGTGCAACGGGGATACACATGGTGCTTGCAACCCAGCGGCCGAGCGTCGATGTTATTACCGGATTAATTAAGGCAAATATCCCAACAAGGGTTGCCTTTGCCGTTTCCTCGCAAGTAGACAGCCGTGTAATTCTGGATGGCCAAGGTGCTGAAAAATTACTTGGCAAAGGTGACATGCTTTATATGCCGCCCGAATCCGCCAAACCGACAAGAATACAGGGAGCTTTTGTTTCTGACAAAGAAACAAATGCTTTGACTGCGTTTTTACGAAACCAAGGTGTTACGCCTCAATATACCGAGGAGGTTGTCGACATGCCAAGGCCCGGGGCTACAAATGTTCCCGGGGTTGACGGAGATGCCGACAATTTGTTTAAAAGTGCGGTGGAAGTGGTGGTGCAATACGATAGGGCCAGCGCTTCGCTACTTCAGCGTCGACTATCCGTAGGTTATGCCAGGGCGGCAAGAATTATCGATCAGCTTGAGGCGGCGGGAGTGGTGGGACCTGCGGATGGATCAAAACCGCGCGAGGTACTAATTCAAAACGCAAATGATATCATTAACCCCACCAGTCAGGAATCGGATATTGGTTAAATGTGCCTAATTGTAAATATAAAACATGAATACTATTGGTAAATATCTCAAAGACACGCGTCTATCCCAGAATAAAACCTTGGAAGATATGGAAAACAAGACAAAAATACGAAAAGAGTTTGTTCGCCTAATTGAAAATGAATCCTGGAACAAGTTGCCCGACTTTCCGGTCGTGACCGGATTTGTCAAAAGTATTGCAGGGGCTTTGAAACTGGATGAAAAAAAGGTATTGGCGTTCTTGCGTCGTGATTATCCGCCGCGGAATGTATCACTAAATCCTAAGGCAGATATTTTAAATAGATTTGTGTGGAGTCCGAAGTTAACATTTTTTTTGGGAATTTTTGCAGTTACAGTCGCCATTGTCGGATATTTGGGATTTCAATATTACGATTTCACCAGATCTCCCAGTTTGGAGGTTTATTCACCGAGTGAGAATTTGAAAATTACCGAAAGTACGGTTTCGGTTTCAGGAAAAACCGATCCCGAGGCGGTTGTTCGTGTAAATAATCAACCGGTAATCGTTGGAGAAAATGGCGAGTTTGCAACCCAGATAGAAATATTTAGCCAAACCAAAGAAATACTGATAAAATCGGTATCTAGATCGGGAAAAGAAACTGCCATTAGCCGTAAAGTTAGTCCGGAACTGTCAAATTAAATGGATACTATACAAATAATTCTCGTAGTCGTCGTAGTTGCCTTAACATTATTGCTTTTTGTTGTAGGTGTACAAGTCGTTATGATTCTAACCGACTTGAGAAAATCGGTTAAACGACTAAATAGCATCCTGGAAGACAGTATCTGGGGAGGAGGATTAATTCGCCCTGAAAAACTAACCGGGATTTTTGAAATGATCAAAAAAAAGAAAGGTAATGAAGTTAGTCAAAAAGGCAGTGCAGAAGAAAAAAGTTCGTTTGGTCCCAAATGAAGCCCCCACGAACTTACGCTCTCGGTTTTTTGCGAAGGGAGATAATCTTTTCCGTAACTTTCCCCTATTAAATTTTTTTGTGATGTGTTTCTTCCTTGAACTGTTTTTTTAAATTTGGAGCTTGGAGTAACGTGTTTTATAATAGACTTCATGAAAGCAAACGATGTAAGGAAAAAATATCTTGATTATTTTATAAAAAGGGGACATGTGGAGATAAAACCTGCACCAATTATTCCAGAAGTGGACACCGGAACTTTGTTCACTCCTTTTGGCATGCAACAACTTACTCCATACTTAATGGGAGAAAAACATCCAGATGGCACTCGACTTGTTAACAGTCAACCGTCTATTCGTTTGGATGATATTGAAGAAGTTGGTGATAATCGCCACACAACTTTTTTTGAGATGCTTGGTAATTGGAGTCTGGGAGATTATTTCAAAGAAGAACAACTTGATTGGTTTTTTGGCCTTTTAACAGATGAATTCAACCTTGACCCTCAAAGAATTTTTGTCACAGTGTTTTCTGGTGATACAGAATTTGGAGTAAAACAAGATGACGAATCAATTGACATATGGAAGAAATTGTTTAGCAAACACGGAATAAAGGCTGAATATAAAGAAATGGGATCGGAGAAAAATGCCAGTATTCTTGGGATGGGAGATGCGAAAATATTTGGATACGATGCAAAGAAAAATTGGTGGAGCATGAATGGTACGCCGTCACAAATGCCCTTAGGAGATATTGGGGGACCGGACTCCGAAGTTTTTTATGACTTTGGGCAAAAACATGGATTTCATGAGAATTCAGAATTTAAAAATCAAAAATGTCATCCCAATTGTGATTGTGGACGCTTTATCGAAATTGGAAATTCAGTTTTCATGCAATATAAAAAAGCGGGTCAGAAAAAGCTTGAAGAGCTTCCCAATAAAAACGTAGACTTTGGTGGTGGATTTGAAAGAATTGTTGCAGCTACACTTGACGACCCAGACGTATTTAAATCTGACCTTTTTCAACCTGTAATTAAAGCCCTGGAAGAATTCACCGGTACGAAATACAATACATCTGCAAAGATTGACACTAGCTTTCGGATAGTCGCAGATCATTTAAGGGCTGCTTCGTATTTACTCGCATCAGGTGTAATGCCAGGAAACAAACTTCAAGGATACTTCGTTCGTCGACTTATCCGTCGTGCGGTATTTCATCTGCGTATGCTCGGATTTGATTTAGAAAAAGGGGCGATATCTACCTTCATCAAAAGTTATTCAGACGACTTTGACCTAATAAAAAACAATTGGTATCAGATGAAAGATGCGTTGAATTTGGAAGCAATCAAGTTTAATTCAGCCCTTGACCGTGGTACGAGAAAATTAACAAAGTTACTAGATAATAAAGTTGAGATTGACGGGAACACAGCATTTGATTTGTACCAGACCGAGGGGTTTCCGCTTGAGCTTACATTAGAGATGCTGGAAGATCACGGTATAAAGTTTACAAAGGAAGACAAAAAAGAGTTTGAAGACGAATTCGAAAAACACAAAACTGCATCCCGAACAGCTACTTCGGGGATGTTTAAAGGCGGTCTTGCTGACAAGTCAGAAGATACCATTAAATTGCATACTGCGACACACCTTATTCATTGGGCACTTCGGACGGCTGTAAGTGAGGATATTTTGCAAAAAGGAAGTAATATCACAAGTGAACGATTGCGTTTTGATTTTAATTTCGATCAGAAACTTTCCGATCAACAAATTTCAAAGATCGAACAACTTGTTAACGAGAAAATAACGGAAGCGTTGCCTGTTAACTTCGCAATTATGGACAAAGACGAAGCTTTGAAAACCGGAGCCATCCATGCCTTTGGTGAAAAATACTCAGATAAAGTAAAAATATATTTCATCGGGAAAAGTATTGAGGAAGCCTTCAGTAAAGAGTTTTGTGGAGGTCCGCATGTTACAAACACGAAGGATATTGGTCATGTTACAATAACTAAACAGCAAAAAATCGGAGCAGGTTTAGTTAGGCTCTATGCTGAAATTGATTAAGTAAATCCGCATTATGGATTTGAAGAATTTTCTGCCCAACAAGGAAAAAAAGACCGATAACAAAAACTACTGGTCATTGATCATCGAACCCAACTGGGTTCAAGCCGGGATATGGGAAGTGGTTGATTCACATGCCCACGTTGTGTCGTATGGTGTAACTTCGGCATGGAATCAGGAAAGTGAACTAGTTGCCGCCGCCGATGCGGCTTTATCAAGTGCCGTCCAATCACTTGATGATGGTTCCAGTGAACCAGAAAAAACGGTGTTTGGCGTTGTAGCTTCGTGGGTTGAGGATGGGCAAATTAAAAAAGACCGCCTCGAATATATAAAACATGTGTGTTCCGAACTGTCGTTAAAGCCGGCAGGTTTTGTCGTTTTACCGGAAGCGGTTGCGCATTTATGTAAGTCCGAGGAGGGTGTGCCTTTAACCGGTATCGTGATTGGATTGGCAAAAGAAACGGTTGAAGTTTCAATATTCAACGAAGGTAATTTAAAGGGAAGCGTTGAAGTAGCCAGAAGCATCTCGGTTGTAGAAGATGTAGTGGAAGGCCTGACACGGTTTGCAGGTAGCGCTTTGCCGCCACGCTTTTTGCTTTATAATTGCAAAGGCGATGAATTGGAAGAGGTGCGCCAGTCACTCCTTGAAGCAAATTGGGAAGATTTTGAAAACATTAAATTTCTCCATACTCCCAAGGTGGAAATAATAAATCCCGAAAGAAAAATCGACGCCGTTTCTCTGGCTGGAGCGGTAGATATAGCTAACGTCACTGCGTTGGTGAAAGAAACAGTTTTTGAGGATAATTTGTCGGGTGACAACTTTGAAATTAACAATCAGGATTCCGATGAAAATTTAAGCGTTCAGGAATTGGGTTTTGCTCTCGAGCAAGATGTAAATGAAGATATTGGAAGCAAACCGCAAGCTCTAAAAGAAGAAGTTGAAGTTGAACCCAAGCTTAAAGATGCTATACTCCCAGACGATATGCAAAAAGAGTCTAAAAAGGGAAGGAGAATGAGAATTACAGTTCCCTCCTTTCTTGCAAAAATACTTAAACGCGAGCAGAAAAACTTCCCAAACAAAAATATTTCTACGGGAAAAAAGATAATTATAATCGGACTCGCCTTGTTTGTCGTTTTGGCCGTTAGCCTGTTTTGCTTATGGTGGTATTATCCGTCCGCTACTGTTTCTATTTATTTATCGACAACTCAGTTATCAGAAAAGATTGATGTTCGAATAGACCCAAATGCGACCAATGCTGATTTTAACTCGGCTCTTTTGCCCGGCAGGATATATAGCGTTGAAGTAAGTGGGGATAAAACTACACAGGCTACAGGTATAAAAACCGTTGGTGACAAAGCAAAGGGAGAAGTGATGCTGTACCGCGTGGGTACACAAATAAGTTTATCGGCAGGAGATCAAATAAAAGGATCTAACGACTTAGTGTTTACGATCGATTCACCCGTTAATGTAGCAAGTGGAAGTGCCAGTACTCCCGGCACGGCTAGTGTATCGGTTACCGCAGCTCAAATAGGATCAGAATACAACTTGGCTCAGGGGGCATCGTTTGTAGTTGAAAATTACTCACTTAGCGACATTGAAGCAAAAAATGACAAAGATTTCTCGGGTGGATCGAGTCGAGAAATAAATGCGGTTAGTGAAAACGATCTTAAGAAATTAGACGACGAATTGGAAGCAGAACTTAAAGAAAAGGCCCTTGGTGAATTAAGAAACAAAGTTTCCCGAGATACCGAATGTTCAGAATGTGTAATCGTTGAAGAATCATACATACCAAAAGTCCTTGATAGTGAGTATAGTGCCAAAGTGGGTGATGAAGCCGATACAATTCAATTAACACTGGAAAAAGAGGCGCAGGTTTTGGCGGTAAATGAAGCGGATCTACTCTCGTTTGCTGAGATACTACTAAAGGATCGCATCCCCGAAGGATTTGTTTTAAGGAAGGACCAACTGGATGTCGATTTTTCTTTTAAAGAAGAAGATGATGGAGTTTATGTGTTATCTGCCAATATTAAAGTTAACTTATTTCCTCAAGTAGACTCGGATGAAATAGCTCGTAAGATTGTGGGTAAATATCCTCAACTTGCCGAAAACTATTTTATTAACGAGATTCCGGGCTTTGTACGAGCCGAAATTGTATTGAAACCCAAACTTCGCGGTCGTCTTCGCACCCTGCCTCATGTCGAAGAAAGAATCGAAATAGATGTTGGTGCAGAAAAATAATTTCTTTATTACATGAATAGAAAACGGATACAAAAGACTATTTCGTTGTTGACGGGAATGACTGGTTTGGTGCTTATTGGGGCAATTGCGATACCTATCCTGCGAAACGAGGTACGAGCAAGACAAGAGTATCCGCATTTAATCAGCCCAATTCCCGGCGGCGGAAGGTATGGGCACTCAGAAATCCAACAAGAGGGGCAAGTATTAGGTGAGGGTTCGGCTGTTGACTACACACTGGCTGCCAATTGGTTTCCTGAAAGCTTGACCGGAAGGCAGTTTGCTCAAAAAGGAGAAATCTCATTTTATACAATTTCGATACCCAAACTAAAAATAGAAAGTGCGGCAGTTGCGGTTGGTGGTGAGGATCTAACAAGTAACCTGATTCAATATCCGGGGACCGCATTACCGGGCAACAATGGAAATTCCGTAATTTTTGGTCATTCTGTTTTACCCGTGTTTTTTAATCCATCCGACTATATGTCGATATTTTCAACGATTGATTTACTAAAAAGAGGTGACGAAATAATTGTTAATTTTGATGGTATTACTTACAGGTACGAGGTTAAAGAAACATTTAAGGTTAAGCCGACTGACGTCTACATTTTAGATCAGAACATGAACGACTCATATTTAAGTTTAGTTACGTGTTTTCCCATGGGACATCCCGCTAAACCGGAGAGGTTGGTCATTCGTGCAAAAATTGTTTCCAGCTGATATGAATTATCTTGGTATAGATTATGGAAGAAGAAAAATCGGTGTATCTGTCGGTGACGACGTTTCCCGGTTAGCCGAGCCGTTTATGGTAATTTTTTACAAAGATGTAGATGAAGCGCTAATAAAGATATGTGACCTTGTTAGTAAGGAAGACATTGAAAAAGTAGTCATCGGTTTGTCTAAAGAAGAAATTGGAGAGGAATCAAAAATATTCGGTAAAAAATTAGAACAGCTAACACATGTGAGCACTATATTTGTTGAAGAATTTCTTTCAACGAAAATGGCGCAGAAACTTTCAATCGAAGCAAACATCAAACGAGAAAAACGAAAAAGATTGGAAGATGCCTACTCGGCAACGTTGATCCTGCAATCATACTTGGATGAGAATGAATTTACCTAACTGCCGTTAATTACTTTGCTCGACACACTATTTTGTTTCAGCAATAAAATGTGGTTTACAAAATCGATAATGTGTTATACTTTCTTATTATGTTTAAAAACGTAATCGCACCAATGCAAGCTTGGTTAATAAGTCAAGGGAGATGTGTCGGTTGTGGAACCCCGATTGATCTTGGAACAAAAAAGAAGCATGAAAAGGGAACTCAGGTTGCATGTAAAAAATGTGGCAGGATATTTATCCAGGACTCAAAAAGCAAAAAGTATCGAAGGGCACTTATCAAGGAAGTAAAATAATTACCCGGATGCTCCATAAATCCTGCTATAAGCCAAATTAGCCAAGGAGAAAATGAAGAAAAAATCCATTTTTAACACTAAAGCACCCCTTTTTTTGTCGGCGTCATTGTTGCTAGTTGCGACTGTCTCAATATCGCTTCATATGTGGTGGTCAACCAATACTGCGAGAGTGTCAACTCAAGGTGAAGTCCAAAGATTTGTTGTTCCCAGAGGATCAAGTGCTATCGAAGTCGGTAATTCGCTTTACAAGGATGGTTTAATAAAAAGTCCACTGGCATTTAAAATATGGGTGCAACTTTTCGGTAAACAAAGTTCCATTAACGCAGGTGAATTTAATCTTTCACCTACCATGACAATGGAAGAAATAATCAAGGCGCTCGGAAAAGGTCCACTTGAGGTTTGGGTTACTATCCCCGAGGGTTTGCGAAAAGAAGAAGTAGCTTTACGTATTACAGATGAGCTAAATTTGAATGCCAAAGACGCGACAGCCTTCCGAGAGGAGTTTCTTACTTTAGCTAAAGACCAGGAAGGATACCTGTTCCCCGATACGTATTTATTTGCCCCCAGTCATAGCGCTGGTCAAATTTATAAAGTCTTAAGAGATACTTTTGACAAAAAAGTGACTTCAACTATGCTCCAAGACATTTCGGATACGGGTTTGTCTTTACACGAGGTTGTTATACTTTCCTCCATTATTGAAAAGGAAACAAAAACAGACGCAGAACGACCAGTGGTTGCCGGAATTTTTTTCAATCGACTTGAGATCGGGATGGCTTTGCAAGCCGATGCAACTGTACAGTATCCACTGGGAACAAAGAGGTGTTCGGGCGTAACAAGTGATTGCACCTGGTGGAGACCGCCAACGAAGGATGACTTACAAATAGATTCGCCCTATAACACATACAAATACCCCGGTTTACCTTCCGGTCCAATCGCGAATCCCGGTTTGTCTTCACTTAAGGCAGTAATATATAGTGAAGATAATCCGTATTTTTATTATATTCACGACACGAACGGAAATATTCATTATGCAGAAAATCTTGCGGAACATAATCTAAATGTGCAAAAATACCTACGGTAGTTCATGGCTATCCTAGGTTTAACTGTTGACATGGGTAATAAAATATGATAAAAACCCATGTTAGGCGTACGTAAATGTATGCTTTTATTCAGTCCCAAGAAACCTTGGGATTTTCAGTGTTTACTTTTTAATTAGAAAACAAATGGTTACAACTGGCAAAAGACGCAACTTAGGAAAAGATGAAAGAAATCTTCCGGAATTGAATTTAAGTTATGTGCAACTTGAGTCTTGGAAACGTTTTTTGGAATTAGGTATCAAAGATGAGTTGGCTGAAATTTCTCCAATTGACGACTTTACCGGCAAAAACTGGCAGATTGTTCTCGAGAATCCAATTCTTTCTGAACCAAAAATTTCTCCAAGAGAATGTAGCAGCAAAGGTCTCACTTATTCTTCACCACTAAAAGTATCAGTAACCCTCACAAACAAAAGAACCGGCAAAATGGTAACCCAAGAAGTATTTTTGGGCGATTTACCTCAAATGACAACCAGGGGAACATTTATCGTTAACGGTGTAGAGCGTGCAGTTATTAATCAGTTTGTGCGTAGCCCTGGTGTGTATTTCTCCGGTGAATTGGAAACCTCAACGGGTCGTATGGTGTTTGGAAGTGAAGTTAGACCATTAAGAGGTAGCTGGTTAGAATTTGAAATTTCCAAAAATGACGTTATTGCGGCGAGAATTGACAGACGAAGAAAAGTCGTGGGAACGGTCTTGCTTCGTGCAATGGGAATTGAATCCGATAAAGAAATTAAAGATTTATTCACCGAAGTTGATACCAACAGTCATCATAAATATATAATTTCTACACTTGAAAAAGATTCCACACATACGAGAGAAGAAGCATTACTGGAAATTTATCGTAAAATGCGACCGGGTGAACCCGCAGTTCTAGATAACGCAGAAAATCTTTTTAAGGGTATGTTTTTTGATCCAAGAAGATACGACCTTGGAACCGTAGGAAGATTCAAAATTAACAAAAGATTAAATCTTGATATTCCCAACGAAAAAACGAATTGGATTTTAAACCGTCAAGATGTCGTTGGTGCACTGAAATATTTAATTGGTTTACAAAACGGTGTTGGCAGAATTGATGATATTGATCACTTGTCAAATCGAAGACTACGTCGAGTCGGAGAGCTTGTATCGACCAATGCTTTTAGAATTGGATTATTAAGACTTGAAAGATCAGTCAAAGAAAAAATGAGCTTGATCTCTCCGGACGATAAGCCGCTTCCGGTTAATCTTATTAACGCCAGACCGCTCATTGCATCTTTAAATGAATTTTTCAGATCGAATCAGTTATCGACTATTCTGGATGATACTAATCCCCTTAGTGAAATTGACAATTTAAGACGCGTCTCAGTGCTTGGCCCGGGTGGTATTAATCGTGAGAGAGCTTCATTTTCTATTCGTGACGTAAATTCTTCACAATATGGAAGAATTGATCCTGTTAGGACTCCTGAGGGACCAAATATTGGTTTGGTTACTTATCTTGCTTTGTATGCAAAAGTCAATCAATATGGGTTTATTGAATCACCATATCGACGAATTGAAAAAGTGGTTAAAGACGGGGTTACGAAAGCAAAAATTTCTGATGAGATCGTGTATCTAACTGCCGATGACGAAGAAGAGAAATATATCACCCACGCCGGAGTAAATATAGATAGCAAGGGATTTATTGTGGATGAGCGTGTACCCTTTAGACACAAAGGAAGTGTTTTGGAAGGAGTATCCGGCTTGGCCGATTATATCGATATAAGCCCAAGACAAGTAATTGGTGCATCATCGTCTTTGATTCCATTTCTTGCAAACGACGAAGGAAATAGAGCTTTGATGGGAAGTAACATGCAATGTCAGGCAGTTCCACTGGTTTCCCCTGAAGCCCCAGTTGTTGGTACCGGAATGGAAGCAAATATTGCCGAAGGCATGAGCCGCTTGGTCAAAGCAAGGCATAAGGGTGTTGTGGAATACGTTGATGCGGATAAGGTCGTAGTTAAATTGGAAACTAAAATTGATGTAACTAGTGACTTAGACAGCGAAGACGTAGAAATTCACGACTCCGGCACAAAAGAAGTGTACTTGTTAACTAAGTTTAAAAGAACTTCTCACTCTACTTGCTACAATCAACGTGCCGTTGTTGTTCCGGGAATGAAGGTTGAAAAGGGTGATCTTTTGGCAGATGGACCGGCGATTGACGGTGGAGAACTGGCTTTGGGTAAAAACTTAGTTATTGGTTATACATCATTTAAAGGATTCGGATTCGAAGATTCGATTCTCATTTCCGATAGATTGGTAAAAGAGGATTTACTGACAAGTATTCATATCGAGGAATATGAAGCCGATTTAGTGGATACCAAGCTTGGACCAGAGGAATTAACTCGCGATATTCCCAATGTTGCCGAAAGCGATTTGGCGAATTTGGCTGAGGATGGAATAATTGTCATTGGAGCAGAGGTGGGTCCTAATGATATCCTGGTTGGAAAAATTGCTCCCAAGGGGGAGACAGAGTTAACTTCCGAAGAGCGGTTACTTAGAGCAATTTTCGGAGAAAAGGCGCGCGAAGTTCGCGATACCTCTCTTCGTGTTCCGCACGGTGAGCGTGGAATTGTCGTCGATATTGCAGTACTTGATAAAGATAAAGGTGACGAACTTGGGCCGGGTGTGATCAAAAGAATTATTGTACGGGTAGCGCAAATAAGAAAAATTACAGTTGGCGACAAGATTGCCGGCCGACATGGTAATAAGGGTGTAGTTGCAAAAATACTACCCGCCAGTGACATGCCTTATATGGAAGGCGGTACACCGATTGATATAATCATTTCTCCCCTTTCCGTACTATCAAGGATGAATTTGGGTCAACTTATGGAAACCCATGTGGGTTGGGCTCTTTCGAAAATGGGAGAAAAGGGAGCATTTCCTGTTTTTGATCAGATAGAAGAAAATGCAATTTCAGATGAACTCAAAAAAGCGGGACTACCGGTAAACGGAAAAACTCGTTTGGTTGATGCTCGAACAGGTGAAAAATTCAAAGAAGATACTGTTGTGGGAATAACATATATCATGAAGCTTACTCACATGGTGGAAGACAAAACCCATGCGAGATCAACCGGACCATACTCACTTGTTACTCAACAACCTCTTGGAGGAAAAGCACAGATGGGAGGACAAAGACTTGGAGAAATGGAAGTCTGGGGTCTTGAAGCTCACAGGGCAGCCCATACTTTACAAGAAATGTTGACGATAAAAAGCGATGATATTCTCGGGAGGGCAAGAGCCTTTGAGGCAATTGTTAAAGGAACTGATATTCCAGATGCCACTGTACCTGAAAGCTTCAAAGTGTTAGTATGCGAGCTTAATTCATTGTGTCTTTCGATATCGGCAAAAGGTGATATGGGTCAGGATGACGAAGACGAAGAGATACTTGATGTAAAACAACCGATTAGCGATTTTAAAGAGGAGTTGGTTTTGGAAAGTGTTACCAAAGAGTCTGACGATACTGTTATTTAATAATATGGAACCATTAGCAGGATTTAAAAAATTAGCCGGATTAAAAAGCTTGATTGTTAAATTGGCATCACCTGATGAGATCAGGAAATGGTCGCGTGGCGAGGTCACCAAGCCGGAAACCATTAATTATCGAACTCTCAAACCCGAAAAAGATGGCCTTTTTGACGAAAGAATATTTGGCCCTACAAAAGATTGGGAGTGTTACTGTGGAAAATATAAAAGGATTAGATATAAGGGCGTTGTTTGCGATAAATGCGGAGTGGAAGTAACACAAAGCAGAGTCAGAAGAGAAAGGATGGGTCATATTAGTCTTGCTTCTCCGGTTGCACATGTGTGGTATTTCAAAGGAGCGCCGTCTAAAATTTCACTTCTTTTGGATGTTGCCCCAAGAGCCATTGAGCAAGTAATTTATTTTGCCAGATATTTGGTATTGAGTGTTGACGAGAAAGGAAAAACTCAGTCACTTAAGCACTTGGAAAATTCGTTATCCGAAAGACTAAAAGACTTGCAGTCTTCTTTCCAAGTAAGACATCAAGAATTGGAAGCCAAAGCTCAAGAAGCAAAAGACAAGATAAAAAATAAAATCAAAGATCAAGAACAGTTGTCGCTTGCGATAAGTGAAGTCGATCTCGATTTGAGAAAGAAAAAGACCGCTTTGTCCGAGGAAGAGAAAATGACAACCGAAAAAACGGAACAGTTGTTTGGTAATTTGACCAGTTTGGTAAAAGAACTAAAACCGCTTTCGATTCTTTCGGAAGAAGAATACGATCAGCTTGGAAACCATGAATCGACTGGATTCTTCGAAGCCAGGATGGGTGCAGAAGCAGTGTTGGAAGCAATCAAACTTGTGAAGTTGGAAGAAGAAGCGGCAAAACTGAGAGTCGAAGTAGAAGAACTCAAGGGCTCTAGCCCAAGATATGTCAAAGTTGCCAAGAGATTGAAAGTCGTCGACGGTCTAAGAAGAGCCAAAATTGACCCAACTTGGGTTGTTCTTAGAGTACTTCCTGTATTACCCCCTGATCTTAGGCCGATGGTCCAATTATCAGGTGGAAGATTTGCAACAAGCGATTTGAATGATCTTTATCGAAGAGTGATCAATAGAAACAATAGGTTGAAACATTTGATTGACTTGGGAGCGCCAGAAATTATTCTTCGTAACGAAAAAAGAATGTTGCAAGAAAGTGTCGACTCATTAATTGACGCTTCCCAAAGAAAAGCTACCAGGCGTGGTAGAGGTCACCAACCTCTTCGATCACTTTCCGACATGCTCAAAGGAAAACAGGGAAGATTTAGACAAAACTTACTGGGTAAGCGTGTAGATTATTCGGGAAGAAGTGTAATCGTTGTGGGCCCAGAACTCAATTTGAATCAGTGCGGTTTGCCGAAAGAAATGGCTTTGGAGATGTTTAAGCCGTTTGTTCTTAAAGAAATGATAACCCGAGGAATTGCTCCGAATGTTAAATCGGCTAAAAACATGTTGGAGAGAAGGCCGCCGGAGGTGTTTGATATCTTGGAAGAAATCACCAAAGACCATCCGGTTTTGCTAAATCGTGCGCCAACGCTGCACAAACTAAGCATTCAGGCTTTTTATCCGATACTAATTGAAGGATCGGCTATTAGATTGCATCCTGCTGTATGTTCCGGTTTCAATGCCGATTTTGATGGTGACCAAATGGCTGTTCATGTACCGTTGTCTAAAAAAGCAATAAACGAAGCCAAAACTTTAATGCTTCCTGAAAACAATATGCTGCGTCCGTCCGATGGGTCACCGATCTCGACACCGGCATCAAAGGAAATGGCGCTCGGGGTGTATTATTTCACCAGTGTTGATTCAAGACTGAAACCGATCGAGACAATATTTTCAGAAACAAAAGAAGTAATTCTTGCTTATCAGCTTGGGAAAATTGACTTAAGACAAAGAATCACAGTGCGGATCAAGGGTAAAATATACGAAACCACAGCCGGTCAGGTAATGTTTAATGAGGTGTTGCCTGAAGAATTCGACTATGTAAGTGAAGCGGCAAATTCGAGTCTGGTCAAAAGTCTTTTCAACAAAGCTTATTTTGCAGTTGATAGAGGAAGAGTTGTAAGAATGATTGACGATGTTAAGAATATTGGATTTTTGGGCGGCACAATTTCCGGATTATCCTTTGGTATTTTTGATGCCAAAGTTCATCCCGACAAAAACAAGATTTTAGCGGAAGCCAATTTGAAAGTAGCGGAGATCGATAATAATTTCGAGCAAGGTTTAATAACTGTAGAAGAAAAGAAAAGATTAAGCCAAGAGATTTGGATTGAAACAACCGAAGATCTGGCGGATAAAACATGGGATCTTTTGGATGAAAACAGCCCGATAAAAGTTGTCATCGACGCCAAAGTTGGTCGTGCATCACGTGACCAGGTAAAACAGCTTGCTGCTATCCGCGGACTCGTTGTTGACCCGCTTGGAAAAATCGTTGAATTGCCAATCAAATCAAACTTTAGAGAGGGACTGCTTGCTTTTGAATATGTCATTTCAAGCCGAGGTTCGAGAAAGGGATTGACCGATACAGCTCTAAAGACCGCCGATGCAGGATATTTGACAAGACGTTTGGTTGATGTAGCACATGATGTTATCGTAAGAGCTGATGATTGCGGAACAAATGAACATTTAGTAATTAGTTCGAAAGTTCGCCCCGATTCGTTTACCAGAAGGATCTTTGGAAGAGTTGTGGCCGAAGATGTTGTTGATAAAGCGGGTAAGGTAATTATTGCACAAGGCGACGTAATTGATGTTGAGATTGCAAAAGACATTGAAAAAGCAGGCGTCGAAGAAGTGGCTATCCGATCACCGTTAACATGCGGCGCCAGATATGGGGTGTGTGCCAAATGTTACGGATGGGATATTTCAACCAAAAAGATCGTAGAATCGGGTACACCGGTTGGTGTAGTTGCGGCACAGTCGATCGGAGAACCGGGAACTCAACTTACACTTAGAACCAAACACTCAGCCGGTATGATCGGTGTTGATGTGACACAGGGACTTCCGCGTGTCGAAGAATTGGTTGAGTCCAGAATGCCGAAAGTTATGGCACCGCTTGCAGAGATTTCCGGAAAAGCAAGAGTAACCGAGACCGAAGATGGTTGGAAAGTTACAATCACATCTACTCAAACTAAACCAAAAGAAGAAAGAGAATATCTGATTCCTAAAACTATCGAACTTTCGGTTGCCGATAAGCAATTGGTTGAAGCCGGTGCACCCCTTGCCCATGCTTCACTTGATATTAAACAAGTGCTGATGATTAAGGGATTAAGAGCAGCTCAAAAATATCTGATAAATGAAATTCAAGCCGTGTATGAAGGCCAAGGAATTCCCATTGACGATAGACATTTTGAGGTGATTGCAAGAAAAATGAGCGACGAAGTTAGAATTCTAACTTCCGGAGATACACCTTTATTGCCGGGTGAATTAGTCGATAAGGCTAAATTTGAAGAAGAAAACGAAAAAGTTTTGGCAGCAGGTGGAGAACCCGCATCGGCTCAACAAGTAATTCTCGGTATTTCACGACGTGCTTTGTTTACAGAAAGCTGGCTTTCCGCTGCGAGCTTCCAGCAAACAACGGATGTTCTTACAACTGCAAGTTTACAAGCTAAAGAAGATAAGCTTGTTGGTTTGAAAGAAAACGTAATCATTGGAAGACTTATTCCCGTAACTCCTGAACAGGCTGCCTTGCCCAAAGACTAGGATTATTGTAAAATTACGTCGTTTCTAAAAATATTATGCCTACAACATCGCAATTAGTTAGAAAAGGGAGAAAAACGCCTGTTAAGAAGGTTAAAAAGGCGGCGTTGAGACGGTGGTTTAATGCAAAGGATTTGAAGTATGGAGAATACGCATCTCCTTTTAAACGTGGTGTGGTCGTTCAAGTGAGAACAATGACACCGAGAAAACCAAACTCTGCTTTAAGGAAAGTAGCGCGTGTACGATTGTCCAACAAACAGGAAGTAACAGCTTACATTCCGGGTGAAGGACACGAACTTGCTGAACATTCGATTGTTATGGTTCGAGGAGGTAGGGTTAAGGATTTGCCGGGTGTACAGTATACGATTGTCAGAGGTAGATATGATACCGCCGGAGTTGTGGGTAGAAAAACTTCAAGAAGCAGGTATGGAACTAAACGCAGTAGTATAGATTCGGCTGGTGGTGCAAGTGCAGCTGAGGCTAAATAACAACTAATATGTCAAGAAGAGGAAAAATAAGATTAAATAAAATTTTACCTGATTCTGTTTACAACAATAGACTGGTAACAAAATTAATAAACCGGACTATGAAAGACGGTAAAAAATCTGTGGCGCAAAAACAAGTTTACCGAGCAATGGATTTATTGAAGGAGAAAGAGGGCGATCCGATCAAAACTTTTTCCAAAGCGATGGAGAATATTAAGCCCGTAATGGAAGTTAGAGCAAGAAGAGTTGGAGGAGCAGCATATCAAGTGCCAATGCCGGTTCGCGGATCACGGAAAGAAACTTTGGCGGTTAGATGGCTAGTGGCAGCAGCACGCGCGAGAAGTAATTCCGATTACCATACTTTTACCGAGAAATTGGCAGCAGAAATATTGGATGCAAGTAATGGTGAGGGTGGAGCTGTCAAGAAAAACCAAGACACGCAAAGAATGGCTGATGCAAATAGAGCATTCGCTCATTTTAGGTGGTAAATTATTAAATAAATATTATTAAACATATGGTGGAAGTTGGTGGACCACAAACTCCCGAAGGAAAAAGACTGGCAGAAGAGTATGCAAGACAAATAGAGAAGGAAGAGAAAGCTGCGAGGAAGGCAGAGGAAGCGGCGAGGAAGGCAGAGGAAGCGGCTAAAAGACTGGAGAGAGAACAATTGGAGAAAAGGGGTGATGAGTGGGCAGAAGAACAACGGGGAAAAAGGACGAAATAAATATTAAGTTGTTATTTAGATTGGTATTAAGAATGTAAACTCACAATATTTCACTTTGACAAATTACATCATTAAATATTTTTATGGCAGCACAACAAACAAAGAAAAAATCAGCAATGACATCGGCGGTCACCAAAGACCGCAATGTCCCGATGGAAAAAATTAGAAACATCGGAATTATTGCTCACATTGATGCCGGTAAAACGACAACTACCGAGCGGATACTTTTTGAAACAGGGAAAACCTACAAACACGGATCCGTAGATGATGGAACTACCGTAACCGACTGGATGGAGCAAGAAAGGGAACGTGGAATAACTATTGTCTCAGCGGCTATCACGACATTCTGGGATTTGCAAACCGGATCTTCTGTGGAAAACGGACATTACAGGATTAATATCATAGATACTCCAGGGCACATTGACTTTACTGCGGAAGTTGAACGATCCCTTCGGGTACTGGATGGTGCGGTTATGGTTTTTGATGGCAGAACCGGTGTAGAAAGCCAATCGGAAACTGTCTGGCGACAAGCCGATAGCTATCATGTGCCAAGAATTTGTATATTAAATAAACTAAATCTTATTGGTGCTGACTTTGAAGGAAGCATTAAGTCAATTCATGATCGTCTAGGTGCAAATGCATATCCTGTACAAATTCCCATCGGATCCGAACACCAGTTGCGTGGTGTGGTCGACCTTATCAAAATGAAGGCGTATACCTACAAAGGCATCGAAGACAACAAACTAACCGAAGAAGAAATACCTGCTGATCTGGTTGAAACGGCAAAGATACACAGAGCAAACTTAATCGACAAAGTATCAGAGTTTGATGACGAAGCTTTAGAAATGTACCTGGAAGGTAAAGAACCAAATGAGATTATTCTAAAAAGAGCCATAAGAAAAGGTGTAATTTCAGTTAGATTTTTCCCGATATTAGGTGGCGACAACAGAACTGCAACAACAAGACTGCTTCTTGATGCGGTGGTGGAATATCTTCCTTCACCTTACGATGTTCCTCCGGTGGAAGGAAAAAATCCTAGAACCGATACTCTGGAAAAAAGATTGCCCGATAAAAACGACCCCATGTCGGCACTTGCTTTTAAAGTCGTTACCGATCCGCACGTTGGGAGACTAGTTTATTTGAGGGTATATTCGGGAACACTCAAGGCAGGTCAGCCGATTTATAACACAACAAATCAAAAACAGGAAAGAATTGGCAAACTGGTTCTCATGCATGCGGATCAGCGTGAACTTATTGACGAAGCTTATGCAGGAGAAATTGTAGCAGTTGTTGGTATAAGGGACACAACAACCGGTAATACGGTTTGCGATCCTTCTAAGCCGATAATTCTTGAATCAATTGATTTTCCGGAACCGGTTATTTCCCTTGCAATTGAACCGGCAACAAAGTCCGATCAAGAGAAAATGGGCATGGCACTAAATAAACTTTCAGACGAAGATCCGACATTTAGAATTCGTACAAATCACGAAACGGGTCAGACAATAATTTCCGGTATGGGCGAGTTGCAGCTTGAAATATTGGTAGACAGGATGAAGAGAGAATTCAATGTAATAGCGTCAACTGGTGCTCCGCAAGTTGCTTACAAAGAAACGATAAAAGGTAATGCAAAAGCAGAAGGAAAATACATCAAACAAACAGGAGGTCGTGGACAATACGGGCACTGTTTTGTGGAAATTGAACCAAAAGGCAGAGGGGAAGGTTATGAATTTGTAAATAAAATCAAAGGTGGTGCCATTCCTTCCGAATATATACCTGCGGTTGAAAAAGGTATCGTTGAAAAGTTGGAAAAAGGAATACTTGCCGGTTATCCCGTTACCGATATAAAAATTACCCTTTATGACGGTACATATCACGATGTTGATTCCTCAGAGTTAGCATTCAAGATAGCGGGATCACTTGCTGTCGAGCAAGCCGCCAGAAAAGCATCCCTTGTGCTTCTTGAACCCATAATGAAGATCGAGGTGTCGACCCCTGAGGAATATATGGGAGACATCATTGGTGATTTGTCATCCAGACGAGCGCAAATTCAAGGAACCGAAGACAAAGGAATAGTTACTATTATAAATGCAGTTGGACCATTGTCTGAACTTAGAGGTTATGCAACAACTTTGAGATCTATATCAAAAGGTCGTGCAACCCCTTACATTGAACCAAGCCACTACGACGAAGTTCCGGCAAATATTGCAGAAAATATTGTTAACACAAGTCAAAACGCGTTGAGGTAAAAAAATACTACTTGACAGCATGGAGTGTGCCTGTAATAATACCATCGTTGCCGCACAAAGTGTGGTTTGATTTAGGCAACAAAAACATATAGAATAATAACATGGCAGCAGACGTAGCAAGAAAAAAATTTGAAAGATCGAAACCTCATTTGAATATCGGTACCATAGGTCATGTGGATCACGGAAAAACTACTCTAACCGCAGCAATAACTGCAGTTTTGGCAAAGCAACCGGGAAATAATACTCAAACTCTTAAATTTGATCAAATCGACAATGCTCCAGAAGAGAAAGAAAGAGGCGTAACTATTAACATAACTCACGTCGAATACGAGACTGACAAGAGGCATTATGCACATATTGATGCTCCTGGACATGCCGACTACATAAAGAACATGATTACCGGTGCCGCTCAAATGGATGGAGCAATTCTTGTAATATCCGCGGCTGATGGTCCTATGCCACAAACTAGAGAACACGTTATTCTTGCTCGTCAAGTTAATGTTCCTTCACTTGTTGTCTTTCTTAATAAAATCGATATGGTTGATGATCCTGAGATTATTGATCTCGTCGAAGCTGATGTGCGTGAGCTTTTGACTAAATATGAATATGATGGTGAAAAGACTCCTATCATTCGCGGAAGTGCACTAAAAGCTATGGAAGGTGACGCTGATGCCGAAAAGTCGATTCTTGAACTTATGAAATCGGTTGATGAGTATTTTGAAGAACCAAAAAGAGATACTGAAAGACCATTTTTGATGCCGGTCGAAGATGTCTTTTCAAAGACAGGACGCGGAACAGTTGTTACCGGTAGGGTTGAAAGAGGAAAACTTGGAGTAAACGAAGAAATTGAAATTTTAGGAATTAGAGCAACTGTAAAAACAGTTGTAACCGGTCTGGAAATGTTTAGAAAGACTTTGGATGAAACGGTTGCCGGGGACAATGTCGGTGTTCTTTTGAGAGGGATAAAGAAAGATGATGTTGAAAGAGGACAAGTACTTGTTAAACCGGGTAGTGTAACCGCTCACACAGAGTTTGAAGCCGAAGTTTATATATTATCTAAAGAAGAAGGTGGAAGACATACACCCTTCTTTACAGGCTATAAACCCCAGTTTTTCATAAGGACAGCTGATGTTACAGGTGAAGTAACTTTACCTGAAGGTGTAGAAATGGTTATGCCGGGAGATAACGCAAAAATGGTTGGAAAACTAATTGTCCCCGTAGCAATGGAAGAAGGATTAAGATTTGCTATTAGAGAAGGCGGCAGCACCGTAGGTGCTGGTGTTATTACCAAGATTCTCAAATAAAGCGTAAAATTTCTATTCGCACATTTACTATTTGCATATGACAGCTGGAAGACTTCGTGTCAAACTAAAAGCTTACGACCACCGCGTCATTGACGAGGCGGCGGTAAAGATATTGGATAGTGCCATTTCCACTGGTGCAAAAGTAATTGGTCCTGTACCACTTCCGACAAAAAGAACTCTCATTCCTATTCTTAAGTCACCATTTGTTAACAAGGATGCCCAAGAACATTTCGAAACACTTGTGCACAAAAGGTTAATTGATATTCTCGATCCTTCTCCACGTACAATCGACTCGCTTTCTAATTTAGATCTTCCTGCAGGTGTGAGTATTGAGATTAAAATGTAACCCGCAAAACCTTTGCGCTCCCCACTTGGAAATTATTGACTAAGGAATTGATTTCTATTTTTCTACAGTCATCGACTTAATAACTGTAATAAAGCGCGTAATTTTGTTACACTTCCATGATGAATAGCCAATTCGTTTCTCGTGCAGGGGAAAAATTATACCATGCAATTACGAACTTTGAGGTTGATGTTACCGAACTTATGTGTGCGGATTTCGGATCATCAACCGGTGGTTTTGTGGATTGTTTACTGCAACAAGGCGCCTCGAAAGTGTATTCTGTCGATACTTCTTATGGTGAATTGGCATGGAAGTTAAGAAATGACGGACGTGTTGTGGTCATGGAGCGTAAAAACGCCATGCATATTAAGTTACCGGAAAAAGTCGATTTAATTACGATTGATGTTGGATGGACCAAACAGGAATTGATCATTCCAAATGCGTCTTGGAATTTGAAAGATGATGGAAAGATAATAACGCTTATCAAACCACATTATGAAGCATCCCAATTGGTTCGGGGTGGTAAACTGGATGAAAAATTTGAAGATGAAATTCTTGACAAAGTAACTAAAAAAATCGAAAGTTTAGGATTAAAAGTAATTGCAACCACGGTTTCGCCTATTGTAGGTAAACGGGGAGGTAACACCGAGTATCTATCTCTTGTGGAAAAACAGCATTAACTTCTGCCGAAATAATTTTAGAGATTAATCAGTTCAATATAAGATAATAAGGCTCTACAGGTGCATGTGACGTAATTTCTTCCAGTCTTAGTTAAGTTCGCTTGTTCCTACTCTTCTTATTCGGAAAATCTTCATCCACGAGCCAATGCTTAAGCTTTTGTGATTTATTGTTATAAACTGCGGCGCTTGCCTAGTGCAATGCGATTTGATATACTTACGAGCGTGGAAGTGGTTCGTCACATATAGCCACGTTGAAAGCCGGGTTGTACCA
Organism: Candidatus Woesebacteria bacterium; assembly: GCA_016700095.1. Lineage (NCBI taxonomy): Bacteria > Candidatus Woeseibacteriota > Candidatus Woesebacteria bacterium. The sequence goes on along the minus strand of CP065002.1, from coordinate 1,248,743 downwards.
ATTTTTACAGGTGCCTCTGGCACCTTTTTTTATGACAAAAAATGATTAATTCTTTATTAGGACAAAAGCACAAGATGAGTCAAAAATTCGTTGGAGATAAACGAGTGCCTGTTACGTGGGTCAAAGTAGGACCGTGTGTCATTACGCAAATAAAAACAAAGGACAAAGATGGATATAATGCAGTTCAATTCGGATTTGGAACTAAAAATCTCAAAAATATTAAAAAACCCGTTTCAGGACACTTAAAAGGCGCTATCAAAGACAAGAAAGCGCCTCGTTTTTTGTCGGAAGTAAAAGTTGACGATCCGGAAAAATACAAAGTCGGTGACGAGATAAATGTTACTGACATATTTATGGAAGGTGATAAAGTGTCGGTTGTTGGAACATCCAGAGGTAAGGGGTTTGCAGGAGTAGTCAAAAGGTGGAGTTTCTCAGGTTATCCCCGTTCTCATGGTCATAGTGGTCATGAGAGAAGACCCGGATCAATAGGCCAAGGAACGACTCCTGGTCGCGTTAGAAAAGGTAAAAAAATGCCAGGAAGAATGGGTAACAACACTGTTGACGTCAAAAATTTGAAAGTACTTGAAATCAACAAAGATCTTGGTGAGATAGCGATATCGGGTACGATTCCGGGAAATACACTTGGTTTTTTGGTTATTACAAAGATTTCAGGCGGTGTCGACACATCGGACAAAGAAAATCAAGTAGCACCTGGTGACGATCAAAATGCCAATAACGAACAATAATCATATGACAAAAATTGAAACATATTCATTAAATGGGACAAAAGGCACACCGGTGGAATTGCCAAAAAGTCTTGGTGGCAAAGTGAATAAGAATCTGTTAGCTCAAGCCATTTATGTATTTGAAAACCGTTTGCACTCCAACAAACCGGTAGCCAAAACCCGTGCCGAAGTTGATATTACGAAGAAAAAAATCTATCGCCAAAAAGGTACGGGAAGAGCCCGTCATGGTGCCGCCTCGGCGCCGATTTTTGTAGGTGGAGGCAAAGCTCATGGTCCGACGGGTGAAAAGCGAAAACTATCGTTGTCCAAAAATATGAGACTTACCGCATTATCAAGTGCTATAAATTTAAAACTTTCGGATAAAAAACTTGCAGTCATCGATGGAGTGTCAAAAATCGAAAAGACAAAGATTGCCTCAAAACTTATGAACAAAATCTGTAAAGAAGGTGTGAAAATAACCGTCTTTTTGGCCAACTCAAACAAAGAAAAGGCTAAGATGTTTAGAAACATTAGCAACGTAAGAGTTTATCCTTACGATACAATGAATGCGCATAAGGTATTTCTGGGAGGATTTATTATCTTTGATAAGGATGCCTTGGTGACCAAAAAAGATCCGATTAAAAAATCCACGAGCAAGAAAACAGCAAGCACCTTGAAGCCCAAAAAAACAGTTAAAAAATAAATATGAAGTTAATTCCAATACTTACAGAAAAAAGCCTGGCAGATGCCAAGGAAGGTAAATATTCTTTTTGGGTTGATGTTAATGCGACTAAATTCAAAATTAAACAGCTGGTAAAAGAAGTTTTTGCCGTTGAAGTGGTAAAAATAAGAACCGCCAATTTCAAAGGTGAATCAAAAAAGACATATACAGGTAGAAAAAAAAGTATTAAACCCAGAAAAAAAGCGATAGTTACTTTAAGGGGTAAGGGGAAGATTGATGTTTTTGATGAAAGTAAAAAATAATATGAGCAAGTTACAAAGAATATTACCCAAAAAATCAGGCAGATCGTTTGGTACAATAACGACCAGACATCAGGGTGGCAGACAGAAGAGATTTTTGAGAGTTATTGATTTTAAAAGAGATAAAATTGATATTTGGGGCAAAGTAGAAGAAATACAGTACGATCCCAACAGAACTGCCAATGTCGCACAAGTGTGTTACGAAGACGGTGAAAGAAGATATATTCTTGCTCCGTTGGGCTTGACTGTAGGGCAAAAAGTAATATCATCAGCTAATGCCCCATTTAAACCGGGAAACTGCTTGCCTTTGTCAAAAATTATTGTTGGTACTCAGGTGCATAATTTAGAGATACGACCGGGAAAGGGAGGACAAATCGTCAGAGGTGCCGGTTCAGCAGCTATTGTACACGGAAAAGAAGAGTTGTATGTACTAGTGAAACTTCCATCGGGTGAAATAAGAAGGTTTGTTCCGGATGCCAAGGCAACAGTTGGCCAAGTAGGGATAGTAAAACCAAGATCAGCGCGTATCGGGAAAGCAGGAACCAAACGCAAAATGGGCATAAGACCTACCGTCAGAGGAGTAGCGCAAAATCCTCATTCACATCCTCACGGAGGAGGAGAAGGAAGAAGCGGAATCGGTATGAAATTCCCTAAAACCTATAAAGGTCGTAAAGCGGTCGGTAAAACACGTCAAAAGAGAAAATATTCCAATAGATTAATAATAAAACCAAGAAAGAAAGGAAGTCACAGTTAATATGTCAAGAAGTTCAAAAAAAGGTCCGTTTGTAGACCTAAACTTAATAAAAAAGATAGGTAATGGTGAAGGTTCTGACAAAAAGAGCCCGGTGAAAACATGGGCACGAAGGAGTCAAATTCCACCTGAATTTGTTGGAAAATATTTCAAAGTTCACAACGGAAGGACATTTCTAGATGTGTTTGTTACCGAAGATATGGTTGGGCACAGAATCGGCGAGTTTGCACCAACACGCACTTTCAGGGGACACGGTCAAGTTGTTAAAAGAATTATTGAAAAGACGTAATATTTTATGCAAGTTTTTCATACACAGAAGTTTGTTAGAACATCGCCTCGTAAATTGAGGTTGGTTGCCGATGTTGTCAGAAACTTAGAACCCAATAGAGCTGTTGAATTACTGCCGTTTGTCGGTAAAAGAGCTTCTATTATTTTGCAAAAAAGTATCAAAACTGCGATTGCAAACGCCAAAGATCAGGGTGTAACTGGTGAATTGGTCATCAAAGAATTGCAGATAAATGAGGCAACGAGATTAAAAAGAGGAAGAGCGGTATCAAGGGGTCGATGGCATCCTTATCAAAGAAAAATGAGTCACATAAGGATTGTATTAGAACAAGTAGAAAAGAAAACTATCGACAAGGTCAAAGCGGTTGACAATAAAATAGCCGAGAAAATTGATAAAAAAAGTAGCAAACAGGTGGTTCAAAAAGTGAAACCAGAAGAAGCTCAAAAGAAATCAAAAAATAAATAATATGGGACAAAAAGTTAATCCAACAGGTTTTAGAATCGGAAAGTTTTTTCCTTGGCAATCGCGGTGGTTTGCTTCGGACTCTAAATATAAAACTTATTTGATTGAAGATATTAAAATAAGGAGAGCTTTGATGGAGAAGTTGCAACTTGCGGGCATAACCAGGGTTGAAATTGAAAGACTTCCCAAAAGCATGGTGGTTACGGCGATGGTTTCTCGACCCGGAGTGGTAATTGGCCGAGGTGGAACCGGAATAACGGACACAAAGAAATTTATATTAAGCATTATCACAAAGCACAGAGGGGCACTTGCAAAGGATTTGAAGATTGACCTTCGGGTTCAGGAGATCAAAGATCCCGAATTGTCCGCGCAATTAGTTGCGATGCGTATTGCCGGTGAACTGGAACGAAGGATTCCGCACCGCCGAGTGGTTACCAAAGCGATGGAAAGAGTTATGCAATCCAGGGCAAAAGGTGTAAAAGTGGTTTTGTCCGGAAGAATTGGGGGAGCTGATATTTCGAGAACGGAAAAGTTTCATCTAGGATCAATTCCCGCCCAGACTTTAAGAGAAAATATAGAATACGCTCAAGTACCGGCTTCACTGAAAAGAGGATATGTTGGAGTAAAGGTGTATATACACAAAGAAAGGGAAAATTAAAATGTTGGAACCAAAAAGAAGAAAATATAGAAAGGATTTTAGAGGTAAAATGAGAGGTAACGCAAACCGTGGCAATACCTTGGCATTTGGTGAATATGGTATAAAAGCACTGGATCGTGGATGGATGTCAGCCAGACAGTTGGAAGCGGCAAGACGTGCAATAACACATAATTTGAAAAGAGGCGGACGAGTTTGGATTCGTGTATTTCCGGATAAACCAGTAAGTTCACGTCCCGCCGGACAAAGAATGGGAAGTGGAAAAGGAGACATTGATAGATATGTCGCGGTTATAAAACCGGGCAGAGTTATTTTTGAAGTAGCAGGTGTAGAAATTGGACTAGTAACCACGGCTTTGAAAAGAGCTGCTGCTAAGTTACCGTTCAAAACTAAGATTGTAAAAAGAGATGCGAATTAACATATGAATAAAGCAGAGAAAAAATCATTTCGTAGCAAAAGTCTTTCGGAGATGAAGGCTGAGCTTGTGAAATTAAAAATAAATATCTCGAAAGAAATTGTCGAGTTGAAATCCGGAAAAAATACCAATCCGAAGAAAAAAAGAGAACTAAGGCGTGACATTTCCCAGATTTCGACTATAATTCGCGAGAAAGAGTTGGTTGAAAGTTTAAAACATGTTAAAGAGGAACTATCTGTAAAAAGTAAGTAAGATGAAAATATTTAAAGGAAAAGTAATATCGACAAAAATGGCTAAAACAGCGACGGTTGCTGTTGATCGTATAGTGGTCCATCCCATTTACAAGAAAAGAATCAAAAGAACGAAAAAATATCATGTTCATGATGAAATGGGAGCTATCGTTGGACAAAATGTACTTTTTGTAGCAAGTAAACCTTTCAGTAAACTTAAAAAATGGAAGCTTATAGAAATCGTTAATAATAACAAGTCAAAAAATACCAAGGAGGATAAAAAATGATACAACTGAGGTCGGTTCTAAATGTTGCCGATAATTCTGGAGCAAAAAAATTATCGGTTATCGGTTTTTCAACAAAAATAGGTAAAAGCGCAACTGTAGCGGATGTTATAAATTGTGTCGTTCATGGAGCCGATCCGAATGGAAGTGTCGCAAATAGAGAAAAAGTAAAAGTTCTTGTCGTAAGGACAAGAAAAGAAATAAAAAGAAGTGACGGAACTTACGTCCGATTTGATGATAATGCCGGTGTTATTGTTGACAAACAGAACATGCCCAAGGGAACACGAATTTTGGGTCCTGTCGCACGCGAAGTCAAAGATGCCGGTTTTACAAAAATTGCATCACTTGCCCGCGAAGTAGTATAAAAATATGTTTAAATTTAAAGTTGGTGACAAAGTAAAAATATTATCGGGAAAAGATAAAGGTAAAGAAGGGAAAATAGAAAAAGTATTCCCTAAAAAATTCAGTGTTTTAATTGCCGGAGTGAATATTTATAAAAAACACGTAAAAGGACAAAGTGCGTCTTCGGGGCAAAAAGCCGGAATATACGAGATTCCAAGACCGCTTCCGGTTTCGAAGATCATGCTTATTTGTCCGAAAACTAAAAAATTGACAAAAATCGGGTTCAAAACAATAAACGGGAAAAAAGTACGCTACTCTAAAAAAGGTGGACAAGCGTTGGTTGCAGGATCAGATAAAAAATAACTATGAAATTACAAGAAAAATATATCAAAGAAATTGTTCCAATTTTGCAGAAGGAATTTGGAATTAAAAACTGTATGGCAACACCCAAACTTGAGAAGATAGTTGTCAATATGGGTGTAGGCGATGCATCGAAAAACAAGGAATTATTGGCTCAAGTTCAAAAAGATATAGCGGAAATAACCGGACAAGCGCCGTCTGTGAGACTTGCGAAACTGTCGGTTGCCAGTTTCAGTTTGCGGGAAGGTTCACCTGTGGGATTGAAAGTGACTTTGCGAAAAGAAAGAATGTATGATTTTTTCCAGAAATTGGTAGCAGTTGTTTTGCCGAGACTTCGAGATTTTCGTGGTGTATCGGTAACCAGTTTTGATCAACACGGTAATTACAATTTGGGGATAAGAGATTATTCGGTTTTTCCCGAGATTGATATTGCTAAATCCGGCGGAAGAGGTCTTGAGATTACTGTTGTTACAAACGGCAAAGACGAAGCTCAGTCGAAAAGGCTCCTTGATCTTTTGGGAATGCCCTTTGAAAAAGTGAGTGAGTGAGATAATATACTATGGCTAAAACATCGAAAATAATTAGAGAAACCAAAAACCTTAAATTTAAGGTGCGGTATCGGAATAGGTGTCAGCTTTGCGGGAGGCCAAGGTCGTACATGAGGAGATATGGACTTTGTAGAATTTGTTTTAGGGAACATGCCCATAAAGGTGAGCTTCCTGGAGTTAAAAAGGCAAGTTGGTAGAAAAGTAACATGAAAAAAAGTTTAAATCAAACATCAGTTAAAAGAATATTTAGAAATGTAAATTATCCGATTGGAGATTTCTTGATTCAAATAAAAAATGCTTCACTTGCCGGTAATGAAAAAGTAAGTGTTGCAAAGACAAAATACATTAAGTCAGTTGCCGAAGCCTTGAAGAAGGAAAGGTATTTAACTGAAGTCGTTGACGACGATGGTGTAATAACGGTAACGTTGGCATTTCACAAAAAAGAACCACTGCTTTTTGGATTGAAACTAGTTTCAAGACCGGGCTTAAGGAGATACATGAGTGTTGATGATTTGGAGAAACATCGTGGACCCGAGACGTTGATACTCTCAACGGCACACGGTGTTTTATCATCTAAAGATGCAATCAAATTAAGAGTTGGTGGCGAAGTGATCGCTAAAATTTGGTAATAAATATATGAGTAAAATTGGAAAATTGCCGATAGACATACCCGAAGGTGTTACGGTAGAAATTAACAACAGAAAAATAACCGTCAAGGGTATTAGGGGTACTATGGAACGTATTATTCCCGATAAAATGGATGTCAAATTGGAGAATAATCAAATTATAGTAAGCATTCAAAGCGAAGCGAAAGCAATAAGGGCTATGTACGGGACATTGAGAGCTTTGATTTTTAATATGGTGCACGGTGTTTCGCAAGGTTGGGAAAAAAGACTTGAATTAGTCGGCACGGGTTACAGGGCGGAGTTGTCTGGAAAAAACTTGGTACTCAACGTCGGATTTTCTCATCCCGTTATAATTGAACCGCCGGAAGGAATATCTTTCAAAGTAGAGAAAACCGAGATAAATGTAGAAGGTGTAGATAAGGAAATAGTAGGACTAATAAGTGCAAATATTAGAATGGTTAGACCGCCCGAACCGTACAAAGGCAAGGGGATCAGATATAAGGGTGAGCAAGTAAGAAGAAAAGCAGGTAAAACCGCAAAAGCGGCAGGATCAGCGTAAAAAATATATGAAACACGATAAAAAACTAAAACTGATAAATAGGCGTAAGCAGAGTCACAAAGGTATGATTAGTAAACTACCTAGAGTTGTGGTGCATAGAACGAATAAACATATTTATGTTCAGGTTGTTGATAGTGTGAACGGAAAGACCTTGCTGTCCTCTGGTGATGTTGAAATTGCCAACACCTTAAAAGTTAAGAAAACAAAAACGCAAATCTCAACTCTCGTTGGTGAGGATTTAGCCAAAAAAGCTAAAACGAAAAAAATAGTTGCTGTAACATTTGACCGAGGGAGATTCAGATATCATGGACGAGTAAAAGCGCTTGCGGAAGCACTTAGAGAAGGCGGAATGAAGCTTTAATTTAATATGTCAAACTATAATTACAATGAAAACAAAGAATTCGAGGAGACTGTTGTGCAGATTAAACGTGTTTCCAAAAAGACCAAAGGTGGTAATACTATGCGGTTTACGGCTTTGGTTGTGGTTGGTGATAAAAAGGGTCGAGTGGGTGTTGCATTGTCGAAATCCGGTGATGTAAGAAGTGTCATTAAGAAATCGGTTGAATTGGCAAAACGCAATATGTTTGACGTGCCGATTCTTGGAACGACACTCCCCTGTTCTGTAGAAGAAAAATATTCGGCGGCAAGGGTTTTACTTAAACCGGCACCTGCGGGAAGCGGAATAATTGCCGGAGGTCCGATGCGAGTTGTACTTGAAGCTGCGGGTGTAAGAGATGCGGTAGGAAAAATATTGGGTACGAATAACCAAGCAAGCAATGTTTATGCTACTGTTGCTGCACTGAAAAAGATCAGAAAAATAAACGATAGAAAAATGTTGAATAAAAAATAATATGCAATTACCTAAAGTAAAAGTAAAAGTCGGAAAAAGATTGGGTCGTGGATATGGGAGCGGACGCGGTGGTCATACATCGGGTAGAGGGACCAAGGGACAAAAAGCCAGACGCAAGATTCACATTCTTTTTGAAGGAACGAAGATGAAAAAGTCGTTTATCAAAAGGTTGCCATTAAGAAGAGGTAAGGGTAAATTTAAATCTAAAAATAATCCAATAATTATTAATGTTGCATATCTTGAAATGTTGCCGACGGGGACGATTGTCGATATTGCTACACTCGTTAAAAATAGTATTGTGTCCGAAAAAGATGCTGTAAAATACGGTGTCAAGATTTTGGGAAATGCCGGATTAACGAAAAAACTCTCGGTGAAACTTCCGATTTCCAAAAAAGCAGCTAAGCTAATAGAGAAAAACGGTGGCAAAGTTGAATTGGAGTAAGATTAACGTAAAGAAGAATTCTTCTTATATATAGCAATGAGGAACATATCTCAATTTTTTATAAAGGCGGTCAAATCGCCCGACATTAAACGGAAATTAACGATTACGGCTGTTATTCTCGCGGTTTATAGATTAATTGCCCACATACCGGCGGCGGGAATAGACAGAACTTCTCTGCAATCATTGTTTCAAGGAAGCCCTCTCCTTTCATTGCTCGATGTTTTTTCGGGTGGTACGCTTGCAAATTTTTCAATTCTTGCTCTTGGACTTACCCCTTATATAAACGCATCGATTATTCTTCAATTAATGACATATGTCATTCCAAGCTTGGAAGTGCTTTCCAAAGAAGGTGAATTTGGTCGAGAAAAAATAGGTCAATATACTAGATTTTTAACCGTGCCACTGGCTGCATTGCAGGCATTTGGGATGTATACACTCTTGAGAAGTCAAGGCATTATTACGACATTGTCAGTATTGTCGGTTCTTGCATTGGTAGCAACGATGATGGCTGGAGCTATGCTTGCAGTTTGGTTGGGAGAATTGATTACCGAGTATGGTATAAGTAACGGTATATCACTTTTGATTTTTGCTGGTATTGTGGCTCGACTACCGGTTTCGGTTGCTCAGCAATTTAGCTTAATTGATACAAAGGATATGCTTGCGACATCTATTTTTGTCGTTATGGCGGCACTTATTATTGCATTAATTGTATTTATGAGTGAGGCGGTTCGCCAAATTCCGATAAATTACGCAAGGCAAATCGGAAGGCGTGCAATTAACGCTTCCTACTTGCCACTTAGGCTAAACCAAGCTGGTGTTATTCCAATAATCTTTGCTGTTTCTTTGGTTCTTTTACCGTCGCTTCTTAGTCAGTTTTTGGCAGGTGTACCGAATGTAAAAGTAGCCTTGATGGCTGCAAAAGTTGGTGAAGTATTTAATCCACAATCATTTTCTTATAATGCCATCTATTTTCTTTTGGTTTTTGGATTTACGTATTTTTACACATCGATTGTTTTCAATCCGGAACAAATAGCCGAGAATTTACAAAAAAACGGAGGATTTATACCGGGAATTAGGCCGGGAAAACAGACCGAAAATTACTTAAGAAGTGTACTAAATAGGACGACTTTAATTGGCGCTAGTTTTCTTGGTTTTATTGCAATCCTTCCGTCGTTTTTTCAAAACAGCCTTGGGGGAGCAAATAATTTAGCGATTGGTGGTACTGGCATATTAATTGTGGTTTCGGTTGTTCTTGAATTGACTCGCGAAATTGAAGCGCAGCTGGTAATGAAAAAATACGATAGTTTTATCCGTTAATGAATATTTTAATTCTCGGACCGCAGGGTTCCGGCAAGGGTACGCAAGCAAGGAGAGTGGCAAGTGCATTTGAGATGTTTTATTTTGACATGGGTAAGTATTTACGTAAACTTGCGGAGGAAGATCCCGAGATAGATAAAATTGTAAATGAAAGAGGTGCATTTCTTCCCGAAAACATAAGTATTCCGCTTGCTTTGAATTACCTAAGTCAAAAAGCAAAAAATAGGGACGGAATCTTTTTTGACGGTTTTCCTAGAACCATCGGTCAACTTAATGCATTAGATGTATGGCTGGCTGAAAAAAACAAGAAACTTGATAAGGTAATATTTCTAAAGGTGTCGGAAGACGAATCAATAAGACGCTTATCGGCAAGAAGAATTTGCAAATCCTGCGGCAGAATTTACAATTTGGTGACAAATCCACCGTTAGAGAATAATTGCGCATGTGGTGGCGAACTAGACCAGAGAGAAGACGATACTCCTGAGGCGATTAGAGAGCGTCTGGCGTGGTCAAATACCTTAAACAAAGAAATACTGGATGAATTTAAAAAACGTCAAATTCTAAGTGAAGTTGATGGTGAAAGACCGATAAAACAAATTACGATCGAGATAATGGATTTATTTAAAGAATAATGCACATAAAATCAGATCAAGAAATAAAGTTAATGCAGGAAGGAGGGAAACTTCTTGCTGGAGTTAAAAACACACTTGCCGAATGTGTCAGCGTCGGTGTTTCTGCGTGGGAAATTGAAGAAAAAGCTCGAGAATTGATAAAGAAAACCGGAGGAGAACCGTCTTTTATGAGAGTCCCCGGATATCATTGGGCTACTTGCATTAATGTTAACGAAGGAATCGTACACGGAATTCCCAAAAAAGAAGTAATTTTCAAAAAAGGTGACGTGGTGAGTGTCGATGTCGGACTATACTATAAAGGTTTTCATACAGATACGTCTGTAAGTAAAGGGCTTGGTGTTGACAATACAACAAAAGAATTCTTACTTGCCGGCGAAAAAGCTTTGGATAAAGCAATCGGAATGGCTATTCCAGGTAATCACGTTTCCGATATTTCGAGGGCGCTGCAAAGTACCATTGAAGGTGCCGGCTATAGTCCCGTAAGATCGCTTGTGGGTCATGGTGTGGGTCGGGAATTACATGAGGATCCACAGATACCTTGTTATGTAGTTGGAAGAAGCTATCGGGACGAAGAATTGCTGGAGGGATTGGTAATTGCAATAGAAATCATGTATGCTTTTGGATCTTATGAGATTAAGCTTATGCCTGACAAGTGGACAATTTCAACTCAGGATGGTACAATATCAGCGCTTTATGAAGAGACTGTTGCGGTAACCAAAAACGGTCCTCTGGTTTTAACTAGAGTATAAAAGTAAGGCTAATTTAAGTCTAAATTAGCCTTTTTCTTGTATAAAACGCCCAATGAATGAGTCAACTGAAATTGAAGGAGATGTGCTCGAAGCACTTCCTAACACGATGTTCAAAGTCGAACTAAAAGACGGCAGGATAATTTTGGCGACATTGAAGGGGAAAATGCGAAGAAGGTATGTAAGGATTTTCCCAGGTGATAAAGTAATTGTCGAAATGACAAAGTATGACAAAGAAAGAGGAAGAATTGTTTATAAATTAGGAAAAAGATAATACAAAATGAAAGTTCAAGCATCAGTAAAAAAACAAAACAAAGACGATATTTTAGTGAGACGTCGTGGTAGACTGTATCGGATTAACAAAAAAAGCCCCCGCCGCAAAAGACGACAGGGGTAAATAAATTTATGACAAGAATTACGGGTATAGAATTAAAAGATAATTGGAAGGTTGATTATGCGTTAACCAAAATTAAAGGTATTGGTTGGGCTATGTCCAGAAAGATACTTGAAGCGGTGAAGGTTGATGGTTCAAAAAGAGTTTCCGAAATTTCGGCCGATGTGGTGGCAAAAATTGCATCGGAGATAGAAAAATATCCCAACGAAGGTGAACTGGCACGACAGGTAAGAAGCAATATAAATAGGCTTCAAGTTATTGGTAGTTATCGGGGAATGAGGCATTCAAGGGGTTTACCGGTTCGAGGACAACGAACAAAAAGCAATGCTCGTACAAAAAGAGGAAAAAGAAAGACTGTTGGAGCATTCAGGAAAGAAGCTTTGGCAAAGATTCAGCAAACACAGAATAAATAAAATATGGCAAAACAGAAAAAACAAGTTGAAACAGGGAGAATTTATATATCGGCGTCTTTTAATAACACGCTTATTTCGATAACCGACGAAAAAGGGGAAGTTTTTGTCTGGGGATCTTCGGGGGCATCGGGATTTAAAGGAACCAGAAAGTCCACACCTTTTGCCGCTACGTCTGCTGTTGAAAAAGCGGTAAAAAGCGCGATGGAAGAATATAATTTAAGACAAGTGGAGGTTTTTATTAAAGGGCCTGGTCCCGGACGAGATGCCGCATTGAGAGCGATTCGAGCTGCAGGTTTGAAAATATCATCAATTTCCGATGTAACACCGATTCCGCACAATGGTCCAAGACCACGCAAACGGAGGAGAGTGTAATAAAAATATATGGCAAAATATAACGGACCAAAAGATAGATTATCAAGAAGAGAAGTGTATGACATTTTTGCTAAGGGTGCAAAACTAACGCGACTTGCGGTTTTGCCTGGAGTTCATGGACCAAAAGGAGCTAGAAAGTCATCTCAATATGGTAAACAATTGAGAGAAAAACAAAAGGTAAAAAGAATTTATGGAGTATTGGAAAAACAATTTAAGGGTTATTATCAAACAGCAATTAAATCAAAAGGAAATACTGGGGAAAGGTTACTTTCCATACTGGAAAAAAGACTCGACAATGTGGTTTACAGGCTTGGTTTCGCGCCAACTCGTCCTGCAGCCAGACAATTAGTTTCTCACCGGCACGTGTTGGTGAATGGGAAAAAAGTAAACATTCCATCATACCAAGTAAGGATTGGTGAAACCGTCAGCATAACAACTAAAGCGGCTGCAATCCCATCTATAAAAATCTATTTGGACAAAAAAGATGTTACGATACCTAATTGGTTAAAAAGAAAAGCGATTGTCGGGAAAATTGAAAAAGAGCCGGTTCGTGAAGATGTGATTGAGCCAATTTCTGAACAAGATATAATTGAGTTTTATTCTAGGTAAACTAGTGTTTACCAATACCTTAAACGGATTGGTAAACGAAGGGAGGTGAATTATATGAACGATCCATTTTTTGAAATTAAAGAAGAAGAGACAAAAGTTGATTACTCGAAGTTTGTCATTTCTCCTTTGGCGCAAGGTTTTGGAACTACTCTTGGTAATTCGTTAAGAAGAGTCCTTCTTAGCAGTATGGCAGGAGCAGTCGTTACTTCCGTAAGAATTTCCGGAGTTAAACATCAGTTTTCAACACTTAAAGGAATGAAAGAGGATGTTGTCGAGTTTGTTTTGAATTTGAAGAAAGTAAGATTTCAGTATGAAGGTGACAAACCTGCGAAGGCAAAAATTTCAGTATCAGGACCTGGTGAAGTGAAAGCAAAAGACATTCAATGTGATTCATCTGTAAAGATTGCTAATCCGGACTTGGTACTTGCAGTTTTGAATAAAGATGCAAAGCTTGAGGCTGATCTAATAATTGAAAAAGGAGTTGGTTATTCTCCTGCTGAAGAAAGAAAGACGGGAGAAATCGGACTTATTCCTATGGACGCTTCTTTTTCACCAGTAAACAGAGTTGACTATAGAGTCGAGGAAACTCGTGTCGGAAGATTGACAGACTATGATAAATTAATAATCGAAGTCTGGACTGACGGTACGGTATCTCCGAAAGACGCTGTAGTATCGGCATCAAAAATTTTGATTGATTATTTCAATCAAATTGTATTGCCTAAAAAGGTTGAGAAGAAAGAAGAGAAAAAGGAATCCGGTCTTGGACCGATTGGAAATCTTTCGGTTGAGGAAGTAGGTCTTCCCACACGCGTAGCAAATGCTTTAATCAAAGCGGGCTATGACACAATTGAAGATTTGGTTAACGCAAAGAGAGCCGATCTTGTAAAAGTGAGGAATCTTGGCGAGAAATCCGTAAAGATTGTTGAAGTAGCGTTGGGAGAAAGAGATCTCGAGATATTAAACTAACCAAATTCCTTTAATCGGAATTTGGTTAGTTTTTCATCGAACCTGCCTTTAGTTTAAATAACATGAAAAAAAGAAAACTTGGATATAAACTGTCAAGAAATCGCGGTTCACGAACAGCGTTGTTTAGGTCGTTGATTAAATCATTGATTATTCACGGTACAATAACAACAACTGTCGTTAAAGCGAAAGCAGTAACCGGTGATATTGACAAATTGGTTAATTTAGCCAAAAAAGACGATTTGGCATCACGCAGACGCTTGTATGCGTACTTGGGTAATGACAGAAAAACGACAGACGCGTTGGTAAAAAACATTGCCCTGTCACTAAAGGACAGAATCGGTGGTTATACCAAAGTTGTGGGAGCAGGTATTAGAAGAGGAGATGCGGCTAAATTGGTTAAGCTCTCATGGAGTAATGACATAATAATAGCCCCAAAAGCATCGCTCAAAAAAACAAAAAAGTCAAAAGAAAAAGCATCTCTGAAAAAAGAAAAGAAAGTTGGCAATAAAGGTAAGTTAAAGAAAATACTTGAGAGAAAGAAAAAATGAAAAAAACATATCAACCTAAAGAAAAAGAAATTGTCAGGAATTGGCACGTAGTTGACGCCAAAGGAGAAGTTCTTGGAAGAATGTCAACAAAAATTGCCAAATTTTTGATGGGTAAACACAAGGTTAAGTATGCTCCGCATTTGGATATGGGTGATTATGTTGTTGTAATAAATGCGGCGGAATTGGTCGTTACCGGAGGAAAAACCGACAAAAAGGTGTATTATAAACATTCGGGGTTCCCCGGTGGTTTCAAGGAAATTGCTTTCAAGAAATTATTTTCCGATAGCCCAGCCAAAGTTGTCGAACATGCAGTTTCAGGAATGTTACCCAAAAATCGTTTGCACAAAGCGCGCTTAAGGCGCATGAAAGTGTATTCGGGTGAAAAACATCCATATGAAGATAAAATAAAAGCATCATAAATACAAACACTATGCAATTAAAACAAAAATATACATTTGCCGTCGGAAGAAGAAAAACAGCTTCTGCTAGAGTACGGTTATTTAAAGGGAAAGACCAAAGTATGGTTAACGATCAACCGATAGGTAAGTACTTTCCCGGCAAGGTAATGTCTGAGAAATGGAACAAACCGTTCGAGTTGACCCAAACTGCTGGAAAATATTATGTGACGGTTAGAGTAATTGGCGGAGGCAAAAATGGTCAATTAGATGCAGTTGTCAATGGGATTGCTAAAGCTTTTTCAAAAGAAGATGAAGAAAAATTCCGAACTCCTTTAAAATTAGCAGGACTTCTGACAAGAGATGCCCGCCAAAGAGAGAGAAGAAAACCGGGTACGGGTGGTAGAGCAAGAAAGCAAAAACAGTCTCCAAAGAGGTAAGTTTGTTTTGCTAACTTAACAAATCTTTATTAGCCATGGATGAATTGAGGTGATTTTTAGTATTAAATTGTCTATAATGCTAATCCTATTCTTATGAAAATAAGCGTTGTTTCTCCTGCAAATATTGCCTTCATTAAATATTGGGGAAGGAAAAACGAAAAACTTTTTATTCCAAGAAATAACAATATTTCTATGACAATGGATGGCTGTCTCACGACAGCGACTGTGCAAACAAACCCTGATTTAAAAGAAGATGTTATTGAAGTTAAATACTATGGCGAAGAATATAAAAAACTTGAAAGTAATTCGATCAAGCAGAAAAATCTTTTTGATCAGGTAGCAAGAATACGCAAAGATGCCGGAAAAAAGGAAAAAGTATTTATCAGATCGGAGAACAATTTTCCATCTGATGCCGGAATTGCAGCATCAGCATCCAGTTTTTCTGCACTAACGGCAGCTTTATTAATTGCATATGGTTTAGAGGAAAAGTTTCTTGACAAAAAAGAATTATCTCGACAAATTAGGTTCTGCGGTTCGGGTTCTGCGGTTCGGTCGGCATATGGAGGATTTGTCGAATTTAAAACCGGAAAGTCACACAAGGAAAGTTACGCCGAACAAATTGCCGACGAAAACCACTGGAAGCTTGTCGATATAGTGGCAGTTGTAGATCCTGAGAAAAAACACACTTCTTCGTCAAGAGGACATTTGCTGACAAAAACTTGTCCTTACTATGAAACAAGAATCAAAGAAATGCAGAGACGCATAAAGTGGACGAAAGATGCGATTATAAAAAAAGATTTTGAAAAATTGGGTTATTGCATCGAACAAGATAGTACTTCAATGCATGCTGTCATGATGACATCCGATCCGCCAATTTACTATTGGAATGGCGGGACAATGAAAATAATGCAGGAGATCCTTTTTGCAAGACAAAATGGTTTACAGTGTTATTTTACAATTGACGCAGGGCCTAATGTTCATGTTATTTGTGAAGAAAAAAATATTAAAAGAGTGCAAAAACTATTACATGATATTTCCGAAGTGCAATTTACAATTGTTAATAGACCGTGTCTGGGAGTAAGAACATCAAATAAACATTTATTCTAGGATGGAAAAGTTAACTTTAATTAAACTTGGTGGAAGTCTTATAACCGACAAGACACAACCTTTTACCGAGCGCAAGGGTACCATTGCGCGACTTGCAAGAGAACTCTCAAATATTCAAAACGACAAAAGCCGCAAGTTTATAATCGGCCATGGTGGGGGATCCTATCCTCATTTTCCGGCAAAAAAATATCAGACTAATCTGGGGGTAATTAATGACAACAGTTATATGGGAATTGCCAAGGTTCAAGATGCGGCATCGAAATTAAACCGTATTTTGACAGAGCAGCTTATCAAAGCCAACATTCAAGCCGTTTCCTTTTCACCCTCAAGTTTTATGATTTCAAACAAAGGCAAAATTGTTAGCAGTTATATCAAACCGATAATTGTTGCTCTTAACAATAAAATTGTTCCTGTTGTTTATGGTGACGTAATATTTGACCAAACCGTTGGTTGTACAATCGCTTCGACTGAAATGGTGTTGAATCACTTAGCCAGGTCGTTTAGACATACTTACGAAATAGAAAAAATCATATATTGCGGTATAACACATGGTGTGTACGATCGACATGGAAAGACGATTGAAAAAATTGATGCAAAAATATATTCCAAAATTCAAAACGAAATCGGTTCTTCGGCTGGAATTGATGTTACTGGTGGAATGAATACAAAAGTCAAAGAAGCACTTGAATTGTCTAAACGGGAAAACATCTCGTCATATATCATAAATGGAAATTTGAAAAATAATCTAATTAACGCTTATCACAACAAACCGTTTGTTGGTACGATAATAGCGTATAAGTAAATGAGAAATAAAAAAGGTGATGTTGCAAAAAGAAAAATTGACCATTTGAAAATTGCCCTGTCAGAAGGCGCACAAATAGGTAATAGTGGCTTTGATAATTATCGATTTATCCACAACGCACTCCCTGAAATCGATTTTGACAAAATTGACACATCAACTTCGTTTCTGGGTAAAAAAGTTAATTATCCATTCTTCATTTCCTGTATGACAGGTGGCGTTAAGGAAGGACTTAGAATCAATAGAAACCTAGCCAAAGCCGCTCAAAAGAAAGGAATTGCTATGGGGGTGGGAAGTCAAAGAGTTGCGATAGAACATAAAGAACTGGAATCGTTGTTTAAGGCGCGTAGTGTGGCACCTAGTGTCCCTTTGATGGCCAATGTGGGGATAGTTCAATTAAATTATGGTTTTACTCACAAGGAGTATTTGAGGTGTGTGGATATGATTGAAGCAGATGCATTGGTTATCCACATAAATCCGATTCAGGAAATTATCCAACCGGAGGGAGACAGAAATTGGGAAAATTTACTTCCCAAACTGGAAAAAGTTGTTAAGGTTGTTAAGGTCCCGGTTATTGCAAAAGAAGTCGGATTTGGTTTGTCCGATGGTGTAATTCGCAGGTTATATAACATTGGTATACGAATATTTGATACTGCAGGTTGGGGCGGGACAAATTGGTCATATGTCGAAGCAATGCGAGGAAAGGCGGATAGGAATCTAGGAACACTATTTAGTAACTGGGGAATACCAACAACCGAGTCAATTAATATGGCTAAAAAAGTGAAAGTTGAGAAAAGAGGAAAGATGACCATTTTAGGAAGTGGCGGAGTAAGAAATGGGATTGATATTGCAAAAGCAATTTCACTTGGTAGTGACATGGTTGGATTAGCTACGCCATTTGCACAAGCGGCACTTCAATCGACTAAAGAGGTGGAAGATATGATTGATCGATTGGGATTGGAGTTGAAAACAACGATGTTTGGATTGGGAGTAAATAGTTTGTCGCACCTCAGCAAAGCACAACTTATAAAATATAATTAATGAACAATGTAATAACTGGTGTCGGGGTAGTTTTATACAATAAATCGGATATGTCACGAATTGTAATTGTAGAAGAAAAGCGTGCACGAGCAAATCTTGGCAAAGAAAGTGGGATGTATGGATTGCCCTCCGGTCATGTTGAGGAGAATGAATCTCTAATAGAGGCTATAAAGCGGGAAGTGGCAGAAGAAACGGGAATTAAGGAAATTGTTGTTAAGAATGTAATCGGACTCTACTTAATAAAAGGTGCACTTGGAGTAGCGTTTTCGGCTGAAACGAATGATGAAATTGATTTACAACATATCGATGGAAGTGATATTGGAAATGCCAAGTTTGAAACAGTAGACAATTTAATTAAAGGAAGTTGTAAATTACGACCAGGGATTTTACAAGTTGTAAACGATTTTAATAATGGAATTAACTTTCCGCTGGAATTGATTAAAGACTGTAGATAATTCAAAGATCTCTTTCAATCATGTACTGTGCTATTCCGTCTAAATAATTAATCGCCTGATAATTCCATCCCTTTTTTTTCATTTTTGGAATGACACGTTGCGCTTTTTTGGCGTATTTTATTGAAATTTGTTTCGAGTGTTCCAAGGCACCTGTGTCAATTATTATCTTTCTTGCTATTTCGGCATCCGATTCGGTGATGTCCTTATTTCCCCATATTTTTTTGAGCATTTTTATTTGTTTTGCCGTACCGTTGTTGAAAGAGTAAATAGTCAGAAGTGTTACCTTTCCTTCTTTGAGATCTGCATGTGCTGATTTTCCTGTTTTATTTGAATCACCAAACAACCCTAAAACATCGTCTTGTATTTGAAATGCAATTCCTCCAAATGTTGCATATTCATTAATAATCGAAAGATCATCTTCATTGGCACCTGCTAAAATTGCACCCGTTTGCAGAGGATTGATATATGTATATATGGCTGTTTTTGCATGGTGCAGGTCTAAGACGTCTTGTTCATCCATACTACCTCGCGCTTCCAGTGTAATATCGTATGCCTGACCAAGAGCTGTATTTCCTATTCCTCTTAAATAGCTAGACATTGCTTTTGTTTTTAGACTCGAGTCAAATTTACTGTTACTTAATATTTCGAAACCAAGCATGAGAGCCACGTCTCCAGCGTCTACTGCCATGCTATCGCCATAATGAATTGGATCTCCGTATTTGTAGTTATTATTATGGATACTTTGATAATATTTGTGGGTGGTTGGTTTGTAACGTCTTACGTCGTCCTGATCCATAAAATCATCATGAATGAGGAGTGCAGTTTGAATAAGTTCTGCACACATTGAAGTTTTCAATATTTCTTTAGTATTTTTGCCTCCCAGAAGTTTATATCCGTAGTAAACAAAAGACCCCCTGAGTCTTTTACAGGGGCGCATATTGTGTTCTTTTATATGTTCCAAAATGTGTTTCGAAAGTTTCCTTTGCTTGTTGCTGACACCGAATACATTGGATATTTCTTTGTCAAAATATGCCTCTAATTGCAAATTGATTTTGTCTACAAATTCAATCAAAGTAATCTTGGCATCTTTAGCAATTTTGCTTTCAGTTTTCGTGACGATGTCCTGGATTGAACTCATTTTTATGGATTATACAATATAAATATATCAATGTATTTATTCGTGTTATAATTTCTGACATGGAAACAAAAGAAACGATTCGTTTACCAAAGGGGACAATTATTCCCAATCATATTGCCGTTGTGCTAGATGGAAATGGTAGATGGGCAAGGTCGCGCGGGTTACCGGAAAACAAGGGACACGAAGCGGGCGGGAGGGCAATTCGCGAAGTGATTGATAGTGCCAGAAAAATTGGTGTGCACACAATCACATTGTGGGGTTTTTCAACTGAGAATTGGAAACGACCACCTCAGGAAGTAAGAAAGATTATGGCGATTGTTAAAAAAAATATCCAAGTCGAATTGAAGAATGCGCACGAGGAGGAAGTAAGGTTTGTTCATATTGGTAGAAAAGACCGCCTCCCCAGAGATTTAGTGAAATGGATTAAAAAAGCCGAAAGCGAAACCAGACATTACAATAAACATGTATTGAATTTAGCTTTTGATTATGGCGGAAGAGACGAAATAATTCGTGCAGTTCAAAAGATGCTTAAAGATGGCGTCGACCCCGCAAGCCTTGACGAAGATCTTTTTAGTTCATATTTGGATACTTCCGGACAACCATATCCTTACCCCGATCTTTTTATTAGAACTTCAGGTGAGCAGCGAACAAGTGGTCTAATGCCTTGGCAAATGACTTATGCTGAGTTTTACTTCGAACCGGACCATCTTCCCGACATGAATACTGAAAAACTAAAGAATGCAATAATTGATTACAGCAGAAGGAGAAGAAGATTTGGCGGTAAAGACAAGGTTGCTCATTTTAAATTTAAACCTGAGGTGATTGCGGATTTGGAACTTAAATGGTGGCGTTTACAAAATATTCCCGAAGGAACTAAATTAAGAGAATATGCAATTCAACACCTCAAAGAACAGTTTGGTATGTCTTATGCCTTGTCAACCAAAGCTGCAAAATACATGATGCAAGCTGTCTTGATGGGGAGAAAAAGCAAATGGGTAGAAGCAAGAAAAAATATTTTAGAATTTTACATATTGATCAAAGACGAAGTAAAGCTTGCTTTTGAACCTAAGCTTGCTGCTAGTTTACAGGTAAAATTTTGGAAAGAAATTAGTGAAACCAAAGACGCCCATGCCGCTGGCAATGTAGAAGATACGGGTAGAAAACTGTATTCCGAAGTTTACAGAATGAGTAACTATCAAGCAACGAAAGTGGCACACCTTAGGGTATTGGCAAATCTTGAAATGAACATGGCCGAAAGTGGATTAGGGGAAAAGCACTGGCAGAAAGCAGGAGATTATCTGGAACTTTATTATCAAGCTCTCAAAGAAAGAGTCGCCTAGATCCTTCCTATTTTTTTGGCAAGTATGTTACTTTCATTCAATGAATTTTGAATCTCATCCATTCCTTGATCCCAGAACTTTTTACTAGTTATATCAAGTCCAATATTATTAAAT
This sequence comes from Candidatus Woesebacteria bacterium, assembly GCA_016700095.1. NCBI lineage: Bacteria > Candidatus Woeseibacteriota > Candidatus Woesebacteria bacterium. The sequence goes on along the minus strand of CP065002.1, from coordinate 1,227,401 downwards.
ATTTCCACCGGGGATTGTTCCATTCCTGCCGACAAAAAGTATTTAACTTTCTCCAAATTGTTTTTGTCTTCTTTCACAATTTTTAGTAAGTACTTCGCGATCAACAAGCCAAAGGCATATTGATAATTGTAAAATGGGCTTCGGATATGGTGCCAATAGATCCACCAGTTTTCACTTCCTGGCGATTGTTCAACAAATTGCCCCATATATGAAGCCATATGTTTTTGGAATATTTTGCCGATTTCGTCCTTTGACAAATAACCCTTTTTTCTAAACGAAGCATGTAATTCACGTTGGAAAAGATCTGCGGCGATTTGTCTAATAATTGTGTTTATACTATCTGAAAGTGTTTTAATTTTGAGAGCCAATTTTGTTTCGTCGTCGACATCGTTCACGACTTTTTCCAGAACATAATTTTCAAAAAAGGTACTTGCAATCTCAGCTGTTGCGTGCGGAGTTCCAAAATTTAGCGAGTTTTGCTTTTCTCTCATTAATTCGCCGTTTATTCCATGACCCGTTTCGTGAGTCATAGTTAATACATCTTCCAATTTGCCTGAGAAATTTAAAAGAATATATGTCGGCTGGGTTGGTAGATTATATAGACAAAAAGCTCCACCCGTTTTACCTTTTTTAGGAAAAGCGTCAATCTGCCCGTTTTGTAAGTAGTGTGAGAAAATTTGTGAAAATTTCGGATCAAGTGAGCTAAATGCATCAGTAATCAAAGACGTTGCCTTATTGAAGGAATAGATTGTGTTTGTTTTTCCATAGTCGATGTTGCGTTCGTGATAGGCAAGTCTATTCACTCCATGGAGTTTGGACTTTAGTTTGTAAAAGTCTTTAGATATAGAAAACCTTTTTTTGACCGAATCGACAAGATTGTCTACTATTTCACTTGTAAGATCATCTGCTAAGTGTTTCTGGAGGTCCGGCCTAATCCTGCCCCGTAATTCATCTTCGATTTTAACATCCTGCAAAAACGAATTAATTTCATGTTCTGCTACATCGATATATTTGGAAAATATTTCGTTAATTGCCAGAGCGCTTTCATCTCGCACCTTTTTGCTGGTACTCTGCAGCAAGGGCAGTAATTCGGTAAGAGTAAGTTTTGTACGTTTACCGTCTTCACCCGCAACAACTTTTTCTTCTTTTGACAAAAGACTGGAAGTCATTTTTGTCCAGTTTTCTCGCGCTACCGAAGATTTGAGATTAATTATTCTCTCTTCTTTTTCGGATAGCTGATATTTAGCGTCTCTAAATATTTTTTCTAAAAAATGTTTGTAGGGTCGTAATATTTCCGCTTCCAAAAATTCAATCTGCTTTTTATTGTTGATTTTTGCCAAATTCAATTCGAAAAATTGAAGTTTATTTTGATTACATCTGGCAAACTCGATTGCTTTATTCAAGCGCGCTTTTGTTTTTACATCAAGTTGATTTTGTGAATATTTCAAATTCCAGTAATACCATTCCTTACCGCCTAAACCATAATGTCTGAAAATATTTTCGTAATCATCCAATGCTTGTTTAAGTGACTTGGGACTTGATAAATATTTATTGCTGGCACTCCATTTGCTTGCAAAACTAGTGACAACTTTGTCGATTAGTTGATGATCACTAACAATTTTTGGATCGTTATCGTTTCGATACAACACTTGTAAATTCCATCGAGTTTTTGGAGATGATTTTTGCATATTGAAGTATAACATGTGTTTTGCCGTGTTTTAAAAAGTCAAATGGCATTTATAGAAAGTCAATAAACGTTTCTACTATCTATTAAAAAAGTAGCGGAGCAATATATCTGACACACTATGCAATAATGATTAGGGTCAGTAACACAAAGATTGTCATGACGCGGTTTAGTGCAAGTTCAACAATAGTTTTATACATAATTGAATATTTTCAATAGTTCGATATAATAAAGACAATGAATAAGAATTTGATCATCGGTATATTCTTGGCTGTTATGATCTTGGGTGCTGGCGGATACTTTTTGTTGAAAGAAGCTCCAGGTAACAAAGATTCTGAAACTAATATAAGTACAACAACAAATGAAGCCGGATCGCAAGGAAATAAGTTAAACGGAAAACTTTCTGATTTATTAAGTCTCGGTAAAGATTATACTTGTTCATTCAATCAAATCGATGAATCGGGTAATAAAAACAGCGGAAAAGTGTATATAAACAATTCGGGAACAAAACTGCGGGGGGATTTTACTTATCAACTAGCTGACGGCACTTCGCAATCCGGCGGAGTAATTCGTGACGATGAATATAGTTACATTTGGACCGACGGTCAAGGTGGTTTCAAGACAAAAGTCGATCCGGACGTGAAGGATATCTTTGGAGAAAATATGTCGACAGGAGAAAAAAGCGTATTGACCGATGATACCAATATGAACTTTGATTGCGACAATTGGAAAGTGGATAATTCAGTTTTTGTTCCTCCTGTTAATATTGTCTTTACTGATTTGTCGGAAGGAATGTTGCAATTGAACGAGTCAGGGGTTGGGAATAACCAAGAAGTTGATTGTTCGTTATGTGATCAAATTCCCGAGGGAGACGAAAAAAACCAATGTTTAACCGCGTTTGGATGTAATTAATTAAGTACTACGATAGCTAGATTTAGTAGACTTGCAAAAGAAACCCACACCAAATAAGGAACTAGAAGCTTCGCTGACAAAATACTAATTTTTCTAAATTGAATTAGCGTAAGAATTATTGCCAAGAGCATTATATATATTACGATTAGTGCCAAGAAAGGATTTCTTAAGCCAAAAAAAATAATTGACCAGATAGTATTCAGAATAAGTTGTGCAGTAAATACCGTATACGCTTTATCGGTTGCATTAGAACCTTTTTTTGACGTCCATACAAGGTATAGTGAAATCCCCATCAAGGTATAAAGAATTGTCCACACTGGACCAAAGATCCAGTTTGGTGGGCTAAAGAAAGGTTTGTTTAATAAGATATACCAATTTTCAATCGAACTAATCGTAAAGACCGAACCGATTATTCCAGCCAACTGACAGACTAAAATTGAAAAAACTAGTTTATTAAACGATTTTATTTTCATCGTTAATTCATACTAGCAGAAATTCTATGATGTTTCCTTAATGTAGGAAAACCAGCCAAAAAACATTTTATTTTACGATTGTAATTTTTATACTGCTATAATAAGCGTTACGAAGTATTGCGGGGTATAGTTTAGTGGTAGAATGGGCGGCTGGGGGCCGTCCGATCTGAGTTCGATTCTCAGTACCCCGACCAAGTAAAATCACCTACTTTTTAGAAGTTTTAGGAAGAATGTTGCCCAATCCCTCGATTGCCCGTAGGATCTCAAGTGGTACCGCAAAAACTACGGTATTTGACTCATCAGACGAAATATCGTTTATTGAATTTAACGTCCTAAGATGTAGTGCTCCGGGGGAACTCGCCATAATCTTTGCGGCATGAGCTAAATTATCCGCCGCTTGCACTTCCGCATGGCTACTAATTATTGTTGCCCTTTTTTCTCTTTCGGCTTCGGCTTGCTTTGCCATGGTTCTAACCATGTTGTCGGGAAGTTCCATATCTTTTAACTCAACGCTTTCGACGTCAATCCCCCAAGGGTCAGTCATGGTATCAATAATTTTGAGTATCGCGCTTGCTACCTTCTCACGGTTTTGTAATAACTCATCAAGCTCAACTTCACCGACAATCCTGCGCATGGTGGTCTGAGCAAGTTGACTTACTGCCCAATACACATTTTCGACCTCATTGATAGTTTTTGCAGCATCCGCAACTTTGTAATAAATGACAGCATTCATTTTACAACTTACATTGTCTTTGGTAATTGTTTCCTGTTTGGGTACATCAACTGCCTTGGTACGCATGTCCACTTTTAAAAAAGTTTGGAAAATGGGGATAACTATTCTCCAGCCTGGGTTTACTATTCCGGAATATTTCCCCATTGTGTATACGACCCCTCTTTCATATTCATTAATTTGTTTGAGAGAGGCAATGAGAATCAAAAAAACAACGAAAAGAATTACAAGCAGTTCCATAACGTAAAGTATAGACTATTTCAGACTTTTTTTGAAGATATATTTTGGTGCCAAATTTTGAAATCATCGACTGCTTGATTAACGCTATTAAAACCCATTTTTGGAATTTGATCAATTCGAACCCACGCCAAATCTTTCACGTCGTCCGCGGCGGTTAGTTTGCCGCTTAGTATTTCACCTGCATAAAATATATTAATAAGATCGTAGCCGTCATAAACTTCTTTGTAGATGCCAACAATGGCAAGCAATTTGATAGTAAGACCGGTTTCCTCTTTGATTTCGCGTATGGCTGCTTCCGATGGACTTTCCCCTGGCTCCAAAAATCCCCCTGGAATATCGTAGGTATTTGCTTTAGGAGGAACTGCGCGTTTATTTATAAGCACTTTACCTTTATTTACTATAAACACACACGCAGTCGGTTTGGGATTTGTATAAATCGTTACTTCACATTCTTTGCACAGAAAGTGGGGGCCTTTCTTATCTAGCTTGTTTTTACACTGAGGGCAATAGCGATACTTAATCATAGTTTAATGTGTAAGAGTAATTTCTGGTACATACATTTTATGTATAACTATAAGGTAATTTACCTGTTGTTTTTATTTTCTCGGTATGTTACAAGAATACCAGTATGGCAAGAAAGAAGAAAGAAACAGGTTCGGTAACTAAACAAAACGACTCTGCATCAAAGCTTCAGGCGATAAAAATCGCGATGGATCAAATAGAAAATCAGTATGGAAAAGGATCTATTATGCGTCTTGGAGAACGTGCAGACTCGCATTTAAAGATAGATGTAATTCCAACCGGATCAATTGCTTTGGATTTGGCTATGGGTGTCGGTGGTATTCCCCGGGGTCGTATCGTAGAAATTTATGGACCTGAAGCATCAGGAAAAACAACAATTGCTCTTCATGTTATTGCCGAGGCACAAAAAAAAGGCGGACAGTGTGCTTTTGTGGATGCGGAACATGCAATCGATCCGACGTGGGCTGAGGCAATTGGGGTTGATCTTGATAATTTATTGTTATCGCAACCGGACACGGGTGAACAAGCTTTGGAAATCACAGAAACGCTTATTCGGTCAGGTGCACTTGATGTAATTGTTGTCGATAGCGTAGCCGCTTTGGTTCCGCGCGCTGAATTGGAGGGTGAAATGGGAGATGCCGTAATTGGGCTCCAAGCGAGACTCATGAGTCAGGCGTTGAGAAAGTTGACAGGTGCTATTTCGAAATCAAAAACGATTCTAATTTTTACCAACCAACTTCGACAGAAAATAGGTGTAATGTTTGGAAACCCTGAAACAACACCAGGTGGATTGGCGTTGAAGTTTTATTCATCCGTTAGACTGGACATCAGAAGAATTGAGATTCTAAAAGATGCAGATGAAGTAATTGGTTCACGGCACAGAGTGAGAGTTGTCAAAAATAAGGTCGCCCCGCCACTTAGGGTAGCGGAACTTGATATTATGTCGGGTGAAGGCATCTCTAGATCTGGAGGGCTTTTGGATGTGGGTTGTGATTTGAATATTTTACAAAAGAAAGGGGCATTTTATTATCTGGATGGAAAAGTTTTGGCACAAGGCAGGGAGGGTGCAAAGGCTTTGTTGAAAAACGATGCTAAAATTGCGAAAGAAATTGAAAATAAAATTTTAGCAAGAGCAAGTTCCGGCAAAGAAATACCAAAGGAGTTAGGGGAAGCCGATAATGGAAACGCTACTTCTCTTGATAGTGAAATCTGATCTAATTTTACTTCCCCACTAAGATTATCAGTACCGATCTTCGAATTTTGAAGATACGTGGACACTAATTTTTAATAACACGGCAGTTTTTGGTAGATGAAGTGTCAAGAAACTTAGTTTGCTATGAGATAATTATTACATTTTCCGAAATCTTTACTATTACTGTAAAATTGTATTTATGCCGTCGATCACTGCCATAAAACCCCAGAAAACCAAAAACAGAGTTAATGTTTACCTGGACAACAAATTTGGGTTTGGTTTGGATTTGGAAACTTTTGTTATAAGTCAGATAAAAGTTGGAAATGTTTATTCCAATGACGAAATCAATAATCTTATCAATGAAGGACAATACCGTAATACGATCAATCGCTTGATAGCTTTTTGTACAATGCGGCCACGGAGTGAGAAGGAAATCTATGATTGGCTTCAACGAAAGAAAGTACCATCCGAGAGCCATGAAAAGGTGTTTGATAAACTAAAGAGTTTGGAATTGCTTAACGACCTAAATTTTGCTAATTGGTGGATTGATCAAAGAGAAAGTTTTCGCCCCAGATCAAAAAGGCAACTGGAGTTTGAACTTCACAATAAGGGAATAAGCAAGCAAGTAATTGATGAAATATTTAGTAAAAAAATGCCGGACGACGTATCACATGCTTCACGATTGATCGCACAACGCGATTACAAATGGCGGAATTTAGGAAAACTCGAAGCAAAAAAGAAAAAAACTGAATATTTAGCCAGAAAAGGGTTTAGTTGGGAAACAATAAAAAAAGTCGTTTGACTAAAAAGGGTACAAAAAGTACAATATGAATGTGAAGAAGAGGATTATCTTTAACAGATATTACTTTGTTAAAACTAATTTTCCCTTGAAAAGTCTTTCTTAAGGGTTGTGTTTCCTTGCTTCACTTGTTTTATAAATTAACCTATGGATAAATCCGATGACAAAGAATTGAAGGAATTACTTTCCGAAATAAAATCGGAAAGAAAAGAGCTTGCAAAAAAAGAAGAAGCGTTGGCTTTGCGTGAAGCGGAAGTAAAACAGTTACTGGCCGGAATTTCCAAAATGACTCCGGGTGAAGCAGAAAAAACGTTACTTGCCGAAATTGAACGGGAATTAAAGGGCGAGATCGCCAAAAGAATAAGAGCCGCGGAAGAAAAAATACGAGCCGAAAGTAAAAAAGAAGCGGAAGAAATCTTGGTAATGGCTATGAAAAATGGAGCAACGACTTATTCAGCAGACTATACGGTTTCTACGGTTCCTGTTGCCGATGAAGACGTAAAGGGTCGAATAATTGGTCGTGAAGGCAGAAACATTAGAGCATTTGAAAAAGCAACCGGAGTTGAGTTGGAGCTGGATGAGGGTAATTCTATCCGAATTTCTTCCTTTGATTCAATTCGACGTGAAATAGCAAGACGTTCGCTTGTTGAATTACTAAAAGATACCAGGATTCAACCGTCACGCATTGAAGATGTTGTCAAAAAGACCAAAACACAAATGGATGATATCCTCATGGAAGAAGGTCAAAAAATTGCCGAAGAATGCGGAGTATTTAATTTACCCAACGAAATAATTATGCTCCTTGGAAGGTTTAGGTTTAGAACTTCATATGGTCAAAATCTTGCCGTACATACGATTGAAGAAGTAAAGATTGGCGTGGCGATAGCAAATGAAATCGGTGCAGACGTCGAAGTAACCAGATTGGGATGTATGCTCGCTGATATTGGAAAAGTGATCACCGAAGACGAAGGAACCCATATTGAATTAGGCGTTAAATTGTTAAAAAAGCACGGGTTTCCCAAGGGAGTAATTAATGCCGTTGCCGAACACCATGAAGATAAACCATTTTCAGCAGTTGAGTCGGTAATCGTTTGGATTGCAGATGCGGTGTCCGGCTCAAGGCCCGGAGCCAGATACGAACCTCACGAAGACTATTTGAAAAGAATGGACAAAATTGAGGATATTGCGACAAGCTTTAAGGGAGTTGATAAAGCATATGCCTTTCAAGCCGGAAGAGATGTGCGCATAATTGTTAAACCAGAAGAAGTAGATGACGATGCGATCACCATATTGGCAAGAGAAGTTGCTCGAAGACTTGAAAAGGAAGCGGAATACGTCGGAAGAATTAAAGTTACCGTTGTCAGAGAAGTTAGAGCTATGGAAACTACTGCAGCTCGATAATTGCATAGCACTTGACAAAATTATTCTTTTCTAATATCCTCTCAAGCTAGATATGGCAAAGATGAAAAAAGGCGAATTGATAGAGATTGTTGCTCGCAAGGCTCATATGCCCAAAAGAGCAGCCACCGAAGCCGTTGAGGTAATTTTTGATGAAATCGGTAGGTTTTTATCAAAAGGTGTAGACAGTAAAGTTTTGATATCCGGATTTGGAACCTTCAAGACAATTAGAATGGAAGGAAAAACAGTAAAAATTCCTAACACTGAGAAACTGGTAAATATTAAACCACATCCGTATCCCAGTTTTACTCCCGGGAAGAAATTAAAACGCCAGGTGAAGAAATAGACTGTTGGTATAAGGTTCTTTAGACTCCAAGTTTACTTTTCAACTTCTTTAGTTGGCTCGACCGAAGCGTAAGATCGGAATTTGAGTTGATGATTGCCTCAGCTTGATCAAGACTGGTTTTAGCCTTGTTTTTATCGGTGTACCATAGCATAGTCGCAAGGCGCATGTAAGCACCTGAAAGCCAAACATCCCTGTTATACTTTTCCTCGGTTAAATCATTAAGTAAGTTTTTTATTGCATCATTTATAATCTTAAGTCCAATTTTCTTTTGTCTAAACATAAATGTCGCATATCCCAGATGAGCCTTCATGTCATACAAGACCGCCGGGCGCGCGTTTTCTTTGGGGGGATTTTGTGCGAATGCTTTAACAGCCATCTGGAAATACTTCTGGGCATTTTCCCAATCTAAAAGTTGTTCAAACACCTTTGCTGCTCCGCGATAAGACATTGCTAGTGCCGATTTGTCGGTTAAACTTTCTGCAATTTCAACTCCTGCGAGGGAATCGTGTTTTGCGACAACCAAAAAAGCGGCGTCGCCGGTTTGCTGATAAAGATGCTTAAAAACGGATGACCTTGATTGGAGCGCTTCCGAGAAACCTTGTAGGTCGCCATCTTTTTCGTATACTAAAATTGCTTCATCAAGAATTTGCAGCGACTTTATAAAATCCTGCTTTTTTTCTCTGGCGATTTCCGCTTCATTGTGTAATTTTCTACCTCGAAAAGATGTCATGTTTGGATTATAACAAATTATAATTTAATTAATGATACTCCGTGAACCAAGGTCCGTGGCGCCTTTATTCCGCCTTCGGAGGTAAGACAACTTTATCCACGCGATAAATAACGTTGAATTGCCAATTAAGAGAAATTAAATTACTTATAAAGACGCGAATAATTGGTATAATATCACCATGAACAAACTGTTGGTGATATGTGGGCCAACTGCGACCGGCAAAACACACCTCGCGTTATATTTGGCTAAGAAATTTAACGGGGAGCTAATTTCAGCCGATTCACGGCAGGTGTACAAATATATGAATGTCATAACCGGCAAAGATATCCCCGACAAAGCAGTTTGGTTATCATCAGCTATTCAGTTTAATGGAAGTAATGTTGGATATTGGGAGACCGATAATATTCGGATTTGGGGTTACGATCTAGTGGATCCAAGTTACAATTTTAACGTTTCTTCCTTTATGGAAGTAACGGAAAAAATAATTGAGAATATTATCAGTAGAAATAAATTACCGATACTGGTTGGTGGTACGGGATTTTACATATCGGGGGTGGTAGACGGAATTCAGACAGCGCGCGTACCGGTAAATAACGAATTGCGAGATCAGCTTACTGATACGTCGGCTGCCGACCTGTATCGAATGCTGTTGTTGATTAACCCTCGTAAAGCTATGTCGCTTAACTCTTCGGATCAAAAAAATCCTCGACGGTTAATTAGAGCCATAGAGGTCACCAAACATTTAGGAGAATTGGAGAACCGGAAACCACAACCCAAATACGATGCCTTTTGGATAGGGTTGACTATGTCTGACAGGCAAAATTTGAACAATAGAATTGACCAACGAGTTATGATGCGCATTAGTCCTGAATTAGACGCGGAAATGGCGTTGTTGGCACAGGAAGGATATATCAATCAGGCTCCGGCAAGGACAATCGGTTACAAAGAGTGGCTTTTGGCACTAAACAATACTGTGACCAGACAAGTAGCCGCAACGATGTGGAAACGTGCTGAACATGTTTATGCTAAAAGACAAATGACATGGTTTAGAAAACAAAAACACATAGCCTGGTATGACATAGAAGACAAGAAGTATTATCACAAGGTAGAAGAAAACGTAAAAAAATGGCATAATCAGGAATACACATGCGAAAATTAACAATCGAAATATCACATAAAACAATAATTTTTACGACAATTTTTGTATTAGGTTTGTGGCTCGTTTTTTTGATACGGGACATAATTCTGATGCTTTTTGTAGCCTCGCTCATAACAATTATTATGAATCCGCTTGTTACGAGACTTCAGAAGATTAAAATTCCCAGAGCATTGTCAATTCTTGTTGCATATATTCTTGTGATCACCGTTTTTGGACTGTCTCTTGCCGGTGTAGTTCCCGCCTTGGTTGATCAATCGACCAGACTTGCCTTGCTTGCACCTGGTCTGTATGAGTCGATCGGTCAATCAAGCATACTGGGTGAGAAAATACTCGTTGAAACTTTGTCGCAAATTGGCAGGTTACCTAGTTATGTTGCCAAAAGTGCGATTGCGATATTTTCTAATATTCTAAACATTGTTGCGGTTTTGATATTTGCCTTTTATATGCTTTTAGCCCGGGATAGATTTCCGGAGCAGTTGAAAAATGTGTTTGGCGGTAAGTCGGTAGAAGAATTCGAAAAAATAATCAATATATTAGAAAAAAGATTGGGAGGTTGGATGTTAGGTCAGGCTTCGTTAATGCTTATCATTTTTATTATTATTTACGTCGGTCTAATGTTTTTGCAAGTACCACTTGCCTTACCGCTTGCTATTATTGCTGGTATGTTTGAGATTGTTCCGTATTTAGGTCCATTCATAGCTGCTGCGCCTGCTGTCGTAATTGGATTTGGTGTTTCTCCGGTGATGGCGCTTGCAGTTATTGCATTGTATTTTTTGGTGCAACAACTTGAAAATTATCTTATTGTCCCTAAAGTGATGGAAAGGTCGGCAAAAGTAAACCCTATCGTTACCCTGCTTGCATTAACGGTTGGATTTAGATTGGCGGGGATTGTGGGTATTTTCATATCCGTTCCCGTTGTAATAATTATCGAACTTCTTGTTAGAGAATATATGCAGGCAAAGAGAATTTCTTCATAACGCGTACTCATTTCGCTATAAAAAGTAAGCTCAGTGTGGTAAAATACGGCTACTCTGGAGGAAGAACAATCGCTCCTTCTTGAAATATTTTAATAGATCAAAGATGGAGAGGAAAGTCCAGGCAGCAGAAGGCAGGGTGCGCGGTGTAAGCCGTGACCTGAGAGGGCTAGTGGTATATTTTTATACATGAATTCTGAATTGACAGAATTTAAGAGCAACAGAGACGATTCCCAAAGAAGTTAATTACTTTACTGGGGGTGAAACGGGCAATCCTCCCCGCTGCAACCTCCGAATTAAACGTTTGAGGTAGCCTTCCCGACCGTACGGGACGTTTAGAAGATGAGGGCTTAGATAGATGATTGTTTTTCTAATAGTTTTATTAGAAGTGAAACAGAACCTGGCTTACTACCCTCCAGAGTATTTTTTTTTATCGCAATTTCGCTAACAAAAAAGAGTATCATCCTCCACAAATGACTATCCTAGTCTATACCGTGTGCTTTTAATCGTTGTATACTTTATTATGATATAAAGGCTCTTGTGCCAATCGTTAATAATTAACACATATGAAACTGTCCGAAAAAACGCTCCGTGATGTACTTATTGATTCAGGTTATATTTCTGAGGCTGACTATGATGAAATTGCAAGTGACGCAAGAGAGTTAGGTAAAGACGTCGCAGACACAATAATTTTCAAAGGCTTTTTAAGCGAAGACGCGCTTGGGTCGTTGATTGCAGATCACTTTGGAGTAGATAGCGTTAACTTGTCGAGAGTGCACATAGCGCAGGAAGTAATCAACCTGATTCCGGAAAAGTTAGCATTAAATTATCGCATTATTCCATTTAAAAAAGAGGGCAACACCCTAAGTCTTGCCATGGCAGATCCGAAAGATTTTGAAGCATTGGAATTTGCGAAACGGCATACCGGGCTAAACATAGTCCCTTTTTATGCAAGCGCAAAGGATGTAACTAAAGCACTTGGTGGTTATAAGCATGACATTAAAAAAGATTTCGATGAAGTAATTAGTGAAAATCTAAAAAAAGCAAAAAAAAGTGACGAGAGCTTGGAAAAGGCGGCGGAGAAACTTCCTGTTATCAAGATATTGGACACAATTTTAGCTTATTCGATAGCCGAAGGAGCATCAGATATTCACATAGAAACACAAGAAGATCAGGTGGTTGTACGTTTTCGTATTGACGGAATGTTGAGAGATATAATTAAACATCCCCGTGGTATTGAAGAAGCACTTGTCGCGAGAATAAAAATTTTGTCGTTTTTGAAAATTGATGAACACAGAATTCCCCAGGATGGACGCTACAAATTTACAATAAATGAGGAGGTTATTGCTTTGCGTATTTCCGTCATCCCCGGTTTTTATGGAGAAAACGTCGTTATGAGGGTATTGCATGAATCTCAGCGGCCATATAGTTTGGAGGAGCTTGGGTTAACCGGCTCCAGTTTGGAGATTGTGAAGTCAAATATTACAAAACCGCATGGCATGATACTTGTAACAGGGCCAACAGGATCGGGTAAAACAACAACCCTGTATTCAATCTTAAATATGTTAAATACGGTTGATGTCAAAGTATGTACGATCGAAGATCCTGTCGAATACGGTGTCGGACGTGTAAGTCAAATCCAAGTAAATGACAAGACGGGATTAACTTTCGCCGCAGGCCTTCGAGCCTTACTTCGTCATGATCCGGACATTATCATGGTTGGTGAAATCCGCGACAAAGAAACAGCCGAAATTGCTGTCCACGCTGCTCTAACGGGGCATTTGGTTTTATCAACTTTGCACACCAATACAGCTGCCGGCGCAATCCCACGATTACTTGATATGGGTATCGAAGATTTTCTTTTGGCGTCGACCCTTAATTGTGTTATTTCACAACGCTTGGTGAGAAAAATTAACCCTGAGGCGGTTACGAAATATACTCCTGAACCTGATCTGATTAAAAAATTTGAAAAAGTATTTAACGTTAATCTAAAGGGACAAAAGTTTTATCGAGGAAATTCCGAAAACGAGAATATTAAACCCTACAAAGGAAGAGTCGGCTTATACGAAGTGATCAGCGTAGCGGAAAATATCCGTTCGTTGATAGTACAAAAAGCGACCGGAGATGCGATCCAGGATGCTGCAGTAGAAGCGGGCATGACAACGATGCTGCAAGACGGAATAAACAAAGTCTCTGCCGGTTTAACAACAATAGAGGAAGTACTAAGAGTAGTTCAGGAAAACTAATAATAATTGTTACATGCCACTTTATTCTTACAAAGCAAAAGACAGTAAAGGAAAAGTAGTTGAGGATGTTGTACAAGCGAGTTCGAGGAAAGAAGCCGCTTCGATAATCGGCTCCAATGGTTTTAAGATATTAACAATAAAAAATATTCAACAGAGATTCAACGCTTCAATTGGGGGAAGTATTAAGATATCGGAAAAAGCCGCCTTCTGTAGATTTATGGCGACAATGTTAAGAGCCGGTCTTCCGATGACGGAAGCGGTTGATAATATCCGCGAGGAAACCAAAAATCCCAAACTCAAAAAAATACTTTTTGATGTTTCCTTTCAAATAAGAAAGGGGGCAAGTTTGTCTAGTGTTCTATCGAAATACAAAAAAGACTTTGATAATTTCTTTCTAACCATGGTAAAAGCAGGTGAGAAGACGGGGACAATTGATCAGTCTTTTGACTATTTGTCAAAGCAATTACTTGCATCACACGAACTGGATCAAAAAATTAAAGGAGCGATGATGTATCCAATAATTATCGTAATAGCAATGCTTGGAAATGCTGTTATTATGATTACGTTTGTCCTTCCTAAAATTTCAGGTGTTTTTACCGAACTAAATGTTGATTTACCGGCCGCAACAAAGATTATGCTTTCTGTGGGTAACTTCATTGGAAATAATACACTACTAACACTTCTTATTATGGTTGGTGTGTTGATAGCAACCATTTCCCTTTTTCTAATTAGAGCCACCAGATCGTTAATATTTCGTGCCTTTTTGAAATTACCTCTCGTGAAAGCATTGGTAATAAATATTGATGTTGCACGGTATTCCAGAACAATTTCAACCCTTTTGCAAAGCGGAGTACCAATAACCGTTGCGCTAGAGACATCTGCGGGAGTTCTTAGGACGCCAAAATTAGCGGCAAAAGCTGCTGAGTTTTGTGAAGGAGTGTCGCGTGGAGAACAGTTATCGGACATGTTGCTTACAGGAAAAAGAGTATTTCCAACGGCGGTGATTCAAACAATTAGGGCGGGGGAGAAATCCGGAAATTTGGGTGAAGTTTTGGCTGAAATGTCAAATTTCTACGAGAGTGAAGTGGATTACAGCTTAAAAAGAGTTACAGCTTTAATTGAACCGATTCTTATGCTCGTGATTGGTGTGGCCGTTGGGGGATTGGTGTTGATGATGATCACTCCGATATACAGTTTAATCGGTGGTTTTGACAATCTTTAATGTCTAAAAAAATCAAAAAAATACTCAAACAACCCAAGACGGGAATTTTAATTTCCTTAGGGTTATTTTTTGTTGCAGTGATAATTTTTGTTGTAATGAGTTTATTGGGAAAAGAAAAAGATGTGATTGAGAAAGGGCAAATACAAATTACGAGAGGTGACAGGGTTGTAACTGTCAATGAAAATGGACTGATTGAATATCGTTCGGAGGAAGGAGTTTTTTATGAAACCTGGGATCCCAGTCGGACAAATGCTTTTTTTGCCAGTATGGAAGCGGCGGCAAGACAGTATCTGGAAAAAACTCCAGGAAAGAAATTTGAGAATGGGTATGAAATCAAACTGTGGTTGGATGGAGAAATCGTAACCATTTATGTGTCCGAAGACGACGAAGTGGTCGGTGAAATTATTGAGGAAATATTTCAAGAATATGACGACGGAGATGACGACGATGGTATCGGTGACTACTTTGATCAGGACGAGGACGAGGACGATGAAGATGATGGTGATTACACCGGCAATCCTACACCGACTTTACCTTTTGGGACGACCGCAACTCCAAACCCTACAATTACGGGTACGCAAGGAGGAAGTAAAACAGTTCAAACTCCACCCGATTGTGATTTGTATGGTACTTTAGTGACCGGCAGAACTGTTATCTCCAACACGATATGTAATATCGAATAAATTTCTCTTTGATCTAAAGTTGTTTATAAAAACCCGTAAGTGTTAAGCCGTGGGATAAATTGAAAAATTTCAAACCCGTCAAAGGATAAATGTTGGTGGCAATCCCGAGTGCAAGGAAAGTCGGTCAATTATGTTGCAAAGTCATTATCGACTATTTTTCTTTTTACCAAATAATTTGTTAGTTAAAAATTGGTTGGAAAAGTTGCAAAGTATCTTAGCTAAGTCAGTTTTCTAAATAACCGATAATTCACTCGACTAAACACGTCTTGAAAAGAAAAGTGTAATAGTAGTTAGCGTGAGACTTGATTACTTTTCAATCCAGGAAATAAATTCAAAATTTCCCGTTGACGGGAAATATGGTGGAGGATTGTAGAAAAGATTGGCGTCATAATTGACTTCGCGCGTTTCAAATCCTGACGACGGGGGAGTTCCGAAATTCCAATAAGACTTTTCAAACGAAATCAAAGATCCGTTTAGAGTAAGACTGTCTTTTACGGCTTGTGTAGTATTGCCACAAGTGGAGAGATAACCGTGTCTAATTACTTTTCCGGTTTGAGCCATCAAAACAGCGTCCACTCTGAAGTTTTCGGGGATGTTTCTGGTGAAGTAGATGTCGTTTTGAGCTATTAAACCAAGTGCGTTAGACCCATCATAGCCGTTGTAAGTAATATTGTTTGGTATCCAAATATTCATGTTGTTTGATTCAATGGGAAATTTTGCAGCAACAACTGTAGTACGACCCCTGACGACTCCTTCTATCCACAAATGGTCTTCAGCAAAAATTATCGGTGTATCACCAAGTGAATAAGTTCCCTTGAAGCTTTCGTTCGTGATTCTTTCATATCTTCTTTGACAACCATCGTCGGGCGTATATGCATTGTAGTAATTTGTACCCGTGACCGTGTTTACACGTACTGTTCCGTTGCTAAAAAAGAGTAGATGATAACCTTGTCTGCCGGAAGGCGCTAGATACAATCCATCACTATTTGCAGCATCTTTCATGCTGGAATAATTAAAGGATATTGAATCGAAATCGATTGCCGGTGCGGGAAACTGCCACAATCCCTGATCTCCCCCAACACCCCAGACCCCCGGTCTGGTGCGGGACGGATTACAACCGGTTTCGGAGCCACACGTATATGTTTCCTTAGCGCTCGTTACTAGGGCAGTATTAGTTCCATCCATTCTTACCCCGTTGTTGGAATGAACTCTTCCGTTGACGGTAATATTTGTTCCATACCAAGTTGATGCATTAGACGAAAAGGAATACTGAGTGAAAGAAGGTTGTCCATATTGTGCTTCAATAGTTCTTGTCACATGAGGATATTCATTAAGCCACCCCGTTGCCTTGATGGTGACCATGGACGATCCGTCGTCGGGTGATTCTATTTCCAAACTATATTTCCCGATTTCATCCCCTTGAGGATCAACGTAGGTGTGGACATATGGTCCGGGTTGACCGGTGCCGTCGGTTAGATCGTCAGGGTCGTGAGCCAAATGCCACCGATAATAGTTTACACCGGCTTCGGCAATATTAAGAGCGGATTCGGACGCTGTTTGTCGTCTGGAAAAATCAAATTGAAGCGTGAGGATGAAAAGTATGCCATACATCACAACCAGAAATGAAGTAGCAATTACCAGGATTGCTGGTGTGATTGAACCTTGTATCGACTTAGTCATGTTTTACAAATTATCTTTCAACATTCTGAATGTTGTGTATGAATCAAGTATAAAGTCTTCGCTTGTAGGATCGCTACTCTGGTTTACTTTAAGATAAATTCTAACCAATTTGATATCCGACAATACCGGCGGGCTGGAGAGTGGATTATTGATGATATCGATGGGCCAATCGCCATTAAAATATGTAAAGATCGGAAGGTCATCATTTCTAATATCTTCGGTTAACAATTTCACAATTTCGTTGCTAATTACATAACTTGCAGGTTGCCCTGAAGGTTTGACAATACCCTTTTCCAACTCATTGTCGTTTCTCGTGTATCGCACCCTTTCTACGACATTGTCAAAATCAATATCAGAATAGAAGATGATCTCGTTGTCGTCGGCTGTTGCGATCGGATACGATCCGGTTGCGCTTACCCTGGCTGTTCTAATTTCCCTTGTCATGGTGTTGAGATTTATGTTTGCCGTGTCGACGTTATAGTAGCTATCGATAGCCAACTGTTGGTTCTGAGCCAGAATATATTGAAGGCCAAGCACACCACCTCCTAAAATTAAGCTAATTCCCATAACCACCAATAGTTCAATCAATGTAATCCCGGCACTGTTTTTCGTTTTTATCATAATGGATTCAATATTGTTTTACTTGTTGTCTGACCAGTGACGTTAACGGTTGATATGGAGTCTAAAAATCCGGATGCGGTTGCGGCGAGATTATATGTCATCGCCGAAAGATTGGAGAAGAAAACCTGACCGAAATCGGGATCGTTTACTCCTCCGGTGAACTTGCTTTCGTTAAATCCAAGGCTGTTGGATAAAACTGCAGACACCGAAGCCGTCATATTGTTTCCGTCGCTAAATACAGCAAGCAAGCTGTTGGGAGTAGGGTTCGACAAAGCAATTTTTAGATCCACGGTTTCGTTTGCATGTAGTTGTATGGGGAGAAGAGGATTGCTACCTGAAACTACGGAGCTTGAAACAATAAACGAATAATTATCCCATTCCAAGTTGTCAATTGAAATGTTACCGTTTTCGTCTGTTGAGAAATTTTCAATAAACTTAAAGACGGGATAATCGTCTATATCTGTTCCGATTCTTCTTTCCCCTTGGAGGGTAAACGAAGTATTTGCTAGAGGAGAAAATCCGGATTCCCTGGAGTTGAAAGTTGCGATATTTAGTGAACTTAAAACATCGATGGCAAAACTTATTTCAGTTATTTCACCTTCTATAATGCTTTGGAGTGGCTTGTCCGGATTTGCAACTTCAGCGTTGGAATATGTTTTATCGGTGCTGTAATTTTCTTTGGTTGCAGTGATGGTGTAACACTCCAGACATTGCGGAGCACCCGGGAGAACAATTCTACCATTATCGTTTGTCTGTAGAGATAAATCGATTGCCGGTGTTAGTCCTCCTGCTTGTATTCGGACCTGAGCTTGTGGTACGGGATTTGCATTTGAATCAAACACGAGGATGGACAGCGTGCCTCCACCGTCGGTATTTTCAATTCCGCGAGGTGCGATGTCGGTTACCAAAACAACAGGCGCTTTTCTTGAAGGAGATAAACCTTCCCAGGACACATCAATTCGAGCTCGTTTGTAATCAATGGGCAAGATGTCTTCAGGAGCTTGGTCGTCGAATGGATCATCCACGTAAACAATACTGGTTTTTATCGTATATGCCAGACCATTCAAAACAACTGTTTCGTTTTGCGCAAGGCTTCCGGATGGAATTCCACCGAGCGTACCTATTTCTTCGTAAGGTAGATTTCGGATAATTTCTAAACGCTCTTGTCCCAAATGGCGAGCGGCGATGCGTGCTTTGTTGAATCCGACCAACCGATATGAAGTACTGGTCAGGGTAAAAATAGCCTGCCCCAAAATTATCATTACTGCAAGAGCAATCAATACGCCAATGAGTGATTGCCCACTATGTAGTTTTTTTGCATTCATGGGCAGGTGCTTATAAAAGTATGCCCTCTTTAGATATTAAAGTCTAGTATTTGTTCATACATGCTTCACCTTTTGGTTATCGCTGAGTGGGTGCGGTGGTGTGCGCTATACCGATTGATTTCGGATATGCCGTACCTTGCGGTTATTTAGCCTATTTGTCATAATCAATAATAGTTAATCCGATTTAAACGGAAACTCTGCCATGATAAATAAAAAATTTGTTTCGATCTATTTTTCTTCTAATGAAGTAAGGATAATTCAAACAACACCCAACAAAAAGAAAGTTAAACTTTCGGGAAGTTTTAATATGCCTGAAGGTATAATTTCCGATAGAAGTGTAAAAAACCCCGATGAATTAGCGGAGTTCCTCAGAGCGGTATGGGCAAAAAACAAAATCAAAGAAAAATCGGTTGGGATAGTAATACCCGAGTTTTCAACATTTACCAAAATGATTGATATACCAGACATTGAAAAGGAGGATATTGATGAGGCGGTAAGATGGCAATCGCAAGAATTTTTACCGTGGGAGGAAAATGAAACGATTTTAGATTGGAAAATTATTGATAAAAACAAAACTGGTTACGTTATATTGTTTGTAGCAGTCAGGAAAGATGTTTTGATGGGATATGTCGGTGCAGTTTCGGCTGCCGGTTTGTTCCCAATCGTAATTGAAACACCGTCACTTTCTCTTTTAAGGCTTTCTTCTTCGGGTGATGTGGGGAAGTTGGTATTTTATGGCGGTAAAAACTCGAGTATTTTTATTGTCGCAAGAGGAGAAAAAATTCTTGGCAGCTCAGTTGTTTACTCGAGCAGTGAGGCCGACTTGTATTCTACAGTTACGAGAATGGCAAGTCATTACGGAGATGTTCAAATACAATCGGTTGAAATTAACGGCCCAGGAGCGACCGCTTCGTTTGGCAAAAAACTAATGGAAACGTTTAATACAAAAGTTGCAATGCTTGGAACAAAAATAGATGGTTTAACAAACGAGGCACTTGGACAATATTTGATACCAATTTCTTTGCAATTCAAAGAACCTTCTCAACCTGCTGATCAGTACAGCATAAACCTGCTTCCAGAAAAGTGGGTTAAAAAATACGAAATGGAAAAACTAAAACTGCAAACATGGAGTTTGTCTTTGGTAGTTTCGTATGTCGTGTGGATCACTTTTTTTGCTGCCTTGTCAACTTATTTATTGTTTGGGCAAATGATTACCGACCTGAAAAATGCCGACACAACACTTCGAAAAACCGATCCTGCGAAAGTGCAATTAATTACCGATATCCAAGATATAAACTTACTCACAAGAAAAACGTTTACGATTAACGAAAGTACCGTATTGCCGCAAACACTGCTAAATGATATTTATGCAGTTCGACCTGAAGCTGTGACAATAAGGCATTACACAATTGACCTGGAAGCCGGTGAAATTAAGTTATATGGTATATCAAAGGAAAGACAATCGCTCATACTTTTCAAACAAGCCTTAGAGAGCAACAAAAATTTTTCAATTGTTGATATTCCAATAGCTTCTCTCGAGACTGACAGGGATTTGGATTACAGTATGGGCTTTAATTACTTACCGATTTCTACGAAAAAAGAATCCGCGGTAAAAACCAAAAAATAAAATGGACAACAAGAAAGAAATAAAAAACGACAGCAAAGAAAGTGATTTAATTGATAAAAGCAGTGATGGAAAATTAATAAAAGCTGTAGCGAATCCGGTGGTACCTGCCGGCAAGAATAAATTCCCACTTTTAAAAAATAAGACACAAGAAGGTGATACTGTCAGTAAGGTAAAGAAGAAAAATATTTGGGTTAAAGATATATTTTTGGGAATAATAAATCTGGCTTTTTTGTTCGGGCTGGTTTACCTTCTGGGACAGATTCCACAAAGAGCGGGTCAGATTAAATCTCTTAGAAGTCAGTCGGTACTTAATACCGAAGCGGATGACATGACAGTACTTAAATTCGATTATGAAAACAACATAGAATCAATCGAGAAAATCAAAAAAGCATACCCGACTGATGATGGACTAATTGCTTTTATGGGTGAAATAGAAAAATTAAAAACCGAAGGAAGTGTAGTGGGTTTTACTTTTGCAAGTGACATACCTGTTCCCGATAAAACAAAAAATTTCGGTTTTCCGATTATTATTATGTTGTCGGGATCCTGGGAAAGAATCAGCGCTGATATTATAAAAATACAAAACTTACCTTATGTTTTTCGACCAGTAACTTTTGACGCCGAAGAGATCCCTGAAGAAGGCAGAGTTGAGGTTAAGTATGGAGGGTTTTTATATGTTGACAAAAGCTTGGAGAAAAATTGATCGGTTTTATTTAATTTTGGCAATAGTACTTATGGTGCTTGCTGTACCCGTGATATACACGTCACTTGGAATACTGTCCGCCTTCACTACCGTATACGAAATTGACAATGAAGCTGACCGTGAAGCACGGTTAGATAAAACAAAGCTTGATCAAGCCGTTACTTCGATCTACCATAGAGATATACCCACTTTGCAAGTTAGGGAAACAGCGATTGCCGAGATAGTGGACGAAAATTAATTAATGTTAAATAAATCAACAAAGTATCCGCAAGCCAAAATAGAAGGAGTTTTATCATCACATGTTAATTCAAAGCACGTTTTGCTTCGCAATAGTAATCTCAACTTTCATTCTTCGGATAAATATAAAAAAGTGAACGGAGGTTTTAGTCTGATGGAAATCCTAATTGTAATTGCTCTTATTAGTGTCCTGTCGACGGTGATGATTATTGTTATAAATCCCCAACGCCAATTTGCGAAATCCCGTGACTTTGAAAGAGAATCTGATTTGATTGGTATTTTGTCATCCGTACAGCAGTATGCGGCAGAGCATAGTGGTGAACTTCCTGATACCGATAATGATCCGGAGACCAGTAGTTTTCCAACTGAAGCAACCTGTATCGGGACAGGTGTGGGCTGTTTTGATTTGGCTGGTGCTGGGGAGGCGGGAGAAGAAATTGTACCGGTTTACATGGTGTCTATGCCTTTTGATCCAAGAACCGGTGATGCCGAAGATACTGCCTATATGATTCATGTAGATGCCAATGGTCATTTGGTTGGATTGGCTGTCGGTGAAACAAAAGAGGAAATTTCGGTCTCGAAATAGATATACAAATAAATAGTCTTGCCTTCATTGTTAAATATTTTACAAACTAAATATTTTATTAAGTGTTGCGATTTAACTTTTTTTAAATAAACAAGTTTTGATAGCGCACGGAAAGACAAGACGCTCTCAATAAGAAATTTGTTGGTAATTCGTCGAACTTACTATTAATCAAAGAAATTACGCTATTGGGCACGATACGTTTTGTTGGGAATAAACTCTTCGGATTAGTGCGAGACAACTGTGGATTTTTTAGATCGCGGTTTTTATATTAATGGGTGGAAATTGGTTGCACTATGGTGTTAGAATGAACTACCTTTCTTGTAAAGGATTAACATAATTAATTTTTTAAGCTGAAATATTAAATGTATTTTGGCGCTTACTGAATTGTCTCTTTGGTTTGTGTACTTAGTTTAAGTTGCATCCTGTTTACAGGGTAATAACTAGCAAGCTATTTTTACTTATACTGTGTACACTATTTTCAGTAAGCGCCATGATCTAATCAGAAAGTGGGTGTTACTTATTTTCGTGACACCCACCTCTGTTTGGAAAATCCGTTTATCTTCCTTATTTATAATTATCACCACGTATAGCTTCTGTCAAAAAAATACATAAGTTTTATGTACTTCAGACATATTAATATTCTTGATTTAGATATAATCTGTACGTAAATACTTAATTGCAGCTCTTGTTTGGTTGGTCGAGTCTAAGGAATACTTGTATAACAATTATCATTACTATCCGGAAATAGTTGTCAAACAGCAAAAGGTTGAAGTGATTTGTATTTTAATGTATTTCTTGCGGCAGTTTTTATTTGCGGGTATTTTCCCAATTTCATAAGTTTTCTTAATCCTATTTCGCCAGCTTCTTTCTCCTTATGACCATCGGCGTGCAGAAACTGGGCGGCATGGTAAATGTAGATTTTAGGAGTATAGTGTGAGGATCTACTGGTTGTTAACACATGTCTAAATTTTTCCATTGATTCCGGATAATTAGTTCTAGACATGGAAAACAATAAACCGGAATAAGTTAGACCGTCCGATGTTGCATTTCGGAAAGCCACCTCGTTTTTTAAGGATTTTTCAATTAATTTCACTGCATCTTGATGGTTGCCTTGGTTAAATTTATTGAATGCATTGAGGGCAAGGCTTTCAACCATCCCGCGGTTATAGGAATTACATCTATGAATATCGAATGCATCGCTTAAAATCTTGCTACCGGCGGTTGTATTGGTAGATCTAAGGCTATTAAGTCTACCGATAGCGGACATTGCCCACCCTGATAGATATTGATTGTTGTTTTTCAACAAACAGCTACTTAGATTAGTTAAGATTTGATCAGTTTCTTTGTAATTCTCATATCTTAATTGAAGATAGCTGGAAAATACATACATTTTAGTTATTTCATATGGGTTTTTTGAGTAAGTTAAATTGTTCTGGGCTATTTGGTAATGATCAACTAGTACTTTACGTGGCGATTCAGTTATAGCTGCAATGCTACCGTAATAATAGTGAGCTAAACCGATTATTTCATTGGTTAGACTATTTCCCGACAATACAAGTTTCAGGATATTATTCGCTAACGGGAAATTTCGACGAACATATTCAATTTCAACTTCAAGTAGTAGAATCTTCTTGTAGTAATATTCATTAAAATCCTTATCGATGTACTTTGTTTTGATTAAATTAATTCCACACATTGCCTTTTCGTAATTATTTAGCTCAACGTTCGCTTTCGTATACCAGAATAAGTCGGAAAAATCGGTTTTCTCAATATCTTCGTCGACTCTGTGAATAATCTCTAGTAATTTTCCACCTCTCCATAAATCTCCAATACTTTCGCACGGTGAGGTGTTACTTATTCTATTAACATTAAATCTGATATTTTTCTGAACTCCCTTCTGAAGTAGGAGTCTGAGAAAAGCACTTTTACTGACGCAGAACTCTCGAGCTAAATCAATTATCATATTCTCGGTTTTCTTGTCTACCAGAAAATCAAAGGATACCCAGCTGTTATTTTTCTCACTTAACTTTGTAAGTTGAAGCTCAGTACAATCCAATATCCACTCTCTGATCAATTCGGATTTTGTAATTCCTCTATTTTTGGCAACTCGAGAAAATTTATCAGCAAGAGACTTGGGTAGTTTGAAGTTTACTCTGATCAATTCTTTTCCAGCCATGTCCTTGAGTTTAATATGAGTATTTTATTATTAAGTCGTTGGCTATGCAAAAATATACACAAAAGTAATGTAGTCCTATATTGTAAAAACGTAGGTACATCTGCTAGAATACATGTTAAGTGCTTTATCTGGGTTGGACTATTATGGGTATTATTTATAATTATCGTAAGCGCTATGTAAACATTTTTGGTGTACATAATATAAGTCGCATTAAAAACAGTCTTCATGAATCTAATCTTCTTAATAAATAAACAATGGGCAAATCCGTCACATTATTAGAAATTGTTGATTTTACGAAATTAAGCGAGTTTGACAATCACCAGTCGATAACTTGTTTTATGGATAACAAGACGGGATTGAAAGGGTTTGTTTCAATACATCGAAGCAATAAACATCATCCCGCTTTTGGAGCAACACGTATCTGGAATTATGCAACGGAATTGGATGCACTGAAAGATTCATTAAGATTAGCGAGAACGATGTCTTATAAATGTGCCTTGGCTGGTTTGAAGTATGGGGGAGCAAAGGGAGTATTAATCATGCCTAAAAGTATTAATAATAGACATGAATTTTTTAAAGTTTATGCAAAGAGAATAAATACTTTTTCAGGCAGTTTCATTACTGGGGCAGATGTTGGCTTGTCGAGAGAAGATGTTATAAACATGAAAAAGCATAGTAAATATTTTGTAGGAACTCAAACTGATCCTGTGAGATTTACGGCGTTAGGAATATTTTATGCAATTCAGGTTAGTCTTAGTGAGACGTTTGGAGATGAATCTTGTGAAGGAAGGAGTTTTGCAATACAAGGTGTGGGAAAAGTAGGATCAACTGCTTTGGAGTACATATATAACCAAGCGAGTGAAATATATATAGCCGATATTAATATTGGGGTGGTGAATGATGTGAAGAAAAAATATCCAAAGGTAAAAGTCGTATCTCCAAAAGTGATCCACTCTCAAGAAGTTGATGTATTTGTCCCATGCGCATTGAGTTCGTGTGTAAATAAGAGAAACATAGATGAGCTTAAGTGTAAAATTATAGCTGGCGGAGCCAACAATCAACTGGACGATGAGAAAACGGGGGAAAAATTATTTAAACGTGGTATATTGTATGCACCTGATTTTGTTGTCAATTCGGGTGGGCTAATAAGCGTTGCCGATGAATATGAACATGGAAATTATAGGATTAAGCGAGTCGAAAAAAGAGTGGAAAATATTAAAGACGTATTAAAAAAAGGTATTGAGGAATGTAAGAAAAAAAATATTTCTCCCTTGGCTCAATTGTTAATTAAAGCAAAGAGTATCACCGATGAGTATATGTAACAAATAGATACAAGTATTTTTTTTATCCATCGGAAATTACAAAAGATATAAAAGACTATAAAACTAAAGACGCGAGTCGTTGGGAAGAATTGTGTAAGGAAGAAGTAAGATGAAAAGAAGACATTTTCTTATTTTGTTTATTACTGTGTTTATTGATTATCTTTCGTTTGGAATTATATTCCCATTATTACCTTTTTATATAAAGAGTTACGATGTCTCCGCATTTACCGTTGGTGCTGTCATCGCATCTTTTTCTTTAATGCAGTTCTTATTCTCCCCACTTTGGGGTAAACTCTCTGACGTTGTTGGCAGGAAACCAATTATTTTAGCAAGCTTGTTGGGTACAAGTTTATCGTTTATCATGCTCTCTTTTGCATCTAGTATCTACGCAATATTGGTTTCTAGAATACTAGCAGGTTTATTTACTTCTGCCTCACTACCAACAACATACGCTTATGTGGCAGATAGTACAAAACAGAGGGAAAGAGTAGAAAAATTTGGCATGCTTGGTGCTGCATGGGGTTTGGGTTTTGTACTTGGACCAGCCCTTGGTGGACTATTGAGTACTATATCGCCGACTACCCCATTTTTAGTTGCTGGTTTTATAGCTTTAGTAAATTTTATATTTACAATTGTTTTTTTGCCTGAGTCGAAAACCAAAAGTAGAAAGTTAGAAATAAAGGAAGACGGAAGTTTGTTTAATGTGATTCAAATAGTGAAACATCTTAATTCCAAATTTGGGTTGCTGTTTATACAAATTTTTATAGTATCATTTGCTTTATCAAGCCTTGAAACAACCTTTCCCTTTTTTGTCAATTATAGACTAAACGTAAAGGAAGCTAATGTTGGTTACATATTTACATTTATTGGACTAAGTGTAGCTGTTACGCAGGGTTTTCTTGTAGGTAGAATAGTTAAAAAATATGGAGAAAGATCTACGATAATAATTGCTCAAACGCTTATGGTTATAGCATACTTGTTAATTGGTTTTTCTCCAAACATTCTTATACTCTTATTGATTTCGGCAATTCTCTCGGTGGGACTAGCGTTAAACGAACCCACCCTTGCATCACTTATTAGTAGAAGCAGTCGTGAGGGATATGGTGCTACTATGGGTGTGACTTGGAGTTTTGATTCTATTGCACGAGTCGGAGGTCCACTTTTGGGTGGTTTATTATATGCCAAATTTGACTATGCAATTCCATTTATTGTAAATTCGTTTCTAATTGGTTTATCCTTATTTTTATTTGGTTGTTATTTGAGATCCTATGAAAAATAAAGAGGAATTTTATAAAACATTTACTAAACGTAATATAGGAATATTGACATGGAGAGAGCAGTTAAAGATTAAAAACAAAAGAGTAGCAATTTTGGGTTGTGGTGGAGGAAGTGAAGTCGCTAGGCAACTTGTGGGATCAGGTTTCACAAATTATATTCTGGCAGATTATGACAATGTAGAATTACACAATCTCAATAGGCAATTTTTTTTTCAAGAGGATATCAGATCAAACAAAGCGGTTGCACTCGCTAAAAACATGAAAATGATAAATCCTAATTTGAACATTAGGGTAATCCCGCGTAAGGTTGAAATTAAAGATGTGGCGAGTATTGTAAATAAATCGGATATTATTATTGATGCAATGCCTCCCGAGGAATCATTGAAACAGGAACTGCAAATTAATAGAGTAATTAGATTATATGATGATAAATATCATATTTACTTTCTGGACATAGTTTGGGGAGCAAAAGCAATGGTCTTCTCAAACAAAAGCCAGACACTCGAATGTTTGATGGGGCTTGACGATGGCTGTTCACTGAATTGTGTTGATTCACTATCGTTAGAAGTTTTGACTAAACCTTATATGTATCGTGCGTCAAAAGAGATGAAACGCGTTGGTACTATGATGTATAAACGAGAGCTTAACTATTTTCCGCAAATGTCTATTACGATAAGCCTCGCAAGTTCCATGGTTTCTACTTTGTGTATTTATTTAAGTATAGGTAAAAATGTAAAAGTTGCCCCAGAAGTATATTCAGTTGATTTTTATAAACAGTTTACAGGAAACCAATGAAAAAGAATTTCATCACTTACGAATATTTTGAAAATTATAAAGCAGCTTTGTCTTTTATTCAAAAACAGGATGAGAAATACTGGAGTTTGGGGGCCATGAATAATGCTTTTAAAATATATAATTTTATGTTGAAGAAAGTTCGTGCTTACCCTAAATTCTTAAAAGATCAAAAAGTCAATCCAAATTCGATTAAACGCGCTAAAAACATATGTTTTGCACCGATTATGAATAAACAAAATTATTTCAACAAGTATCCTTTTGAAGACATGTTAGTCGGAAATATTGGAGAAATGAACAGTTTTTATATGAGCTCTGGATCAACTGGAGAACCACTAATTTGGCCAAGAGTCGAAACATCAGACCTGGCTTATGATTATTTTGTTGATTTTTATTACAACTTATATTGGCAAATTGCAGAAAAAAGTACTTTGTATATTTCTGCAATGGATTTGGGAATATGGGCATCTGGCAATTTACAGTTTCATGCTGCAAGTCATTGTGCCAAAAAATATAATTTTACGTTTGCCAACCCAGGGGCTGATTTCACATATATATATTATATTTTAAAGAAAATTGCCCATAAGTACGATCAGGTAATTATTGCTACTTATCCATCATTGGCGCGTAAATTGATTGATTATTTGACACTGAAAGGTGATATAAATTTGCGAAAACTAAATATACGTTTAATGCTAGGGGGAGAACCTCATACAGTAGAGTGGCGATACTATATTCAGGAGAAACTAGGATACGACAAGGAAAATCTAACGGTAGTACTTGACTACTATGGTACGAGTGATTCGGGGGGGCCAGGTGCAAGTACACCATTAACCACATTGATACAAAATTTGTGTAAAAAGGATCGAAATTTGTGTATCGATCTTTTTGGCCAGGTAGTTGTACCCTCACTCTTTCAAAAAAACCCTTTCTTATTTGTTGAATCATCTGATAAAAGAATTTTAGTCACATATCCAGGTAGAATGCCAATTTGCAGATATGACACTGGTGATACAGGTGGGGTATTAAACTATTCTGACGTAATGACAAAAATTGAATCAAGAGGCTACGTGCTCAATAATCTGCTAAAATCAGGTGCCAATTACCTTCCCACTTGGAAGTGGCCGTTTATATTTTTATCCGGCAGGAGTGACTTTTCTGTTAACATAGGGGGCTCATTGGTGTTTCCAAGCGATATAGAAGGTTTGTTTTTTGGATCGTTGGCAAAAGATATCAACAGTTTTAAACTGGCGGTAGAGCATAACATCAATCAACATCAAGAGTTGCGAATTTATCTAGAGCTCAAAGAGAATATATCCTACAACATTCTGAAAAAACAAGAAGAACAAATTAGATATACTAACTTGATCTTAGATCAACTACTAAAGAATAATCCAGATTATGAAGGGGCATACAATATGGATCGTAAACTGTGTAAGCCCAAAGTTGTGATATGTGAATTTCAGAAAAGTGTATTTAAAGGTGATTTGTTGCTCCATAAATCAAAATTCATCAAAAAAACATAGTCACCTTTTAATTCTCTGCCAAATATGTGATAGTTATATGTAATGGAGCTTGTAAATAATCTAGCTTTTAATACGGTTATTGCAGTTGTAATTTTTGGTGCATCGTCATACTTAGGCATCTTGGCTTATTCACAAGATAAGAAATCAAGTGCGAATAGAATATTTGCAAGGTTTTCAATTGCAACGGCATTCTGGATTTTATTAGCCTTCATACCTGATATTCCCAATTTTCGGAATTTCGCATTGTTGAGTGCAAAGCTTAACTATTTAACCTTACTTATTGTGAGCGTAACGCTTTTTGAGTTCCCCTTTTATTTCCCCAAGGAGAGAAAGCCAAAAAAAGCTTTAATTTATTTTATTTATTTAATAGCAGTTACGATTGGACTACTTGTGATTTTTACGAATAAAGTAATATTTGGGCTTGATTATTTCGGTTGGGGTGCTAGTTATATAGATGGTGATATGGCGGGGATCTTCTATATTTTCATGTTACTTGGACCAATATTTTCAATTACTAATTATGTATTTATGTGGCGTACACTTGATAAATTCGAGAAACGCAAACTTAGGTATTTTTTGTTTGGTCTTTTTTCCTTCCTTGCGGTCAACATAATATTGCAATCAATTGTAAAACCATTGTTTGTTCATACTGATGCATTATATAAGTTTGGTAACTATTCGGCAGTGTTCATGATAGGATTGACAAGTTATTCAATAATCAGATATAGACTATTTGATATTAGAATTGTTGCGGCGGAAGTATTTACATTTGTTATTTGGATTATTCTTTTTTCAAGGTTATTCTCTTCTCAAACAAGTGTTGATCTGTCGGTTAACGTTTTTGTTTTTGTATTAATTTCGATATTTGGGATGTTATTAATCAAAAGTTTGAAAACAGAATTAAGTCAGAAAGAAAAACTACTATTTCTCAATGAGAAATTAAAAAACCTCGATAAACAAAAAAATGAATTCATAAACATGGCGGCACATGAACTTCGTGCCCCAATTACCGCCATCAAGGGATACATTTCCATGATAATGGAGGGTGATGCCGGTGTGATTCCTGAAAAAGCAATTGGTTATTTGACTGATGTAAATTCGGTAAACGAAAGGCTTATTCGCTTGGTTAACAATATGCTGAATGTTTCACGGATTGAAGAGGGTAGACTTATTTATAACACCGAAGTGGTCAAGCTTTCCGATGTAGCACATAGTATTTATGTTTCCTTTAAGTTCGAAGCAGAAAGAAAGGGTCTCAAATTCTCGATAAATATTCCCGAACATATTGACGACAAAATAGAAGTTGACCCCGACCGTTTGAATGAAGTGATTGGGAATTTTGTTAGTAACTCCGTTAAATATACCGAAACAGGAGAAATATCCATTAATATTTCTCAGCCTACAAAAGACAGGATACACTTAGGCGTCAAGGATACGGGTCCTGGAATATCCAAAGAAGAACAAGACAAACTATTCCAGAAATTTTATCGCGTGGAAAGCACAGCGGGAAAAACAATCGGCACAGGCCTTGGGTTATATATTTCAAAATTACTGGTAGAAAAGTTTAACGGAAAAATTGGTCTTAAATCTGAACTTGGAAAAGGGAGTGAATTTTGGTTTGAGCTACCTGTTTCGGATAAACCGTTAACTACTGAGGTTGAACACGACAACAATGAAGCCCAAAATGAAGTTGAGCTAAAAACTTTGAGAGAAAAAGAAAAAGCCACAAAGCATAAATAACAATAAAATTTTCAAAGACAAAAAATTTAAGTATCCAATTGTTGCATAATCACAAGAAAACAAAGATAATGAAATTATGAGTGATTCAGATGAAAAAACAGTTGAGCCGATAAAGACCGATGAAGTTGAGGGTGTGCAAGATGGGTCGACTGCAAAGATGTCAAATTCTCCGAAAGTGTTAATTGTCGAAGACGATCCCCTGATCGTAAAAATGTATCAGGCGAAATTTACTCATGAAGGATTTCAAGTAATGGTAGCCGAGGATGGACTAACCGGTTTAAATATGGCTTTAAAAAACGACCCCTCCTTTATTGTTTTAGATATTATGATGCCACAACTTTCGGGAATAGATTTGTTGGAGAAACTAAGAACCGACACTAAGGGAAAAACTATACCGGTTATAATTCTTACCAATTTATCTGAAAAAGACGAAGAACAAAAAGCCATCCAGTTGGGAGCAAAAGAATACTTACTTAAGGCAAATCTAACACCGGGAGAAGTGGTATTGAAAGTCAAAAAACATCTGGGAATTGCTTAATGCTTCATTGCCTAACTTTTTTTACGTAAATTAGAAGAATTTTCTTTATCTCTTTTTGGAACGAAGAATTACAACTAATGCGACAACTGCGCCGATAAGAAGAATTATTACTCCTATTAAACTTGCCCTTCTCAAAGCCGTGCTTAATCGATTTCTCGTAGAGGGAACCTTTTCGTCTTCCGCTTGATTTTTATCTGGCGTTTTTGTGACGACCTCTTCCGTAATTTCTTGACCTTCGGGTGTAGGGGTTGGACTTGTGGGTTTATCCAAAAATGCCCGTGGTAGGGTTGTTCCCTGCA
Organism: Candidatus Woesebacteria bacterium; assembly: GCA_016700095.1. NCBI lineage: Bacteria > Candidatus Woeseibacteriota > Candidatus Woesebacteria bacterium. The sequence goes on along the minus strand of CP065002.1, from coordinate 1,195,642 downwards.
TAACAACCGGACCTTGTGGCGCTTCACCTTTTAGAGCCGTCTCCGTTGTAATGAAAATACTGGTAAATGCTCTTTTTGAAGTAAATAATTTTTTACCGAAGTCAAGAGCTCCCAATTTAATAATCTTACCCCCATCGGTTGGGTTGGCCCATAATATGTACGAAAAAACCGTGGAATCAGATGGATATATTAGATCACGGCACGTCACAAGTAGTTTATAAGTCCGATCTTGCGCCAACTGTGACTCAACTACGCATCTATAGTCTTCACCATTTGTACTGCGTAATTCCGCTACACCTTCCGAGGCACTTATTTTTTTGACGACAACAAAACTTGAAACGACAATCAGGGCGACGAAAATAAGTATTTTGTAATAACTTCTCACAGATATATGTTCCCACAACAAAATTAACTTGTCAAAGTGTGTTTTGTCTAGCTATGCAAACACATGAAGTGACGTATTGATCGATAATTGTCTTGCATATATTAAGTAATTTTCTTTAACTAGGTATGTTTAGGGGAATATATTCAAACTGCCGAAAACATGTGTTATAAATAACAAACCTGAATTAAGATTGATTACTAACATTAAATTGGTAAACGTTTGGAGAATTAAAATTTACTAAATTTTCTAAATATAAAAGCGTAAGGATATGGTGTGTAGCGGGAGAAATTATAGTAAGTGGTATCAAGACAAGTATTACTTTATAGCTAATTGAACAAATTCTTAAGGTGGGGTAATATGACATTACATTTAGATTTTAATGACAGATACTGACGGCAGAGTTTATCTTGCAACGGTTTTATTAATCGAGGACGATTTGACCCTCTCCAGATTATATGAAGAAAAATTCACAATTGAGGCATTCAAAATCCTTGTTGCCCATGACGGTGAAACCGGTTTGAAACTTGCCCAGAACGAAGATATTAATTTGATTCTTCTTGATGTGGGTTTGCCCAGAGAATCTGGTCTAGATGTTTTGGAAAAACTTAGGGCGACAAAAAAAGGAAGAGATATTCCGGTTATTATTTTAACGAATATGGTAAGCCAAAATGACAGAAGGAAAGCCGAGCGTCTTGGAGCTATTGAATATCTGGTAAAAGCAATGCAAACCCCCGAAACAGTTGTAAACAAGGTGAGAGAGCATTTGTCTTCTAAATAAATGGATGTAAATTTTAACGCAAACGTTGTCACATTAATTAGACTGGCAGCTTATGTTGGGTTAATATTTTTTACGACTGTTTTTGTTAGTTTGAACTTCAAGACTTTTAAAATGTTATTCAAAGAAAGTACCAAGTCGTACTGGTGGTTGTTTCTGATAATTTCTGTGATTCCTTTGATGATTTTACTTAGTATTTTTTCATTGGTATTTGAACGTAAAAGTCCCATCAAAAGGATTGTGGCTTTCAAAGACGGAAAGGTGGTTTCTCGCATTGAAAAAATAAATTTTGAAAACATTGAAAAAATCTCTCCGTCAGAAGCCTTTGTTTTATATTTCAAAAACAAAAATAACAAGACTAGTGTTCAGGTGCACAGCACGACTCCTTCCGACACTGAAATTAATAAAAATATAATTGTTACCCCCCTTCCCACGACGCCAATTAATTTCGAGAGAAGTAAGTGACAAAGCAGTTCCCAAGACTTCTCCCTAAGTCGTCGCAAAAATTGTTGGTTCGTTGTATATTTAATTATGCTTGCTAAAGTTACCTCTGGTGCCGTTCTCGGTTTGGATGCTAAAAGAATTGAAGTAGAAGTCGATATTCCCCAAGAAGGTTTGCCCAGCTTCACTATTGTTGGTTTACCCGATAAGGCGGTGGAAGAAAGTAAAGAGCGTGTAAGATCAGCCATAAAAAACACCGGTGCTGATTTTCCCATGTCGCGGATAACGGTAAATTTAGCGCCTGCCGATTTACCCAAAAACGGACCGGCATACGATTTGCCGATTGCTCTAGGGATTCTGCTTGCTTCGGGACAAATAGCGCCAACTGTTAACGATTGTATGTTTATGGGGGAATTGTCTCTTGACGGAGGTTTAAGACACACAAACGGATTGTTGCCAATTGCCAATCTTGCAAGTCAAAGTAGGGATATTAAGAAAATATTTGTACCGAGCGTGAACGCAAAAGAGGCAAGTGTTGTAACCGGCATTGATGTTTATCCGGTTGAGAATCTCCTTGAATTAGTTCGATATTTTTCCGGAACAATTTCAATTATTCCAGTCGTAAAAACATCGTTTAGTAAATTACTCAAAACCGCTAGTGCGGAATTTGACTTTAGTGAAATTATTGGACAAGAACAAGCCAAAAGGGCAATGGAAATCGCTGCGGCGGGTGGACACAATATTTTTATGCGCGGATCTCCCGGATCGGGGAAAACCATGCTAGCGCGTGCATTGCCGGGGATACTACCTTTGTTAAACGAAGATGAAGCACTTTCGGTTACCAAGATATATTCCATAACCGGCAATTTACCATCCGGTCAATCGCTTATGATTTCAAGGCCGTTTCGTAGTCCACATCACACCACGAGTCGAATTGGTTTAATTGGCGGAGGGAGCAATCCAACTCCAGGCGAGGTTTCGCTGGCACATCGAGGTGTACTTTTTCTAGATGAATTTCCCGAATTTCCCAGAAACGTTCTCGAAAGTTTGCGCCAACCAATGGAGGATGGTGTAGTTACAATATCCAGAGCCAAAGCAACCGTCTCATACCCCGCGAAATTTTTGTTGGTTGCTGCCAGCAATCCTTGTCCTTAGGGATGTACATTGTTCAAGAATTTTAGAAGGTTATCGTTAATCTGTTACCGCTTAGTTTAAAAGTTATATCTTTATTTCCTATATCTTGAATTACATCTTTACCAGCAACTATTCTACCTGAATTGTCTATATTTTCCCCAGAGAAATTTTTATTACCAATAATGATTTTTATATCTTTATTACCTTTAATTAACCTATCGTTTGAGATAAACATATAGCCTCTTGCCTTTTCGCTATTAGTTAACTTTCGAATGTACCCACTCGTATATCGAGTTACACCTTGTCTTATTCCCATAAATTTATTATAGCGCATTTAGCAGAAAAACTGATATACTATAAAGCAATAATCATTAAAATTTATGAGCAAAACAAGCAAAACTATTAACGGAAAAAGCAATAAATTTACTTTTATAGACCTATTTGCTGGTATTGGTGGGTTCAGAATGGCATTGGAGGAACTTGGAGGAATGTGCATTTTCAGTTCTGAATGGGATAAAAATTCACAGTCAACATATTCTGCAAATTTTGGTGATACACCTCAGGGAGATATAACAAAGATTAAGGAAAAAAATATTCCAAGACATGATGTGTTATGTGCTGGTTTTCCTTGTCAAGCATTTAGCATTTCAGGAAAAAGACTTGGTTTTGATGATACAAGAGGTACTCTGTTCAGAGATATTGCTCGAATTGCTAAATACCACCAACCTAAAATATTATTCTTAGAAAATGTAAAGAATTTATTAAGACATGATAATGGTAATACGATTAAAGTAATTGAGAATACTCTTAATGAGGTTGGATATAATACTTTCATTAAAGTGCTTCGTTCAAGTGATTATGGAGTTCCACAAGCAAGAGAAAGAGTGTATATGGTTGCATTTAGGAAGGATTTGAATGTAACCGAGTTTACCTTTCCCAATAATTCAAATTCACTAAAGGTTGTAAAAGACATTATAGAGCCTGAAATCAATGTTGATAAAGACTGTTACATTAACCGAAGCGATATGGAAATATATGGTGACGAAAAATCTGTGAATGACCCAAGAAGACCTTTGCAAATAGGTAAAATAAACAAAGGAGGTCAAGGGGAAAGAATATATTCAATATATGCTTCAGGAATAACCCTATCGGCTTATGGTGGCGGTGCAGCCAGCAAGACAGGGGCTTATTTTATAAATAACAAAGTGCGGAAACTAACTCCCAGAGAGTGCGCAAGGCTACAAGGTTATCCTGAGAGTTTCGTTATTCCAGTAAAACGAAACATCGCTTATAAACAATTTGGCGATAGTGTCTCTGTCCCAGTATTGATTGCAATATTTAAAAAAGTTTTAGAGACATATCCCTTAACGGAGAACGAGAAGTCCCTTACTAAAAAAAGGGGTAAGATAGAGCAACTAAATCTGGAAACTTATAATGTCTAATTACAGCAATACAACAAACAATATAGACGAATTGGTAAAACGAGGTTCTGCTACTGCAAAAGGCGGATTTAAAAATGAAAATGATGTGGTAGAAAAATTTAATAATTGGAAGTCAGACCTTGATGCTCAAGACTGGCTAACTGTTATGAACTACAATCTCGAGGAGATTGAAAAAGTAGAAGCAGTGAAAATTACAGGTTCGTATAAAACAGATGTGCAGGTAAAAATAAAAATTTATCTTAAAAACGCCATCTCTGCAGAGAATTTATCCATAAAATTGGTGAGCAACCCCACTGGTTTTAATCAAGTTGATAAAAGATGGGTTGATAAATATATCGAACTATGGGCAATTCCAGACAATATCGCTCATTCACTAAAACTTTTTACTGGAGAGTTTTCACCCAGCAGGACAAACACAAGGGATGGTAGAAGAATGTTTTTAGATGAATTAGATTCTAATTCTCAAAATGAATTAGTTAAGTTCTTTGAAGAAAACAAAATAATGATTGTAAGCGACATCTTAAAAGGAAGAGACAAGCTTGCTGCAGCGTGGATGCTAATATACCAGAAAGATGTAAGTGTGTGGACATTACTTCCTATATCTGTAGTTATGAATTTTTATGGGGGCGGCAAAGTGTATATTACGAATCAGGGAAGTTTAAAAATTGGAAAAATTACAATGCAAAGAAAAGGCGGAGATGGCGGTAGAGAATCAGCTAAAATGCTTCAGTTCAAGATAAACCCCTGTGCCATAGTCCGTTAATCTAATATGGATAAAGTGTCCAAAGCAAAACGCAGTGAAATAATGCGCAAGGTAAAAAGCAAGGAGACTAAGCTTGAGATTGAGTTTAGGAAAAAACTTTGGACAGAAGGTATAAGATACAGAAAAAATAACCCTCGTTATTTTGGAAAGCCTGACCTTGTCTTTAAAAGTAAAAAAGTGGTTTTATTTATAGATTCATGTTTCTGGCATGGTTGCGATTCACATCTAAGAATGCCGAACAGCAACCAGGATTATTGGAGAGAGAAAATAAGCAGAAATAAAAAACGAGACAACTTAGTAAATAGTCACTATAATGAAATAGGTTGGACTGTGATTAGGCTTTGGGAACACGAATTGAGCGACAAAATCCAGCTTCAGAAAAAATTAAGTGAAATTAAAAGCTTACTAACTCCGACAAACTAATTTTAAGGGCTTTTGCCATTCTTGCCAAAACATAAAGAGATGGATTCTTTTCTCCCCTTTCGATGTAGCTGATATAGGTTCTGTCAACTCCCACCTCGAATGCGAATTTTTCTTGAGTAAATTTACCACTCCGTAGTTCAGCAAGCCTCTTGCCAAACTTCTGCTGCACCTCCTCTTTCTCTTTTTCGTTGATTGGAAAACTTTTATTAACCTTTCCCATAAACCATAATTTACTAAGTATGTGACCAGGAGTCTTGCGTCTCACAGTCACATCATGGTAATATCACGCTATATTTGCTGACAGCACACTGAGGCAGCCAAGGGACTACACGAGGTCTTAAGCTGCCATTTTATTTATGAAGGTAAAAAAAGAAGTTGAAGTTTACATAGACCCTTTCAATGACGACCCATACAATCTGGAGTGGGCAACTGAGAATGATTTCAAGCCAAAGGCAACTGATGAACCTTTTCTTTTCCTCATTAAGTTGTTCTGGAGTGGCGTTTACATTGTCTCTGGCGTTATTGCGTTTTTAGTATTCTATGGATTAATTGACCTTGCGATTTACACTGTTACTGGGTTTTCTGTTATAGATTTTGTGATGGGCAAGTTGAATCTATTGTAATTCTGTTATACTTAGATTGTCCCCCTTTGTCACCCCTCCGTATGTGAATTGAGCGTGTTTTGGTGAAAATAGTTGTCTTTTGCTCACGACTATGAGGACAAAATCAGACACTCTTACAATAAAACAGCAAGTCTTTGTGCAGAAAGTAATCGAACTACTCTCTCCAACAAAGGCAGCAAGAATAGCTTACCCAGATTGCAAAGACCCAAAGGATATAGCTAAAAAGAACATGAGGAAGCCAAAGATAAGGGAAGCGTTAGATGGGCTGATGCAGGATAGCGGCATTACTCAACAAGTAGCAATCAAAAGGGCAAGGGAAATTATCATGCAGCCCAAGGAAAGCGATGCTGTGTCAGTTGCAGGGCTTAACCTTGTAGGAAAATGGTCAGGCTGGGAAGCACCAAGAGGCAAAGTTGAAATGCCGAGTGTACCAAAGACCCCAGGGGAAATTGATGAGATGCTCAATAAAATGAGAGGAGACACCTGGAGAGCCAGTTGACTTTGAGTTGCAGAAGTAATACATTATTATTAATCTAATCGGAGGTCATAGTTCGACCACCTTATTTAGCAGAACCTATCCAGGTTCAGCAAAAGAGGTGGCTTTTTATTTAACGGACTATGAATCACGAAAAGATTAAACTCACAGACAATCTCACAACGGATAACTTCCCTTCTTTTATAACTCGGTTTGTTCCATCCCTTCAGTTCTTGTACGAGGAATCTTCACTCTCTACTCCTGTTACACAACCAAAGCCAGTTAAAGCGGTAGTCTTACCCAAGCGAAAGGATGAGGTCAGGATTACACCTTATGACTGGAGAAAGGAGGTAGCATGGGCAGCCCAGGCAGCACCAGCGGTGATATTCAGGTAAGCGAGGTTCGGATAATTCCCATTCGGTCAAGTGATGGACTTGTGGCATTTGCCAGTTGCATTATCAATAGGATGTTGAGGTTGGACAACATTGGAATCGTTAGTAAAGCTGATGGTTCGTATAGGCTTTCCTACCCCACGAAAAAGTTATCGAATGGACAGAATTATTACTACTTCTACCCTATAAGCAGGGAAGTTGGTGACGCTATCCAGAAATCTATAACGGAAAAGTTTGAGGAGCTGATTAAGGAAAGGATTAACTATGGAGACTACGAAGAATAAAGGCTATACACAGTTTGACCATCTCTACCTCGACTTTGTTAAAAAAGTCCTTAGTCCCTTGGCTTGGAAATTATTTTGCTCGGTAATGCGTGATTCCGTAGGATGGCAACGAGAATGGACAGAGTTACATAATCGTGACCATTGGGCAGAGGAAAACAACATGAGTACACGGACTTTATCAAGGATATTTAACGAGACAATTCCTAATTTTCTACTGATGGATGATGAGAGGGGAAATTCTTTACTAACCCCTATACAAAGAAAATTGGCTGGTAATGCAGGGATACTGGTGAGGATTAAGGTAAATCGCTCTAAGATACTTGAGTTGTACTTGGGACAAAATGTCTCGACTCCGTTAGGACAAATTGGCTCAACTACCACTGAGTCAGGACATAATGACTCTACCAGTCGAGACAAAATGGCACACACTAATATAAAGGATTATAAAAAGGATGATACTCCTAAAGGAGTACCAAAAGTTCCTTTTGGTGGCTTCTCTACTAAGGAGGAAAAGATAAATTACTTAAAGGCTCTACTCTCCATAGACGATAAGCAATTCTTAAAAGAGATGATTGATGAGTATCCAGAGATAGACACTGTCAAAGAGGCACGCAGGGCAGCTAAATGGATTAAGGAAAAAGGTGCAGCAAACATTTTGAGTAGAAAAAGGGTATTTGAGAAGTTTCTAAGTAGGAGAACCGCATTGCTTAGAACCCAAAAGGAAAGATATCGGATGCACCAAGAGGCAAAGCTGCTTGACCAATACTACGAGATTTTCCCAAGCAGAAAGCCCAAAGATATTGGAATCCTTATCAAGGAGGTTAGGTTATTCAAGGAACTATTGGCAAATAATTATACCGAGTATGAGGTGATTGAGGCTGCCAGGATATGGAGCGAACTGCCTCATATCAAGAAACAGGGTGGCAAACGGTTTGCCAGTTTCATAGATGCCTTACCTGGAATGGTTTTTTATGTGAGAAAAAACAAAACACTTGACTCTTAAACCTTAAAGTGATACTTTAAGGATGAGACTGTGAGTCACGAACTTTAATGACCATGAACAACGATTTAGATTTGACGATAAATAACCCACATTTGAGCGCACAGAAGATATTTGACCTTCTTGATGTAGCCGAAAGTACACGCATAGACTACAAGTATCGCATTGGACTATTTTTAGATTTTCTCCAGGGTAATGGATTTACTCATAACACATTCTTAGAATTTAAGAGATATTTGATAGGAAGGACTGATTTAAGCACCTCAACAAAGAATAAATATCTTGCTGCTGCCAGGATATTCCTCAAGGAGTTGAATCGACAAGGAGTATTACCAGTTGATATAACCCAAAACATAAAGACATTCACCCAAGAGAAAAAGCATAAAAGGACAGGGGTTAGCGAGATTGAAATGGCAAGGCTTGTAAGTTACCTCAGGTCTCTTGACCCTACTCCACAGAACACACGAGTCAAAGCGATAATGAGCCTACTGGCATTGCAGGGCTTGAGGCAAGTTGAAATTGTGAGGCTTGATGTAGAGGACTTGGATTTATCAAATATGACAGCACTAATCCAGGGAAAAGGCAGGGATGACAAAGAACCGATTGACCTACACCCTGAATCAGTAAGAGTGCTTTTGGATTACATAAAATCAAACAGAAAAGCCTCTGGTGCATTGTTTACTTCTATAAGCAACAACCGCAATAACCAGAGACTTACCACAAGAGCAATCAGGGAAATTGTGACTACTGTTCTCAAGGGTTTAGATATCGAGAAGTCCACACATGGGTTTAGGCACTACTTCACCACCAAGCTCATTAAGACATATAAAGGAGACTTGCTTGAGGTTGCACAATATACCAGACACCGCAGCTTAGAAATGTTGCAAGTGTACAACGATAGCATCAAGAAGCAAGCGGATTTGCCAAGGTATTACAACGCTTTTGATGGGGTTGCTTTTAGCGAAAGCCCACCTGAAGTTCCGATAATCATAAATACAGGAAGTTGAAATTATGGGAAGAAAAGTAGTTCCACCTAACATAGTATTTAAGCAAGTAGGCACTCCAGAGGAGATTGATAGGGCTTTGACGACTGCCTATAACCGCATCTTTACGATAGCAGCTCAGAACATTAGGGCTATGCGAGAAAAGGAACGCCTGGATAAAGATTTAGCAGTTGAGAACAAAGATGGGGGTAGGACAAATCCATAATAGCCAAGGGGGGTATGGGTTTCCAACCAACCATTAAATTTATGAGACTCTTTTATGGGTGGTAGTCCAGAACCAAAATGACATTTGGGACTGGTAAGGAAAAAATTTTGCGGAAAAAAATTATGAAAAAGGTTAAAGTTGGACAATTAGCATTAAAGGCAGGGGTGCTCCCTTCTACTATCCGTTACTACGCAAAAGAAGGCTTGCTTGAGGTGGTGGAAAAAACTCCTGGAGGTTACCAGTTATTTGATGAGGACAAGAGCCTAAAGATAATATCTGAAGTTAAAAGGTATCAGTCTAAAAGGCTTAGTATCACTGAAATTAAGGAAAGGATAGGTGGTAAGTAATGGCAATAGACCCAAAACCAGTAACAGATGTATTGACAAAAGGTGTAGAGGAAATCGCTAAAAGTGGGGCTTCTGAGGCAGGTTCAATGGTGGTCAAGGCTGCACTAAGTCCAGCGATTAAGTGGTTAAAGGATAAATGGAGACCTCACCAAAAGGAAGTCCAAAAGAAAGCTGAGGAAAACACACTACATTATCTGGAAGATATTGCAGAGAAAATTAAGAAAATTGAGGAATCAAGCAAAGACAACCCAGTTACTGCCGCATTAGTTAAGTCAGCGTTTAGAGACCCAGCTTTTTCTGCAACCTTCCAGGATGCATTATATGCAGCATCAAAGACATCGAATGAAGAAAGGCATAAATTATTAGCGAGGGTTATATCTGAGAGGCTAATTGCGAATGAGGATAGTCTAATATCTCTTGTGTCACCTCAAGCAATAGACTCAATTTCTAACTTGAGTCCAAAGCACATAAGGTACTTGGCGTTGGCTGTCACAATCTTCTCAATCAGACCACTGAATGTAAAGAAAGAACTATTAACCCCAGAGCAAATAAACACTGTGTCAAGGGACTGGTGGCTTAGACACCTGTCACCAATAATATCGAAGGCATCTCCACTAACACAGGTTGACATAATGCACTTAGTTGGCCTGTCATGCCTTAGCTTTGAATCTTTTATAGGAAGGGGTTTGGATGGGGTTTTGAAAGAACCCTTTGGCGAATGGGAAGCCCAGAAATTCATTAATGAGACCCAAGAAGGGAAAAAGTTAAAAGAGATATGGGAAAACTCTTTGCAGAAAATTGACCTAACATCAGTTGGTTCGATGATTGGCACTATTGCCCATGATGAGATTACAGGTCAAAGGACAGTAATAACTTGGTAACTTATGGAAAACACAAAACTGCTTAACAAATTAGGTCTAAATTCAGTTACACCGAAGGTTGAAATTGAGGAAGTAGAAGTAAGGGCAGCCTACTATATCCGAGTATCAACAGATGACCAGGCAGACCCTACAAAGGGAAGCCTCGATGAACAGAAAAAAAGGTGTTTGCAAGCGATAGACAACCACCACTGGAAGTTTGTTGATTTGGTTTTTAAGGATGTACAGAAAGGTCACCGCATCGAAAGCCGAGAGGGGTTGATGGCAATGATGGACGCTGCCAACAAAGGGGAATTTGATGTTTTAGTTGTGTATGACGCAGATAGGTTTAGCAGGGATAGGGATACAGCTTTACTTGTTAGGCAAACATTAAAAAAGAACTTTATCCAATTTTATTCCTATAACCAACCCAGGGAAATTGTTGACCCAAGACTCTATGACCCCCAGCAGGATGATTCAGAGGTTATCCATGAGGCGATAGTCGATATAAAAGCTGACATAGATGTTAAAGGTATAAGGAGAAAAGTAAGGCAAGGTGCGAGGAAGAGAGCTTTAAGGGGTGACCCTCACAATGTTCCTTATGGTTTAAACAAAGATTATAAGCGGATACATCCAACAGTAGAATTTGACATCTTGGTGAATGAGGCGCAGTCTGAGGTGGTAAAGAGAATATTCAAACACTTTGTCAGGGAGGATTATTCTTACCGCAAAATTTGCACTGTCTTGAACAAGGAAAAAATTCCAGCTCCTATGGGAGGGTTGTGGAGACCTCCCAGCGTTAGGAAAATCTTGGCAAACCCTTTTTATATAGGCATAGTAAGGCATAACCATAGACCTGTTTTCAGAGGTAAGCGAAAGCAAACCTCACCAGAAGAATGGATATTAGTGCCTAACGAGAAAATCCCAAAACTGATTGATGAAGATACATTCAAGGTAGCCCAGGAACGGATGAGACAGCGGTATATTTTCAGAGGCAGGGCTATTGCGAGTGAGGGATTATTAATACCTCTGGCATATTGCCACTGTGGGCACAGACTACACTACAAGCGACAAAACCCTACTCCCTCAACTCTCAAGAGGTCACCTAATGCCAAACCACGAATACACTATGGTTGTCCATGCAATCATATTAGCGGTGTCAAAGTCTGTCCATGCAACACTTACAAAATGTCAGCTGCTAAACTGGAAGGAGTGATAATACAGAGGATTCATGAATTGGCACAAAATGCTGAAGTTAAAGAAGCATTTGAGAGGTTATCGATTGATAAGTTTATTGAGAGCCTGAAGCATCAGGTTGCAGCCAAGAAAAAGGAAATCTTTAAGCTCAATTTTGCAAAAGATAGGTGGGACAGTGCATTTCAGGAGGGCTTTGTTACTCCTCAAACTTACTATGAACGCTCAAAAGAAGTTGAGATGGCACTAAAGACAGCCAAAGAAGAACTGACAAAATTAGAGCGTAGCCTTGCCTCTATAGAGGAAAACAATGCTTTACTTGATAAAAAGAGGAAGTTCCTTATGAAGTTTGACGAACACTTCAATAATGGGGATTTGGCTAAGAAAAAGAAGGTTTTGCAGCAATTCATAAAGAGGGTTGTTGTAGGAGACAAGGGTGAGGTTCATATAGAGTTTATTGTTGATGATGTATTAGATGGTGTCCTTGTTGAAAACAATGTACACCCCCACCCGTGTGGATATTACAAAGACCCCAAACGGCCATGTAAGTGTTTACCGGGACAGATCTCACGCTATGCTAAACGAATTTCCGGACCTCTTCTTGACAGAATCGATATTCATGTGTGGGTTCCATCGGTTGACACATACAAACTAATTGGAAAACAAACCAATGAAAACGAAAACTCGAAATCTATACAACGGCGAATACAAAAAGCACGGGATGCTCAACTAAAGAGGTTTAAGGGATTAAAAATTGTATCAAATGGCGAAATGAGTTCCAATACCGTGAAAGAATTTTGTCTGCTAAATGCTGACTGTCGAACAATACTAAGAAGTGCAATATCTTCCATGAATTTGTCAGCTCGAAGTTATTTTAAGGTAATAAAAATTTCCCGAACAATAGCGGATTTAGAAGAAACAAAGGAAGTATCTACCAATCATATAGCAGAGGCGCTGCAGTATAGACCAAAGGAGGATGTGTAGACAAAAGTCAATTGATTATAAATAAATAATTGGTTGGAATTTGCGGTAATGTCAAAACGGTATTGAAACAGGAAATAATAATTTCATAAAACCATAATTGTACATTTCTAATGATGTACGTTGGTCAAATACTTAGCACGTTTGATAATAATAATTAGATGGTAAAATTCCATAAAAGCTATGGACGGTAAGATTTTATTTCAAGGAGTGTTTCCAAAAGACAGTGTTTCTTGTACGTATAGCAGTGTATCGTCGCGAAAGATAGATAAAAATATTGAAAATAAAGCACAGCAGATCTGGCAATTGAAACTTGAAGAGGCGCTGAAAAACGGTAAAAAAATGTGGGATCAGCCAGTTTGTAGATTGGATGGGTATGTCATTCACGACAATAAATGTAAACTAGAATTTTCGACAGTTCCGTTTAGTATCAGATCTTCGATTGGAGATTTTACCGATGAATTAATAAGAAAGGGAGATGAATACTTGCCCATGGCGACTTATTCTTCAATTTTTATCGAGACAAGTAATGCCATGTTTGTATTTGGTGAAAAATCAGATTTTTTTGCAGCAAGTAGAAAGTATAGTTATATCGGTGGAGTATTTAACAAACCGCAACATAGAAAAGATGTTGATTTGTTCAAATCAGCTCAAAATGAAGTGCTCGAAGAAACGGGTGTGGTGGAAAGCGATATTGAGAAGATAGAATTAATCGGAGCGTTTAGAACAAAATCGTATAACGTCGCATTCATTTTTTACTGCAAATTGAAGTTGACAAAAGATGAAGTTGTTTCCCGATTTAAAAAGAGAAATGATTCAGAGTTGAAAAATTTATTTTTTGGTAATAAAGATGAAGTAAAAAATATTGGTATTAATATAATCGGCAAAGAATCGGAATTAATAGATATCTTCGATCAAAAGTATGCACGAGATTGCGTATTTTGATGATGATCAAAAAAACGTCGACGTTGCCAAAGCGTTAGGCATAGGTGCACGGCTTTATATATCACCTTCACAAATTGAGAAACTGATTATCAAATACTAAGATCCTTTGCGATGAGGTATTAATAACACGTCTTCACCTAAGGTACATATTTTGATACAAATAGGGTTATGACGTTAAACACACTGGTGTCATTGTTTTCGAACTTAGTCAGAGTCACACTTTTGTCGGGTTATCTGGCTTCGACTGCTGCTGCGATGAGTATCGTCTATCGAGAATATAAGATACGCATTCAAGGCAAGAAACGCTTTGATTGGTTGATACTTATCGGATTGTGGGCATTGACCGCGCTTTCTTGGGGATATATATATGCATTACTGTTTAAGCAAATAGGTTTTAGCGTTTTTAGTTTGTAATTTCTATAATAATTATCAATGAAAATTGTCGTACAAAGAGTACTTGAAGCATCGGTTAGTGTCGACGATGAAGTTGTTGGTGAAATTAATAAAGGGTTTTTTATACTTGTGGGTATTACTCAAAACGACACAGTGATTGATGCTAATATCCTTGCGGAAAAGATTGTGAAGTTAAGAATAATTTCAGATAGTGAGGGTAAAATGAATCTGTCTTTAATAGATGCGAACGAGTCGGTTTTGGTAGTTTCTCAATTTACGCTTTTTGCCAATACTAAAAAGGGTAATCGACCGTCGTTTGTTGATGCAGCCGATTCATCACATGCCGAAAAAATATATCGGTATTTTGTTGACAAACTAGTTGGATATGGTATAAACGTCAAGACTGGCAAGTTTGGTGAATATATGCAAATTAACACAACACTTGACGGTCCAGTTACGATAATAATTGATACCAAACAATGAATAAAATTGTATTTCAAAATGTGCTGAAAGTATTTTCCGGAGTTTTTACTCTGGTTCTTGCTATTGCTTTAATCGGTGCCACCTATACCTTGGGGTTTTACCAGGGAATAAATTATGGACAAGAGAAGTCTGATAACTTTTATGCTCAACAGGTTTCTTCTATTCTTAACGCCTTTACGAATATTGAAGTTACTCCAACACCGGTTGAAATTACGAATAATTTCAAAGAAGAAACAAAAGAAATCACTTATATTAGAAATTCAAACTGGGGGGGTCCTGATCTTTGGGATGCTGTCAATAAGAGGCGTCAAGAAATGGGCGTAAATCCGTTAAACCAGAAGGATGAATTGTGTACGATTGCATCGATTCGTTTGAATGAACTACTGGAACTTGGGAAATTAGATGGACACGAGGGTTTCAGTAATATGACCGAGAAACGCCCCGACCTGCAAAGTATTTTTAGTAATTATTCAACCGTAGCAGAATTTTTAGCAGCAGGAGGCGAAAGTCCTCAAGAAACTGTTTCGATGTGGGAGAATAGTTTGGGTCACAAAAAACTACTAACGGGTGGAGAATATGTGTGGGGGTGTATATATGCACAGAATTCCTTTGCTGTAGCTATCACCGCCTTCTAATTATGAAAATAGTGATCGAACACGAAGTATTGGGACATATTGATAAGAAACTCTACACTAAATTAAGTAAGCAATTAAAAGAACAATATGGACCACCCTCTATAAAAAAAAGAATTGCCATTTCTTTCTGGAATCCTGATATAAAAAACGTTGAAACAAGAATAAGGATTACAAATGGTGAAGCGGAGTTGATGCAGAAAGTGGGAGAATGGGAAAATAAGAAGTCGTTCAAGTTACAAGAAATATCTTGCCCGATTCGAGGCGGGGTGAACGAGATCTATTCATTATTTCTTATACTTTCCAATTTGTGTGAAACCGGTATAGCGCCCAGAATAATTCAACATAAAAATAAAATTTATTACTCTAAGGATTTTGAAATTAAATTATCAAAACAATTTGGTAGGTCCGAAAAATACCTTTTCGAAATAGAAAAAGTAGGAGAAAGAAGTTTGCAAGAATTTGTTAACAAGAACGGATTGGCAAAGTATATAAAGAAAACCGATGTTGATTTTTGGCTGAAGTGGAACGAAGACGTAAATTTGTCAATCGATTTGATATCCGAAAATGCATTAAAAAAGTTAATTACAAAATACTTAAGGTATACATGACTTTTTTACTGTCGTCAGTGTCACGGGCTTTTCAATGTTTCGATAGCGATAGTCGATATTTGCTCTTACGGGGTGCGTAGTTTGTTTTCTACCAGGAATTGTGTTAATTTTTTTCTCGTTGTGAATTGTCTCCCGATTGAAACAAACAATTTGTTGGTTTGGCTCCAGAATTGTTGGGGAAGGATTTTAAGTAATTCTATTTCCGTCTTTTCGGGGGTAGTTGTTTTTACCCAGCCTAGTAAATTGGCAATTTTATGTACATGCGTGTCAACCGCTATTGCGGGAATGCTAAATGCTCGATTTAAAACCAAGTTTGCCGTTTTTCTTCCAACGCCAGGTAAAGTCATTAGGTGGTTTCTGGTTTTCGGGATGCTACCGTTATACTTGTCGATAAGAATTTGAGATAGCATTTTAAGATGTCGTGCTTTTGTTTTGTAAAAGCCCACCGGATAAATCAACCTGGCTATTTCATGTTCTGTTAGTAGATTAAGCTTAGTTACAGTGTTTGCTTTAAGAAATAATCTATTTGCAGCTTTGAGCGTCGTTTCATCTTTGGTGCGAGAGGACAATAATGTAGAAACCAGAATCTTATACGGATCGCCAACAAATACTTCAAGCGGAACATGTTGATACTTGCTTCTAAATATTTTAAATACTTGTTCGTAATTCATGCGTTTAAATAACAAAAGGGAACCCGTATAAACGGAAATTCCCTTTCGCTTTTTGGGTAAAAACCCAAGAAAAAAGACCGACAGTTAGCCGCCGATCTTAAACATTTTTGTGCCACAAACTTCACAAGTTGCTTTTGTAGCTTTTTTACCGTTTTTCATGGTGTAAGGTTCTAAATCCTTACCTTCACGTTTCTCGCGGCATTTCACACAATACATTTTTTTATTTCCGTCCACAATTAATCACCTCCCCTCAGAGTTTAAAATAATTAAACTCGGTCTGCTTTATCGCAAAACCAAGTATATCACTAGCTCCAAACTCAAAATGAGGCTAGCTACAAATAATGTCTTAATTATATCTTTCTTGATTAAACCAAGTTTCTTGGCTTTTGCCAAAGAGACGGCATTTTTATTAGTTTTAATTAGGCTTGAGGTGTGCGTGGTATTTATTTTCTTTTCCCCCTTGACAGCTCCACTGCTCTTGTCGGAACTATCGTTTCCGGTCCAACTTACAGTAAATTGATGTTTGGCCAAACTCTTTTGTTTTCTTGTCCTGCGATGAGTCATTTGCAATTCGATTTATATCTCCTTGACACTAATTCTTCAAGATGTAAAAATGTTTGAGGTAATTATTTGCTCACCCTTGATGGATTTAACTGATTGCAGGGGATTTATTTTCGACAGAATAAATTACTAATCATATAAATATAAGTTGGATCAAAATATTGTTCTCTTTACATTAGTATATTTCTCGTTGTTGACGATATGGCTATTCGTAGCCAGTTATTTTTTGTATAAGACTTATGCGTCTATTAGTTTTTTGTCAAAAGGAGTAAATGTTTCCGACATTACAAAGGTATTGCATAAAATTTTCGAGAAAGAAAAAAATAACGACGAAAAAATAGCTAGAGTTGCACACGATTTAAATAACTTAACTCAGCAATCACTATTTGCTGTACAAAAGGTGGGAGTTGTCAGGTTCAATCCGTTCAAAGAACTTGGCGGAGATCACAGTTTTTCTTTGGCATTGCTTGATAAAGAAAATACGGGCATAATACTAACTGGATTGCATACGAGAGAGAGGACAAGAGTATACTTGAAAGACATAGAAAAAGGAAAAACCCAATACAGTCTTTCAAATGAAGAGAAAAAAGCGTTAAAATTAGCAATTAATAAATAACATGGAACATACATCAAAATTTTCTAAATTAACTTCATCAAAGGCCTTCATGATTTTTATAAGTTTTTTTGGCTTGTATCTTTTGTCCACCGGGAGTTCGTGGGCGGTTTTTTCATACTTAAACGGTGATCCTGAAGTTATTTACAATTCCGGGGATCTCGGAGACACCAGGTCGAAGATTGATTTAAGTAAACCCAAAACAGCCGAATGCCCCGTGAACGGGAAAATGTATACAGAGGCTGAAAAGAGTATTTGGGAAACAAGACGGCCAATCGCCGCAGTTATAGAAAATCATGAAGACTCGCGTCCTGTCGAAGGTCTCCATAGAGCAGATATTGTTTATGAAGCTGTGGCGGAAGGTGGAGTCACCAGACATCTGGCGATTTATTACTGTGGTGCCAGTGCCGAAGATGTCCGAGTAGCTCCGATCAGGTCGGCTAGAGTACATTTCGTCAATTGGGCAGCAGAATATGGAGATTACCCGATATTTGTTCATGTAGGAGGAGCGAATAACATATGTGGGAATTGTCCCGGTGGAGTGAAATACAAAGGACAAGTTGATCCACGCGTAAGAGCAATTGAGATGCTTGTCGATCTTGATTGGCGTAAGGCGCGTGGAAATGATTTTGATACCACCTATGACACAGGATTCCCTGTTCTTTTCAGAGATCCAGAGAGATTGGGTAAACCAATAGCCACAGAACATACAATGGTTTCCACAACAGATGCAATATTTGACCAAGCCAAAGATAGAGGTTTTTCCTTTAAGGACGATGAAGGAAATGAATGGTCTGACAACTACGAAGCTTGGTCTTTCGTTGACGAATCACCGCTTGCTTCTCCCAAAGCCTCAGATATCTCTTTTGAATTTTGGGCTGATTATAAGCAATATGGAGTTAGTTGGACGTATGACAAGGCATCCAATTCATATAAGCGTATTAATGGTGGTATTGAAGTGAAAGATCTCTCGAGCGGAGAGCAGGTTACGGCAAAAAACGTAGTTATTCAGTACGTGGAAGAGTTAGGTCCAGTTGATACAGAGAAACATATGTTTTACAAAACCGTCGGGACTGGTGAGGCAATTGTATTCCAAAATGGAGATGCAATAAAGGCTACATGGGAGAAAGAATCAACACGAGGAAGAACTAAATTTTACAACGAGGATGGCAAAGAAATTTCATTTGTACGAGGCGAAATTTGGATCGAAGGAATTCCGAGCACAAACGACGTTGAGTATTAAATGTTTATCGGAATTTCTTGTACGCCTGCCCCAATTAAATGGCTGATTTAAACGACATTATAACTTCACGGGTTAGGGTCAAACTCATAGAGCTTTTTTTGTCTGATGTAACGGAAATATATCATGTACGTGGGATAACACGAGAGACGGGTGAAGAGATAAATGCTGTCCGACGTGAACTTGACAGATTGGAAGATATTGGCCTTATTAAAAATGAAAATCGTGGCAACAGATTGTATTATTGGGTTAGAAAAGACTATCCTTACTTCGGTGATCTTTTATCAATTGTCGCCAAATCAAAGGGAATCGGCAAAGACATTATTGAAAATAAAAACAAAGTGGGAAATTTATCCTTTGTAATGTTCTCCGGAAAATTTGTTCGACGTAAGAAAAGAAAAAGGGAAGATGAAGTTGATATTCTTGTGGTTGGAAATGTAGTTTTACCTGAAATTGCTGCCTTGATACGCAAAGAAGAATCGACGAGAGGATTTGAAATTAACTATACTGTTATGAGCAGAGACGAATTTACTTTTAGAAAAAAGCGCCGTGATCCATTTCTTCTTGGGATATTAGCGGAAAGTCGTGTAATGATAATAGGAGATGAAGAAGATCTTATTGGTTAACCATGTTTACTCCACTAAAAAAAGTCATAATTATTTTTGTAATATCACTTATTGCGTGCTATATCAGTCTCCCAAGAGAGATGCGTGTAAATATCGGTCCGATTGACCGTACTGTCACAAGACA
Organism: Candidatus Woesebacteria bacterium; assembly: GCA_016700095.1. Classification (NCBI taxonomy): domain Bacteria; phylum Candidatus Woeseibacteriota; species Candidatus Woesebacteria bacterium. The sequence goes on along the minus strand of CP065002.1, from coordinate 1,176,018 downwards.
TGATATAAATATCTCCTTAAATAACATAAACTTACAAAAAAACTTCGACTTAGCTTTAGGGCTTGATTTGGCAGGTGGAAGTCATCTCGTGTTTGAGGCGGATACGAGTAATCTCTCTGAGGATAAAAAATCTACTGCTTTAACTTCTTTGAAATCTGTTATTGAAAGTAGAGTAAATTTCTTTGGGATATCCGAACCCAACGTACAGAGTTCAACATTTGAAGGAAAAGATAGAATAATTGTCGAATTACCAGGTGTCAGTAACACAACCGAAGCTATTGATTTAATTGGGCAAACTGCACAACTTTCATTCGTTGAAGTGGTTGAAGGTGATGAGCCGAGTTTGGTGCCAACGGATTTGACAGGAGCAGATCTAAAAAGTTCTTATGTTACAAATGATAATGTTGACGCCAAACCGGTTGTAGCGCTGGAGTTCACGGAAGATGGCGCCAAAAAGTTTTCAGACATAACAGCAAGAAATGTCGGTAAAAGACTTGCAATGATTCTTGATAATGAAGTGGTTTCTGCACCGGTTGTGTCCGCACATATAACCAATGGAAGTGCCGTAATTGATGGAGAGTTTACACTTGAAAGTGCCAAGAATTTAACCATACAACTGAATGCAGGAGCACTTCCGGTACCAATTAAATTAGTAGAAGAGCGCACAGTAGGTGCAACTTTAGGCGCAGAGTCGGTAGAAAAAAGTGTAATGGCAGGCTTGGTCGGTTTGGGTGCGGTTTTAGTATTTATGGTTTTAGTGTATAAAAAATTTGGGTTAATTGCCGATGTTGGTTTGATTGTCTTTGGTGTAATCACGCTAGCGCTTTACAAACTTATTCCTGTTGTACTTACTTTGCCCGGAATTGCCGGATTTTTATTGTCGGTTGGGATGGCTGTCGATAGTAATATTTTAATCTTTGAACGTTTCAAGGAAGAAAAAGATAATCATTCTTATCTTGATGCAATGGAAATATCCTTTGGAAGAGCATGGGATTCAATCCGTGACGCGAATGTAGCCACACTGGTTACCGCATTTATTTTGGCAAATCCTTTAGATTGGTCGTTTTTGCATACCTCAGGACCAGTAAGAGGTTTTGCAATTACTCTGGCACTTGGTATTGCTATCAGTTTATTCACGGGAATAGTTGTTACTCGCAATTTATTAAGAGTATTTATTAAAGAAAAATAATATGAATTGGCTAAAATACAAATACGTTTATTTATCACTTTCTTTGGGTGTAATCGTGTTTTGTATATTTGCTCTTGTTTCGTGGAAACTAAAACTGGGTTTAGATTTTACGGGTGGAACATTAATTGAGTATAAATATGAAGGTGAAATATCAAGCGAAGATGCTATTAACGAATTTGCCATAAACGATGTCGAGGTTAATTCAATTCAACAAACAGGTGATAACACTTATTTGTTTCGACTCAAAGCAATATCTCAAGACCAAAAAATTAAAGTTGATAAAATATTTAAAGAAAATATTTTTAAAGGTGAATCAAGTGAGCAAAGATTTGAAACCGTTGGGCCGTCGATCGGACCTGAACTCATTAAAAAGACGGCTTATGCAGCTTTGTTTGCCGCAATTGTTATTTTGCTTTGGGTTGCGTATCAATTCAAAAGTATCAAGTTTGGATTGAGCGCGATACTTGCCATGTTTCATGATAGCTTTATATTGATTGGCGCCTTTTCTGTTCTAGGAAAATATTTTGGAGCCGAGGTTGATTTTCTTTTTGTAACTGCGCTTTTAACGACTCTCTCTTTTTCGGTTCATGACACTATAGTCGTCTTTGACAGAATAAGGGAAGTGAAAAGAAACAACGGCGGAGAGTTGGAAGAAATTGCCAACATAGCATTGACGGAAACAATGGTGCGTTCATTGAACAATTCACTGACAATTATTTTTATGCTTTCATCGTTATTGCTTCTCGGAGGAATTACGATTAAGTGGTTTGCTGTTGCACTTTTGATCGGTACAGTATTGGGAACATATTCTTCGCCATTTATTGCCGTTCCACTACTTATAGTATTTAACAACATAATCGAAAAATACAAAAAAACTAAGAAATAATTTTTCTAATATCTTTTATACAAATCCACGCTGACATAGCACCAAAGCCTGTTTTGTCGATGTTGAACGCTTCAACTTTTTTTACGTTTGAAAAGCTTATAAATATTGCATATCTTTTATTTGTTATATATATTTTCACCTCGTCTGGTATTGTGCTAATTCCCAAGTCCTTTTTGGCATATTGTTTCATTATCCGCATCGCATGTGCGTTTGTTTTTACGACAAACTGCACAACATCGGTTACTTCGGCCAAAACCTCGATTGGACTTGAAGAATTCTTGAAATATAACGTATCACCGATATTTACTTTGTCCCAGGGGTTTCGTCGTGTTGTGTACCACCTGCTTTCGACGGTTTTCTCTCCACCCAATATTTTGGGAATTAAGTGCCATTGTGGTTTCATTATTGCTATGTGATCCATGTTGCAATAATCATAACATCTTGTTATGTTTAATTGGTGAAAAGAAGATTATTATTTGTTGTCGTTTTGTTTATTCTTGCAAGTGTATTTGGAATAAATACATCTGAATTATTTGAAGACGACATGCTTCTTACTACTGATATTGACCAAATTAATGTATCTCAAGATGTATTGAATGCTCAAACACAAGAAGCTCTAGTAACCCGCGTAATTGATGGAGACACAATAGAATTGGAAACCGGAGAGAAGGTAAGATATATAGGTATAGATACACCGGAAACGAATGATCCGCAAAGTAAAACCGAGTGCTTCGGGAAAGAAGCAAAGGAATTCAACAGAAAGTTGGTTGAAGGACGAAAGGTGAGATTAGAAAAAGACATATCAGATACAGATAGGTATGGAAGGTTGTTGAGATATGTTTATGTAGAAAATATTTTTGTAAACTTGCACATCGTTGATCAAGGTTATGCGTATGCAACGAGTTATCCACCCGATGTTTATCACCAAACCGAGTTCCTGCATGCGCAAAAAACGGCTCGGGAAAATCTTCTTGGATTATGGGAGATGTGTGAGAAATACTAAGTAAAAAGCAGGACGAAAAACCCAAAAAAGATAAGTACGATGGAGAAGAATAATACGAAAAATAAAACATAGAAGAGTAAAGAATAAGCCTCACTTTCACTGTGAGTTATTTTTAATAATCCAGATAAGATAAACAGAAAAACACCATAAAACGCAATTTTGAAGTACGCCGGTAAATAATAAGCAAGAAATGGGAGTTGGGGAACGGTTAGATAATAAATTAGAAATTTATCAATTCTCGCTGTAAGGTACGCATCGAATAAACATATCGGTTTAATTAAACGACTTAGGGAGTCAAATATTAATTCTAAAGTCATTTCAAATATTTACTAATTTCTTTGATTAAAGCATCCCTTTCGTTTTCTAGTTCTTTGTTTACAACTTTTTCAAAAAGTTCTTGTAAAATTAATCCAACTTTTGGTCCGGGTTGAATTTTTAGTATTTCCATAATATCGTTTCCTGATATTTTAATATCGCGTATAGCGAAAGGTTGTTTTTGAACTTCAACAATACGTTTTTTGAATTCTTCGGTTCTCCAAGAAGTCTCCGTAGCACCTCCGCCCAGTCTGTCGGCTGTTCTGAGATCGAGCATATTGTTAACGTTTGATAAACCAACATTTACAATAAATCTCCGAATCGCTTTGTCGGTTTGATTTTCGTTTACACTAAACTGATGGAAACGGACTAACTTCCACAAAATATCTTTATCTTTGTTGGAAAGCCTCAAGCGGTCGGAAATATTTTTTGCCATCTTCGCCCCAAGTACTTCATGGTTATAGAAAGTGATTACACCACTATCTAATTTTTTATAAGTTTGTGCTTTTCCGATATCATGAATGAGTGTTGCAAACCTGACTATCGGATTGTTGGACGGACAATATTTTAAAGACATCAATAAGTGCGTCCCCACGTCATATATATGGTGTCTTCCCGGAGATTTTTGTTCTACACCAAAACATTTTTCGAGTTCGGGAAGTATTTCTTCCAACAAACCAACCTCTTTAAACAGTAACATGCCATTATAAGCATGGGGTGAAGATATTAGTTTGAGAAATTCGTCACGTACTCGCTCTTTGGCGATATTGTGTATCCTTGATTTGTTGGCATATATCGCATTTTTCGTTGCACTCTCAATTTTGAAATTAAGTTCACTGGCAATTCTAATCGCACGCATCATCCTTAGGGCATCTTCGGCGAAACGTTCATTAGCGTCTCCCACGGCTTTAATAATTTTATTTTCCAAATCATCGTGACCGGAAAAATAGTCGATCACTTCAAAGTTATTCCCTTTCACATGTTTTAATGCGAGTGCATTAATTGTGAAATCGCGTCTTTTTACATCTTCCAGTAATGTTTTGCCCCACGTGACGGTGTCGGGACGCCTTGAATCTGTATAGCCATGTTCAGTACGAAATGTCGTAATTTCCAATGGTTTTTCATTGTCTTTGTAAGAAATACCGACCGTACCAAATACGTTATCGTAAAACGAATCCGGAAAGAGATTTTGTATGTCTTGCGGTGTGGCGTTTGTGGTGAAGTCCCAATCATTGGTATCTTTTTTCATTATTGCATCTCTGACACTTCCACCAACGATATAGATTTCGTAACCGGCATTTTTGGTAACTTCCAAAACATTTTTAACCTCATCAGGAATATTAATTTCCATTGCTTTATTATACATACTAATCAAAACTGTTATTGAGATATTTTTTTAATTAATAGGATATGTGCGAAAAATACAACTTAATAATTCAATCTTTAATTATTAATGTGTGACTTTCTATCATTATGTAAACATGCAGTATGTTTTTAAAAATTAATTTTGGAAAATTTCTAAACACTAAGATGTATACCACTTTAACAAACTTTGTAGAAAAATACGTACCTTTAGTGCTTAATTCGCATGCAGCAAATAAACTAACTTTCTAGAAATCTATAGACTTTTTAGTCACCATTAGACATTCAAGAAATTATTTACTGGTGTGTGTGAAATCAACTTCTCGTTTCCGATTGGGAATGTTTAGGTGCATTAATTAATAACATGTCTTAATTACCTAATCTGTTATAGTAGAGATCATGACAAAGATGCGAAAAAAATGGATTGTTGTTGGGAAAAGTAAAAAACTTCCAGCGAAACTAAATAAAGAAGACGTTATTAATATTTTGCTAGCGAATCGAGATTTGAATACGGATAAAAAAAGACGTGAATTTTTCAATAGCGTTGACCCAACTTTAGTACCTCTTAAAGATGTTGGTTTAAATCCAAAAGAAGTTGGGCAAGCAATAGGCAGATTGATACAAGCAAAAGACAAAAGGGAAAAAATTGTTATCTTTGGAGATTATGATGCCGATGGTGTGTGTGCGACGGCAATCCTCTGGGAAACGCTATATCGGATGGGTTTTGATGTTAGTCCGTATATACCTGATCGCTTTTCGGAAGGATACGGTCTAAAAAGCAAAAGTATACAGGAAATGAAAAAAGATGACGAAAACTTCAAGGTTTTACTGACAGTCGACAACGGAATCGTTGCTAACGATGCTGTCGCAAAGTGCAATGAATTGGGGATCGATGTAATAATTACGGATCATCATGAACCAGGTGAAAAATATCCCGAGGCACATTCGATCATTCATACACAACAAGTAAGTGGGGCAGCTGTTGCGTGGTTTTTTGCACGCGAGATATCCAATTCGATCGGTGACAAAAAAGTAACCGGTTTGGATTTGGCTGCTATTGGAACAATTAGTGATCAAATGCCTCTTTTTCGGGTAAATCGATCGATTGTCAAATATGGTCTTGAAATACTCAATGAAAATACGCGTTTGGGCTTGTCAAAAATTTATGAAGAAGCGGGCATTAAAGTAGGTGAGATAGATTCCTTTACAATCGGTTTTGTAATTGGCCCGCGCATTAATGCTATGGGACGTCTGGAACACGCGATCGAATCGCTCAGGTTATTGTGTACCACCAGTAGCGCCAGAGCAAAAGAATTAGCATCTCGTTTATCGGTTACAAATACCCGCCGTCAAAATATAGTCAGTAAGGTACTTGATCATGCCAAGATGACACTTGACGAAAACAAAATTGAAAACATTATTGTTATTGCCGACGAGAAATATCACGAAGGAGTTGTGGGACTTGCGGCATCGAAGTTAGTCGAAGAATTTTACAGGCCTTCGATAGTATTTTCCATGGGCAAGAAATACTCAAAAGCAAGTGCTCGTTCGGTTGAAGGTTTTAATATTATTAAAGCAATAAGAAGTGTCAAGAAAATAAAGATTGAAGCCGGAGGACATCCAATGGCGGCAGGTGTGACAATTTTAACGAAAGATCTTGTCAAATTTAAAAATGGCTTGGCTAAATACGCAATGAAGCATTTAACGGAAGAAATGTTAATTCCAACCGCAATTATTGATATTGAGATAGACTTTACATTGCTGGATTGGGATTTCTTGCGTGAAATAAAATGTTTTAAACCAACTGGAGCCGGAAATAGCGATCCAATATTTATTACCAAAAATGTTGAGGTGTGGAACGCTCGTACTATCGGGAAGGAGGACAAACATTTGAAACTTAAATTGACAAAAAATACTATTACTCTTGATGGAATTGGTTTTGGGTTAGGCAATATGATTAGTCAATTCAAAGACAACACTAAGGTTGATATTGTGTATTGTTTTGAAGATAATAACTTCAATGGAATGAAGAGTTTGCAGATTAGACTACTTGACATAATAAAGATATATGAATGAACAAATAGAAAAAAGATTTACTGATTTGACAGCTTTAGTTAAAACTTATAATAAGTTTGATGTATTGAAGTTGACAAAAACGTGGGAGTTCGCGAAAATTGCGCACGAGGAACAAAAAAGAAAAAGCGGTGAATTGTTTGTTTTACATCCATTGGAAGTTGCTATTATTCTCGCTCAGTGGAAGTTAGACGAATCGACAGTATTAGCAGGATTGTTGCACGACACGATCGATGATGGTGCCGCCAAACGAGATGATTTAGTCAATGAATTCGGTCAAGACATTGCAAATTTGGTTGACGGTGTTACCAAAGTATCGGATTATAAGTTGCGAGGCAACAAAGAAGTGGAAAGCATTGAGAACTTACGAAAGCTAATATTGGTAATGGCAAGAGACCTCAGAGTGGTTTTTGTAAAGATTGCCGACAGACTTCATAACATGCGAACCCTTGAATATTTACCTATAGATAAACAAAAACGTGTAGCGCGCGAAACCTTGAATATTTATGCGCCCCTTGCTGAAAGGCTTGGTATGGGAGAGATAAACGGTGAATTGAATGACTTGGCGTTTAGGTATCTGTATCCGACTGATTATGACAAGGTGGAAGCCAAATCGAAGTTGGTATACAAAGAAGCGGAAAGACAGATAAGAAAAATGCGTTCCGTGATATTAACACATCTTTCAAAAGAAAATATCAAACCTACTGTTATCGGACGAGAAAAAAGGTTATATTCATTATGGAAAAAACTTCAACGGGAAGAGATAAATTGGGATTATTCAAAAATACACGATATCGTGGCTCTTCGCATAATTGTGGACAAACCGGAGGAATGTTATTTGGCTTTAGGTCTGGTTCACAAACATTATAAACCGGTTCCGTACTTGGGAATTTCTGATTACATAGCTCAACCGAAACCCAACGGATATCAGTCAATTCACACAAAGGTCTTTGGACCCGGTGGGCGTATTACCGAAGTGCAAATAAGAACACATACTATGCACAAACAAGCGGAATTTGGAGCCGCATCACATATATCCTATAACGAGATGAAAAGTAAGGGTGTAAGCGATGAGTTTTTGGAAACACAAGGTACGAGTACAAAACAAATAAACAAATTATCCTGGGTGAAAGAACTTGTAAAATGGCAAAAGGAATTAACCGACTCCGAAACATACATAGAAGCCTTGAAATTTGATGCTTTAATGCATCGAATTTTTGTATTTTCTCCCCAAGGTGATGTTTATGACTTACCTGCAAATTCAACTCCTGTTGATTTTGCATATGCGGTACATTCGGATCTTGGTAAATATATAAAGTCAATTAAGGTAAACGGTAAAATAGCATCGCTGTCTCATAAGCTATCAAACGGAGATGTTGTTGAAATAACTAAAACAAAAAACCCTCAAAAACCCAATAAAGACTGGGAAAGATTTGTTAAAACTATAAAAGCTAGAAATAAAATCCGCAAGGAATTAGCGAAAAAGTAATACTTATGTATTCAAATAAGCAAACTGCACTTGTTGATAGTATACGATATCACCACGGTATTTTTGCTTTTTGTATATGTTTATAATCTAGCGCTAAATTCTAAACGACCTGGTTTTGCTTCCGGTTGAAGTAATTGTGATTTCTACTGTCTCATTTTTACTGTGCACGTCTGGTGGAACCCATAAATTATACTTTAGAGTTAGTCCATTAAGTCCAATTACTTTCGCCGCGGTGTAACTAGGTTTAAGTCCTATGGTGGGCGGTAACACAATGCGCGCACCCTCAATGGTATGTGCTATCTGAGTACCCGCAAGATAAAGTTCTTTACATGCTTCCAATACACCACCATCTAAATTATGAAATGGGGTGTAGGGATTAGTAATATGACTGACACTATTTATTATTAACCCCCAAGCATTCTCGACAATTACTTGTTGTCTGGGTGATAGTACAAGTGCACTTTTGTTACCGTCCTCACCAATAAATTTCCATGGATATTCTGAAAAAAACCGCGAACCCGAGTGTTGGATGCAAGGTGTAGTAGGTACAATAATTCCGTTAACTATGGTGAAACCATCTTCGGGTAATCCAAAGGTAGCTTTAGCCCTTTCCAGTAAAAGAATTGATTCAAGTATTTCCTTCATAAAAATAAAAAACCCCTCGTAATTCGAGAGGTTTGACAACAATCATGTTAAATCTCTCGTTTACGTTTGAAAGCAACAAGTGAGAGAATTAATCTTTGTGACTTTGTGCATAGATTGATATTATAGTATATTTTAATATCAATTTAAAAATTCAATGGATCGTTTACGCATTTAAACAACTTAAAAATATATTGCACCAGGTAGCGTTATAACTTTGCGGTTGGGAAAATGTTACTTATGACTTATGCAATTTGTTAAAGCTCTTTATTTAATACCCCAAGCTCAATTTTGGCTATATTAATAAATATTAAACAACACAAACAATTGAAATAAAACTACATCTTTCGTATTATGAAAAAGCAGATAAGATAAGTAATGCCTTTAGTAAACAAGTGATGTTTTCCAAAATGAAAGAAGTTACCATATCCACCCCGAAATTACGAAAGAAACCCCTGGCCGTAAAACACAAGACCAAACCAAAGGCTAAAAATTTCCCCAGTGTTTTGAAGTATACACTTAAGCAAAACGTATTATTTCTGGCAATATACACTTTTGTGTTTTTGGTTGCTGTTAATATTCTTTTAAATGAGAGTGCTACAGAAAATAAAAGACATACTACTTCTCCAACGACTCAAGTACTTGCCGCATATAATATCCAAACCGAAATACGTCCGCTCCTAATTAACGATCACGATTTGGCGTTTCCGATAATTTCCGCGCAAGGTGTTTTGGTTATTGACTTTGATTCGGGAGAACAGCTGTATGCCAAAAATTCCGATAAACTTCTTTTGCCTGCATCAACAGTTAAGATAATGACTGCTTTGATAACACTTGAAAATATGCAGGGAGAAAAATCCATAACAGTCGGGGAAGTTGATGTCGACGGTCAGAAAATGAATCTTTATGAGGGTCAGGAGATAAACGTAGATAATTTAGTAAAGGCATTGCTTGTTTACAGTGCAAATGATGCGGCTGAAGTTTTAGCCAGTAATTATGCAGGCGGTAGAGAAGCATTTGTAAATGACATGAATAGTAAAATCAAAGATCTCGGTCTAAGTGATACTATTTATACTAACCCAACGGGTATTGATGGAACTAGTCAAGTAACTTCTGCACACGATTTAATCGCGCTTTCTAAATATGCGCTTACAAATCCAAAGTTTGCCGAAATTGTTAACAAAGAAAATGTTCAAATATACAATGCAAACGGTGAACTTTTTCGGACGCTTCACACGACGAATGATTTGTTGGGAAAAGTAGAAGGTGTACAGGGTGTAAAGACCGGTTGGACCAAAAACGCTAGAGAAAATTTAGTAACTTATGTTGATAGAAAAGGAAGAAAAATATTAATTGCAGTTCTTGGAAGTCAAGATAGGTTTGGTGAAACAAAAGAATTGATTACATGGGTATATGATAATTATGAATGGGTCGAAGTGCCGGTTGTAGATGACGAACATTCACTTCAGTGATTGCCGCCATAATTGTTTAGAAAATATTATCTTGGTTAGGTGTGTGAAATAACATATAGCTCTGTCACTTAGTCTGGTCTACCTGATTAGCTCCATAGAACTCGTCAGTCACCGCGGGAACATATGCCACAAAATCATTTTCGCCCTCAAAAACCACGACTGGCTGATAATATTCGATATATTGACCATAATCGTAATACGCAAGATAAACATTTCTAATTTTTATTTCACCATCGTAATTGTCACCTATTTTGGCAATACCTCCCTTGCAGTTTTTCAGATCTTCAAACGCTTGCTCGGCGGTTTTTACGGGGTATGTCGAAAACTTATTTTTATCAAGGGGGAAGTAGTGATATTCTCCTGCAATTATTTGGACGTTTCCAGAGGAATTACTCATTAGAAACCAGACGTTGGATTCATCGGGATCGGGAGTAACTGCCGGGAGTTCAAATTGTGTGACGCCGTATTTTTCTCTATATAAATTTACTTTTACGATATTTGCCTCTGATTGAGATATTGCCTTGACCAGTTTTCCCGATTCGACGCGGAGTAACTGTGTCTTTGTCGGACCTAACTTGTAATCATTAATTAACCCGGCTCTACCCAGTAGACCCTTGACGGCACTAACGGCATTTTCCGCTTGGGGGGGTATTTGGTTAAACACCTGAGGATCGGAGTTGACATCGTAACTGATAGAAAACGCCCGTGTCACAATGTTGATGTTAAGCGACGAAGGAGAATTTGCTTTGGTAAACAAAAATACAGTCTCAACCAATTCTCTTCCTTCACTATTGAACCCCAAATCGCGGGCAATTGTATTTGCCTTCTCGAGTGCGCCAATGCTGGAAATTGGTTTAGGCATATAGTAAACATTTGTTTGTTGGTATAAAACCGGTAAACTTCCGCTTGCTGTTTCGAGATTGTAGACCAGTCTGCAGACATCTTCTTCGCTTTGAGCATTGTTGGGAAGACTAAGTGCTGGTAATTTTCCAAATTTTACCGTTGCCTCTGGTGGTGGATCGGGGAAAAAACGTTCATAAAGATTTATTCCACTTAAAATTGTGAAACGAATAATAACAATTGCAATAATGCTAATTACAGCATAACGAATAAATTTTCTGGAAACAATTGAAGCACTTGTTAAAGTTAACATTGTTTAAGTATATCTTGTACAAATATTCCATTCAATGCCACACTTGTTATGCCAAGCAGATTAAAAAATGTATAATTACTATATGGTAAGAACAAGATTTGCACCAAGTCCGACAGGTTTTTTACATATTGGAAGCTTAAGAACGGCATTATATGCATATGCTTTAGCAAAGCGTGAAAATGGTGTATTTGTGCTCAGAATTGAAGACACCGATCAGAAAAGAGAGGTTGAGGGGTCAGTAGATGCACTGAAAAAAACACTAGAAAAGTTTGGACTTTTCTGGGATGAATATTTTGTTCAATCAGATCGTCTTGGTCTGTATAAATCGGCAGCGCAAAAATTGTTATCCGAAGGTCATGCTTTTTATTGTCAATGTGATCCCAAAAATGCCAAAGAAAAAGGTTATTCAAGTGAATTAAGAGATCCGTGCAGAGATAAAAACTACACATCTGGGGCAGTAAAATTACTTGTGCCGGAAAACAAATTACTTTCTTATTACGATTTTGTTCATAAAAAGGAAATTTCCTGGAAAACAGATACGGTATACGATGCGACCTTGCTTAAATCTGATGGATTTCCTACATATCATCTGGCTGTTGCAGTTGATGATCTTGATATGAAAATTACTCACATCCTCCGAGGTCATGATTGGATGCCTTCGACTCCGATACATTTATTGGTGTTTGAGTATCTGGGTGGACAACGACCCGAAATTGGACATCTTACCGACATTTTGTCTTCCGATACGGGAAAAAAGTTATCCAAAAGAAGAGACAGTGTTTTTGTGGAACAATTCATTGATGAGGGATACTTGCCTGAAGCTTTACTTAATTTCGTTATGCTATTGGGTTGGGCGCCAAAGGACAATCGGGAAATCTATTCTTTGACGGAATTTACACAAGCATTTGATGTGCATGGTTTTCAGGAAGCTAACCCAAAATTTCTAAGAAATAAACTTGACTGGATGAATGGACAGTACATGCAAAAATTAACGGTAGAAGATATGGGGTCAAAAATTTCTGATTTTTTCAAAGGTAAATTTGACAAGAACACGGTTGCGACAATTGTTCCACTTATTCAGACAAGAATTAAAACCTTAAAAAACTTTGAAGAAATTGCAGGATTTTTCTTTGATAAACCCAGAGTTGATACCAATCTACTAAGCGAAAATTACGCTTCGCATTTAAGTGATGCTTTGGAGACATTTAAAAATATTGATAAGTGGGAATTAGAAAATATCAATGAAAAACTTAATCAACTAATTGAAAGTAAGGCGTATAAAACAGGAGAGTTTTTCATGAACTTGCGTATCGCCATAACCGGTAAAAAATTTACACCTCCCATAAATGAGTCGATTGAAGTGATCGGCAAAAAAGAGACAATTGAAAGACTCAGCAATGTACTGTCCCAAAATGAAAAGTAACAATAAAGTAAGTACTTCCGGCTTTGATGCGGAAGTAATTAGAAACAAACTAAAACTACGTAACTTCAACACTAAAAACGCTCTGAAAAGTGCGCATCCAAAAGCGTTGACGTTTCTTGAAAATAAGGGACTGGCACCAGAAAATTTACGAAGACACTCGGCAAAATTACTTGGAACAGGTTTAATTGCAGGGTCAATTATGCTCAATCCACCTACCGACGTATCGGCTTTAATGTCACCATCGGATGCGATACGTAATGCCAAATTTATCGAGAAGGTTAAAAACAAAGAAAGAGAATCATTTGAAAAATCTTTTCAAGCATCATTATCTGAGGTGCTTGGGTCGGTATTGCCTTCGGTTACTCGGCCACTTTACCGAAACGAAGAAAAGTTCTTGGAAGCGGTGGTTGCAGATTTGACAGGGGTAAAGGTACGTGCAAGTTTAGAGGGTGAGCATTTGAATACGACTTATGGAATTATAGGAATAGAACAGCACTTGAGACGTTTTCCCGGTGATGACCTTAGCTTGCATGGAGATAGGGAAACTATAAAAGAGGGTATTGCACCGGGGCTTGGGTCATGGGGTTATTTTGCTCCTTCGAAAGAAAAACTAAGTGAAGATCTTGTGGAAATTGAAAGATGGTATGCAGTAGTTCAAACCCTGTATTTGCCGGATTGGAACACTAGACAACCTTACTTAAAAAATTGGTATAAGTACAGGAAAGTTCTAATTGTAAATACCAATAACGGAAACGCGGTTGTTGCATCAATAGCGGATTCGGGGCCTGCCGCGTGGACCGGTAAACACTTTGGTGGTAGTCCTGAGGTTATGGATTATTTGGGTGGAGAAAAATACAAAAAGGGTCCGGTTTTGGTATTTTTCGTAGATGATCCGGAAAATGAGGTACCACTTGGACCTGTGAATTATGATATGGTTGATGTTGATATGTTGGTAAGTCTTAATTAATATGTCAAAACTTTTTTACGATAAATTATTCTCTTTCAATAAAATTGAAAAAAAACTCAACAAGTTAGTTCGAGATACCCAAGAAAAACAGGAATACTGGATAGTAATCGATGAGATAGTACACCATAAAGTACTACATTGTATTCTCGATGAACTTGACGAGAAACATCATGAAGAATTCTTAGTTCGACTAGAGAGTGGTCCGCACGACGAGGGCTTACTGGAGTTTCTTTCTGACAAGATTAAAAAAGATGCTTCTGAATTTCTGAAAAAAGAAATTCAAAGTATTAGCCGTGAAATTCTGGCGGATCTCAAAACACACAACGGACGTAAGGTCAAATCCAAAAAGAAGGCACGTTCTAAGAAACAATAAGCACCCTACTTGCTTCGCATGCCGTTTTAAAAGTAAATAGTATTAAATCGCTTCCTGGGGAAAAATATTATCTAAAATGATAGTATACTGTTGTTATGAATAAGCACTATGGCGGAGTTATTTGGACAGATCATGCCATAGAGCGATTAAGGACGCGCAAGATAAAACAGGGAGATGCGTGGGCAACTTTTCGAAGACCCGATAGTTCCAAAAATGGAAAAAAACAAGGGGTGGTAGTGTATTACAAAACGTGGCCTTTGACTAACACCCCACAACACAAACTTGTTATTGAGGTAGTAGCCACAAAAAATGACAGGAACGAATGGGTTATACTATCGGTATGGAGTAGAAAGGTAAAAGTTAATCAGAGACCAAAAACGCAGAAGACACGATTATTAATTTCTAGAATTATGGATATATTTAGAAAAGGTTAACTCTCATGAGAAAGGTAACTAATACTGAACAAGCTGTAATTTTTGCAGCAATGAGCAAGCGAAATTTCTTTCTGCGCGAACACATTGTCAGGTTCATATTAGATAAAGGATTTACGCCAACTTGTGCTTTTATGATGTATTCATATTTTCTTTTAGATACTGTCGAACGTGCAAAATTAATACGGGCCAATAATGATTTAATCAGACGAAGCGATGAATTGTGGGTTTTTGGAGAAATATCTACAGGCGTTATGAAAGAAATCGAGCTGGCAACAGATCTCAAAATGCTTATAAAATATTTTGCGATCGGTGATGATTGCACAACCTTTAAAGAAGTGAGCTTCAAAGATTTGCCGATAATAGGCAATACTTCGTAAAGTTACTTGGATACAACTACATGCTTTAGTTAAGATTTGTAACGTGTTAGATTTATATATGCGGTTACCCGAGGTTAAGGATCCGGTTGTATATTTTAGTAATGAATTTGCTCTAGATAGTGAATTGCCAACCTACGTAGGTGGTCTTGGAATTCTTGCCGGTGACTTTATTAACGAAGCTGCTTTTGAACATTTTCCGGCGATAGGTGTCGGAATATTATACAAAGGTAAGAATTATATCCAACACATTACAGGTGACGGAAAGGAGGAAAAAAGAGATAGTGAATTTGATCATGATACATCTTTTCTAAGACTTACAACCATAAACGGAAAAGAGTTAATTATTAAACTTCCAACTCCGACAGGCGAAATTTCAGTCAAGGTGTATCACTTGCGATTATCGGATACCACAATAGTTTTTTTTCTGTCAACCGACATTGATACTAATCCAGATGAATGGAGACATGATATGGATACTATTTATGGAGGTGATAACGATAGTCAAATACGACAGCAGATTCTTCTTGGCGTTGGGGGAACCAAGTTAATTAAGGAATTGGGTATTAACCCGAAGGTGTATCACTTAAATGAGGGGCGTGCGGCGTTTTGTATTTGGGAATTGGTTATATTATATATGAAAGACGGTGCAATGAAGTTTGATGAAGCATGGCAGAAAGCGAAAGAAAATATTGTCTATACAAATCACACTTTAGTTGATGCCGGTAATCCAAATTATACAATCGACACCGTAAAGTACTGGGCAAAACCGTATGCAGATCAAATCGGTATCGATTGCGGAATGCTTCTTCGCGATGGAGACTTTTTTAATGATTTTTCGATAACGAAATATGCGCTTAACATTTCTCGTAAACAATCCGCGGTATCACGGGTACACGGTGATTATGCACGAAAAAAGTATCCCGATTATAACTGGGTTGCGATTACCAACGGTGTCTTTTTGCGCCGTTGGCAAGATAGTGATTTCAGGAACGATACTATTACGGATGAAGAATTATGGAATATCCATCGCCTTAAAAAACATGAATTAATGGAGACTGTAATTAAAAGGACAGGATTTGGTTACGACGACAATAAATTGGTAATTACGTGGGCGCGACGCTTGGCGGATTATAAGCAGCCCAAAGCAATATTAAAAGACATAGATCGTTTAATTGAAATAGTAAGTAATTCAAGTCATCCGGTTCAAATATTATATGCAGGAAATTCACATGCTGCAGACATGGGATCAAAAGCATTAATCGAAGAAGTAATACATATTTTTTCCACCAAACTAAGTTCACATGCAATATTTATTCCAAACTACAATATTGCTCTTGCCAATCATTTGACGTCCGGCTCCGACGTTTGGTTAAACACTCCTAAGGGTAATTTGGAAGCTTGCGGCACCTCGGGAATGAAAGCAATATCAAACGGTGTTTTAAATTGTACCGTTTTGGACGGATGGACTTATGAAGTTGATTGGGAGGGTGTGGGATGGACACTTAATCCTGAAAGTGTCGCCGATGATTTTTATTCTTTGCTCGAAAACGAGATGGCGCCGTGTTATTACGACCGCACAAATGGTCTGCCGCTGAAATGGATAAAAAGAATGCGGAAGTCAATTGAAATTGCTGAGGGTTTTAGTGCAAAAAGAATGCTCGAAGAATACAAGAAATATTTATACAGCCAAAATTAACCTCTATTGAGATTGGTTTTACGAACCAATTTGGCGACATAGACAATTTGCCTTAACTCGCCGTCCTCACCCTCAAACTCGTTTAGCCCAGTTGATTTTTGGTATTCGGAAAGATAGTAAGAAAGTGCTTCTTGTGCGTCAGCTAATTCTTCCTTAAAAGCGGTAATTTTACCCAACAGCTCTTTCCCGTTTTGGGTACTTAATAAATCTTTTTTCCTGGCGGACTTTTCTCGAGCCGCCTTTTTGGCGATATCAGAAAGTTTCACATATGACTCATCGTTTTCGAGTAAGTTTTTTAACATTTCATTGACCGGCTGGAGATCTTTTTTTACTCGTTCAATTTTTGCCATGTTCATTTTAATTTGCGATTCGACGGCAATTAGTGTTTTGGTGTCATCGTTTGGATCTGAAGTAGAGAGGGAATCGGGCAGTGTATTGTCCCGAGCCTTGTCTTCGGGGTTCGTATTGGTATCATCCATAGTGTTATCAATATATGAGAATAAAATAATTTGTTCAAGGGGTAAATTAGGAATTTGCGGATATTGGATATCTTGTGAAGTTATTAATCACCTTGAGCTTGCTGTCTGGCTGCATTTTGTTGTTTAACTCGCCGTTGCCTTTCCTCATCTCGTTCACGTATTTGTTTACCAGTTAGTGGTGATTTGGGTGGAAATCGTTTGGGCACATAATCATCATCGCCTAAATCTTCTAAAGACCCCTCATCTGGTTTGGTTGGTTGAGCATATATACGCAACATTTTCTTCAAGAAAGGATTTTCAGGTGTCATATGCTGATTTTGGTTATATATGAAGATAAAAGCAATTCTTTTTTATAGGATTACTTTGTAGTAAAATTTAATTTCTTTCAAATTTGATATAGGTCACTACTTAAATAGTACCTCAATTTTGCTTCCCAGCTTAATTCTTTGCTTTACAATACTACTACCGGGCAGTTCGATTACGTTATTGTACCTTGGATTCCATAAAAATACTCTCCAGGGTTTTAGATTAACTATCATTTTTCTGACAATAAATTCATTATCAAGTATCAGGACATCAATCGGATTTCGGACAAAAAAAGTATGAATGCCAAACCTTGTTTTGAAATATATAGGGTGAACGGTGGGTGTAAACATTAAGCCAACACACCGTGCGGAAAACGAAGCTTTATTTTCAACTTTAATGCCTGCCATCACTTTTCAGATCTTTCATTCATGTCAAAAAGTGCAATGATGAAAAGCGATTCGCTCCAACCAAGCGGAATGTTTTCATTAAACTCGGGAGAATTTGAAAAATATAATTCCGGCATGCCTTCCGGAGTATCAATTGCGATAAGATCTTTGAGTAATTCCTGGGCTTTTTCTTTGTTTCCTCCTTTTTCGTATATTATTGCAAGCCATGAAAGTCCGAAAGTCCACTCTGCTTCCTCGCTTACACCGTCTTTGTTTTTATTGTAGTACTTGTCACCTTTGTATCTGACAATTCCTCGCTCACGTTTAAGGTGATATTCAATGTTTTCGAGAATCTTGAGTTTTTGCTTTTCGTCGATGATTTCATAAGGCCATATAAGTGAAAGAAGTGATAAATCAACAAATTTACGGTCTGATTCTCGGGGTAACAAATTGTTGAGTGCATCTTCACCTTTCTTTATTAATAAGACGGGAACCGCGATGGTGGAAACTTGCGAAATGGATTTAAGACCTGCAACACATGCTCCGACACTTGAAGCGTGAAGCTCTTCTTCTTCCTCCCACATTCCCGAATCTCTGTCTTTCCAATATTCAATTGCTTCCAGATATTTAACCAACTTATTGACAATTCTAATGTGATCCGGTGTTTTAATGATTGATCTTTTGAGTCTAGTCTCCAAAACACCAATGCGAAAAAGAATACAGCCAACAGCGTCGTTTTGTTTGTTGCCCCAGGATTCCCAGAATTCACCAAAGTTATCGGGGTGAAATCTGGCGTGAATGTATTGAAAGCTTTCGGTTGGTTTATTGGCAATAGCCCAATCAATTTTCTTTTCGTGAGTAAGAAAGACATTGAGTATTGCACGATAGGTTTTCTCTACCGTATGCCAATCGCCAATTACTTCAAATGCTAAGGTTTCATAGAAATTATCTCTTAACCATGATTTGTCGTACCCTGTTTCGACGTTCTTTTTTGAGGCGAGAAACAAACCCGATTTCTGCTGGAGACCTTTTAATATTCTTGTATGCTTTTTTATTAATTCATCGTAGGTAAGTCTTGCCATATAAAATATTATAGCAATCTTTTGGAAGCTTTCCTGTAGATCTTACATAGTACTTAAGTTACACATAAATATAGTAGTTCTGGGTCAGATGGTGAGAATACCAAAACGTAAGTTGAAATTCTGGAACACATAAGAGCAGGAAGTGGACGTCCATGTCTAGGTATAACGGGTACTAGGGAAACGCAACAATTAGGAAGAGTAGCCAAGCTGACAATAACTTGTAATACTTGTGGAAAAGGAGGAATGATAGAAAGAACTTAAATATTTTCGGTTTTTCAACTAAGTGACATTAACTCAAATTAAATATTAAGTTAATCTTAAGAAAAAGTTTATAATATGGCTTCATGCGGATACTACTTGTTGAGGATGAAGAGAAACTTGCCAACGCGATAAAACGCGCATTAATTACACAAAAATATACAGTTGATGTTGTATATGACGGCGAGCAAGGTTTAGATTTAGCGATTGGAGAAAAGTATGATGTGATCATTCTTGATGTGATGCTTCCAAAGATCAGCGGAATTGAGATAAGTAAAAAAGTAAGGAATGAAAGAATTGCGACTCCAATTATTATGTTAACTGCGTTAGGGCAAACAAAAGATAAAATAAACGGTTTAGACGCAGGAGCGGATGATTATTTGGTAAAACCGTTTTCGTTTGAAGAGCTATTCGCAAGAGTAAGAGCATTACTTAGAAGATCGTCCAAGAATCAGGAAAATGTGCTAACAATTAAAGATCTCACGCTAGATCCGGTAAACTTCATTGTCACAAGAGCCGGTAGAACAATTCAGTTGTCACTAAAAGAATTCTCGATATTAGAATATCTGATGCGCTACAAAAATATGACTGTCACAAGAGATCAGATTGTACAGTCTGTTTGGAATTATGATGCAGATATACTGCCAACCACGACTGAGGTACACATCAAACATCTTCGAGATAAAATAGACAAACCATTTGACACACAATTAATTAAAACGATACGTGGATTTGGTTATGTAATACTGGATAATTAATATGTTTAACTTAGCACGCCTAAAACTAACTGCTTGGTATGTAGTTATTCTAATGTTCGTAAGTTTACTTTTCAGCATTTCAATATACGGCAATGTCTCACGACAGATTGAAAGATTTACACGAGCTCAAAACGACAGACTTAGAGACTTTCAATTTGAACGATTCGAGAATGCTCCGCCAAGACCGATGGGATTACCGCCTACAATTAGTTCCGAAGAACTAAAATATCAAAAAAAACAACTTGTTGTTTCTCTTGCATTAATTAACATGGCAATTTTAGCCGTTGCCGGAGGCGCATCATATTTCCTTTCCGGGAAAACGTTAAAGCCTATAGGGAAGATGATTGGTGAACAAAATCAATTTATCTCGGATGCATCCCATGAACTGCGAACTCCAATTGCGACTCTAAAAGCAGAAATGGAAGCGGCACTACTCGAAAATAATTTGACGAAAGAAAGCGCGAAAAGCTTAATAAAAAGTAATTTGGAAGAAATTAACGATATTAATATATTGGTAAATAGCTTACTTCATTTGACTAAAGTACATCATGAAAAAACAAGCGAAGGACATGTCAAGCATTTCATTGGAGATGATATTTCTTCGGCAATCCGGAAATTGACAACTCAAGCAACCGTAAAATCGATCAAACTTATCGATAATGTTCCCAGAGTTAAAGTACTCGGAAATCCAGATGAACTGAAAGAATTATTTGTGATAATTATTGACAACGCAATTAAATATAGTAAGTCTAATACTAAAGTTAGCATTAAGGGTGAACGTAATAAGGATAACATAAATGTAAAAATTACAGATCAAGGTATCGGGATTTCAAAAAGCGACCTTCCCAAAATATTTGATCGTTTTTATAGAGCCGAGAAATCAAGATCAGAAACCGAAGGATTTGGACTTGGATTGGCGATAGCAAAAAGTATCGTTGTAAACCACCGAGGTACAATTAAAGCCGAAAGTAAACCGGGAAAGGGAACTTCAATTTGTGTCGAATTACCGCTGATATCCTCAAACTAAAATTCTTATATTAAGTGTTTATTAAGAAAAGTGGCGTAACTTGAGAGAAGAAAATGAAAGGAGGTGATAATTATGAGAAAGACATTATTATTTAGCGCGTTTGCCATGCTTGCTTTGGGGTTGTCATTAATTTCAACGAAAACAGTTTTTGCTGAAAACACAAACGAAAATCATATGGCAAACCTTGTTGATAAAATTGCAACGAAATTTGGCTTAGAAAAAGACGATGTTCAGGCTGTTGTTGATGAAGACAGAAATGAATATGAAGCCAAGATGAAAGAAAGTAGAGAGGAAAGACAAGCCGAAATGGAAGCTCTGTTTGAAGAGTCATTAAATAAAGAAGTCGCTGACGGAAAAATTACACAAGAGCAAAAGACGTTAATACTAGAGAAACGCAAGGAATTGCATACTAACCGTCAAGATGCAGTAAAATCCACCCATCAAGAGAGAATTAATGCGAGGGAAAGTGAACACAATGAACTTGTAGGGTGGGCAACGTCAAACGGAATAGACGTTAAATATCTGATGGATGAAATCGGAATGCCAAGACATGGTTTTCAAAATGGTGGAAAACCTGAGATATAACGTTGACAATCACGGATTGTAAAACGATTAGATATGGTAACAAATGGCTCCCAAAAAAGGGAGCTATTTGTGTTAATAAACAATTGTAAAACCGTGGGTTATCTGTGTAATGGTCTAGCGAAGTAGGAATTGAGCATTTATTAGACACATAGCCTTTTAGTCCTTGGAGTATCATTGACTCGATAAATTAAGGATCAACTATCTGATGCCAAGACGAAATGTGATTAGAATATATATTACGAATATTGTTGGGTTTAAACACACCAACTTTAAACACCAGAAGTACAAAGGTAACTATTTCTAAGTCTTGGTAAGTAGGACTTAAGTTAATCTTAAGAAACAAAATCTAGAATAAATCATGTCCAAAAGTAAAGTTTATATAAACAAGGAAAAAGAAAAGCAAAGTAACAAAAAAAGACGTCGAGATATTGCAAAAAAATCACGAAGAAAATTCACCCTCTTAAACATCAAAGATAAAGTAATAAAGTGTTTTTATTGGGGAAAACAATCTTCATGGAAAATAAAGCTCATTGCAATAATGCTGATTGTTTTATGTGTTCTATTGATTAAACATTTTGTTGGTGCAGCAAATAAGGAAAGCGTTACTTACGAGACACAGATCGCAAGCACTGGTAACTTGATTAGCACAATTTCAGCTACCGGAACGATTACTTCGGGAAATTACACAAATGTCACAACTAAAACTTCCGGTGTAGTAAGTAAGGTTTATGTTGTTAATGGAGATACTGTAGCAAAAGGTCAAAAAATTGCCGAGGTTAATCTGGATGATTACGCAAAAGAACGTCAGTCTACCGCATGGGTAGCTTATTTAGAAGCACAGGAAAACTACTTGGAAGTATTAAACGGTAAGTCGTTGGCAGATATTGCAATGTGGAACGCCCGACAGGAAGTGTTGGATGCCCAAGAAGCATTGGACGATATGACCAGCGATAACACAAATCCCTTGACCCGCGAAGTATACACAGACAATGAACGTATGATTATTACTAAAACGCTTGATCAAAAAAGACTTGCCTTTAGTGTTGCGGAGAGTCGGTATAAAAACTCGGATGCCGACATTGTCAGCGCTAATGCGAAAATTGTAACCGCACTCAAAGATTATCAGGAAAATTCTGCAACCATAATTGCGCCTTCAGATGGGGTTATTACCGATTTGGCATTAGCCGAAGGTATTATTGTATCAGCCAGTACATCAACGAGTACGACTAATGGTGCGACTATAGTGGAAGGTCAAACAGCTGCAAAAATTAGTAACCCAAAGGGACAGCTTATCGCGACAGTTAATCTGACCGAGATAGACATTGTCAATGTTAAAGCTAACCAAAAAGTAAATTTAACCCTGGATGCTTATGAGGACAAGTCGTTTACAGGGAAAGTTTTGGCCGTAATAACTAGCGGAAGTGTTTCATCAGGTGTAACTTCGTATCCTGTTTCAGTACTTATTGATCCCGTTTCTTTGGAAATATATCCAAATATGGCGGTTAATGCCGAGATTATCACGGGGATTTCAACTGGAAAAATTGTTGTGCCGCTTACCGCGGTTCAAACGACTAATGGGCAAGGTATTGTACAAGTGCTTGAAGAAAGTGGTGTGAAAGATGTAGTTGTTGAAACGGGATTAGAGAACGATACTCACATAGAAATTCTTACCGGATTAGCTGAGGGAGTCAAAGTAATTGTCGCAACAACTTCGATTAATGAAACAAGTGATACAAACACTACTTCTCCATTTAGCGGTATTGGAAGATCAGGATCAAGTAACACAGGGCGAAGTGGTGGAGTATCAATGCCTGCCGGTAGCCCTCCCGGCTTTTGACAATAGTTGCGATTTCGTATTCACCACGTTGCTAAATTTTCAAAATATATGTGACATCTATTTTATATAAAACGCATGCGACGACAGTTTACTGAAATAAACAAACCATGAGTAAATATACCTAACAAATAGCATCAGTACGTATTTAATATGACGAAACCAATCATATCAATAAAGCATGTATCAAAATCATATCAGACAGGTGATATTAAGACAGAAGTATTGGCAAATATTACGATGGAGATAGCAAGGGGAGAGTTTGTTGCCATCATGGGACCATCCGGTAGTGGAAAATCGACTCTTATGCACATACTTGGCGTTTTAGATTTACCTTCAAAAGGTGAATATATTCTAGATGGACAAAATGTATCGAAATTGGTTGACGATGAACTTGCAGAAACCAGGAATAAAAAAATTGGGTTTATATTTCAAGCATATAACCTCTTACCTCGCACGTCAGCAATTGACAATGTAATGCTTCCGATGGATTATGCCGATATTCAATACAATGAACAGGTGAGAAGGGCCAGTAAGATGCTTGAATTGGTTGGTTTGTCAGATCGTGTTAGTTATCCCCCCAATAAACTATCAGGTGGACAACAACAAAGAGTCGCTATAGCTCGAGCACTTGTTATGCAACCGGCAATAATTCTGGCTGATGAACCCACGGGAAACATTGCATCACAACAAGCCGAAGAGATTATGGAAATATTTCAAAAATTAAATAATAGCGGACATACGATCGTCATGATTACTCACGAAAAGGAAATCGCCGAACACGCTAAACGGATAATACATATATTAGACGGAAAAATTATAAAAGATAGTACAGACCATCGGCAACGTATTGTGAGATAAATAATACAATGAAATTATTCAAACTCTTAAGAAATGGATTTAAAAACTTGATCATTAACAAGATGAGGTCTGGATTGGCTATTCTTGGAATTGTTATTGGAATAGGAAGTGTAATTACTTTAATTTCTATGGGTGAAGCAAGTAAGGCTTCGGTTCAGTCTCAAATTCAATCAATAGGGTCAAATTTATTAACAATTACTCCCGGTTTTTCGACATCCGGAAATGTTCGAGGAGCCGTAGGGGGAGCTACTACTTTGACCAATGAAGATGCTTCGGCGATTCGTAATTCTTCGCAAATAACGACGATAAAGAGTGTTTCGCCGGAGTATTCAGCGAGAGCTCAAGTTGTTGCTGGCAGGAATAATGCTAATACCCAAGTTATTGGAGTAGAGCCAATTTACGCTGATACAAGAAAATTGACACTTTCATTGGGGAATTTTATTACCGAACAAAATTTATCTAGCATATCTAAAGTTGCTGTTATAGGGCCAAGTTTGGAAGAAGATTTATTTGGCGAGGGAGTTAGTTCAATCGGACAAACAATTAGAATTAATGGTAAGAACTTTAAAATTATCGGTGTAACTAAATCAAAAGGTGTAAGCGGTATGGATAATCAAGACGACCGCATATATATTCCTTTAACCACTGCTCAGAAACAAGTATTTGGTGTAAAAAATTTAACATCAATAGCACTTGAGGCAAAAAGCGAGGATGTAATGACCAAAGCGCAAAATGAAGTTGGGTATCTACTGTTGGATAGACATAATATTTCAGATGTTAATAATGCGGACTTTAGGATTATGTCCCAGGCGGATATTCTGGAAACGGCGACAGCGGTAACTGGAACTTTCACAAGTATGCTGACAGGAATTGCAGCAATCTCATTATTGGTGGGTGGAATCGGAATAATGAATATTATGTTAATGTCTGTTACAGAACGAACAAGAGAAATAGGATTACGTAAAGCAATAGGTGCAAAAAATAAAACAATAATCCAGCAATTTTTGGTTGAAGCAATAATTTTGACTTTTATCGGTGGCGTGATTGGAATAATATCCGGGATATTTGGTTTTTTTGTTTATTCTACAACTAACAATTCTGTATTTGTGATTTCATGGCAGTCGGTAATTCTGGCATTTATTGTATCTGTTGGAATTGGGATAGTATTCGGATGGTATCCCGCAAAAAAAGCAGCAAATTTACAACCCATTGAAGCGTTGAGATATGAATAAGGGGGTGATAAAAGATGATGAAGAAAAATATTTTACTCATATTTACATCGGTAATAATAGTTGGGACTTTAGCTTTTGTCGGAGGAATGCAGTACCAAAAAAGTAAATTGACAAATGTATCCGGTCGTAATTTTCCAGATGGCGTAAATAGACCGAATGGAATGCAGGCAAGAAGCGACAATGGTCAATTCAATAGACCGATAGCAGGTGAAATTATTAACGGGGATGATAATACACTTACAGTAAAGTCTGAAGATGGCAACAATATTGTAGTATTCTCCGATTCAACTGTGATAAATAAAACATCGCAAGGGTCAAAAGACGATCTTGCCGTCGGTGAAAGCGTAATGGTTATTGGAACGAAAGCGGATAGTGGTACCATAAACGCAACATCGATTTCTGTTGGGGCAAGCAGTTTTCGCGATTTCTAACCCACTTAACTACTAGGAGATTATTAATTTTGTTGGCGAGTTGCAAATTAATTATCATAATAAGCATGTTAGAAATTACTAAATTGCAATAGTTTTGCCGGTATTTGTCGGGTAGATGTTTTATTTATATTGCAGTAAAATCTCATTCATGGAATATAAAACGGCATCACTATCTCTGCACAAAAAATACAAGGGTAAATTGGCAACACGTGTTGTAACCCCGGTTAAAACCAAAAGAGACATGAGTCTGGTTTATACACCGGGTGTTGGTGAGGTTTCAAAAGAAATTGCTAAAAATAGTAATAGAGTATTTGATTACACAATTAAAGCGCATACAGTAGCAATTGTTAGCGACGGATCTGCGGTACTGGGACTTGGAAATATTGGTCCTAAGGCAGCTATTCCCGTTATGGAGGGAAAGGCGGTTCTTTTTAAAACATTCGCGAATCTTGATGCTTTTCCTATATGTCTAGATACACAAGACCCCGATGAAATCATTAAAACAGTTAAATATATTTCTCCTGTGTTTGGAGCTATAAACCTGGAAGATATCTCAGCCCCTAGGTGTTTTGATATAGAGAAGTCCCTTCAAAATATTGGAGTACCTGTAATGCACGATGATCAGCATGGAACTGCGGTCGTTGTATTAGCCGGAATTATCAATGCCGTAAAAGTTGCAAAAAAAGATATTAAAAAAACCAAGGTGGTTATTTTGGGAGCGGGTGCAGCGGGAAACGCGATCGCTAAAATATTTGTTAATAAAGTACAAGACATTTTAGTTTTGGATAGACAAGGAATACTATCGATAAAAAGAAATGATTTAGATATTCACAAGAAGGAACTTGCAAAACTAACGAATAAAAATAATATAACAGGAAAACTTAGTGATGCAATAAAGGGGGCTGATATTTTTGTTGGAGTATCGGGTCCAAATTTAATTAGTCACAATGATATACAACTAATGGCAGATAGAGCAATTGTATTTGCATTGGCAAATCCCATCCCTGAGATACTGCCTGAGAATGCAAAAAAAGCAGGTGCCTTTATTGTCGCGACCGGTAGATCCGATTTTCCCAACCAAGTAAACAATTCATTGGCTTTCCCGGGAATATTTAAAGGCGCACTGGATGCCAAAGTTAAAAGAATTACGATGGATATGAAAATAGCGGCAGCCCATGCTCTTTCTTCAATGGTAAAAAATCCCACACCGAACAAAATTATTCCAGGCCCGTTTGACGTGGGTGTGGTTGAGAAAGTGTCGTCCGCAGTTTACAAAGTAGCTATAAAAAGAAGTACTGTTTAATTGACAAAAGTAACTGCAACACCTTTTTGATCTGCTCTTCCGGTTCTTCCAATCCTGTGAATATATGCTTCTTTTGATTCAGGGAGATCGTAATTGATTACGTGACTGACGTTTGGAATATCAAGTCCGCGGGACGCTACGTCTGTAGCTATAAGAACTTTTATTTCATTGCGTTTGAACAAGTCTAGTACTTTGTTGCGTTGATTTTGTTTTTTGTTTCCATGTATTGCTCCTGATTTAAACCCTCTTTTAACCAAATCATCTGAAAGTCTCTGGACTCCATGTTTCGTCCGGCCAAATACCAAAACTTTTTCATAGTCTTTGCTGACAAGTAATTTGTGTAATATGTCTATCTTATTGTTGTTTTGAATGCTTATTACTTGTTGCAATACATTCTCTGCTGTTTCGGCTTTTTTTACCGATACGGTAATTGGATTACGTACAAAGTCCCTTAATACTTTTTGTACATCGTCTGTCATGGTTGCTGAGAAAAATAATGATTGACGTTTATACGGTAACAAAGAAATAATATATTTAATATCTTTAATAAAGCCTATATCCACCATTCTGTCTGCCTCATCAAGAACAACTGTAGAAAAGTTTCTCGGTTTAATTTTTCTTGAATTCAGTAAATCTATAATTCTTCCAGGTGTTGCAATAACGAAATTCGGATTATAGTCTAAATCGCGAATTTGTCTTTTGATATTTTCTCCACCGATTGCCAAACATGAATGCAGTCCAAGATATTCCGAGAAATCCAAAAATTCATTTCTTATCTGAATTGCAAGTTCACGTGTCGGGGTTAGAATTAATATTTGCTGATGACGGTCGACAAGGACTTTGTTTATTAAAGGAATAAGGAAAGCAGCTGTTTTCCCCGTTCCGGTGTTGGCAATACCAACAAAGTCACGACCCAAAAGAATTGGTTCGATTGCTTGGTCTTGGATGGGGGTTGGTATTTTGTAACCTTTTGAATATACATTGCGTTTCAATTCCTTGGATATATCAAAATCAGAAAACGAATGTTTAGCAACGTACTCACTTTGTTTTTCACTGGGTATTTGCGGCGAATTTACCATGCCGGAAGGATTAAATGACTTAACCGTTCGGCGTGGTCCGTTTTGATTACCACGAAAATTACCGGAATTTCTTCCTCTATTTCTTTGTCGATAGTTATGCATATAAATAGTATTTAAGATTGAAAGATAATTATTACCTTAAAATAAGATATTGGTTTAGGAAGTAAAGATACAAATATAATAGTTTAAAAACTTGGGGTATCTTTTATCTAACAAAACTTAAAATATTATAATTTTTTAAGAAGTAATTCTTTCAATCTAGAAATACATCTTTATTATACACCTGAATTTACTAATTATCAAATTAGTCTAAAAATACGGACTATTTTAACAATGCTTTTTGCAGTGCCTCACGGATGTTTTTGCCTGCAATCCACCCGTTTAAGTAAACAATAGCATGCTTGTTTTTGTTTTGGTTACGAAGATAAAAAGCGTCAACCCTACCCCCTCTTTTGACAAGCCTGTCTACGAGATTTTTCAGTTTCGGATCAGTATTTATATATTCAGTATATCACATAAATTAAGACGAGGTATGGCAATAAAGTAATATATATTATTTATATTATTGTGAAAAGAAATTTTTAATAGTTTGATTGAATATGTAATTTCAACAACATGACTCTTTTATATATTAGTTGTTTGCATATAAACTTCCTTAGTATAAAATGTAACCCCAACTTCTTTTAAAAGTGCGAGAAGTATGCGAAGCTGTTACGCGTTTAAGCGACAAAAATTATTAATATAGTATGAAAAAATACAAATACTGTGATGTGGAGAAGATTATGTCTAAAAAATTGATTTATTGGCAGGCAATAATCGATAAGCGGGTGGAACAGACCTTTAGTGTACCAGAGAAAATTAATTCGATAACAGGTGATTTGTTTTTAATAGACGGTAGTCCCATTATCGATAAAAAGTCATTCGCGGAGTTGCCAGATTGGCTAAGGAAATATTTCTTAAGTGAAAGAATTATGCCTGTGGTAGACCGCGAAATATGGCTGAACAATTCGTCAGAGAGTAGTGACTTACACACAAGAGAAGGCGCTGAACGTTTTGTTGCACTGAGAGGACCGAAATTTTACAATTTTGATGGAAAATTTGAATGGGGTCCAAATGGTATTCACGCGCTTTCGATGTTGAGGAATAACCTCACTGAAGATGGTGATATTCTTGTATTTCTCGATGATTTTAAACCCTCTAATGTAAGCGAGTGGCTAGCCAAATTGGCATCACTATTTTACATAATCAATGACGTTGTGGTGGCATATTACTTAATTGCATGCAAAAGTGCCTTGACTAATTCAGTGCAAAATGATGACTATAATAAACTACTCAATATGCTATACAAAGAGTATTTTGATTTGTTTCTCCTCTTGGATATTACAAAAACCAATCTTGATCAAAAAAATATTCAATACCGATTGGAATCATTGATTAAAGATCTACTAACAACTGTAGAGACTGTCGAAAATTATCCAGAACTTGATTTAATACGAAGTCACAGAGAAGCGGCATCGCCCATAAGCTTACTATTTGCATTACATGTCTTTTTTAAAACAAGAAGATTGGAAGATGTAGATTTGGTTTTAGCACCTTTGTATGGTGGTATCGATGTCGCCATGGCATTACGTTATGTGTTTCAAAACAGAGAGTACCTTGCAAAGTATTTGGGACAATCTCGAGTTCATGTACATTGTGATAACATCGAAATAATAAACGTATTGACAAGAATTGTAAAAATGAGACCTCTTAGAAGGTCCGAAATTGCCGATTTAAAGAGTGAGAATAATGCAATTGACATCGAGCCCAATGAACAACTTGTTAATAAAATAAATAATGCTAACAAAATTATGTTGATGGACGATTCGGTTGGAAAATTTGAGACATATGATAAGTTCAGAAAATGGTTGAAAAAACATCTAACGAAAAACGTTGATCTGGATTTTGTTGCAGTCTATGCAAATATTAAATGGGCGAAAGATAATAATATTAGGTATGAAAAGTTTTTGACTTTAGAAGCACTTGCAGTTAGTCCGGTGTCCGATTCGTTTTTGGGAAAAGACTCCAAGTATAAGCTAAACGGTCCGTATATACCAGAGAAGATAATCAACTTAAGCTTGATGCAATGCGAAAGGACATTTATAAATTTCAATGAACTTCAAGAATACTTGGTAAACTTACATGATCATAAAATAATTGAAGGTGTCGGGTTTGATCTCTATGAGACTTTAGTGGAAAGACCAGGTTTGAATAAGAATTTACGGTCTAATAGTATTCACAACACACATAAAAAAGTATTTGAATATTTTCAACTTGGAAATAAATATAATTTGTTTAGTAGCGGTTTAAAGGAATTGTGGGGAAAAGAAAAAAAGGCAAAAGAAATTGCGTACCAAGAGATAGATTATATAATGATTATTGAAGAAGTTGTTAGGAAGGCTGGTGTTGAAAAAAATGTTGCTCCAAAATTAGCCAGAATGCTACTTGATAAAGAAATGCAAATGGAAATAAATTTTACAAAACCCAGGAAAGGATTAATAAAAATGTTGAAAAATCTCAAGAAGAAACGAATACAAATTGCAATATTTACTAATACGCACTATTCAAAAGAATTCGTGATGAGAATCATTGATAAGTGTAATATTGGTAATATAATTAACTCTAATAACGTTTTGGTATCAAGCGAGGAAAATGTTAAAAAACCCAGTGAACAAGCGGTATTGAGGTTGGTTAATAAATTGGGTATTATTCCACAGCAGTTTGCGTTTGTGGGAAATAATGAGGTCGATTGGGTGGCTGCGTACAAAGCAAAAGCTGTACCGGTAAGGTTGTTGTATCCTGGAGAGTATATTGAAGAAGAAAAAAACTTGAAGATATGGAAGAAATTTTATGAGGAAGAAAAATATCGGGTTGGTGATTAGTACTGATATTGGTTATGATCCCGATGATATGGCAATGCTACACTTTCTTCGACTTACAAAAGTAATTCCGGATGTGATAATTACCTCAAACGAAATAGGTCAAAATAGAAAATTGTTATTAGATAAGTATTTACAATTAACAAATCAGAATATTTCAACATTTGCAGGTTTTGAACGAGGGTGTGGAAATAATTTTGTCTTTAAAATATGTAATGATTGTAAGAATGTAGATTCGGATTTTATGTTAAGTGAGCTTCATAAACTGATTATTAATAAGGATTTAACGATTATTGTGAGCTCGGGATGTTTGACAAATGTATCCGAATTAATAAAAAAATACCCTAGAGACGTAGAAAGGATACTCGTACTAGCTATGGTTTCATCCTGGAAGAAAAATTTTGGTGCTTCGGAAGCAAACGCAAAAAATGACGTATCTGCAGTTAAAAGGGTTTTACGAAAGTGTAAACGGCTAAAAATAGTTGTATCGGATATAACCATTAATCCGTCCTTGGCGGTTGATGATAATCATTGGTTAATAAAATATTTAACTGATTCGAAAGATAAAGGAGATAGATTGATTTTAGATAATTATAAAAAATGGTTTAAATACAAATATCCAGTATCTTATTTACACGATGTATTAGCTCTAAGTGTTTTATTTGGTAAATGGGTATCCTTTGAGGATAAAAAAGTAATAGTAGATAAGTATGGCGTATTACATGAAAATCCACGAGGACATATTATTTCTATAAGTAAATCTGTCAACTATGACGATTTTAATAAGTATTTGTATGATTTAGTCTTTCAAAATACCTTCAATAACGCTTAGGCGAACCATAAAGTAAATATATATTACGTGAACTTGACAGTAGAGTTTAACCTCGGATGATTTTAGTTAAGATAATTTCTTATCTCCCTCAGACAGCTCCAAATAACTAACCTTCGGCAATGCATTGCCAATTAACCCCTGCAAATCACCATATATCCCGGCGGTATTTTGTATTACACGAACAATGTCTTTATCTTCCTTTTCCCATTTTTTAGTATAATAAGCTCTTTCTTTGTCGATCTCGTCACGACGGTTTTTGAAGTATTCGACCCATACCTCTATTCTTTGTTTGAAATCATTACTTATTAAGTAATTATATACAATTTCAGCTTTCTCCGATTTTCCTTCGTTTGCAGTGTTTGCAGCGTGTACTTGAATAATTTGTTGCCGCAGTAAATGGCTTAAACCTAATGCGATTTCTGGTTGTGTAACAAGAATTCCATCAATTAATTCAAACGACAAAGATCCTTCGGGAAGAGCCGTAGTGACAAGGACAGCAAGATCTGCTTTCAACATTCTTTTGTCTTGTTTGAGTTTTGCGATCCATTTGTTCGACCAGTTTTTGGTATTTTTTATTTCCCATACAATTGTCCCTGAAAATGTTCCTGAACTATGAAACACTTCCTGGATTATATCTGCGCCATTGACACCCTTAGGGACTTCGCGGATTTTATCGAACGGAAATTCACTTGTGAGCGATTTCTCAAATGCTAATTCTTGCAATTCACCTTGTAGCTGTTGGGAACCGACTTGCGCTTTGCGTTGTGCTTCTTGAAGTTGTTTTTGAAGATCTTGCATTTTTTTGTCTTTCTTGGCAATCTCTAGATTAAATTCATTTTCGACTTCACGTCTTGCAACGTTTCTGATTTTTGTTTGCTCTTCAAATAGTTTCTTTTGGAATTCTATTTCTAAACGATCTTTAGTATCTTTTGTTTCCCGAAGTTCTTTAAATAATTTTTTAATTTCTTCCTGGAGCTCTTTATTTTTATATTCCTGCTCTTTACTTTCCTCTTTTGTGGAGGCAATTTTTGCATCGTATTCCAACCTAACCTTATTGATCGCATCTTTTCTTGCCTTTAGTGTAATTTCATTTTTTACTTCTTCCAATTTTTCTTCGCTTTTGACAAGAATGTCCTGTTTTTCTTTCTTTAGTTTAATAAGCTCCTCGTTATATTTCGCTTTGATATCACTAATTAATTTTTCTTCAAGTTCGTGTTTGTATGCATCACTTGGTTCAAAATGTTTGTTGCAAAAGGGACATGTAATATTGGTTGCCATATTTTAAAAATAAGTATACCAGCTTGCCTGGGTTACATGAAGTCTAAATATGTTTATAATACAGATATGAAAAATGTAAACTCTTATGAGATGTTAAAATTGTTTGTAAAATATTTTATCTATTATCTGGGTTATATGATACTAACCCCTGCGATTGTAATATTTGCAGCGTTTGTTGTGATAATAATTATTAACACAACCGATGAAGAAGTGTTGGAATTGTCACACGGTTTTCCGGTTCAAATAGTCAAGTTTTTCCTTCAAAACATCTTACGCGACACTGTCTATGACGAGAAGGATATTCTGTCGGTTTTTGCAAAAATGTCATTCGCGATCATGATAATTAGCAGGTTTATGTCGTATGTTTACGCCACACTACGAAAAAAATATAAACTCAGGTATTATTTACCCCAATGGACCTATAAACACAGACTTATGTGTATTGTTGCTTTGGTTATTTTTACTGAGACAAGTTTGTTTTTACCACAGGCGGCTGCTGGTGCAAAAACGATTTGGTGGGTTATTTTATTTCTTGGATTAATTGGGATATTGTCGTATCTTTTTTCCGCAGCCATAAACAAAATGGCTGACTTAATTTAGAAATATTAATTGTAATCCGTACTGGAGCAGGGAAAGTTATGAAGTGAATATTTCTAACTTGTAGTGAGGAGTATTTATCGTATCTAGACATACATGCTATTTACAAATGGATTGGAATTTGCTATTTTTATTTAGGTATCAAGAGAGGTAGCTAAAGATCCGGCTTGTTAAGCTACCCAGCAACCGATTTAAAACACGGTGCTAATTCCGGCCAAAAGGAAAGATATGGTCAGTCGACAAAAAACAATCATCTCCAAAAATTTATTTACCTCCGAGTCTGTTTGTGCTGGTCACCCCGATAAAATATGCGATCAGATAAGTGACGCTATTCTTGATGAGGTATACAAAAAAGATGAGTTTGGAAGAGTAGCAGTTGAAACAATGGTGACGACTAATAAAGTGTTTGTTGCGGGTGAAATTACCTCCGACTATAAGGTTGACTACGAAAAAATAATTAAAAAACAAATTAAAAGATTAGGTTATATTGAGCCGGAATTGGGCTTTTCGCCTGCTAGTGATATTTCTATAAATATTCATGAACAATCAAGCGAAATTGCCCAGGGCGTAAATAAAAAAGGTGCCGGGGATCAGGGGATGATGTTTGGATATGCATGTAATGAAACAAAAGTATTTATGCCGCTTCCAATTATGATTGCACACAATCTTTGTGAATTATTAGATAAAGTAAGAGAGAAAAATATACTGAAGTATCTTCGTCCTGACGGAAAAAGCCAAGTGACTGTTGAATATAAAAATGGTAAACCATATCGAATAACAAATGTCGTGGTTGCTGTACCACATTCTCCTAAAGTTGCACTTAATAAAGTAAAAGATGACATTTACAAAAAAGTCGTTTCCCCTGTGTTATTGAAATATGGATTTGAAATATCTCCAAAAGATTTGATTGTTAACGGAACAGGTGTGTGGCATATCGGAGGACCGGCATCGGACACGGGGGTTACGGGTCGAAAAATCGCAGTGGATAGTTATGGAAGTTATGCCCGTCTTGGGGGTGGCGCTTTTAGCGGTAAAGACCCAACAAAAGTTGATCGATCCGGAGCATATGCAGCCAGATTTCTTGCTAAAAATATTGTGGCTAAAGGTCTTGCTCAAAGGGCAGAAGTTAGACTGGCGTATTTCATCGGTGCGAGAAAACCTGTCATGCAGGACGTGGAAACTTTCGGAACAGAAAAAGCTTCACAAAAAGAAATTAAAATGTATATGCATAAGTTATTAGACACATCAGTTGAGGGAATCATAAGTGGTCTTAACTTAAGAAATCCGATCTATCTAAAAACGGCTTCATATGGGCATTTTGGTAGAAATATATTTCCTTGGGAGAAAGTAATTGGATAAGTAAATAATTTAAATAGTATTTTTTTGCCTTCTTCAGATTTTCTTATTCGTTCCGATTTGGTGATACTTAAAGAAATTAATTAAGTTAACATTTCTTTGTCGATGGTACCAATTACTGATATTGGGTTATTCGATTTCACTGAGTGAAGCAAACAAGCGTTGAGGATTATTAATATTGGCAAAAATTAACTTATCTAGTTTTCTGTTGGCAAAGTCATTATTAAATTAGATATATACCTCAGACAGTGTCCTTTGTAAGGAAAAAGTACTGAAAAGGAAAGAGTTGAATGGTGAGAGTATAATGAAAAAATATTAATATGCAAAAAATTGTTAACAAGACCCCAACGGAAAATATAATAAATTCAAGTGATCCGATGGGCCAAAGAAGGTCTGTTTTAGAAAAAAAACTTCATATAAAATTAGACAGTATCGAAAATCCAAGTTTTAATGTTGACGATGTATCGACTAAAAACTGCGAGAATCTAATTGGAAAAGTCGATATACCCCTGGGTGTTGCCGGACCCTTAACCGTTAGAGGTAAATATGCGCAAGGAAATTATTATATACCGCTTGCGACAACCGAAGGTGCATTGGTTGCAAGTGTAAACAGGG
This sequence comes from Candidatus Woesebacteria bacterium, assembly GCA_016700095.1. Lineage (NCBI taxonomy): Bacteria > Candidatus Woeseibacteriota > Candidatus Woesebacteria bacterium. Next base: position 1,139,947 of record CP065002.1, on the reverse strand, counting down.
GGTGTAAAGCGGCAACTTCAGCGGGAGGAGTGTCGGTTGCTATTGTTAAAAGTGAAATGACGCGAGCGCCAGTTTTTTGTGTTAATAGTTATAACGAAGCACAAGCTTTTATTAAATTTGTACAAAAAAATATTACACGGATTGAAAAGTTGGTTACCGAGACTTCACCATTCATCAAACTTATCGCCATCGATCCTTATATATCCGGAAGGAATGTATATTTAAGATTTAGATTTGATACCAATGATGCCATGGGGATGAATATGGCAACCTTTGCTTGTGATCATGTTATAAGAAAATTTCTTTTACCAAAAACACAAGTAAATTGCATTTCGTTGAGTGGAAACGTGTGCACCGACAAAAAACCAGCATGGATAAATAAATTACATGGCAGGGGTCATACTGTCCATGCAGAAGTAGTTATACCGAAAAATATTCTCGTAAAAACGCTGAAAACTACATCGCAAAAAATATACGAAGTTTATGTTCGAAAATTATTGATCGGATCTCAGGTAGCCGGTGCGATGGGGGTAAATGCACATCATGTAAATGTAGTAGCAGCTATTTTTGCGGCAACGGGGCAAGACTTGGCACATGTCGTCGAAGGATCTTTGGGAACGACTTCCATAGAAGCCGATAACAGCAACCTTTATATAAGTGTTGATTTACCAAGTCTGATATTGGGAACGATTGGAGGAGGAACTAATCTTTCATCGCAGAGTCAAGCTCTGTCAATAATGGGTATAGCAGGATCTGGTAAACCTTCAGGAACTAATGCCAAGAAATTCGCTGAAATAGTTGCATCTGCAGTTCTTTGTGGTGAATTATCTTTGCTTGCGGCGTTGTCATCTAATGATTTGGCTAAAGCACATATGAAATACGCAAGAGGAGGACAAGTGTGATGAAAAATGTTGGCATAGTTGGATACGGAGTTAGTATTCCTCACTTGCGTATTAAAACCAAAAATATAGCCAGGGCTTGGAACAGTTCAATGAATCCCGGAAGAGCTTTGGGTGTACATGAGAAATCGGTACCGAATTACGATGAGGATACGATTACACTTTCGGTGGAAGCAGCATTAAGAGCACTTGAAAGATCTACAATTCAATCAAATGAAGTGGGTGCAATATATATTGGATCTGAATCACATCCATATGCGGTCAAGCCATCATCAACGATTGTTGCCGAAGCAATTGGAATGACAAATGACTATATGGCAATTGATACCCAATTTGCCTGCAAAGCAGGAACGGCAAATATGCAAATTGTGATCGGGTTGGTATCGTCACTAATGATTAAAAATGGTTTAGCCATCGGGACTGATTGTGCGCAAAGTACTGCCGGCGATGCACTTGAATATACCGCTGCAGCCGGATCAGCGGCGATAATCATCGGCCGTAAAAATATTGCAGTAAAAATAATTGATACCTTATCTTACTCCTCGGACGCACCCGACTTCTGGAGACGTGAAGGTGAGACTTGTCCAAAACATGCCGGGCGGTTTACCGGTGAACCTGCATATTTTAAGCATATTATGATGGCTACAAAAAACATTCTTGAAAAGACAAAAACTCAACCAAGTGATTATGATCATGTCGTATTTCATATGCCCAATGGTAAGTTTCCCGGTAACGTTGCCCTTAAAATGGGTTTTACCGAAAAACAATTGAAAGCCGGTTTGGTGGTTGGTAATTTAGGAAATACCTACTCGGCTTCGTCAATGATTGGTTTGTGTAGCGTTTTTGACATAGCTAAACCAGGGCAAAATATATTGTTAACATCATATGGATCAGGATCCGGATCGGATGCGTTTGTTTTCGAGACAACGCGTGAATTGACTAAAATTCAAAGAAAAGCATCCAAAACCTCGACACTTCTTGTCAACAAGAAATACATTTCCTATACATCATATTTAAGATTAAAAAACAAAATCGTACTATGAACAAGATATTGGTAGCAGGTACAGGTATTACAAAATTTGGAGAGCTGTGGTCGAAGTCGCTTCGACAATTGGCATTGGAAGCGTCACTTCTTGCATTAAAAGACGCAGGTTTATCGCCCGATGATATTGACGGAGTTTATGTAGCCAATATGATTGCTCCAACAACCTCAGGACAATCTCATCTTGGTCCATTGGTTACTGGAGAACTCGGAATTAATGTACAAGCAGTACACATTGAGGCGGCATGTGCATCCGGTGGGACGGCTATCCAATTGGCAGCTGAAAGTATAAAAAGCGGACAAAACAAAACGGTTTTGGTTGTGGGTGTCGAAAAAATGACGGATTTAAGTACTCCGGATATCACAGCGGCATTGATGCAAGCTTCCGACGATGAAGTGGAAAGTTTTTATGGCGCAAACTTTGCGGGTCTTTATGCTTTAATGGCAACTGTATATATGGATAAGTATGGCTTAACCCAGAAAGATTTGGCAACTATTGCCGTAAAAAATCATCACAATGCACGCCTTAATCCAAACGCGCATTTTCACAACAGCATTACAGTTGATGATGTGTTAAATAGTGCACCTGTTGCTTCGCCTTTGAAGCTTTTTGATTGTTCGCCAATTTCGGACGGGGCTGCTGCTGTAATACTAACTAGTGAAACAAATGTTGTTAAAAATAAAGTGAAGGTTTCGGTTCTGGCATCTTCGTCCGCAACAGACAGTTTGTCTTTATGTAATCGACAGGATCTAACATCTTTAAAATCGGCTCGATTAGCTGCCAAAAATGCATACCAACAAGCAAATATAAAACCGAAAGATATCAATGTTGCCGAAGTACATGATTGCTTTACTATAGCCGAAGTGTTTGCGATGGAAGATTTAGGTTTTTATGAAAAAGGTATGGCGTTCAAGGGAATTAGAAATGCCGAAACGACACTTAGTGGAAAGTTGCCAATTAATACTTCAGGCGGATTAAAAGGGTGTGGTCATCCAGTTGGCGCAACTGGTATTAAACAAGTCATAGAAATTGTACACCAACTAGAGGGAACGGCGGGAGATCGACAAATACCTAATGTCAGATACGGATTGACACACAATGTAGGAGGTTCCGGTTCAACTTGTGTAGTAAGTATATTCGGAATTTAAATAACATGCACAATTTACCACCAAAAAATTGGAGAATGCAGAAGTCGAAATATAGACTTCTTGGGGGATGTTGTTTGAAGTGTAAATTAATTACCTATCCGGCAAAAACCGTTTGTCCAAAGTGTAGAGCTATAGGAAAAACAAAGGATTATTTACTACAACCCTACGGAAAAATAATTTCGCTAAGTGAGGTATATGTTGCTCCGACAGGTTTTGAAAAGTTTGTTCCATATACGATTGTTATAATTAAACTTACCAAAGGACCGCTGATGTTGTCGCAATTAACGGATTATAAAAGGAAAGATGTGAGAATAGGTACAAAAGTCGAGGCGGTATTTAGAAAAATATCAGACTTTGACACTTCGGGAATTATTCAATACGGTATAAAATTCAAACCGGTAAAATAAGACTGTTTATAAAAATACCAATACAAATACGCAATCGCATCAATTCTTTTCTTCCTACATCCAAGGGTGTTGTGTATTTTTACTTTTTAAAGCTTCTTTTTATTTTCTTTTTTCGGTAATACCACGCGTTCTATCGCGTCGATAGAGATTTGCCTTACCGCTGAAGACGAAAAAAGTCACCACGGACTTTAGTTCGTGAAGTCTCACTAAAAATCCGCTTCCGGGTAAGTGTCTCAACAGGGTTGAGTATTTTGTAAACATACCACTGCCAAAAAGATCTTAAGTCGAAGTAAATTATACTATCTAGATTATTTCTTGGTATTAATGCCTAGTAATTTGTACAAAAGACAAAAACCCGTAAAGCCGGTTACTAATAGTACCAAAGAAATTATCAGAGCAATAAGTTGTAATGTTCCCTCCAGATAGGTAAAGCTAACTAAAGCTATAGCCATACCGAGAACCATGCGTATACCCCTATCTACTTTACTTTCATTTTGAAGTATTTTCATCGTAATTGTCACCTCCTAACCTAATACTTAAATAATACACCATCAACATTATCAGGATAAGTCTTTTTCATTATTTGACAATACTTCATGGATGCGGTTTTTACACAGTTCCTCTTTTTTTGCTTTTGGCCATTTTTTCAGTTCAGCCTCGCGTTTTAAAGCCTGACTTTTAGTATTGTATTTTTCTTGATGAATAAGTTCCACTGACTTAAAGTATCGCAAGTACTTAGCAGACTTTTTGCCTTTCTTTTTGTGTTCTGAAATTCTTCTTCTTACATCATTTGTTTGACCAATATATAAAGTATTAGATGAAGTTCTGAGAATGTATACGAAATAAGTCATATATCGGCGATTTCCTCTCTATATCAGTTAGTTAAGTATATAATTTACAAATCATGATGCGTTGTCACGATTAAACCATTCCCTTTGGTTAATAAAAAAAGAACCACAGCCCGGAAGTCCATAGTATTCTATTCTAGGGAAAAGTATGATCTCCGATTTTCTTTGGCCGCGCTTTCAGCTCGTACTTTTCGCGAAGTATAAATTGAAATATCTGATCAAGCGATACATCCTTAATAAATCTACCTTAATTTATACTTTCTAAATATCTTGAGTTTCTTAAATTAAATTTCTTGAGTAGATCGTGGATTACAAGTCCAAGTAACATCAAAGATATTGCAATTGCCCAACCGGCAAAAGTGACGGGGACGGTTTCAAAATACTTATTTAACGGTGTGTAGATAATTGCAAAAGTTAGAATTAGTGAAACTGCGGATGCGTATACTAAATATTTGTTTACAAATGGTGATCTAGTCAATGTCGCTTTTCTAAATGATCTAAAACCAAAAGCAAATACTATTTCAAGTAATATCAATGTAACCAATGCGATAGTTCGACTTGTCTGAGTTGTGTAATCAATCAAATTATATGAAACATAGAAGGCAATAAGTGTTAAGGCTGCCATTGTACTTCCGGTAACGATTAATAACTTTATTAGAATCCCGTTTAGAATTTTCGAACCTTTTCTAGGAGGAGTCAACATAATGTCTTTCGAGGTGGGATTAAGACCAAGGGTAATTGCAGGAAGATTGTCGGTAACAAGATTCATAAAAAGAATCTGTATCGAAACAAGTACCGGTATTTCCCAGCCGAAAAATGGGGCAAAGAGTACACCTACAAAAATTGTAATGAGTTCAGCAAAGTTACAACTTAACTGATATGTAACAAATTTACGTAAGTTATTGAATATATTTCTACCCTCTGCGATAGCATCGATTATTGTAGAAAAACTATCATTTCTAAGTATTAAATCGGACGCGGACCTTGAAACATCGGTGCCGTTAATACCCATTGCTACTCCAACATGTGCTGCTTTTAGTGCCGGTGCATCATTAACTCCGTCACCTGTCATTGTGACAATTTCTCCATTTGATTTGAGAGCGGATATTATTTTTATTTTATGATCAGGTCGTACTCGGGCAAATATACTGGTGTGTTTTACCGAAAGAGACACTTCACGTTCTGACATTTCGTCAAGTTCTATTCCTGTTATGACATTTCCGACTAAACCGATTTGATGGGCAATTGATACTGCAGTATCTTTGTTATCACCTGTTATCATGATAACTCTAATTCCTGCTCTTTTCGCGATGTCTATCGACTCCTTGACATTTTCCCGTGGAGGATCCTCCATGGCAACTAATCCCAAAAATATTAAATTATCTTCATTGTAACTATTGGCGTTTGAAATATCTTTATATGCTACGACTAATGTTCGATAAGCGTTTCCCGACAAGCCTTTTTGTATTTGGAGTATTTCAGTTAACTTGTCTTTCTTTAGTTTGGTCTTTTTACCATTAGCCAAATAGTATTCACATTTTTCCAATACAATTTCGGGAGCTCCCTTAACATATACTGTATACGTACCGTTTTCCTTGTGGAGAACCGACATCATTTTCCTTTCCGAGCTAAATGGTGTTTCGTTTGTCCTTTGTGATTTAAATGATTCCTTGAAAATATTAGTTTTGGCTCCCAGTACTAACAAAGCCGCCTCGGTTGGGGAACCAATGGTTGTATACTCATTATCGGTTCCAGATCGTTCAATCTCTGCATCGGTACATAACACGCCTGCTTTTATTAATTGTCTAAGTTCGGGAGAATCTTTCAAATCAACAGAAACCGAATCTTTCAAAATTCTTCCGTGTGCGACAAATCCACTTCCTTCAACTTCATATATATTGTCTCCGGTAAATATTTTTTTGACTGTCATTTCGCCTCTGGTTATAGTTCCGGTTTTATCCGAGCATACAACAGTTGTTTCGCCCAATGCTTCTATTATTGACATTCTGTTTACAATTGCATCTTTTTCCGACATCCTTTTGGCTCCCACCGCAAGAGTTGATATCAGTACGACAGGTAATCCTTCCGGAAAAGCCGATACGGCAATCGCGATTGCAAGAACCAGAATTTCCAATATTGTTGCCGTATCCAGAGTATCTGCCCTTAGTATCATTAGTGTACTTGTGGCACCAGCCATGGTGATAGCGATTATCACCATATACTTTGTGATATAGTTTATTTTTTCTTGCAGTGGGAACGATTTCTCTGCTGAAGAAATCAGATGTGCAATCCTGCCAAATTTAGTATTCATACCCGTGTGTTGGACTTTTGCCACACATCTTCCATTCACAATATACGTACCCATAAAAATCTTATTTTCATCGGTAGGTGATGATGCATCTGATTTAAGTGTACTTTTTGTGACTTCAGTCGACTCGCCGGTTAATGCTGCTTCATTAATCTTTAATTCATACGAATCAACTAGTATGCAATCGGCGGGAATTTTCTCACCATTTCCCAAAAGCAGGATGTCATCGGGTACAATTTCTCTTGATGGTAGTTCAGTTTTTTTACCATCTCGCATAACAATGGTAATGGGCATTAACATTTTCTTTAATGCTGAGATCGAACCTTCCGCTTTGAATTCTTGAATAAATCCTGTAAATATTACCGTTGCAACAACTGCAAGGATCGTATATGCAGTGAAATCTTTTCCGACGATGAATGAAACAATAGAAGCACATGTTAGGAGGTAAATAATGTAATTACTTTTAATTTGTCTTACAAGTATTTGGAAAGGAGTAATCTTTAAATAGTCTTGTATTTCATTAAAACCGTAATCTTTTTGTTTTTGTAAAGCTTCTTGATTGGTAAGTCCATGGTATGCCATAAAAAATTTTATCATGAATGGCTTTTTGATGCTTAAGTTAGAAGCAATAATTAATGAAAATAAATATTCTTTTCATTTGTAATTTACGCGACACCCGTTATCTGCATCACTGGGTACGTGTGAAATGGTATTTTTTAGAAATTTTAATTTAGCAGCGAACTAGAATGTATAGTTCAAATCTTATATCTTCGTTCAGCTTCGATTGCATATTTAATTACAAGGTAGATTGAGAGAAACATAACAAATGAAAAAAATGCTGTCATTTCGTTTTGAAGAAATAGAAAGAATTGCAGAAACAAGATGGCGACTAGTGAGGCGTGTTGGAGGTAGTAATACATATGAAGACGTTTGCCCTTAAGATAAAAACGGATAGCCAGAACAACAAACACACCAACGATTATCGAAGAGAAAAAAGTCCCAAGGTCACTAAAAGAATGATCCGACCAATAATACAATCTATAAATTGCCAAAAATGAATTGGAGAGGGTTGTAATTATAAAGAATAGTATTAGACTTTGTGAAATAAACTTTGCATGGAGAGTATTTTTGTACCACCCGAAAAGTAGTAACGTAATTGTAATATAGAAAGATTTACTTGGGGGTGCGGCTGTAGTTTTTTCGATAATGTCTTTAAGCATATTGACAATATAATTTCCAGAATCGCACTTTTTTAAATACTTTAAAGCTCGCTTTCTTTCGCTGATATCAAGATCCAAGATAACCAATTCTCTCAGAACCTCGATAGAATTTGCCAGATATGTTTTTGATGAGTATTCACTGATTGAGGAAATCCAACGAATAAAAAGAAAGATAAAAATAAATATGATATAGATTAATGCAATTGTCGGTTTGTAAAAGTAATCGTTGTCGGCAGTTATGAATTTTCCCAATTCATCGATAAATGTACCAAATCCAATTCCTCCGAGTATCGCCCCAACTGTTTTGCTGTGGGTATTTATAAATGTCGAATACACAATGATGGCAAGAAGCATAAAGATCCCGCCCCAGAGCATGTGTGCAAAATGGAGTTCATCACCACCAATAATGGGAAAACCTGTAAGTCCGAGAAACAGCCGGATAACAAGAAACGCGCTGATAGCTGATATCAAAAAATACTCTAAGAGATTAACTGCGTTTAAGTCAGGTACGAATTTGTCAGTCAGATATCCTGGGACTTTTATTTTCATACGTTAATGATACAGTACCGGCAATTGACAATGAAAGAGAGGCTTAAATTAATTTCAAATATCCCAAAGTATGACTGTTTGTTCGTCCTAATAATTTGCCAATAGTAAACCGGAGGTAACCAGTGCAATTGTAGCAAAAAGCAATCCACCCAGTATGTCGACAACGTAGTGTTGTTTTATAAATACGGTTGAGAGAATAATAATTAAACCGAGAATAATGTACGCTAGATTGTTGTAATTACTATATAAATAGTATGTGCAGATAGTACTTAAGAAAACGTGTGCCGACGGAAAGCCATTTGTATCACCATCGTGGATATATATGTAATTAATTATTTTTGACAGGGTATCGTATTTGTCGACCTTGTAACGTCTGACTCCGTTGGGAATGTAAAACCAGAAGAGTGAGGACGTAACATTTACCACGATTAATGCCAATAAGAACTTTAGTAAAGAAATATGATCTAAAGACAAATACGTAACGACAAGAAGCGGGAACAGTGATAGATATGGAATAACAAATACCGGAATTAGTTTAAGTCGATCGTCAATTTTAGTTTTAAATTCATACTTATACGGACGTTTGTTGGTATAAAAATAACCCAGAAATGACAATAACGCCAACAAGGTTAAGAAAGGAATTTGTCCCATTTTCTTATTATACCCAAGATAAAGTAAGTGCAAAGTTGCAATGCAACAATTAAGGGCTAATAGTAGAAAAATTCCTCGACGGGTCGAATATTCAAATATAAAGTAACAACGCAAGCTAGTATTGATATATTCTAATTTATATATGGAAAATTTAGTTTAATTTGGGGTTCTGGGGTATAATCAAGGAGTACTTTGATAACACAACCCACAGTTGTTTTCATGGGAACATATCCTCCCCGTGAATGCGGTATAGCAACATTTAATCAGGATTTATTAAACTCAAGTCAAAAGCTTTTAGGGAAGGATGTCCAATGCAAAGTTGCGGCGATGAATTTTTCACCTCTTGATAAATTTATATATCCTTCGGAAGTAAAATGGGAAATTAATCAGAACGCCATAGCCGAATATAAAAATCTAGCCCAAATTTTTAATAATGATGCAGGGATTAGCGGTGTCATGATTCAACATGAATATGGGATTTACGGTGGCAATGACGGCGAATATATTCTTTCATTTATTGAAGCGTGCGAAAAACCCATACTAATAACGCTGCACACTGTTTTACCCAACCCTTCCGACAATATGAAAAGTGTTACTGGTAGATTAATTAATCGTGCAAACATTATCGTCGTTTTGACTCAAAGCTCAAAAAGTTTATTGGAGACACTGTATCCAAAATCGAAAGGAAAGGTATATGTAATTTCACATGGTGTTCATTATGCTGCTTTTTCTACAACTAAGGCTGCCAAACAGAAACTGAAATTAAAAAGTAACTTGAGTATCATGTCGACATTTGGGTTATTAAGTAGAGGAAAGGGTATCGAATATGTAATACAAGCACTTCCCGAGCTTGTAAAAAGACACCCGAATATATTATATCTGGTTTTAGGACAAACTCATCCAGTGGTTCAACAAAATGAAGGGGAAAGTTACCGGAAAGAATTAGTAAGTCTTGTTGCAGAATTACAATTAGAAAATCATGTTAGATTTTATAATCAGTACCTAACATTAAAAGATCTAATTCAATTTTTGAAAGCAACAGATATTTACATTTCCACTTCCATAAATGTCAATCAAGCCGTAAGTGGAACATTGTCGTATGCCCTAGGAACGGGAAGAGCGGTTGTTAGTACCGAATTCGCTCAGGCGAAAGAAATTGTAAATGAAGATACGGGAATTCTTGTTCCCATTATGGATTCCGATGCCTACACCAAAGCTTTAAATAATTTACTCAGTGACAAGTTGGAACTTGAAAACAAACATAAAAACGCTTATATGCAAACACGTTCTATGCTATGGAGTAATGTCGCACTTCAATATTCGAATCTATTAAAACAAAATATATTACCGGAGATAAACTTTACACATCTTAATAATATGACTGACGGTTTTGGTCTGTTTCAATTTGCGAAGCTAGACAAACCAAGCAAGGAATATGGTTATACGTTGGATGACAACGCGCGCGCATTGGTTATATGTAGTTGGATGAATACTAGCTTGTTGAATAATTTAGAAATACAAATGAAAAAATATCTTACATTTATTAAAAAATGCCAATCGCAAGACGGTAGCTTTATCAATTATTTAGATTATTTACACAAAAAAGCGACCCCCCAAAATAAAAGTGAAGATTTAGACGATTCATCGTCACGAGCAATATGGGCTGTCGGTGAAGTTATGAGTAACAAAAACAACTCTTTGGTCATACGAAATATGGCAAAGGAAATATTTATCAAAGCGCTTCCTTTGACACCAGAGCTAAGACATGTTCGTTCGTCGGCTTTCATCATTAAATCGTTTGCACTAGTATCGACTGCATATCCCAAGTTTCGCAAAGAACTACTAATTAAAATAATTGATCACGCGGATTCTCTGGTTACCCAATATTCGAAAAATTCGATTAAATCTTGGAATTGGTTTGCGGATTATTTGGGCTACAACAATGCTGTGATACCTGAGGCGTTACTAATTGCAAGTAAAATAACGGGAAGAAAAATATACCTTGAAAAAGGAATAGCTGCATTAACATTTCTTATTAATAAAACATTTTCGTCTAACCGATACATTCCAATTGGCCATTCTTATTGGTACAAAAACAATCAAAAAAGAAGCAACTTTGACCAACAACCCGAAGATCCTGCAGCTATGATATTGGCATTATCAACAGCGTATAAAATAACACATGACGATAATTATCTAAATTTGATGGCAATTTCCTTTAGTTGGTTTTTGGGCAATAATAGTTTGAATCTTCCGCTATACAATTATCAAAACGGTGGCTGTTATGATGGTATTCATCCGGATAGGATCAATTTAAATCAAGGAGCGGAGTCGTTAGTTTCATATTTGTTATCACGGATTGTAGTATCGGAACTTAATTTATATAACAATTCTGGTCTTATTGGAAATGAAAACAATTAAACTTATTGAAAGTGAGAAAACAAGTTGAAAAAAATAATATATGAAAATTAAGAAAATAAAGAATATTTTTCCAGAGAGCAAAGTGTCTCGTTATAATATGGCAGCATGGCAGAGTCTACATGGTGAATCAATATATTTTATAGGAAGAGAAGTAAGAAAAGCAGGGGGTGAGGGAGAACCGGATACGGGAGTGTTAAAATTGTTTGAATTAGACAGTTTAGGGAAAATTGTTAACACGCGTCTCATCTGGAAACCTGTGTATGAAGGTGTAAATTTAGAGGATCCCAGAGTAATCGAATTGCAAAATGAAAATCTTCTTATTGGTGTTACAGCGGTTTTACGGGACAAAAAAGGCCATCCTATTCCATTTCCCGCAATAATTAAAATCGATTCACACAGTACGTGGAAAGAAGAACTTCCTCCTTATTTAATTATCAACACATTCGGACCGGGAAAAAATATGACACCAGTAGATAATGTGACTTATTTTTTCCGACCCGAGAATCGCAAGTATAATCATAAAATATTGGCGTTTGCACTTCATCATCAACTACCTCGTAAGCTTGGTGATATCGAATTTCCGAAAGATTTATATTGGGCAAAATGGCGGATAGGAACCACCATGCCACCTATTTGGATAAATGAAACGGAGGCGCTATTCATTATTCACGGTATTTCAATACATAAAATACATGGTATTAAAAAATATATTTACAGTATTGGACGGGCAAAACTCACGCGTAATAATGATAAATTTGAAGTAAAAGTGGCCGAAGATCCAATCATTACTCCTGATAATTTTATCAAAGCTGATGGCAAGCCTCTGGTTAACGAATTACATTCACATCGACGTGTCGTGTATTCGTGCGGAGGAATAATTAAAAAAGGTGATAAAGACTCGCTTTCACTTTTTGTAAATGTAGGTGATATGGCTACGTTTGAAGTTGTCTTATCGATTGCGGAATTAAAGGAAGGATTGTTCTAAAACAAACTATAAATTAATTAAAGATATGGTTCCCGTAAGGCGGCACCAAGTCATTCACTAGGTAAGTGATTTTCACCTCAAACTTTAAAAAAGAAGGTGAGTATATATTTGACAATCTGAGGGAGTATTAACTTCATGGTAAACAGTTAACGAAAAATAAAACACACGTGCTTTTATACGTAAACATGTTGCTGCTGCATCGAATTTAGAAAAGAAAGTACAAGTTATACCAAGTGTTAATCATATTACATAACAAAATAAATATTTCAAAATGTATAGTATAATCACCTTATAATGTTAACTTCAATATTCGTAGTAGTGTTTGGTGTAGTTTTTGCTTATTTTGCAACAATTAATACAAATCAAATTAGTGTAAATTTTGGTTTTTATCAACTTACCAATAGTCCCATCTATTTGGTGGTACTTATATCTGCTGCAATAGGCATGCTGTTGACAGCAGTTCTATATTTTCTTCGCTTCATGTCGACTTACTTTACCATTGGTAGTAAAGAGAAAGATATTAAAGAAGCCAACAAAAGAATTGCAGAGTTAACTAAAGATTTGCATAAAATTGAATTGGAAAATGAAAGATTAAGGACAAAAGCGGGTAATAATGACTATGACGAAGATTCTTTATGATAACTCATGCTTAAATATATTTGGAAAATATTCCCTTTTAAAAAATTACAACTATTCATAATGAGAATATTTCATGATGAATTTTTGGTAGCTACCGCTGGAATATTTTTCGATAATAAAAATAGAGTACTTTTGTTTAAGCATGAATTTAGAAATGGTGATAAATGGGGAATTCCTTCGGGTTATATTAATTCCAAAGAACATCCCAAAGATGCTCTCGAATGCGAGGTAACAGAAGAGTCGGGACTGGTTGTAAGTGTTGATAGAAAATTCAAAATAAGAACTGACAGAGATTCAGCACGTTTGGAAATATTATACACAGGTGAATTTATAGGAGGAGAATTCAAAGAGTCGAACGAAGTTGCTAAAGCTAAGCTTTTTAAAACGGATCAACTTCCGAAAATATCCGATGATATTAAACATTTTATATATCAAGCATACGAACAACGGATCTCTGGTAAAGTGCGTAGGTAGATCGATCTAATAACTATTACTTAAAGTAGTTTTTAAAGAATGTTAGATTGCTCCTTGGTTAGATACTTAAACTAAATATCAAAACCATCTAGTTTGGTATATATAACTTTCGTTAGCGGAATTTCATCAGCTATATTTTATTGCAGTTTACAATCGTTAGTGATTTTCAAATTCAATTTAAACTTACATGAAAGCATGACCATTTTCTTTTAGTTGACAAAAGCAACATGGTTGCGTATAAATAGAAAGCGAGATTCTCGCAATTTCTCACAATACATTGTGCACCACTACCCAAGGTGGTGGTGCACCAATAAAAGGAGGTGATAAAGCATGATTAAATTTTACAGTGTACAAATTAGAGAAAGTGTTGAAGTTCCGGAAAGCGCAGTTGAAGTCGTTACAATGAAAAACGGAAAACTAGCCGCAAAAGCAGTTACTACAAAAGATGGAAAGGAACTTAAATTATTTAAAATTCTTTCAAAAGAAGACGCAGAGCGTCTGAAGAAATAATTCATAGAAAGTTAACGCTTACCATACGTTAGTTTGCGATGCCTGTTTTGTTGTCGAAGTAATTTGTCAATGACAATTGGGGGTATGCAATGTAATTATAAAACCGACTTGTGTCGAGATTTTTTTGTGTCGTCAATCTAACGACTGTAATCGAGTCAATAATTTGTCACTTGATTTATTGTATGGTGGATGTGCTACAATACCGAAAGATAAAAAGAATAAAGATATTTACTGCATGTGAACATGCGGAAGGAAATTATCTTCAAACCCTTTTAATCACAAAAAGGAGGTGATAAAAATTGATAAATAAAAATGAATTGTTATGTGTTGTTGATGAATACGACACACCACAAAAACCACTACCAAGACATGAGGTATTTTCCAATGACTATTGGAGAAGAACTGCTCACGTCTGGGTATTAAATGACAAGAACCAGGTGCTATGTCAGCAAAGATCGTTCAAAAAAGATAATGGTGCCGGTAAATGGGAAGTTATCGTTGGCGGTCATATTGGACCGGACGATAATTACTTTACGGGTGCAGTGAGAGAAGTTCAAGAAGAAACCGGATTACCTGTGAATGTATCTGATTTGCAACTTGTCAAAATCTATAAAGCCAACGAATACAAAGAGTATCGCGCGGTATTCTATTGGAAAACCGATTTTCAGCTTCATGAAATTGTACGCGAAGAAGATGAAGTAGAAGCGGTAAAGTTTCTTGATTTAAAAACTGTAAGAAACTATCTTCTTTACAAAAAGCATGAGGACTGGATTAGTCCAGGTTACGAAAAAGAGATGTTTTCTATATTAAATATATAAACATCTCTTTTACTATTTCTCCCCGACACTTTTTAATTTATAACTCTTTTAAATATTATTCCCAATTTCCAATGTGTAAATTGCCATTGTGTTTAAAAGTGTGTCATATAATCCTTTTCAACATTTTTATAAAATCACTAAAGGCGGAAATGCTAGTTATAATAAAACTCAAAAAATAACAATAGCTTGATATGAGTGTGTCAATTATAAACTTCAAGCTCATAATTAGCATGCTAGCAATTAGTACAATAATTATAAAAATAAAATATAAAACACCCAACAAGAGGCCTAACTCAAAGTACAAAAAACTCCATACTAAAATAATTATAACAACCGGAATTAACAGCGAATACAAAACAAAGGGGTGAATTGCTTGATTGTAATTAAAATTAAATTCGGAAAAAACACTCATTGATCTTATTTCTTTGTAGTTTTCAGAAAGATTCTGAGAGTAGCGTCGTACGAAGTAGTATAGCTCTAAAATCAATACTATCAGAAATTTATCACCTTTAGTTTTGCCGATTTGAGACTCAATTATTATTTCCATTGTGGTGTGATAAATCTTTCAAAGTGTATCACGATTGAAGTAGTAAATAATTAAATGCTAATTTCAAAAAGGAATATCTTGTGTATTTTTGTCAGAAATAAGTGTTTCGTTAATGTGTCTATACTGACACCATTTGCAATTAATACTCTCTTTCGGCAGTGGACCTATTAGTAAATTATCTACTTCTTTGATGAATGTAAAAAATGTGCTTTCATCAATTGGAACTTCTAACCATTTTGGCGGGAAGCCAACATCAGCAATATTATTTCTGAAAGTAACTTGATCCGGATAAAAAATAAGCAAAGCAATCTTTGTGATACTTATCGGATTTCCCGACTTAGGATTTTCTAAAGCAAATTTATATGCGGTTAATTGAGTTTTGTACTTATCTATTTTGTCATCACTTTGTTGGCTGATTTTTAGATCAACCAAAGTATGTGTGCCGTCCGGATTTTTAACTAATAAATCATATTTTCCTTTAATAAAAACCGAGGTATCGGGAACCAGAATTGACTCGACCCAACCTTCCTGCGCAATTACTTCACCATCCGGTAAGTCAGAGGATAGTTCTTTAAGATTTATTCCTACCAGTTTTCCCTGAAGTCTTGTATTTATTGCCGAGAAAACTCCGGGCATCGGCATGCTTGGTTGATAAATACCTTGTTTAATTTTAAGGCAATAACATAATTTACATTCTTCGTAAAGATATGCAAAATCTGATGGTGATAATTTGTAATCCATATTAATTTACAATAGATATTATCTCTATTTTAACTCTTTTGATTGTTGTTTGCCAAAGTTTGGGAAAATATTGCCTATTTAAGTTAGTTTGAATA
Source organism: Candidatus Woesebacteria bacterium (assembly GCA_016700095.1). NCBI lineage: Bacteria > Candidatus Woeseibacteriota > Candidatus Woesebacteria bacterium. Next base: position 1,123,644 of record CP065002.1, on the reverse strand, counting down.
CAAAACATTTTTAAAAACTTGTGTACCACTTCTTATTCTAAGATCCTTAAGCGTAAGCTTGTAGAAGTTTCAACAATTTTCTAAATCGGGTTAATTGGGTAAAATTATTTGTTGAATTTATATAGTTTTGGTCTATACTATAGGTATGAGTTGTGAATTGCCAGGCCATAATGAATGTCCGGTTGTCGGACTAGCGAACGAAATTAACGGATTAAATCTATTATTAGATGGAATAGGCACAAGGATACAAAATTCAAATGATCTTGATCAAGTTATTGCACTTGGTAAAAGAGCAGGTGATATGCAAAGACAAATAAAAACTTTAGAAAGACGAAAAAATGGGATAAGCAGATGTAAAGGGTGTCCTGTGGTTTAATCAACCTAATTTCTACTGATATAATTCTCCTAATTTATTATTTACACAAATTTCCACAAAAGATGCTGTTTATTGTCTCTGCTGGAAAAACGATAATCATTGATTAGTACCAATCAATTTGAGTTTTTATTTTTGGTTCGGGAAGTCTAAAATGCTTTCAGTTATCCCAACCAGAAATTACCCCTTCGACCTTTCTGTGGTCACTTACCTTTGAAAGTTCGTTAACTAACCCGCCCAAACCAGGTACGAAACCGGACTTACGTCGTTTATATAGTTCTTCGGCGGCTGCGACTTGTGCGGCGTCATAGTCATCAAGTAATACTTCTCTTCTCATAATGTGGGAATTGTAGATTGTTTAAGTTATTATTACAAGATTGATTTTGACCTGATACGAAAGTCGTAGTTCACCCGAGGGGTATGTAATTATTTGTACTATCTTACACTATGTGTATAATTGCGGTATGACAGCAGAAAATAAAGATAAGCCTGGAAAAGTAGGTGGTGTAGTGGCAACTCCAGGATCTTTATTAGCCCAAAGTTTTCTCCTTGAGATACATGCTTCACCCGAAATTAGTGATCGAACGAAAGAAAGGGTTTTCAAACAAGTCATGGACTGGAGAAAAGAACTTGGTAAATCTGAAAAAACGCCTTCTGGTTCCGAAACGTGATAATAATTTAGCTAGTTTATAACGTATTGAAGAGGTATTTTAACTTTGTCAGCCAATAGCTCACCCGACGGGTGTGTAGCTCCCCAATATAACGAAAGGGCATTGTGGGATTTAATTACCTACACAAATATTCACAAGGGATTCCATCATCATCTCCATCTGGGGCTGGTTAAACGATTATTGTTTACCTGTAAGCTTTGCGATAAATATATGATTTGTCAAAAATACATCCCATCCGTTTTGATGCATATTATCTAGAAACTCTCTACGATAATTTGTATTTTTATGGCCAAACGATATTTGCAAATTATCTTGATTTGTTCCTCTCCAAACGGCCCCAGGTTGAGCAATTCTTGTTATTTGCTGAAAAGTCGCCGCATGCTTTTCTATCGGAACAGCATGTTTGGGAAATGATTCTGCTGACAAAAAACCGGTAAAAGTATTTGGTGCAAACGGTAAGTTGTTCCAATCAGCACAAACAAACTTACCATAATCAGGATAGGCTGGAACTAACTCTGATGTGTAACCATTATCCACCCCGATGAAGTCTGTTTTAGGAAAAGCCATAGAAAACTCACTTACTGCTAAACCTGCTCCGCTACCGATATCAAGTACTCTCGCACCGTCTGCAAAAAATGATCTAAATCCACCCGTTGATCTATTCACATTTTTTAGTGTGACAATTCGAGGTTCACTGACATCAGCTGAGTCGTGCGCATAAAACTCAATCGGTCCATGTATTGACTCTACTTGTTGTTGCAATACTTGTCTTATCGCGTTATCAAGGGGTTTATTTTTTGTTCGTGACTCAAGGAATAATGAATCAATGTATTTTTGACCCCTTCTGGCTTGATAAGTGTTATATTCTTTACCGTTTATCTCAATTGTCATAATATGCAAATTATACTATAGATGAGCACAAAATACGCACTATAGGGTCAAATTGACGATATTGTTCCTACGCCTCTTGTGCTTTGGTAAGTAATTAATTAGAGTTGTTGAGTAATATGTAGATTATTACCCTCGGTTCAGTTTAGTGAATTATAACAAGGATTCCCAAGAGTAAGCGCGAATGACGAAAATGTGGTGACTAAGGGGTAAAGTATGGTCTTTTCTTGAGGCTGCGGTCATTAACGTTCACATTTTAGTAAATATACTTTATTCAGACAAAGATTCTGTAAGTCTAAAATAGAAATATATAGGCAATTCAGTAATTTGTTTTTCTTTTTCAGTAACGCTATTATAAAATTCCTTACAATTATATATAGTTAAGAGTGTTGATATAATATCTTTGGTAGATGGATCTATTGCTGTTGGGATAGCAATAGCACTCAAAAAAACTCCTGTAATGAATCCTTTTCTTATAAATTTCTTTTTTGCTTCATTCTGAATTTGTATAAGATCTTTCAATTCAGAGTATAATTTATTGTTTACAAAAGCGTTATATTCAACTTGTGTTTTAAAGAAACTAGCTTTTTCTAAAATATCATAAAGATGTTCTCTAAATGAGATGAATTCATCTTTATGTTTTTCTCTAATTTTTATTATATCTTCAAGTGATTTACTCTGTAATACAGGTAATCCATGTGCTAAAAGATTCAGAGTGTTGTTTTCCGATGTACTTCCTAGATTTTCTAATAATCTTGATTCAAACAAATTTGTTGTCAGATAAGTTTGACTGACTGCATTAATGTTCCCAAATTTTTGAAACAACAAACTATTTATCGCATTTCCGATTAAATTTTGTATTAAATAATTATCATATTTTAATTGTCTAGTGTTGTTAACTTTTATTCCATCTTTTATGAGATATTTAGGAAAAACTTCGAAATGATTAAATATTTCCTCTCCAAGAATATCTTTGATCCCCTCTAAATTATAGAAATTATCTCCGTATTTAATGTCAAAATTATTAATAATTGGATAGAGTTTGTTCTTTGCAATATCTTTTAATTTATTTTCTATTGACAATAAATATTGATCTTTTTTGGTGACACATTCACTACACATTAAATTTGTTGTTTTAGAAAACAACATTAGCTTTCTTTCAATTAGGTATTTGAAGTTTAATGCTATTGAAAAAGCAACTATAGACTCGTTTCTAAATTTTCTTTCAGCAATGCGAAAGTTGTTTACAGGATTTATATAGAAATACACAAAGTCAAAAGGATTATGAAGAGTCAGAGTATCGGCATAAAGTGAAGAAAAAGCTGCTATTTCCTGTACTTTATTTATTCTACATTCCCATGCACCACAGGATTTATCTCCACCGCTTAAGGAAATGGATGCTGAGAAGTTAAATAATGATGGATTTATATAATTGTTAGTTGTGGTTGTTATGATATATGCTTCAGTTGTGATTTCTAAAACTTTTTCAAAACTTGTATTAACAAAATAGTCGTAGATTTTCTTATCTGAAGTTAATTTATTTTTATCCATAAGGAGATAAAGCTCCTTTATTGAAGAATTACTAATACTTTTTATTGTTTTATTAAATTCCTGTGCTTCCATGACGCTATTATACAAAATTTTATTACTTCTCATGTCGTCAGATATTTATAGGAATATTTTCATCAATTAAAGATAGCCACTACGACGAAGCCGTAGTGCTGTGCTTCAATGTGTTGTGAATGATGTTGTAACATAGTTGTTGCCCAAGAAAAGAGAAGATTTTGTTTTATTAGACATTCTGGAGGTTCGAGCGAATTACTGGATGGTTATGTAGATTAGCTCCTATTGAATGAAGCCTTTCTCTTTCAAGCTGACAAATTCATTTTTAGTAATAATTAGATGATCGACAACTGTAATGCCAAGAATCTTGCCGGATTCAACAAGTCTTCTCGTAGTTATAATATCATCACTGGACGGAGTTGGATCACCAGACGGGTGATTGTGTGCAAGTACAACATAAGATGAATTATTGAGAATTGCTTTTTTGAAAACCTCACGAGGATGGACAAGGCTGGCATTGAGAATTCCAACTGATACGTCTTCGATGATTAAATTACTGCGAGTGTCGAGACACATAATTGAAAAGTGTTCTTTTTTTTCTTTCCCTATTCGCTCTCTTAAATATTCAAATATTGATTGCGGTGAATTAAGAAGTGTTGTGGGTGTAAGTTTTTCTTTAGTGTATCGTTTAGACACTGCTTGAAATAGCTTGATTCCAAATGCGTTTGAAGGTCCAATACCTTTTATTTGTTGCAATTCCTCCAGTGATGAATCCAATACACCCAGTAGTCCTTTGAATTTTTTTACTGCTTCTTTTGCGGGTTGTTTACAATCTTTTCTAGGGGTGCCAAGAGTTAGTAGTAATTCAACAACTTCATAATCCAAAAATCCGTCAAGACCAGCGTTTAAAAATTTATCCCTCAGTCTTTTTCGGTGGCCTTCTCCAATATGCTTTTGAATAGTTTTTTTGGTCATTAACTACTTATCAGTGTTAACGGAAACACCTGATGGAATACTTCCGTAATCAGTACCAGCTGTTTTTTTTGATCTAAGTTTATTGCGAAAATACTCTTGTGTTTCTGTGTCTGTGCAATAAACATAGCAACCCTTCATGCCTCTTGTCATCAGAGTTCGATAAGTGTTTTTAATTATCATGTCAGTGATTTCTCGGGCTTTTACAGGATTTTGATTCAACATCTTTTTATATCCAAAGATGGATTTATCAGTTCTTGCCCGTTTACTTGCATCAGTTATAACTTCGTTATCGCGAATTACTAGATCTGGGCCAATGATAACCCCAACATAGTCAAGTTCAAGGCCTTGAGATGTGTGAATACACCCTACCTCATTGACGGAATCAGGATGAATAATCCAGGCTTGACCGTGTTTATTAAGGTTCCAAGTGGCTTTGTAATCACCAATGATTATGTCCTTCAACTCTGGGGAATTTTTACTTACCCAATTCCAGCAGTATCCTGCAAGCACTCGGGATTTATTATCATTATTATTTTCAATAATTAATTGATGAACAGCATTCGGATTGTCTAATACTCTAAAATCATAATCAATATCTTCTAGTGTTTCGTTTGCCGTTTCTCGAATTTGTAGCGTATTATCGACCCATGCAAGATATCCATCTGATCCGTTACAGCGAAATTGAGAAGCTAACTTAAGATTATGTACTTTTGCCCCGAGTAGTTCAGCGGTAGTTTCGATATCTGAAATATTACCGACGTCTTTTAAAGTTACTCTTTGGTCCTCGTCTATGAAAAAGACACTAAATTTTGCAGCACTAATTAGTTCTTTGATTTGATTTTCACCAAGATGGTTAAATAATCCAGACTTTTCATTAAGTCTGTGAGCTTCATCTATGATCAGAGAATCAAATGTATTTTGTTCAATGTTGTAAAAAGATCCAGATGAACTAAATAAATTCGATATCCTAGATTTTGTAAATTTCCCAGTTAGTTTAATCTGATAGACTTCACGAGGTGCAGAATTTCTGGTTACGTACTGTGTTACTTGTCCACGATTGGTTAATTCAGTGAGTAAGTTAATCGCAACTACTGACTTGCCAGTTCCCGGTCCACCTTCCACTATCAAAACATTCTTGTTGCTTTCATTTGATTCTCTGGCAAGCTTCAATGCGGTTTCGTATACTAGTTTTTGATCGTCAATTAAAATAAACTCCTTGTTACCCTCAAGCATTGAAGATAAACTGTCGGCAAGCGCTTTTGATGGACGTATCTTCCCGTTTTCGATTGCATATATAACATCTCCATTATCTCCATATTTCACATATTTTTTGATAAATGTTTGAAGTTTCAGCATGTCTTCCCTTAAGAAAACAGGTGCTTTAGTAAGATATTCGTTATAAAATTCATTTTCAATGACAGTGTCACCGTCATTATTGTCACGATCATAGTTGTGTAGATAAGCACATGGTTTTAGTGCAATGTCTTGTTCCTGTACATTGGAATTGTAATCCTTCAAAAGCATTGCATAAGACCATATTTGATAAGAGGGATGATTAACTTCTCCGAAAAACTTCGTACTTACAATTCCATCTTTGTCGGATATCGCAACACCATCGCTCCACTGTTTTAGTTCGATGAGTATGGCGGTTTTTTTATGTTCGGAATTTGCACCAGTTAATATGAAGTCAATTCTTTTTGTCGTCCGTGGAATTTTATACTCAATTGCTACTCCTGTATCATCAGGAATTTCAGGATCCGAAACAATATTGTTCATATATAGCATGGAGTTTCTCCATGATGCGACTTCTGATTTACCCGTTGAATGCCCTAATTCTCTTACAAAAGATGACAATATAGACTTTTCGATTTGATTTGTCGTAACATCTAGATTGAAGTTTCTTTTTGTGGAAGAGTAAACGATCATAATTTTTCTAACTCAGTATATTTTTTTGCATTTCCCTTAGCTTTTTTTACGGGATACTTTAGCTCATTTTTTCTAATTTTCTTTTTTAAGGCACTAAATATGTTTATGTTTTGATCATGGCTCAACAAAAGTATCCAGTACATTACATCGGCCAATTCCTCTGAAATTTCTTCTTTGTGAGTTTTGACATACTCAACTATTTCTTCGTTGCTCTTCCATTGGAAATGTTCCATAACTTCTGTGGCCTCTAGCACCAAAGAGAGCGAAACGTCTTTGGGGTTATGAAATTGTTTCCAATCTCTAGCATCTCGAAATTTAATAATTTTCGCAGTCAGTTTCTGGATGTCTGATAATTGCTTATTCATTGATGCTATTTTACCACTTTTTCACCAATCTGGCAGGGGAGGGGGAATTGTTATTTCTTGACAAAGTAAAGTATAATTTATTTAACAAGTAAATCCTTATGCGTGGGCTTCCGGATGGTTGCTCGTAAATAGCGCATAGGGTTTTGTTTTTTAAGGAAACAACGGGCTTTCTTCTATTATTCTGCTATTAATTATATTGATGTAGCTAGAATCACCCCTTTCAATTTTTCGGTAAATTGCCCAACATGCAAAATCGACAGCTTGCAAACCCTTTTCTGAGTGGGATGGTCTTATTTCAATAGTAATATTTAGCTTGTGATTATTTTTAGCCTGATTTTCTAAGTACTGTTTAAAATTTGCATTAAGAAACTTATTTGTTTCTCTCTGAGAAGCGATTAATTGTATTTGGCCTTTGGTTGGAATCAGCTTCTTTGAATAGACTCTATCTAGTAAAATATTTGTTACGTAATTATAGAGAACGTGTTTCTCATCTTGTAATCTGGTATAGACCTTTTTCTTATTAAGATATATCGTGACTATTGAGATGTCTTGTTTGTTGAGAAGACTCAGCAGTTTAATGCGAGTTTTTGGTTTTTCGTTCACAGCATGTAGACAGCCTGTATGTTTTTGCTGTACCTTAGCGGGTAAACTTCTGAATGTTTTTTTGACTACTTTTTCAACAGAACGTTTGGTAGAGCTAAATAAAAGAGTTATCACAAAATAGCTTGAAGTTCCCTTTTTCTGGAAATTAAATCCCAAATCTCCACTTTCGTCGATAAAAACGTATGCCATTATTCTTATGATACCAGTTGTGTATAATAAAGTTACAAAGACCTCGTTACCGAATTGTCGCCGGATGGCGCGCGTCTTGAACTTACGTTCAAGTAGGGAACGAGGTCGATTCATTTCTTCAGACTAAATATTCAATGCGTAAGTGCATTAAGTGATGTTATAACTATAAATCCAATAGGGGGAGGGGGAGAAAATATTAATTACCTTTTCGTCAGTTCTTTGTCTGGGAGAGTACCGTCAAAGTTTATTTGGCCGTTATCAATATATGCTTCATTTACCGAAAAGCCATCAATTTTCCCCATGACCATTTCACCAAAAGAATTATATTCTTCTTTGTATTCTGCAATATAATTTGCAGGGACCGAGAATCTGCCGATTTCAAATTTAGAAACGTCAATGTTTAGATTTCCATCCTTAGCAGTTCCTGACCCCATTGCATAAAAAGGAAGCGTTTTCATCGGAATGTTTGCTTTTTCAAGTGCTTTTTTGTAATCACCTTGACTAATCCCAAATGCATTTAGAAACGCGTCAACTTTTGTAAGGTCAATTAGACCTGATACTTCGCACGTGTCATCATCGTTTATCCTTACCTGCACTTGTGAAATTGGATAGTGAACCCATGTTTTATTGTAAGCGTGTGCAGTAAGTTCTTCGCTGGCGAAAGACTCTTTTACAGAATGGCTGCCCTCGTATTGAATTGATGCAACTGAGTTTGCGGGAAGTTCTTTTACCTCAGTTTGAGCTTTGGCAAGGGCGTTGTCATAGCTTTCTTGGGAGTATGTCATACCAAGATCGCGTGGTTTATCACTGCCCATGACACTTGATACTCCAGGAATAAAGCCCAAGTATCCAATAACTAAAACGATGCTAACGACAAAGAGGAAAAAGACGACAAGAAGTACCTTCAACACTTTCATAATGATTAGATTGTAGCAGAATTAGGTTTAATAATCACGAGTTTTGATAGTTATATCCACTTACGTCGTTGTCATTTCTACAGCCTTTTTGTCATTCCCTTGCTGTGTCCTTCCGAAGCTATCAGCGAAGGAGGAAAAAAGGGAATCCAGAAAGAAAGGGGACTGGATCCCGCATCGAGTGCGGGATGACAATACGCTTTCGCGGGGGATGACAGGAGAACACTGGATCCCGCATCGAGTGCGGGATGACAATATGCCTTCGTGAGGATGATAAAACATAAGCCAGGAATGACAAAACGCTTTTTGAGGATGACAGAAAACAACATTGTCATTCCTTTTCACCTTTGTCATTCCTGTATCCTTTGGTTGTTTGCGTAGTCTCTTTGTCATTCCCTTGAAAAAGGGAATCTAGACATTAATACTATTTGTATGGCCAAAACTTATTATGTCTACATTCTTGCAAGTAAAAGAAACGGGACACTCTACATAGGAGTCACGAATAATTTAGAACGAAGGATGTATGAACATAAACATCATTTAATTAAAGGTTTTACCCAAAAACACAATGTTAGTATGCTGGTATATTTTGAAGTTACTAATGATATAGAGGCTGCTCTTGTACGAGAAAAACAATTGAAGAAATGGAATAGGACATGGAAACTGGAATTGATTGAGAGTGTTAATCCAGAGTGGAAAGATTTATCTGGGGACTGGATCCCCGATCGGAGTCGGGGATGACAGAGACGTTGTCATTCCCTTGAAAAAGGGAATCCAGAAAGAAAGGGGACTGGATCCCGCATCGAGTGCGGGATGACAATATGCCTTCGCGAGGATGACAAAACATAAGCCAGGAATGACAAAACGCTTTTTGAGGATGACAGAAAACAACAGAGGATGACAGAAAACAGAAGAGGATGACAGAAAACAACAGAGAGTGACAGAGACGTTGTCATTCCCTTGAAAAAGGGAATCCAGAAAGAAAGGGGAAAGTTGTACGGGAAATATTATTTGGCAGGTAGTTTAATAGAGTTAATTAGTTTGCTCTATATATATTTACCCGCAAGGGCTGCCGGTAAGAATTTTTCGATGTTTGCACGGGCACCTGGAGACAGATCTTTTTTTGTTTCCTCCAAAAGCAAATGTCTGTGAGCTTGGTTTATCGCTTCCTCGTCTCCCGCATCAATTTTTGCAATAGCTGCTTTGGTTAATTCATCGTTTAATTCCTGCAATTCCTCATCGGAAATAATAAGTATAAGTGGTTGGCTCCATGCTTTTACGATATTGTCTATCATGTCTTCAAGAGTTTCTCGTTTTGCATCTTTTAGAAATGTCCCGAACAATCGATTGCCAAATAACTCAAGATCATCCAATTGATGTTTGGGAAACTCTTTCGTTAATGTATGATAATAATTTAACGCATCTGTAATAAGATTAGTGTTATTGGCAAGTTTTGCAGATTTTACAATTGAGCGAATTTCTTTATCAATATCAAGCTGATCTTGTCTTGCTTCCAAAAGTTCCCCGCGTTCCTGTATGACAAAATTCTCTTTCTTAATTTCAACATAGGCGTCGATTAAATCTTTTAGGTGCTGAAAGGAAGTTGTGTCGGTATCTGCTGATGATTTAACTTTGGAGGGATCGGGTGAGTCATGTATCCCGCGGGCTTTTTTCAGAGCCGTGTCAAATTCAAGGAACAAATCTTCTCGATTAATATCAAAAAATATGCTATTTGTAAAAAAGCTCAAGGGTGGTGATCCGCCACCTTCTAACATATTTGCAAAAGGCAGAGCAGAATTATTGAGAACATAGGCACTGAATCGTCCCGATGGATATACCTTTAACTGAACATCGGCGATTTCATTGATATGAAAGATCCGTACCTTTTGATTTGTAAACGGATCGGGAAAATTTGTCAATTTGACAATGCGTTTATTCGAGATGATATACACTGTCTGCGAGAAAGCATCCTCACCAAAGTTATCACTAGTAATAAGAAGTATTTCTTCATCGGGTAATTTATCTTTGGATAGTTTGGACATCCACGACGCAAGATTTGTAAGGCTTGTGGCATATACATCATCACCAATTATTTCAGGGTTAAAATGGCGGCTAATAGCACTTTTGTGCTTGTCGTCTAGTTCGAATGTTTTAAATGCATTGAAAAATCCCATATATTACTTATTACCTGAATTTTTAACTGCTAAATTACCTAATGCCCGAGCAATACTTGGATTGGGTTGGGATTGTTTCTGTGGCGGCCATTCGGGACGCTTTTCTGGTCTCGTTTCAGAATTGGGACGTTGATTTGGATTACTCATATTTATTCACCTCCCTTGATTAATTATTGATCTTAATATGTTTTAAAAGTCATTAATAATTGCCAATCAGGTTCACTTTGAATAATGATACAACTTCTAACTATCAAAACAAGTACATACACATACAATCTTTGTTTTAAATATAATTGTGTAAAATTTATTATTTTGTTACTATTCACGTATGACGCCGAAGTGTCGAAAATGTCAATTAAATCTTATTAAATGTAAAGTTTGTAAGGGAGAAGGTTATACGGCTGGTATTGCAGGCAAGTTGAATTGTAACACGTGCGATAAAACAGGTTGGGAATGTCCTGCACATGGAAAATTCTGGCGATAGAGGAATACACTACTTTTATCATGCGACCTATGACTGACACTGAAGAAATCAAATCTTTAATAGCCTCGTTACCTGCATATTTCAATGCCTCGGTAGATATTGACGCGGATGGATTGTTGAAAGTGTTGGCAACTGAAGGTGTAAAATTCGCTGACGTTTTGGCTGCCAGTTGGTGTACGTATAATAAATGGAATATTGAATCAAGTGCTGATGCGCCGACTTTGGTTTTTATCCACACCAAAGGATTTATAGTTTCGGTGGGGAAGAATAAATTCATGAGTAAAGCAATAAAATATGAATCCATTCCTTTTACGGCATTTCGAAATTATGCACCCATAGACTATAACGATCAAGGAAAAGATGGAAAATTTTGCATTGAGTTTATGGGTTCTGGAGGAGTACTTATTGGGAGACTCCAATGGAGATGGTGGTCGAAAAGATTCCACAATGCAAGCAAAGAAATAATGGCCGTTTGTGATGAACGCGATAGGATTCTTGCGATTATCTCCAAAGCTATAGGAGGCCAAAATGATGATGTGGATGCAAATAATTCTACACATAATAATAAACCTGAAACACCTCCTTCGTCATCCATCGCGGAAGAGATAAAAAAACTTGCCGATATGAGAAAACAAAACATTATTACGAATGAGGAGTTTAAGTTGGCTAAAAAACAATTACTCGAGAATAATTAACGATTCTTCACTAATACTTTATACACATGATGCCGATCTCCGGAAAGACGACACCCTGTGGAGATTCAAGTAGAAACTTAATAACCCGTGCTACTTCTTTGGTATCAAGGGCGTCGGTCATATCTTTGTCGATTCCGATTTTTTCAAACATCTTGGTATCCAATTTACCCGGATAAATTCCCGTGACGGCAATTCCATATTTTGCCAATTCCGGTTGAAGCGATTTTGTAAAACCAGTGATGCCCCATTTTGCGGCACTATAAACCGACCTTTCCGCTTTTGCATACAACCCTCCTTGAGAATTTATGTTGATGATTAATCCCGATTTGCGTTTTTTCATTAGAGGAATAATAGCTTTAGTAATATAAATAACACCCAAGGCATTCACTTTCATAACGTTTTCAATGTGTGTTATGTCGTTGTCATCCAGTTCGCCCTGAATCCAAAGACCTGCATTGTTTACCAAACAGTCGATTTGTTTGTATTTCTTGATAATTAGCTTAATGGCGTTCTCAACACTTGCATAATTGGAAACGTCAGCTAAGACATAATCTACCCCAATTTCTTTTGCCACCTTTTTCAATTTCTGTTCAGTTGGCGAGAGTATGACAACTTGGTAATCCGATGATACGCATTTGGCAATTGTTCGTCCTAAACCATCAGAGCCACCTGTAATTAATACTACTTTTTTCATACTTTTCTATTTCCTACAAAAATAAATCTTGGAATCGTTTTGCCCCCAATTTTGACTTTCCCGGTAAACATCTCAAGCGGCCTTACCCATAATTTTGCTGTGGGATTGTCATATAAAGTCTCATAAACAACTAATTCTTCCAAGGATTCAGAGTGCTTTGCAACCCCAATTACGTTGTAGAGGTGACCCTTGTAATGTTTGTATTTACCCGGTTTCAAATTATTACTCACGATTTGGATTTTATAACATCTTGTATAGTTAGAAAAGTATTTATTCTAATAAAGAATTACACCCTACGGGTGAAATAAGGCTACACAACTTACTTTTTAATTATTAAATGATTGATCTTGCCCAACTTCCTTTGATAATCTACTTGATTTGAAACAAATTGCAGATATTTTGTTTTGGAACCAGCAAGCTTTATAATTAAATCGCTATTCACTAAGTTATTTACAGGTTTCAAATAATGGGGAAAGGATGTTAGGTTGCTTGTTTTCAATTCCTCGAGATCCAACATGAAAGAGGTTACGGGATTAAGATGTATATATCTAGACAGATGTAGTAATTCCTTGTCACCCGCGACATGTTTCGCTTTAAACGGTCGCTGAAACAAGGCTCCATATCTTTTGTTTCTAATATTATAATATTTTGCAAAGCTGTTTTGAAAATTTGATAAGAATTTTTCTATCCCATTTTCGGAAAGTTGTCTTACCAGTAAATGAAAATGATTGGGCATTATGGAAAAGGCATAAACTTCCACAAGAGGAATGATTTTTTTAGACTTGAGGTGTTCATTTTTCTTGTCTTGACTCAATTTTACAAAATACGAGAATCTCAAATTAGAAAGATTTTTGTAATAATTGATAAGGTCTAAGGCCCGGTTTATATTTCTGGAATTATTAAATATTTCTTCGTTGGCAACCGACCGGTTATACGTGTGATAGATTTCGTTAGTTGCAAATACAACTGATCTTTTATTGGGCATTACTAAAATATAATATTAATAGGGAGATGTGTAAAGCTATATCACCTGTAGGGTGAGAAGATAATAGCTTTAGAAGTATATTTCCTTTAGGGTGATAGGTTATCCCAGCTAATATGTTTTTCTTACAATTTTGCCATTACTTTTTGGCTTGTGTGTTTGTTCAAATGATATTTGGTATTTAATCAATGATTTGATGGATAAATATAATTTTATTAAATTATATTCACTACAGCTTGTTTAAGTAGAATTTATCAATTACCTCTGCCAGTCCATCTTCCTCGACCGAAAGAGCTATGTAATCCGCAATACCCTTCAAATCATTCACGGAATTACCCATTGCAACTTTCATGCCACATGCCATCAAGAGAGGAAAATCGTTATATCCGTCACCCACTCCAATTATTTCACTTTCCTGTATACCTAATATTTTTGATAGTTTGAAAACTGCGTATTGCTTTGTCGCCTTGATATTCGAAAAATAAACGTCAACTAAATGCTGACCCTTGTACGATGCTGCCTTCGTTCCGATGACGTCACTATACAATGAACTTACTTTCGAAATAATTTTATCTGCAATGTCTTCAGAAATATCGTGGATTGACAGTTTTCTTACTTTGGAGTTGTTGGGCAGTTTCGTTGGATTTTCAAGTACGCCACTATCCAACGAGGCTCTGCGTAATTTATACTTTTTTACCGAAGATATTACTTGGTTTGCTTCCTCGTTTGGTAAATTAGCTTCCCATATTGTAGATCCGTCATGACTATCAACAATTACTGCACCGTTATCAACTATGGAGGGACCAATTAATCCCAAATGGTCGACAAGATATTTAGCCAAGAAAAACGGTCTTCCAGTGGCAAGTGAAAATATTAGACCTTTATTCACAGCCTCTTTAATTTTGCAGGTCACTTTTTCTGAAGGAAGGGAATTGGGGATAATCGGTGTAAGTGTACCATCGATGTCAGAAATGAGTGCCTTGTATAGACTTGATTTATTAATATCCACCATCTTGTTTTTTTTGGATTTCTTCATACATTTCCTTTTCATTTTCCCAAACATTCCAGTCGGGTTCTGTCTTGAATCTTTCCAGGTTTTTAATATGTGATGTTAACCCTTTGACGTTTTTTAACCAAATATAACTTGTACCTTCGACACTTCGTTCCCATTCGTTGTCACTTAAAAAAGTTTTTACAACGTGAAGTGGTTCGTTATTCTGACATTCAAGTTCAATAATTATCCCGACATTGTCAGCTTCGTCGATGGTTATCTCATCTTCACCTTTTGAATACACCGTTCGTAATTTCGTCATTTTCTGTTCGTCGAAATAGTTGTACTTCGCTAAATATTTAGTTAACTCACTTCCGCTTTTTAATATACTTTTGTCAAAGGGAATTGTTACTTTCTCAAAAATTTTCTTAGCCTCATCAAAATTATTTATCGGAAATTTTACTTCAATTTCTTCGACATAGTAATCTTTTTGTTTAGGAAGATAAAATACTTTTTTAAACGAAAAAGAGCTATCGTTATTATCAATTCGCCTTAGTCTTAAGGCAGCAATGCTTTCATACAGAAACCAATCTTTTGTATCAAAGTAGATATCGGTTTGGTTAAGTTTGTGAACCAATTTATATCCTTTTCTCTGGATTCTTTTAACAAAATCGTCAAGTTGTATTTTTAGTTGAATCTTTATTTCTTTTTCCTGAGCCATTTATACGAAATACTAACACACGTGCGGTCGTTATTCCAGGAATTTAGATAAGGAGTGTTTGTTCAAAACGCTGTGTTAATGATTGCGAGCTTGTTTAATTCGGATCCAACTCTCGTTAAATCTATTAATTCGAAACAATTGCACTCATGAGTCTAATTTAAAGTTTTGACAAGGCGCTTGTTACATTATGTTGCTGGCGAACTGTGGATGTTATTCGGATCTATTTTCTTTACTCTTCCATGATCAGAAGCGGCAGTCTAAAAATAGCATCTTGAGTAAGGAAGTAAATTACGGAAACAACCATGACAGATAACATCAAAAGATAAAGAATTCTAATCCTCCCCTTTTTGTTCTTTGGTAACTTCAGGAAGCCATCTTTATCAATCAACGGAGAGAAAATAACACTTAAGATTTTTATTAAAACATTTTCAAGAAATTTCATTGCTGAGAATTTTGGTCTGAACTCATTTTATCGTTAAAGCTAAATATGTGGTTCTTTGTTTAAGTTATCAAAATATTTTTTTACATATATCCCAAATTTACGATCTTTCAGTCTTTTTTCTCGCTTATTCATTTCAAAATATTCTGACTCTTTCTTAAGTTTAAGATAATTATCAAATTTATTTATATCAAGCAAATTATTCGCTATTGCAGCCAATATTGCACATTCTGGTTCGTTTGTATGTGTACAATTAGAAAATTTACAATTTCTAGATAAGTCGGTTATTTCATTGTAAACATTTTCTATTCCGCTATATGAATCTGATATTCCAACTTCTCTGGTTCCAGGATTATCTATTACTATTCCGCCATTTTTTAAAAGATATAACTCTCTAACAGAGGTTGTATGTCTCCCACGCTCGTTTGTTGTATTAATTTCCTGTGTTTTAATTATGTTTTTCCCAAGCAATGCATTTACCAGTGAAGATTTACCAACTCCAGATGAACCCAAGAAACAATAAGTTTGCCCTTTCTTTATATATTTTATTAAATTATTAATTCCCGCTTCTGTTTTTGTGCTTGTTAAAATAACTTCTACTTTATTAAATCTACTTTTTACTTGAGAAAATAGGTTATTAATCTCTGTTTTAGAAATTAAATCAATCTTATTAAGTATAAAGACCGGAATAATATTTGCTTTCCGCGAAATAATCAAATATCTTTCAAATCGATTAAGATTAAAGTCTCTGTCAACAGATTCAATAATAAAGGCAGTATCGATATTTGTAGCGATTAATTGATTTTCTTGTTTATTGCTATATTTTTTCTCTAATAAAGTTTTTCTAGGTAGTATTTGATGGATTATTGCCTTGTTATCATTAAGCTCAGTTATTAAAATCCAATCTCCAACTGCGGGATAATCTTCTCTTTTTGTAGCATTAAATATTTGTTTACCTGTAATTTTTGCTAAAAATTCACCATTATTGCTTATTACCCTATATGCTTCTTTATATTCCGCAATAACGCGTGCGATTGTGTATTTTTCAACTTCCAATTCTTTAAGATTAGATTCAAAAAATTTATCAAATCCAAGTTCGTTAATCGATATTTTTGCATAATCCATATCTAATTATATCAAACGGTTTAAAAAACTAGACATGAGGCAGGCTTTTTACTACAATTTTTGGATTTTGCTGAACATACGGGTCTAAACCATTACTGTCGCTATAAGTGTACCATCTTGAAGCTAAATGGAACAAATGGGACAGTATAAAAAGAGTTAATAATGACGTAATTTGATATAGTTATATGTCATATTGGTTTTCTTTTGTCCCATTAGGTGGTTCTTTAATCTTCACCTTGATACATACCATGTCATATGAACGAATCTGGGCATGCACTGAGCCTGCCGAAGTGCTGGCGAGCATAGACGCTATTCGAACATATTTTGCTATAGTTAGTAAACCAGTTTTCATCCCTACTGTTACTCCAGCGTACTAAATTAGCTTCAACACAAAGTCATAAACTGAGTAATAGAAGGTGGTGAATATCAGTGCCCAATACCAGTGAAATAAACCTTCAGGAGTTACCCAACTTCTCTTTTTAGATTTAATCCAATAAATTCCGTGAATTAGCAAGTGTAATATTGCATAAAAAAGTAAATACACATATACTTGATTTCTCATAACTTTGTAAATCTCTTCGGCACTATCTTTTGGTACAATAAAAAGCCACAGAAAAAATAAAAGTAACATTAACCAGCCAGTTGCCGTCAGCATTTTCCTTTTGTTTTTTATTAAAGCCCAAACGGGAAGTATAAGTACTGTTGGTAAAACGATAACTACCAACCACATTGGGATTAAATTACTGTAATTATCCAATCCAAGATAAGTAAAGTGAACATTCAACCTAATCAGTGAGTATGTGAACAAGCAAAGGGTTGACACCAAAGTTAATACATATTCTTTAGCCATCATCGGAATACAGGGTATTTTTTCAGTGGCAATCTTTGGTTTTAATACAAAAAGCACAAGGAACCATAGATAAGTAAATGGCATAAACAATACGACCAAAAACGAGAAGATATTTCTTCCCTTAATATGTGCGTATTTGATAGTTCCCCAAACAAACATAACACTACCAACAGCTCCAAGAAGTATTCCTAAGTTGGTTAACAACTCATTATTAGTAAATGTTGCCCTTATTAGCGTACCAATAAGTGTGAAAAAGAATCCTAAACCTAGATATATTCTTAAATGTTTTTGAGATTTTATTAATTGGAGCTCTGCGGATAATTTATTTTGCAACCTTTCTTTCATAGGTTTAATCAATCTTTGTTTCGGTAATACAATTAGTGTAGCATAGTAATAGTATGAGTATTCAAGAAGGTCAGATTTAAACAAATGGATAATCTTGAAAAAACAGAATACCTATTGAGGAAAATTATCTTGGTGTCAGCTTTATTGATTACTGTATATTTTGTATATCTTTCTATAAATGATGGGCTATTTGCTCCTGAAAATGTTCCTACAAAAGAAGGAGGTTTCTCTGGTTACCAATTTGGTTCTGAGCACTACATTAATCTATATCGCGGGATAAGAAATATTGTTTACATCCCTCTTTTAGGATATCTATTATTAGTTTCTTATCTTGCCCATAAAAGACGAGATAAAAAGAAAATTAAAAGATATATTTGGCGTGTATTTGGATTATGGTTACTTCTCACAGTTTCTTATGCACTGGCTGGTTTAGTCGTCGATTTAACCGTGGTATGGCTTGCATTGGTACACATTAATCCTTAAATCTACACTCAAAGCTCCTGTTTTTCCTAGAGAAAGAAAATGTAATGATTAAGGTACAACCTGGGTGTGAAACAATTAAAAATTGACTGGATTAGCCTTAAAAATAAGTATATTTACGGTGAAATAGAATCTGTACGCAAGTTCTTATCTAAGAATGGTATTGCTCCTAATGGAAATTCTGGTAGGCATACAAAACGGTGGCGAGCAGAGAGAAACTCATATCAGGCGGATCTTGAAAAAATCTATAATTTTACCACCCACGCTCGTTATTGGTTTGCAAAAGGAGATACAGATACAAAAAGGACAATTTTAAGTGCTTTAGGTTCGAACTTAAAATTATAAGGCAGAAAACTCCGAATTGAAGGCCTAAATCCATTCTTGGTACTTCAGGATATGAAAAAAACAAAGGATTATAAATAAAGTGTTTTATTCGAACTCTCAGAAAAGCCCGAAGTAGCGGCCCAAAATACTACTTCTATCTTTGTTTTTCCGAGTTTGCTGAGAGGCTCGGTCTAGAACCTTCTTATCCTTATAACGATTGTCTCACATCAAGGCTAAATGAGACAAACGAGACACTATAAAAAAGGGTGTCTTATTTTCTATAATATCCCATAACAACACAACAGATAAATGATATATTTTGATATAGTTGTGTTTCTGCCCTTTAATTATGGCAAGGGCAAGAAAATATACAACATTTAATAGGGCAAGGCTTATGTTATTTACTCATTCATATGCCTGTTATGCTATTACTTGCCATGTAAAAACGAAATATAAAATTAATGATAACCTAACGCCACGAGAATTACGAAAGAGATATATCAATAAGAGAATTATTCCAGAAATTTCTAGGCTTTCTTATTCGCTACATTTTGACTACGAAGTTCTATGGAGAGCAATACTATTGAATAAAAAGCCGCTACTGAGTAAGCAGGTAAGAAGCAGTGATGGAATTAGGTTATATCTTGCCATCGAGGACGAACTGATTGCTCTTGCCGAATCAAAAAGGCACAGATCACGAGACTTTTTCGACCCTGATTATGAAAATGAATATGCGCTACTCAGTATTGCAATAGAACGAGCAGCAGGAAGTCTTCTTAATGACGTAGAGGATGACTTTGTCTTTGATCAGCAATGTGAAGAAATGAAGAAGATATGTTTCAAGTGGTATTACAAAATTGCGTATCGATATAAACTGCCGACAACAAGAATTGTCCCGTTTGTTTTGAGACTTATCAGCTGAAGTTTATTGACTGGCTATCACTTCTAAGTTTATTGCGTGTGTTTCTTTAAGATAATTTTCTGTAACGGCGAGTAGTTCTAGTTGACTATTACTTGCTTGGTTTTTAGATAAACCTGGCTGAACAACTGTGATTGTAAATTCAGGAATAAGATAAGGTACTTTATTTCTTATTTCTTCGAGTTTTTCTAAATCACCTTTTTCAAATCTTGAAACCAATCCTTTCTTTTGTCGACTCACCTCACGTAAAGTTAAGTGATCGATAAGTTTTTGTATATCATCTCTCCAATGAACACTTTTTTGTGCTTGACCGCAAACTGCATATAGATCTTCGACTCTTGCTCCGGGAGTGGCAGATTGGGAGAACTTACAATGGTATAAATCAACTATTAATTTCTCCTCTGTCATTTTAATTCCTATTACATCCGCAGCTTCATAGGAATCGTCATCGTCAAAAACGACATCATATTGTGAATCGTGGGTATCCTTTAGTGCCTCTTGTATGACTCGATATTGTATTGAGTCAGTATCTTTATTTACTGTCTGCGATTCTTTACTCAAATCAATACCATTCCAGTCCCATATTTGAATCTTATCCTTATCAAAAGGTGCAGGCGGATCAGCAGGATTTTCAAAAAGAACGTTGTATTGTAGGTATGAATCGTTTTCAAAACGAACAATAGGAGAATTCTCTTTTAACCAATCAGGAAGGGATTGTGGTTTTCTCGCAATTATAATTTGTGCAGTGTCTTGCCCAGTCGGTAAATACTCAACATTGTTATTATTAAATGCAATTTTATATTCAACACTTTTGTTTTCACTAAAAACCTGGAACTTTATTGGGCCTGTTTTATTAAAGTCCGTTAACTCAATACCTGCTTCATACAATGGAATCGTCTCTCCCGCGATATTTAGTTCAACAGTTTCCTCGCTTTTCAAGAGTAAGTCTTCTGGCCACTCTATTGTTAGCGGTACGAGGTTTGGCCGTTGTGTTATTAAAGTTGGGCGCAATACATATTTAAGAATATCTGTTGCAGAAAAAGTATCATCAAGTAATTTTGTGCCTGTTTTTCGGCACCATTCAATCCATTCCGAGATATCATCTGCTATTTTATAAGACCAAATCCTCCCTTTGTAAGATGACCCGATGCTTGTTTTACTACCATTCTCAAAACCTCTTCCAAAAAGATTGGATTTAATCCTATTTTGTTGCTGAGCGTCCGAGATTGCTGATAGTATGTCTGATCCAACATACATTGTGAATCGCATTGCTCGATTTAAGGAATGTGTTAAGCCAAGATTCATAAGGCTTAATCTATTGATCCCAGAGAGAGTACGAAACACTTGTTCTCCACGAACTATTTCAACATCATCGCCACAAATAGCTTTTGCTAATTCCCCATGGAAGGACCTGTTGTTTGAGCTATTGATAAATAATAATTTTTGAGCTTCATCCCAATGAATCAAATACAGATCCCAAATCGTATTATGGATATCCTTAAAATTGCCCCAAGAAATTGGTTCTTTCTCGCAGGTAACAAAGAACACGACTTTTTCTCCTTGATTTACAGTAGGGTCAATAAAAAGCCTAGATTCTTTTACTACTTTTGGTATGTTTTCGGGAGTCCACCGCGTATTATTTGTTTTATAAACAACAGTGCTCATTTTAGGCAAAATATTTTGAGGTAAGAATTCTGGAGGCAAATCCACAAATCCTTCAAAAAACTGAGATAGCTTTTCCTGTTTGGTAGTCGCTCCTTCACTTAAGTTCCGTAGTAATTTATCCCAATCAGCATCTTCTGCATATAAGTCTTTTAACGCTTCTTCAACACCAGGGTTGGCGATATTTGCAACAATCGTTGCGGAACCAATATTTGGTTTTGTTCTTGTAAATCTTCCTGTAAACTGCAATGTAATGGCAAGACCTTTATGCACATCATGGAGTGCTGCAATTTTTAATTCAGGTAAGTCAAAACCTTCTCCAAACATGTCAACACATACAATAATTCTTGATTTTCTTTCATTTATTTCATTAAGAGATTGGCGTTTTTCAGCCACTTTTTTCTTACTATGAAAAAGTTGAGGATTATGATTTGCGCCGTGTTGTTGGTAAATAGCAAATATATCTCGCGCACGAGTTATACTATCTGCTCGCGCCAAGATAATATGGTCTAGATTTTGTGCAAGGTCTTCTTCCAGCTTTTTGATTGCTCTTTTGGCAATAGTCTCATCGGCACGTTGTTTATTATAATCTCTTACACCAATAAAACTGATTTGCTTGAAATACCCTTCGCTTTGCGCTTTTCGTAATGGATAATTAAAAATTACCTTTCCATCAATATGTCTTCCATCTCCTCTAAAAGGTGTGGCGGTAAATTGTAATATGGTTTTTTCTTTGAAGAATTTTCTGAATTTTTGCCAAGTTGGTGCTGAAATATGATGTGCCTCATCTATAAAAAGGTACGTAGCTGTTCCAGCCATTGCCTTTTGAATTTCTTCTGAGCATCCACCTACTATTGCCATTGTCGTTATCACCACATTGCATGACCCAAAAAATTTATTTACCTCATCTACTGTTTTGAGTCGATGCTCGAGGGTCCCCACGATAGGATTTTCTGCTTTCCTTCCAACAGCTCCAATTTTTCTTAATAATCCGAGACCTAGGAACTTATTCGTGATCTGATCTCTTAGCGCATCTGTTGGTACAACTACTAGGATTTTATCTATTCGCTCGCAAACCATAAGTGCAAGCATTGTTTCCGTTTTTCCTGT
Organism: Candidatus Woesebacteria bacterium; assembly: GCA_016700095.1. Classification (NCBI taxonomy): domain Bacteria; phylum Candidatus Woeseibacteriota; species Candidatus Woesebacteria bacterium. The sequence continues at coordinate 1,101,182 of CP065002.1, read as the reverse complement.
ACCAGTAGGCATAACAATGGTGGCTGATGCGTTTGTTACTTTCCAATGAGCGAGTGCGGCATGGAGTGCACCGATTTGGGGCGGACGCAATCCTTCTTCAAGAATTTGATCATTTTCTCGTTTTTCTTCGACGAAAGAGAATTGCTTATCCCAGGATTTAATTACTTTTTCGCAAGATCTGGGGAATGTAGCAATTCTTCTATTACTAAGTGTTAACGCTCTAGGTTTATCGCCGGAAAATGTAGCAGATTTATTAACCTGCCTAATAGGATTACCTAATACTTTTGTGTTGATTATAAATTGATCATTATTCACGGTGATTTGAAGCTGTTCCTTTTATTAGCTGAATTATATACAATACGAATGTATAAAGCTAGAATTATGGGCTATGAAAAAAGACTATTTTGCTGAAAAAACGAAGCGACTGAAACAGGAAATAAAAGTGCTTGTCAGCAGACCTGCATTTCAGAAAGAAATTGCTGACCTCAGGAAAAAATGGAATATTCCTTCCGAAGGAATAAAGAATGAGGATGACAATTTAGAATGGAATCATAAGCTTGATATTGCAACTGACGAGTATTACAAAACAGAATGGCCGAAGTGTCGAGCAGAGATTGATAGCTTAAATAAAGAGAAAAAGTTCCTAGAAGCTGAGGATAAAAGAAAAGAGTGTAACGCTAAAGCTCCAATGCATGCATTTCGTGAGGATGTATGGGGTGTCGTCAGAAAATATCGCCTTTCTCCACGTTGGCACACTGGTATTCGTCGCTACCTTTTATTTAATGATCCCGATAATCTGAACTTGACCGCAGGAGTAACTATGGTTACGACATGGGAAAACGGTATGAAAAGACTTTCGCTTGAAATTGATGGCGATACGACCCTCAATGACATCAGGCATATTTGGCCGTGGGTGAAGCGAATGCAGAAAGATTTAATGTATAGGAAGGCTGATAAGTTCCAGCCTATTAAGAACTTTGACCGAGATCAAAGAATTTATGAGCTTGAACAAGAAGGAAAGTCGGAAAAGGATATTGGGGATATCATACAGCAAGAATTTGGTGACTCACTTGATTACAACGAAATAAATATAGCTATCAACCGCTACAAGAAACGCCTCAACATCAATTAGTCACAATTGTTGTTTATACACAAGCCCTTTTTCATCCTATTATTGATAGTATGTTGAACGCACATACTAAACAAGAGAACCCATATTCTATCGTTTATGTTTCAGCTCAAGAACTTCGCCCCGCTGAATACAATCCAAGAAAATGGGATGAGGAAGCTGCCAAGCAATTAACGGAGAGTATTAAGCGCTTCGGATTGATAGATCCCATTATTGCGAATGGTGCATCTAATCGAAAAAATATTGTAATTGGTGGACATTTCAGACTCGAAGTAGGAAAAAGACTAGGTATAGAAAAAGTACCTGTAGTTTATGTTAATATCCCCAATCTTCAGAAGGAAAAGGAGTTGAATCTACGTCTTAACCGCAATACTGGAGAATGGGATTTTGAACTTCTGAAATCATTTAATGTCGAGCTGTTACTTGATGTTGGATTTGATGATAGCGATCTTTCACACATTTGGGATGATAACTTGGGAGTCGAAAATGACGACTTTGATGTTAAAAAAGAAATTGAAAAGATCAAAGAACCAAAAAGCAAATGGGGAGATATATACCAGCTTGGATCGCACCGACTTATTTGTGGAGACGCGACAGATCCCGAAGTACTCAAAAAGCTAGTACAGGATGACAAGATATCCATGCTCTACTGCGATCCCCCATATAATATCTCGCTCGATTACAGCAACGGGATTGGAACAAATGGAAAATATGGCGGGAAAACGAATGACAAGAAATCTGAAGAAGAATATAAAGCGTTTCTCAAGAAAACGCTTGAAAATGGGCTATCAACTGCTTTTCCTGATGCACACGTGTTTTATTGGTGTGATGAAAATTACATTGGACTAATCCAGGGAATATACAAGGAACTTGGGATTATAAACAAACGAGTTTGTCTTTGGATTAAGAATAACCAGAACGTCACTCCACAAACTGCATTTAATAAAGTGTATGAACCATGCGTTTATGGTATTCAAGGTAATCCGTATCTTTCCGAATCAGTCAAAAACCTGAATGAGGTTCTCAATAAAGAGGTAGGAACAGGAAATCGACTGACAGATGATATCCTTGACCTTTTTAATATATGGCTAGCAAAACGTCTTCCTGCACAAGAATACGAACATCCGACAGAAAAACCACCAACACTCCATGAAAAAGCATTACGTCGTTGCACGAAAGCTGGAGACATCGTGCTTGATGTATTCGGTGGCTCCGGATCTACTCTCATTGCGTGTGAACAACTCAAACGCAGAGCATATCTTTGCGAAATTGAGCCTATTTTTTGTGACCTTATTATCAAGCGCTTCGAGAAGTTGACTGGACAGGAGGCAAAGCTATGCAAATAAAAATAGGTGATGTTCTACAACTCGGTGATCATCGCTTGGCGTGTGGAGATGCAAAAGACTCAGCGTTGTTAAAGAGGCTTATTTTAGATGATCGAATCTCTCTCCTTCTGACGGATCCGCCCTACGGCGTGGCTTATGTTGAAGGAAAAGCTGAACTTACGGAAATTAAGAGTAATAAAAAGATAGCCAACGATCACAACCAAACAGAAGGAACGTATCGCCATTTTACGAAGGAATGGCTAGAAGCAATAAAGCCATATCTTGCCAAGAAAAATTCTTTTTACATTTTTAACTCAGACAAAATGGTGTTCTCCTTGCGAGATGGCATTGTTGATGCGGGTTTTCGACTTACACAACTACTTGTTTGGATCAAAAACAATGTTGTCGTCGGACGGCTTCACTATTTACCACAACATGAGCTGATCGCATACGGATGGTTTGGAAGCCATGAATTCTATAAGGCAAAAGACAAAAGTATTCTCATTTATCCAAAACCAAATAAAAGTCCTCTTCATCCAACCATGAAACCTGTTGGGTTATTGCGAAACTTAATCCTTAACAGTTCAAAAGTTAATGACTATGTCTATGATCCGTTCGGCGGATCAGGATCAACACTTATTTCTTGCGAACAAACGAAACGGAAATGCCTCATGGTTGAGATAGATCCGGAGTACTGCCAAGTAATTATTGATCGCTTTGAAAAAGTTTCTGGAATTAAAGCAGAAAGGATAAAAGATGGAAAATAATCAAACTACGATTCAGAAGCGGATTGATAAGACTCAGGAATTACTTCTTGAACAACTTAAGAAAACGCCTATTGTCCAAGTTGCGTGTGAGAAAGTTGGTATTGGTCGAGCAACATATTATAGATGGCGAAAGGAAAATGAAGTCTTCGCAGAACAAGCAGACATTTCCATAGCTGAAGGTTCATTACTTGTGAATGATATGGCTGAGTCCCAGCTCATGGCTGCGATCCGAGACAAAAACCTCACAGCTATCATTTTCTGGCTGAAACACCACCATCCTCATTACGCAACTAAAGTTGAAGTAACGGCTAGGCTTAAAGCAGATAATGAAGCTCTTACTCCAGAACAAGAAGCATTGGTAACGAGAGCATTAAAACTTGCGGCATTACTGCCGAATACACACGAGGAGGAAAATAAATGACAGCACAAGTGATTTCTGATAAAGAGCTTGAGGCAATAAAGAAGAAAAGATCGGTAAGACGAATGCTTGCTAAAAACAGCCATAAATGGTTCTTCTCCATTTATCTATCTCACTACATTGGCTATCCATTTGCTTCCTTCCACACCGAAATGTTTCAAATAACAGAAGACGTGGATAATAAATTTGTAGTTCTTGTAGCATTTAGAGGATCAGGAAAATCAACCCTTATCACCCTCTCATATGTCATCTGGTCAATAATTGGCGAACAACAGAAAAAGTTTGTTTTAATACTAAGTCAAACTCAAAGTCAGGCAAAACAGCTAATGACAAATATTAGAAACGAGCTTGAAGGAAATGAACTGCTTAAAAATGACATTGGACCATTTCAAGAAACTGGAGATGAGAAAGGACTTGCTACTTTTGAACTATCAAACTTTGGAGCAAGAATTACTGTTGCATCATCTGAACAAAGCATAAGAGGATTAAGACATAAACAATATAGACCAGACTTAGTCATTTGCGATGATGTGGAGGATCTAAATAGCGTTAAGACCCGTGAAGGAAGAGACAAAACACATCAATGGTTAACAGGAGAGGTTTTACCAATCGGAGATCGTGATACGAAATACATGATTATTGGAAATCTTTTACACGAGGATAGTCTTCTAATGAGACTGAGGCAGAATATTGAAAACCTTGTGATAAAAGGCAAGTTTTATTCTTATCCACTTATTAGTTCTGAAGGTCGGGTGGCTTGGCCTGAGAAATTTCAAACCGAAGAATCAATAAATGATCTAAAATCAAAGATAGGAAGCGAATCCGCTTGGTATAGAGAATTTTTACTTAAGATAATTTCAGACGCTGACCGCCTTGTTCACCCCGAATGGATCCAATATTACGATGTGCTTCCACCCGAAGACAACAGAGAGTTTTTGTATACAGCAACTGGAATTGACCTTGCTATTTCCCAAAAGGAATCGGCTGATTATACTGCTATGGTTTCGGCAAAAGTATTTGGATATAACGATAAACTTGCTGTGTATATACTGCCTTTCCCGGTCAATAAAAGATTAAGTTTTCCTGAGACATATGAGCTTGCAAAAGACTTATCAAGAGAGCTGGGAAGCGGGCAATATACAAAACTTTTTATTGAAGAGGTTGGATATCAAGCGGCTCTTATCCATCATTTGGAAAATAATAACGTTCCCGCAGAAGGAGTGAAAGTATCAGGACAAGATAAAAGATCAAGACTTGCGCTTGTTACTCATCTTATAAAACTGGGCAAAGTACGCTTCCCAAGAAAAGGAGCCGAAGAACTACTTATGCAACTAACTGGTTTTGGAATAGAAAAACATGACGATCTTGCTGATGCTTTTTCGCTTTTAATCCTAAAAGTTTTAGAAGAAGACCAGGGAGAACCTAGTGTTATTATTATTGATATGGGAAGTAGTATGTATGATAGGTATTCACCTCTCGGGAATTTAAACGAGGACCGTTTAACATTTGATACAAAATTTTAAATAAACATTTGAAGGATAATGTTTTAATTAGACGGTGGAAGGATATAGATTATCGACAGGGACTTTCAGTGCCTTCGCAACTCTAAAAAGAGTGTACGATGAAGGAGTCCGCTTAGCCGTTTCTACTAGATTAATATAGGTTCTATAGAACCCACACTCAGCAGATAACTGATCCTGCGACCAGCCTTTCTTCTTTCTCTCCTCTCTTATATTCGCACCGACAATTTCGGTAAATCTAAGCTTACTTAACATAGTAATATATTTTCGTAATAACTCGCACATTAGTACAACGCACTATTAGTAGATTTAGTGCTTGATTTCCTCTATAATTAGCGGTAACTTAGGATTTAACCTATAAGGAGAGGAGGTGTAGATAAAATGAAGAAATTATTAAAATGGGGAGGAATTGCACTCTTAGTTATCATTGTAATTGGCGTCTTCAGCAGTATGGGTAGTGATAGTGAGAAAGTAGGATCAAATTCTGATAATACTCAAGCTTCAAATAATGACTCACAACAAAGTCAGGAGACATACAAGGTTGGCGACAAAGTACAGATGGGAGATGTTATTCTAACCGTTAACAACGTAGAAACATCAGATGGTGCTCAGTATACCAAGCCGTCTGAAGGAAATCATTGGGTAGATGTGAATATGACCATAGAAAATACTGGGTCAGACCAAGAGTTCATAACTACAATGGGTCAGATGTTTGTTATTGATGGTGAAAACAATCAATACCAAGTTGCTGTTACTGGAAAACGGCTAGAAAATTCTGGCTCTTTAGGAATGGATGGAGCATTAGTAGCGAAAGCAAAAAAAACTGATTGGGTAGGATTTGAGGTTCCAAAGACCGCAACAGGTCTTAAACTTCAATATAATGCTAGTTTTTATAGCAATAAAAACATCTTAGTTGATCTTGGAATGTAATTATTACTATCCGAAGACAAAAATGCCTGAATAACATCGGGCATTTTTTGTGTTATTAAAGATCCTTTTTGAAACTAGAATAATGATGTATCTTTAGTTTAAATAATTAGCTCCCCTACTTTCCAAATCTCATATGAAGGAATTCTGCTCTTGACATACTACTACATGATGTAGTAGATTATCTCCATGGGGGGTATATGGCATACAGACCTAAAGATACACAAGAGCGAATAATCCACCGACTCAAAATCGCCAAGGGGCAACTAGAGAAAGTAATCAAAATGGTTCATGAAGATGTATATTGCATTGATGTGCTTCACCAATCACAAGCAATTCAAAAAGCCTTAAAGGAAGTAGATCACCTCATGCTTGAAAACCATTTACAAAAATGTGCAGCAGATGCAATCAACAAAGGTAAAAAGGATGAAGCTCTAAAGGAAATAATGCAAGTTTTTAAGAAATATCAATGAAAGGAATTTTAATTATTGTTATTTTATTCTTTGCCATTACCGTATCAGGACTTTTGTACTTTGTGGTTAATAAAAACGGTACAAAAGCTCAAGAGAACTCAAAAACAAAAGTTCAAGAACGCAATCGAAGCACACAAGATCTTGTTGTTGCTCCGCAAACGCCAACAAATAAAGTAGTTATAAAAAGCGCAACTCTTAAGAAAGATGGATTTCTTGCGCTTCGTGAAATGCAAGGAGACACACTGAGTCAAATTGTTGAGATAAGTGCTTTCCTAAAAGCAGGAACACATACTGATGTAGAGATTCCGCTTGGCAACGTCGATATAAAGAATAAAGAATTAATTGTAATGGTTTATGAAGATCAGGAAAACGATCAGGTTTTTAATGATCTTGAAATTCCGGTAGTTAATGAGAAAGGCTCATTGATTGCAAGGTATGTAAGATCTGGTGAACCCCTTCCAGGAAATCTGGTTGAAGGAAACACATCAGATATGCCTGCACACAGTATGGAAGGAATGGTAACTGTAAAGTACACAGACAATGGATTTACACCAGATAAGATAGAAATTAATGAAGGAGGCATGGTTGAGTTTCAAAATGAAAGCAGTATGAATATGTGGGTTGCCTCAGCCAATCACCCGGGACATGAAAAGCTTCCAACATTTGATCAGTTTAGAGCGTTCACAAAAGGATCTGTCTATCGATATATATTCAAAAAGACAGGTGCATGGGAGTACCACGATCACTTAAATCCAAGTTCGGGAGGAGTAGTAGTCGTAAATTAAATCAAGAAATGTAGGAAATAATAACTTTTGCTATGCAATTATCTAAACACATATATATAATCGCCTCCTTTGTTTTCGTAATAATCGTGTTGGGATTGGCTTTTTTCTCAGATAGAATAGTACCCACCAGTAAGTCAACTGTTAGGCAAAATCAAGCGACAGAAAAACTGTATGTAGCACTAGAGGATGAGGGTGCAATCGCTATAATTGATACAAAAGATAACTCACTTCTTGGTAAGATCGATCTTACTTATAAGAATGGAGAGATGGAAGTCGGTTATTCAGCGCATAATGTGCAAGTAGCTCCAGATGGAAAAAGTGTTTGGGTAACGGCAAACTTTATGGGTCTTGGAGGACATGAAGAAGAAAATGATTCCACTGAAAATGATGAAACAGAAGAAGTAATTTCAGATCAAGTAATTGTGATTGATCCACAAAAAGACTCGATAGTAAAACGCATAGATATAGGAACTGACCAACATCTTGCGCATATTGTTGTAACCAGGGACGGGAAAACTGCTTTTACTACCGCACAGGAACCAGGACTAGTATATAAAATAAGCGGAATAACATACAAAGTTGAGAAAACCATCCCACTTACAAAAGACGCACAACCACATGGACTCCGTCTTTCTACTGATGATACAAAAGCATATGTTGCATTTATTGGCGGAAAAGGGATTGGTGTGGTTGATACCAGAACAAATGAAGTAACAACTATCCTGCTTTCCGGAAGCGCGGTACAAACAGCGGTTATTCCTAACACCAACTATATAGCCGCTTCTGTTTACGACACAAAGCAGATGGCATTTTATGATACAGACACAGGAGAGGTTTTCTATATAAGTTTACCATCTGAATCCGAAGGCGCAATACAGTCATATGCCACACCAGATGGTCGGTATTTGTATGTTGCAGATCAGGGCTATTACTTTGGCAAGCCAACTAGCGATTATGTATATGTCATCGATATTCAAGAAAAGCGTGTTACCAGTAATATTCAAGCGGGTGTTGCACCGCATGGTGTCGTTGTTTCACCTGATGGGAAAAGAGCATATATTACCAATCTTTTAAGTGATGATGTTTCAGTTATTGATACTGCCACTAATAAAGAGATTGCCAAAATAAAGGTTGGCAAAATGCCAAATGGTATTAGTTTGTGGTCAAATCAGTCGGGAGGAACACCCTAATATGGAAACAAAAACATTTCAGGTTAAGGGAATGCACTGCGCATCATGTGCAAATATCATTAAAAGAAAACTTGAAAAGCTCGATGGTGTTTCAACGTGCGCTGTTAATTTCGGTACAGAAAAGGCAGAAGTAGCATTTGACGCAACAAAAGTTGATTTGCCTCAAATGAATGAGCAAGTTAGTAAGCTTGGATATACGCTCAACGATACTGAAGTTGGCAAATCTTCCGAGTATCCACAAATTACTTCAGAAAATCAGGCGAAAGACCAGAAGCTTAAAGAACTTGAAGAAATGAGACAGAAAACAGCTTTTGTCATGCCGATTGCTGCAGTGGTTTTTCTTCTAATGCTTTGGGAAATTCTTGCACATAGTGTGGCATTCCTTCCCACCTTCCCTCTTTCGATGGATGCGTTCAACAGAGCATCATTTATACTGGCGACTCCTGTCATGTTTTGGATAGGAAGACCATTTATAAATGGTGTTGTACGTTTTATTAAATATAGAGCTGCAAATATGGATACATTGGTCGGAATTGGTACACTAGTTGCGTATTTCTATAGTAGTATCATGCTTCTTTTTCCTGAAATAAAGTCACTCTTAAACGCTCCTGAAGGACTATATTATGATGTTACCATTGTTGTTATCGGGTTCATCACATTAGGTAAATACCTTGAAGCAAAATCAAAACTAAAGACTGGTGAGGCAATTGAAAAACTCTTAGGACTTGCGGCAAAATTTGCAGTTGTAGTCCGTGATGGAGAAGAAATAGAGCTTCCAATTGGGCAGGTTGTTGTCGGAGACACCATAATTGTCAAACCAGGTCAAAAAATTCCGGTTGATGGAGAGATTAGTTCTGGTAAATCCTCAATTGATGAATCTATGATTACTGGTGAACCCATACCGGTAGATAAAACTGTTGGGGACACAGTAATTGGAGCCACAATTAACAAACATGGTGCGTTTCAGATGAGGGCAACCCAGGTTGGTGGGCAGACAGTACTATCCCAAATTATCAAAATGGTTGAGTCAGCACAGGGTTCTAAAGCACCGATAGAAAGAATAGCTGATCAAGTATCAGGAATATTTGTGCCGATTGTTCTGGTCTTTGCAGTAGTCATGCTTTTTCTATGGACTATTGTAGGTTCTCAATTTATGCCTTTTTCGCAAAGTCTCTCACTTGGCCTAATTAGTTTTGTCGGTATTCTTGTTATTGCCTGTCCGTGTGCGATGGGTCTTGCCACACCTACTGCTGTTATTGTTGGAGTTGGCAAAGCAGCACAGAATGGAATTCTTATCAAAAATGCAGAAAGTCTTGAAAAATTCCAGAGTGTTAACTTTGTTGTCATGGATAAAACAGGGACAATAACAAATGGAACGCCCTCAGTGACTGACATAAAGGTGACTTCGAATATAGCACAGAAAAAGATATTACAGCTGCTTGCGTCATTAGAGAAACAATCAGAACATCCATTAGCCCAGGCAGTAGTAGGAAGAGCTAAAGATGAGAGGATTAATTTCTTATCTGTTTCTAATTTTAAAGCGTTGGAAGGAAAAGGTCTTGAAGGAACGATTACTGGAACTCATTACTTTGCCGGAAATCTTAAACTAGCAGATGACCTGGGATTAACGGTAGACACTAATCATATCAAAAAATTAACTTCACAAGGAAAAACACCAGTAATTTTTGCAACTAAAAAAACAATTCTTGCGTATATTGCGATTGCCGATACTATTAAAGATGATGCGCAGGAAGCGGTAGCTGCCCTTCATAAGCTGGGTATCAAAGTTGCCATGTTAACAGGAGATAACAGACGTACTGCAGAGTACATTGCGAAACAGGTAGGAATCGATCGGGTGATTGCTGAAGTGCTCCCTGGGGATAAGGCTAATGAAGTCAAGAAGCTACAGGACGAAGGGTATAAAGTAGCAATGGTTGGAGATGGTATAAATGATGCGCCAGCTTTGGCAACTGCGGATGTAGGAGTTGCTATGGGAACAGGAACAGATGTAGCTATCGAATCTGCTGGTATTACCCTACTTGGCGGTCACATTTCCAAACTACCCAAAGCCATAAGGCTTGCTCGCACAACAATGAAAGTAATCAAACAGAACCTTTTCTGGGCCTTCTTTTATAATGTTGTAGGAATCCCAGTAGCAGCGGGAGCGCTATACCCATTCATTGGTATTATGCTTAATCCTGCAATCGCTGGTGCAGCAATGGCTTTTAGCAGTGTTTCAGTTGTAACCAATTCACTTCTCTTGAAAAGGTATAAAATATGAAAATGAATAAGATTATTTTAATAGGTTTCGTCTTGATAGCTATTGTTGGATTTTTCGTACTATTTCGACAGGAGGGCAATAATTCACCAAAGAAAGAAACTGAAAATGTATCAAAAGAGATAACTCAGGTTGATGAAATAACTCATGGACATGGTTTAGCGGTTGATGTTGCTGATCCAAGTAGAGTATATATTGCGACTCATCATGGTTTGCTCGTTCTGACCAATGATAAAGAGTTAAATAGAGTGGGAACTACTCAAGATGACTATATGGGATTTACCCCTCATCCGAGCGATCCTAAAGTGCTTTTTAGTAGTGGACACCCTAGCACAGGAGGTAATATTGGCTTTCAAAAATCCGTAGACGGGGGGTTCACTTGGAATAAAGTATCAGATGGTATACAAGGTCCGGCTGATTTCCATGCAATGACAATAAGCCCAGCAAATTCTAATCTTGTTTATGGTTGGTATAACGGTATGTTGCAGCGAAGCATAGATCAAGGTAAGACATGGGAAGTTGCATCAACTAGCACCTATCCAATTATTAATCTTGCTGCTGATCCTAAAGATGAGAGCATAGTCTATGCAGCAACTCCACAGGGGTTGATGATCAGTGTAAATAAAGGAGCTGATTGGAGTACATTATTGGATGGATTTGTATCGGTCGTGACTATTCATCCCCAGGATTCACAAAAGTTATTATCTTTTTCTGAAATGAATGGACTAGCTCGGAGTAATGATAGTGGTAAAAATTGGGAAAAATTGAGCGAAACATTTAATGATGAAACACCATTATTTATAGCTTTTAATAAACAAAGTCCTGAAATGTTATATACATTAACTGAGAAAAATAGTATTTATAAAAGTTTAGATGGTGGTAACTCATGGAACAAAGTTCGGTAATTGTTATTTATGAACCTAAGAAATATAGGAATTTTGGCTCTTTTAGTCATTATAGCTGTTGGAGGATTGATTCTGTGGCGAAAGACCAATTTCTCTTCTTCCAATCAACAAGCAAATAATTCTCAAAATATAGAGAAAAAAGAGTATAAAGTAAGGGAAGGAAAAGTAATAGTATTGGGAAGACAGAACAAGAAAGAAATAACCGCAATCGACTTATCTGCAAAAGAAGGAGAATTTACTATTAAATTTACTCCTCATAATATTACTCTGATACCTGATAAAAAACAAATTTGGCTAACAGCAACTGCACCTGAAGAACAGTTTCAAGCAATAAGTAAGGAAAGTCTCGAACATATTCATTTATTGATGACTTCCGATCAAATATTTGTTGTTGATACTCAGACACATAATGTTGCAAAGAGATTAAACATAGGCATGCAGTTAGGGTTGACTGACTTGATAATTTCACCAGATGGTAAATACGCTTATACTTCAGCAGAAACTGGTAACGCGATATATAAAATTAACACAAGTACCTATAAAGTTGATTTAATACAACTGCCTCCCGAAAGTAAACCTCACCAACTTGCTCTATCTGCTGAGGGAACAAAACTTTATGCGAGAAACCAGACAAATAATAAAATGTTTCTTATTTCAATAAGCACTAATGAAGTTAAAAACCAAAATAACAATGAAGAAACAAAAAGCCTTAGATGGTCGAGCCATTAAATAAGTTGTTATGAATAGAAAGTTAATAATTTTAGCTGTTATATTAATCTTTGGAATAGGAGCATTTATTCTATGGCAAAGACAAAGCTTCCCTGTCTCAAATCAGCAAATAGGCATTTCGCAAAATATAAATACAGAGCGTGATCAATTGCTAGAAAATGATAGTGACAAGGATCGATCCTTTATTGAGGGTTTACGAAAGAGAGAGTTTAATGGTGGAGAAATAAAAATTGAAGAAGTGCTTCCTAATGAATCTAACTTTACTCCATATATCATTTCTTACACATCTGATAACCTTAAGATTTATGCAGCTATGAATATACCCGAAGGGATCGGACCTTTTCCTGTAATTCTTCTCAATCACGGTTACTATGACACTCAAACGTTTCAGACTGGAGATGGAACAAATGGAATGGCAACTATACTGGCAAACAATGGCTACATAACTTTGGCATCAGACTATCGGGGACATGGAAAGTCTGAAGGACAAGGTGGAGGGCATCAACCGGAATACGCCATAGACGTACTCAATTTACTCGCATCGGTCAAGAATATTGAAAAAGGAGATGCAAACCGAGTAGGTATGTGGGGGCATAGTATGGGTGGAGAAACTTCATTGCGAACTGTTGAAGCTACTGATGCAATTAAAGCTTTAGTTCTCTGGGCACCAACACTTGGTGGTGGTCATTCTTCGGATAACTCTCTCATGAGTAATCTTACAAAGAATAAAACTCCAATAAGTCTTCATCAAGGCCTATCTGACACAGAAGTTGATCCTGAGACAAGTATTATACTTTCAGACGCATTAAAAAAAGAAGGAAAGCAACTTGAGTACTTTGAATATGAAGGACAAGATCATAACTTTAGGAATTTAGGGTGGGATTTAATCTCGGAGAGAACCTTGGACTTTTATAACAAGCATCTGAAGTAGTGATTATTAATCTAACCTGCTACAATATGTAGTATGAAACCTTCTCTTGGTGAGCTTGAGCAGCAGATAATGGATATTGTATGGGAGTGCAAAAATTGTTCAGCACGAGATGTACTTAATAAACTTGAGACAGATAAAAAGCTTGCATACACTACAGTTGCAACAATTCTACAAAGACTCTTCGATAAAGGTCTCCTAACTCGAAAAGAAAATACTGCTGGGCATATTTACTCTCCTAAGATTTCAAAAGGAAAATATACTAAAAATGTAGCTCAATCGTTCTTAAAGAACTTCATTAGCTCTTTTGGTGATACTGCAATCGCTTCATTTGCGGATAGTATTGATAAACTGCCGGAAAAAAAGAGAAAGTATTTTTTAGAAGTTCTTGACGAGTATGATAAAAATAAATAAAAATCTTGCCTTATTTTCAGGGTTATTTCTTTTATTGGGAACGCTTTTATTTTACACGCTTCAAAAGTTTTCTCCGCTTTTAGGTCACGTTACATATTACTGTCAGTCATTACTAATAGAGGCAAATATGGTTCCAATTCCCTATTATCTCAGTATTATTCCTTTTGCGTTCCTTTTTATTATTTTAACGATCTCAATCATAAAATTTTTGATTTTATATATCAAAGTACAATTTCTGAAATATAAATTAGGAGGTAATGTCTTTGCTAACCAAAAGATCGATAAACTTATCATGCACCTTGGGTTGCAAGATAAGGTAAGCTTAGTAAAATCAAGTAAACACTTCGCATTTTGTCTAGGAATCAGAACTACTAAAATTTACATATCAACTGGTTTATTATCTCAACTGTCAGTAAAAGAAGTTGAGGCAGTACTTCTGCATGAACAATACCACTTAGAGAACAGGGATACATTTACTATGATAGTTGCCTCAGTCGCTCATTCGCTCTTCCCCTTCTTCCCACTTGTAGGTGATCTCATCACAAAATACAGAATTGATCGGGAGATCGCTGCTGACCAATATGCCGTTAAAAGGCTGGGTAATCATTACGCACTTATATCCGCCCTCAAAAAACTACTTGCTTTCCCAACTGTTCAGTCAGTGCCTGTTGCTGCAATTGCCGATCATGATACTCTAGAGCCAAGAATTTACTCATTAGTGGATAAACCATTTGTTAAAAAACAGTTTAAATTAAAACATCTACTAATCACAGTATTTTCTTCACTTATTCTTGCAACAATCTTTGTTGTGCCGGTACACGCTAAAGAGCTTCATCACGAAGAACATGATGTTATGATGTTGTGCGCAGATGGGGCGTGTATGAATTCATGCGCAAGTGAAAAAAGTTTAAATAAGTTTTATTCTGAAATACCAAATACTGAAGTAAATCAACCAAACGCATCACAACCATATACCCCAACACATTAGTAGCCTCTAATATTTTTTACCCTTGACATTCCTAAAGTAATACTACTACAATATGTAGTAGGTAGTTATTAGCTATATTATGGCTGAACAAACAGAAAATAAATACATAACGTTACGAGTTCCAAAGTTGAATAAAACACAACTATTGTTGATAGCTGCTTTAATGGTTGCATCCTTCCTAATTGGGTCTCTTTGGACAAAGATGCAGTACTTAGAAAAAGGTGGGGCTTTAGCAAAAGGAGCAACTGCAAACGCACAAGGTGCAGCACAGCAAGTCCCGCCTCAACAAGCTCCTCCGGAGGACACCACTCCAAAACAAGTTTCAATTGATGATGATCCTGTACTTGGTGATAAAAATGCAAAGGTTACTCTAATAGACTTTACAGATTATGAATGTCCATTCTGTAAACGATATTATGATGAGACATTCTCACAAATTAAAAAAGAATACATCGATACAGGTAAAGTAAAGTATGTTGTTCGAGATTTACCATTAAGCTTCCACGCAAATGCTCATAAAGAAGCACAGGCTGCTGAGTGTGCAAGAGAACAAGGAGGAGATGAAGCATACTTCAAATACCATGATGCAATATTTACCAAAACAACCTCAAATGGAACAGGGCTAGCACTTGATCAGTTATCAGTTATCGCGAATGATCTAGGGCTAGATGGCTCAGTTTTGCAATCATGTCTTGACTCAGATAAATATAAAGCCGAGGTAGATAAAGATTTGGCAGATGCTGCAGCTGTAGGTGCAACTGGCACACCAACATTTTTTATAGGTAAATCAACTTCTGATGGGGTTATTACTGGTACGCCGCTTGTGGGTGCTATGCCGTTTGCAACATTTAAAGCAGAAATAGATAAACAATTACAATAAATTATGAACTTGTGGGCAATATTTTTAACAGGACTTTTTACAGGTGGTCTTACTTGCCTTGCTGTGCAAGGAGGTCTTCTAGCCACAACAATTGCGCAGCGTGAAGAAGAAAAATTAAAAGAAAAAACCAAAAATTCTGGTAACGCATTACCTATCATTTCTTTTCTCATTGCGAAGGTAATTGCTTATACCATTCTTGGCTTCTTGCTTGGCTGGCTTGGTTCAGTTGTTCAGTTATCACTTACAGCGAAAATTATAATGACGGTTGCAGTTGCAGTCTTTATGATCGGGACGGCATTGAATCTTTTAAATGTACACCCGATATTCAGATACTTTATTATCCAGCCACCTAAGTTTCTAACAAAACTCGTGAGGAACCAGTCAAAAAGTAATAGCATTTTTGCACCTGCTATGCTTGGAGCGTTTACTGTGTTTATTCCCTGCGGGACGACACAGGCAATGATGGCGTTAGCGATTGCATCCGGTAACCCAGTATATGGAGCTGCAATACTTGCTGCTTTTACACTGGGAACTTCTCCAGTCTTTTTTACACTTGGGTATCTCGCAACGAGGCTCGGGGATGCAATGCATAAACGGTTTTTAAAAGTAGCAGCGTATGCACTTATTCTTCTTGCTGTATATAATCTTAATGGAGCGATAGCATTAACTGGAAGTAATCTGACACTCGATAATGTGTGGTCAAATTTCTATTGCACATTCACCTTTTGCGAAGGAGATTTTTCTCCTACTGCTCAGGCAGCAGTTGCCGTAACTGATGCAACAATTACTATTGATAACAATGGATATAATCCCAACAACATAAATGTTAAGGCTGGTTCCAAAGTAACTCTACGGTTAGTAAATAATGGTGGAGGTGGATGTGCACAGGCGTTTACTCTACCGAAGTACAATATCCAAAAAATCGTCACAAATGGAAACACTGATACGGTCACCTTTACCGCACCAAATGAACCAGGCACACAAATACCGTTCATGTGCAGTATGGGAATGTATAGAGGAACAATTAACGTAATATAAAACATATGCAAAAAGTAAAACTAAATATATTTGGTATGCATTGTACAAGCTGCGCTATGAATATAGATGGTGAGCTTGAGGATACTGAAGGGGTTAAAGAAGCAAAAACAAACTATGCAAAGCAGCAAACTGAGGTTACCTTTGATCCAGAGAAAATTTCAATAGATAAGATTATTTCTATAATTAAAAAACTTGATGATAGCTATGATGCAGAAATCAGTAAGGATTATGACAACTGAGAAGAGAGTAATTGGTGGAATAGCACTTTTAACAATATCTATACTAATTGGTGGAGTTTTCTTTTTATCAAAAGGTAGCGAATCATCTGTCCCTCCTGACCAGGTAGTAGCAAACAACGGGTTGCACTGGCATCCAAAGCTTACGATTATTATTAAAGGTCTGAAACAAGAACTTCCAGCTAATATTGGACTTGGAGCAGTGCATCAAAAGATTCATACTCACGATACAGATGCAAAAGATGGTGTGGTACATATAGAAGCGCAGGGAGTAGTTACGAAAGATGATACAAAACTTGGCAATTTCTTTAAAATTTGGGGGGAGGACTTTAACTCAACAACAATTTTAGATAAGAAAAACGGTCAAGATGGAACAGTTAAAATGCTTGTCAATGGAAAGGAAAATACTGATTTTGAAAATTACATGATGAAGGAGGGTGATAATATTGAAATTCGTTATGAATAATATGCAAAAAGTTCTAGCCGCGATTATTATTGGGATTGTGCTTGTGGGGGCAGGAATATACTTGTATTCAAATACTCAGAAGCAAAGAGAAAGTTCGAGTAAGACAGGAGAATATTCAAAAGAGGTAAATAATTATCCTGAAGCAAAAGCATCAAGAGTTGTTGAGCTAAAAAATGGTGATACCTATGATTTGACAGCAAGCATAGTCAAAAAAAATATTAATGGCACTGAAGTCAAAATGCTTGCGTATAATGGCTCAATTCCTGGTCCTTTAATTAAAGTAGACCAAGGCTCAGAAATTACTCTCAATTTTAAAAATGACACTGATGTTGATACAGCACTCCACTCACACGGAGTAAGGCTTGATAATCAATTTGATGGCGTAGTGGACGTTACCCAAGAAGCAATTAAAGTCGGTGAATCATTTACTTATAAAATAAAGTTTCCTGATGAAGGAATATATTGGTATCATCCACATCTTCGAGAAGACTATGCTCAAGAGCTGGGGTTATATGGTAATTATGTTGTGACACCAAATCAGTCAGATTATTGGGCAGAGGTTGATCGGGAAGAAGCACTGTTTCTTGATGATATTCTCATTCAAAATGGCAAAATAGCCTCTTTTAGTAAATCAGGAGCAAATCACACCCTGATGGGAAGATATGGAAATACCATGCTTATTAATGGTGATGACAAGTACAAACTATCTATAAAACAAGGTGAACGAGTCCGCTTATATCTTACGAATGCTGCCAATACCAGAGTATTTAACTTTTCAATTCCAAACACTCGAATGAGATTAGTAGGTGCAGATAACGGGAAATATGAAAAAGAAGAATGGGTGGACACAGTTGTAATAGGACCATCTGAGCGCTCAATAGTTGAAATCTGGTTTGAACAGTCAGGAGATTTCCAGATAGTTAATAAAACACCTGAAAAGACGTATACACTGGGCACAGTAGCTGTTGCTACTACTCCAGTTACCACATCTTATCTTCTTGTTCCAAGAGTAAATCAAGATTTTATCAACTCTCTTACAGCCCTTCGACCACTCTTTACAAAGCCTGCAGATAAAACACTCAATATGACGTTATCAATGATGGGGAATATGATGCAGCAAAATGAAAATAATGAAGGTATGCATAATATGCATGGTGGATCAATGATGAGTAATGAAGAAATGCCATTAAATGACGGGACGGTTCAGAAGATTGAGTGGGAAGATGATATGGGTCAGATGAATGTGATGTCTGATACAAAAATGATTAACTGGAAACTTGTTGATACAGAAACTAGGCAGGAGAATATGGATATAAAATGGCAGTTTAAAAAAGGTGACAAAATAAAACTCAAACTTATCAATGATCCAAAAGCACCACATCCAATGCAGCACCCTATTCATGTTCATGGACAACGTTTCTTAGTACTTAATACCAATGGTGTACCTAATCAAAATTTAGTCTGGAAAGACACAGTTCTTATCCAAACTGGTGATACTGTAGAGCTACTTGTCGAGATGGATAATCCGGGTGACTGGGTGCTTCACTGTCATATACCTGAGCATATGGAAGCGGGAATGATGTCACAGTTTGAAGTAATCTAAATTGTGGAGGAGGTGTAAATAATCTGAATAATAAAAAACTCCAAACATCTTGGCCTGTTTGGATCGTAGTCTTGACAATGGGAGCTTTTCTATTTTTTCAAAGATCTATTGATGTTTCGGTACTATTACTATTAACAATAGTTCTTCTATGCCCGATTATGATGACGTTTACAATAGGTGAAAAGAGGTATAAGCCAAATATTAAAAGGAAAGAGATCAAGGTATGACGAGGGAACACGAACATAATGTCGAACCAATAAGAGGAAGCATTTTTGTTTTAACTCTAAAACTTGCACTTATACTGTTTATTATAGACTCTCTTTACAGCCTTATATTTTATCTCCTTAATTTAGGCTTTGGTATTCCTTTTGATTTCCATCACCACATTTCAGTAATGCTCTTTATCACACAAATAGGAAAGATCATATTAGAAATTTTTCTCATTACTTATGTGATTTTGCAGTGGGCCAATAATACCTATTTTCTTACAGATAAGCATTTAATACAAAGAACTGGAATACTTAGCACAGAAGAAGATGTATTTCATTTCGAAAACATTAGATCTATTACAACACACCAGTCTTTATTAGGAAAGATTTTTAACTACGGAGATGTTATATTAAAAACAAGTGCTTCAGGAGGGTATCAAGGTGAAGTTACCCTGACAGGAATCTCTAATCCATATAAATACGAAAACGCTCTCAAAAAATCCTTTTGACTGTGTACTACAATAAGTAGTACAAATATATTATGCAGCTGAGAAATAGTTATGAGTAACAAAACATATTCCTGTCCAATGCATCCTGAAGTCAGAAAAGACAAACCTGGTGTTTGTCCTAAATGTGGTATGGCACTTGTTGAAGTAAAGAATGATAAACATGGAATGCATGAAAGCCATATGAGTCATGAGCACACAATGAAACCCATTGATGATATGTCCTTTTGGGAAAAAATAAAGATGAGCATGACTATGACAATGGGTATGGATCACACAGGAAAAGCAGGACGTGAGATGGCAAAGCTCATGGAAGAGGATATACGAAATAAGTTCTTTTTCTCGTTCATTTTAACGATCCCTATCCTTGCATATTCAATGGGTAGAATGCTGTTTAATTGGAACCTACCCTCACCAATTCCCATTCCCTGGCTTCTCTTTTTGCTAACAACACCGGTTTTCTTTTATGGTGGCTGGTTATTCTTGTATTCTTCTTACTATGAATTGAAAACCCGACGGCTAGGAATGTCTGTGCTTATCGCGGTGGGTATAACAGCAGCGTATGGTTTCAGTGTGATACTCACCCTGCTTGGGAGTCATGAAACATTCTATGAAGCAGCAGCAATGCTTATTACATTCGTCCTCTTTGGACATTGGATGGAGATGAAATCACGTCGTGGTACGACAGACGCTCTCCAAGCTTTGTTTAATTTAGTTCCACCCCAGGCAAGACTCCTTAGAAATGGAAAAGAGGAGTTGGTTTCAACTTCTGAGGTAAAAATCGGAGATATATTAGTATTAAAACCTGGTGATAAAGTGCCTGTTGATGGTGAAATTATTGAAGGTGAAACGGCAATTGATGAATCCCTCGTTACAGGAGAATCTATACCTGTTGCTAAAAGTAGTGGAGATCAGGTTATTGGGGGATCTATCAATCAATCAGGGTCAGTTCAGTTCAAAGCAACAAAAGTAGGAGAAGATACTGCTCTTTCACAAATAGCAAAAATGGTTGAAACAGCACAGAACTCCAAAGCTCCTGGACAAAAAATCGCCGATAAATTCGCTGGTTATTTGGTAATTCTTGCCGTAGGAAGCGGTCTACTTACTTTTGCCGTCTGGTATTTTATAGCAGGACAGCCTTTACTCTTTGCACTTACTTTTGCAATATCTGCTGTCGTAATCGCCTGTCCTGATGCATTAGGACTTGCAACACCTACTGCTGTTGCAGTTGGGACAGGACTTGGAGCAAAGCACAACATTCTTATTAAAGATGCTCCCACTCTTGAGCAGGTATCAAAAATTCAAGCCGTCGTGCTTGATAAAACGGGAACGTTAACAGAGGGTAAGCCTAAAATTACAAGCATGAGTAGTGTTAAGGGCTTCAGTGATAAAGAGGCTTTGCAACTTATTGGAGCTGCAGAAGCAAAGTCGAGCCATCCACTTGCAAATGCAGTTCTTGAAGAAATGAAGAGTAAAAAGATTAAGCTTCCAACCAGAATTGAAAAATTTGAGAATCTTTCAGGTTTAGGAGTACGGGCAGTCATTGAAGGAAAAAAGGTATTAGTGGGTACGGTAAAGCTCATGAGAGAAAATAATGTTGATGTTACACCACTTGATACTAAAATACAGTCATTTTTAAAAAGTGGACAAACAATCATGGTTCTTGCCGTGAACGGACAAGTAAAAGCCGTTGTTGGTGCAGCTGACCCTATTAAAGAAAATGCCAAAAAAGCAGTTGATCGGATGAATGAGCTAGGTATCGAAACAGCTATGATTACAGGAGATAATGAAACCACAGCTCTTGCAGTAGCGAAAAAACTTGGAATAAAGCGAGTGTTTGCGGATGTAATGCCAGAGGATAAAGCTTCTTATGTTAAGAAATTACAAAAAGAAGGAAAATTTGTCGCAATGGTTGGAGATGGCGTGAATGATGCCCCAGCACTTGCTCAAGCAGATATAGGAATCGCTATTGGTGCGGGGACTGATGTTGCAATAGAAACTGCAAGGGTCGTTCTTATGAAGTCAGATCCGGCTGATGTTATCAGGGCGATTAGGCTTTCAAAAGCAACGGTAAGGAAAATGAAACAAAATCTCTTTTGGGCATCAATTTATAACGTCTTAGCTATACCTGTTGCTGCAGGTGTTCTATACCCTGCATTTAATATTTCACTAAGACCCGAAATTTCAGCACTCTTGATGAGTGTCTCTTCAATTATCGTTGCAACAAATGCAGTTCTATTGAAGAGGTCAGAAAAAGACCTTATAACTGTATAATTTAGATTAATCCTCATAGTATTTTGCGTCTGGACTTCCCTTAATTGTTGCGGTACCTTGTTCCCTGATATGAACTACCAGAATAACTTGTTACAGCAAGCAGTTCTACCGCAAGTACAGACCGTTGAATATTGTCTCTATGCCCGAAAATCAACTGAGGATGATGAACGGCAAGCCATGTCAATTGACTCTCAAATCAAAGAAATGAATGACATGGCGATAAAAGAAGGACTATTTATCAAAGAGATTCGCAAAGAAAGTCATTCAGCCAAACTTTCGGGGCAGCGACCAGTCTTTAATCAGCTCCTCAATGATCTTCGTAATGGAATGTTCACAGGGATTTTAACATGGGCTCCAGATAGATTATCAAGGAATGCAGGAGATTTAGGAATGCTTGTAGATATGATGGATGGCGGAAAACTCATCCACATTAAAACATTCACGCAAGCATTCTCAAACAGCCCAAGTGATAAGTTTTTACTTATGATCCTTTGCTCTCAAGCCAAACTTGAGAATGACCAGAAAGGAATAAATGTAAAAAGAGGTATCAGAGCGAAATGTAACATGGGATGGAGACCGGGAATGCCGCCAATCGGTTATTTCAATAGAGCCATGGCTGGCATAAAAGATATTATTCCTGATCCTGAAAGAGCACCATTTGTGACAGAAATGTTTGAAAGGGTTGCGAAAAATGGTGATAGCGGAAGAACTCTCAAGAAGTGGCTCGATTCTTGTTTAACAACCAGAGCAGGAAAGAAAGTAACACTCAGTCAAATTTACTTGATGCTTAAAAACCCGTTCTATTATGGAGAATTTGAGTATCCTATCGGAAGTGGTAATTGGTACAAAGGGTCACATAAACCACTAATTAGCAAAGAGCTATTTGATCAAGTACAAAAACAGCTTGTAGCTCCAAAGAAAGCAAAATGGGGTAGCAAAACCTTTACCTTCAAAGAACTGTTCAAATGTGCGAGTTGCGGTTCACTGGTTATTGGTGAAGATAGATACAGAAAGCGAAAATATGGAGAACCACGCTATCACATTTACTATCACTGTACGAGGCAGAAAAAGTATGGTTGCCCGGAACCATATCTCACAGAGGAAAAGCTAGTAAAGCAAATATTACGATACCTAAACTTCATGTATATGGCGCATCCGCAGATATTTACTTTTAAGTTATTTATAAAAGAAAGTATGGAATCTTACAAGAAAATGCGAGATGAGATTTTGTGGGCGCAAGACATTAACCCTGAAAACAAGCCTGTTCACTTTATGGATTATGCGAACTACATTTTCAGAAATGGAACGATGCTGGAAAAACGAGAAGTAACGAATATATTAAATCGGCAACTCTATATCCACAACGAAACTGTTACCTCAGTACCGTTAATTTAAAACTATTTCTATCGCTTCTTTTGCAACTTTTTCCAGGAAACAGCAACAACTCCAAGAATTAAAAGACCACCAGTTACTAACATAAAATTTATATTAGGATTTGAAGGCTGTCTTTCACTACCTTCGGAGGATGATAAGTCCTGAGTGTTCCCACTCGGTGAATATCCCGTACCTAAAACAGCTAAATCTTCAGAAGTAAGTGCATCGGATACTTCTTTATTTCCCATACAGGCATTTGTTTTAAGATTACCGGAGTCCATCTTAAGAAAAAGGAGATACTTTTTATCTTCCTCAAACGAAAAATCAACAGATGTTACTGCTCCTTGAGATTCTTGTCCGCTTACCTGAATCTGAGAAGGTCCACCATGACCTTTAAAATATAGTTCCACATTAACTATAGCTGAAGTATCAGAAATGCTTGCTACACGGCCTAACACAACTATATCTGCCTGTTCTTTGTATTCAGCAAGTGATGTAGGAGGAGCACAAGAGGCAAAAGCAGTGCGAGGGGAAAAAGAAAATAAAGAAGGAATTACAATTAAGAGGATCAATAGTACATTTCTGAGACGCATATAGTTATATAAGGATTATAGCAAAATGAGGGGTTAGAATCCTTATTCTCTGGGTTAAGTAGGACATATATGAATCCAGCCTTGATATTGGAATTTTAAGAGTATTTTGCCGGTCCGAATGTTTCCCGTCTTGAAGGGGCTTTTAGCAAGCCCCTTCAAGCTAAATAGAGAATACGGTCACCTAGGGGTGCCCGTCTTAGCTGCCCGGCAAGGATTCGAACCTCGATTATACGGTTCAGAGCCGCATGTCCTACCATTAGACGACCGGGCAATGGAGGATTAACTAAATCACCAACCAGATTATACTTCAAAATATGCTTTAGGTCATGCCTTGCATGACATGTCCTACCACTTGCGTGAGAATACTCACTGAGTTTCACTGAGACGACCGGGCAATGGAGGATTAACTAAATCACCAACCAGATTATACTTCAAAATATGCTTTAGGTCATGCCTTGCATGACATGTCCTACCACTTGCGTGAGAATACTCACTGAGTTTCACTGAGACGACCGGGCAATGGAGGATTAACTAAATCACCAACCAGATTATACTTCAAAATATGCTTTAGGTCATGCCTTGCATGACATGTCCTACCACTTGCGTGAGAATACTCACTGAGTTTCACTGAGACGACCGGGCATTGAAAGTTTTCAGAAGTATTATAACAAAATATCAAAAAGATGATGAAAAATCATCTGTAACCCGAGTATTTAGAGCATGTTGTATTTAAACACTGGCGTCCTAATATTGTAGTTTTAATTCCAGGTGTATCTGAACAGTAAGCAGTTCCATTGGGAACACTATTTTCAAGCTCTGCCCTCACACGCTGACCGATTTCTATACATCCATATTCGATAGGAACTACAACAGTTTTAATAACGACTTCTCTTGCCATGCAGAGAATTATATCAAAATATGTTAGAAAAGGCACATGCCAAACAAATACAAAAGAATCTAATAACTTACAGTTAGTTCTCCTTTTTCCACTTCATTTGAATAAATCGAATAGGGAATTTCGTTTAGTATTTTTTCCCTTTTTCCATCGCTACTCATTTCACTTCTTTCTAAAGTGACAATAAAATTTCCTTGTCCGACACGGTGGAGATACGAGATATTGTCAAGAGATCCTTCTTGTAATACTGTATTAACATCCAAATATTTTACATAGAAATTAGCATTTACTAAATTTGCCGGAAGGTTTTCTATTGTCACATTTACTCTATTATCTGTATTTGGATTACCAACTTGATAAGTTAATTCGTGTGATGAAGAATTTAAAAAATCTTCTATTTTTACTTTATCAATATCTTTTACTCGTTTGTATTCCAAATACCTATTTATATTAAAGGAGCGAAAATCTGGATTTTCATATTCGTTTTCCAGATCATTGATTTTATAAAATAAAATTGACATAGCTTGATAGCGGTCGCTTAAATTGTCACCCGATGCATTATCTGCCAAGATATTTTTGACTTGATAGGCAAATGAAGAGGAATCGGCAGAAAGCTGAGCGAGATAGACATAATCGACGCCCTGATGTGTTTTTGATTTTGAACAAAAATATATTAGCTTGTCAAAATTCACCAAGTTAATACATATTAAAGTTGCAAAAGTTACTACTACACTTAAACGGAGAAACTTTTCCTCTTTTGCTTTCTTTAAGTAAGAAATTACGTATATTACCAGTATGATGAATAACCACACTACAAGTGTATAACCGTAAAGTCTTTTTTGTGTGAAACCCCAATTATAGGTGTAATCATAAACACTTTTTAAAGCCATGACATTTAAGAAAAACATTTGCAGTATAAGTATGTACGAGGTTAGTTGATTCCATGTTTTTCTTGCTTTATCTGCATAGATCAAAAGAAATGAAACGAGTGAAACAAAACACAATTGCCCAAATATCTCTCTGGCATATTTGGAATTGGTATATCCCATGTCCAGTAAATCTTGGCTTGACGATAGGTATAATTTGATTTGAGTAGCAAAAAAGATACATAAAACAATGATGACGGTTACTTTGGGAATAATGAAACGGATGGTGGGTGTTAATTTAAACAAAAGGGTTTCTAGTATTTTTCCGCTTTTACTTGCAAAACGAACTGCCCTTGGCACGAAAATTACAAAAAATATTACAAGCAGTGTTCGAATTATATAGACAAATAAGTTATCGACAAAGATTAACTTTGTTAGGCGATTGTCAAATAGTTTCAGTACTAAGTTATTAAACATAGGATTTGCCATCATAAGCGCCGGGGTGATGATGAATAAGATGATTAAACTAAGAAGTACAGAAAAAAAGTATATATTGCGTTTGTCGTTTTTGGAAACAAATAAATTTACTTTGGTACTTAGTAAATTTATAAATACTACGAAAGGCGAAAGAAGTGTCGAGACAAGTGATTTAGGTTTTTTGTTTTCTAAAACCAACTCAGACATTGCATAAAGTAATGCCGACAAGTTTATAAAGGTTAGAAAACCATTTGAGCGAGACACCAATAAAACACTTAAAATCACGACCAATGCAAACAATAATTTAACTGATAAAGTTTTTTGATATTTGCCAAGAAATATCAAATACGAAACTAGCAATGCCGAAAGCGCAAATCCCAAGTAGGGGAAATATCTAAAATTGGTAATTAAGTAAGATAAAAGGACACTAACAAAAAAATATACAAAACCCATTTGGTTTAATTATATCAGGAGATGTAAAATTGAAATGTAATTTGAGACTGTGCATATAGTTAGCAGTTTTGAATGGTAGAAAGCACTGAGTGAATTATAATGTTGTCGGTTGGAAGTTGTGTGTTGGTAGTCAGTAATAGTATGCCCTTGTAGTTTAATGGATAGAATACGCCCCTCCGAAGGGTGAGATCCAGGTTCAAATCCCGGCAAGGGCACAGAATTATCTCGGAAAACCTCGAGGTATATCTTCGTCGTTGTCAGGATAAGAATCTTCATCTGTCACTGGATCGTTTTCTCTCAGGATTCTTTCATGTCTCTCGTCCTCATCACCTTCTTCTTCTTTTTGTGGTGGATCGACTTCATGTTTCATATGTCGAAAATATTACATGGATATGTCCGATTCAAAGAAGTGTAAATGGAGGCAATTACCTTTTCACAAACAAAATCGCATTTGGAATATTTCTACCTGGACCCGCCTTATATCCACTCGACCAAAGCGCGGTTGAACCACCACTGTCGAGATTCATCGCGTTTTCCATGCCCAGTGATTTCATTACGTGCGCACTTTCCGCAACCGTTACACCGCTAGCCACGCCGATATAAACCGTATTGCCTTTGTTTGCGACAAAACTTCTAGCCCCGCGACTTCCTTTTTTGGGATCATCATCACCGCCAAAGGTGATATTGCCATTCAATAAAGTCAGCGGATAATTAGAGATAACACCATCAACTGAGGTATCTCTGCCCCATTGCGAAGCGCTTGATACAAATCTGACGTAACCATTTCCAAAAATCACCGCCGGATTATTGCTGTAGACGTTGTTTCCTGAATTGAAGTAGTATTTATTCTTGTTCATGACAAGAAGGTCAAAAGTGTTTGTTTTTCCAGCACACGAAGGATAACTGGCGGGACAAAAGTAGGTACCATTTATACCCGCAAAGGCGCCGTTTCGCGATACATAATCAGCAAGGGAAAGTACGGGGCAATCGTTTCCGCAGTCACCTTCACTTGCCGTATCGACTATTACCCTTGTACTACCAATATCTGCCGCAACCATACTTACAACAAATGTACCAACATCTGTTGTAACACTTTGTCTACTGTATCCCGTGCCGGGAGGAGTGTTGCTTGATGCTATGTTTGCAGGAATTGTCGGCTGAGCAGCTGCAGCAATTTTTGCCTCAACCTCATCAATATTTTTGGTCAACTCTTTTAGTTTTTCATTTGCTTCACTGTATTTTCTCTCTGATAAAAGAGTGAGGGAGCTGGTGAAAAGATCATCAAGTTTGTCATCGGTTTCTGTTTTATCTTTTAATTTGAGCAAGTTCTCATAAACACTAACCGCGGTATCATAAGAAATCTCCATACTTTTTATAGTTGCATTTAGTTCCTCGTTTCTTTTTATTTGATCCTGGGTTTTTAGGTTTTCCAGTTCTTGGGAAATATTTTCCAGACTTACCTTGTAATCATTTTCATTTTGCAAAGATTTACTAAGTGAAGCTTTTATAGAATTACTATTTGTATAAGAAAAGTAATAGGAGGCACCAAGAAAAGTGACAATGAAAGACAAGAGTGCGATTGAGACTATTTTGAAATCTATTTTTCTGAGAATTGTGGGTTTTGGAAAAGTAATTCCTGGAAGTCTAGTAGTTTTCATTAGTTAAGACTAGCATATCGAAAGTTGGCTTGCTATTTTGGGTCGTGGTGGGTAATGCAAATAAGATTTATTGTGCATCTGGAAACATGAGGGCGTTGTATCTTGCCTCTTTTTTTTCTCTTCTTACGGACAACAGACCATCTTCTTTTTTTATAAAAACGATTGGTAGTTCAGGTCTTTTAGCTTTTTTTAAAAGCAACTGAAGTTGCATTGTCTGTTATCTCGACCCACTGAGGGCTGAGACTTGCTTTGGGAAATGGTTTCCAGTGCCTGACATCTCTACCGGTTTTAGGATCATGCGTATCTACTAAATACCACGCTTTTTCACCGCCACGTATATAGAGAGTGTTCCCAAGACCTAATTTGGCTTCCACTTTTGCTTCTGGTGCACAAAATTCAATATCTAATCGAGGACCAACGTCTGTTGGCGTGTTTACGGAAAATGCTCTATCAGCAATAATTCTTTTCTGTCCTGGGATTAAAAAGTTAGTATTTTGAATCACTTCTTCTGCCATATTGAGAATATTATATCTTAAATTTTATGAAATCCAAATTAAAAACCCTGTTTTAATTCCAGGGTTTTTAATTAATTATGTGTCTACTCTCTTTTTCTTTCTAGGGTGGTAGACCTCTTTTCATGATATTTATGTTTTGATCCGGATACTATATATGTTTTGGCTAGCCGCCTTAAGTTATTCCAGATCAATTCCTATATATTTATATTAGTAAGATTGTTAACAGCATGCTTGAGACTAATCTGTACACAAACAAACTAAATGTGAGGAAATTCTCTGAGTAATCTGAGCGAATTGCGTTACACTATTTTCGAGTCAAGAAATTTTATACTGTTTGACAAGTAGATATTTTCAGCACAATATAAATGTATGGACAAAAAGATCTTAAATGCGGTAGCCAAAAAGTTGGTTGCCGACGGGAAAGGAATTTTAGCTTCAGATTCAAGCGTCGGCTCAATGACAAGACGTCTCGAAAAAGTTGGTATCGAATCAACCAAAGAGACCAGGATGGCATTTAGGGATATTTTCATTACCTCGGAAGGTCTAGAAGATTACATCACAGGAGTAATTTTGTTTGATGAAACGATTAGAGAATATTCCGACGGGGGAGATTTGTTTACAAAAATCTTACTTGACAAAGGTGTCATGCCCGGAATAAAAGTTGATAAAAAAGCATGGCCAATGGCGAATTTTCCGGGTGAAATGTTGGCGGAAGGATTGGATGGATTACGCGACAGATTAATTGAATATAAGAATATGGGTGCGACATTTGCGAAGTGGCGGGCTGTAATTACTATTGGCGAGGGTATACCGACAGACACATGCATTAATTCTAATGCGGAAAGTTTAGCTCGCTATGCCGCACTTTGCCAAGAAGTGGACATTGTTCCGGTTGTTGAACCCGAGGTTGTTATGGATGGAAGTCACGACATGGAAAGGTGTGAATCAGTGACCTACTCCACACTTAAAAAAGTATTTACAAAACTTACGGAACATAGGATTTATTTAGGTGGGATGATATTAAAGCCGAATATGATACTTCCGGGAAAAGACAGTAAGCAAAAAATTGAAGATGATAAAGTTGCCGAAGCAACTTTCCGTGTATTAAACGAAGTAGTTCCGGATGAAGTACCAGGAGTTGTCTTTTTGTCTGGAGGGCAAAGTGCAGACGACGCAACAAGGCGTCTTAATTTAATTGCCCAAAGATCAGTTGAGGCACCTTGGGAAGTAAGTTTTTCGTTTGAACGAGCGCTTCAGGAAGATGCATTGAATGCGTGGGAAGGTAAGAAAGAAAATGTTGAGAAAGCGAAAGCGGAATTTATCAAGCGAGCGAAAAAAGTTTGCAGCGCAAGAAAAGGAGAACTATAAGCAAATCTAAAACACCTTCAATGCGTCTTTGATATAGAATTCTCCAACCTTCGTTCTTTTTATTTCGTATGCGACTGCACCGCAACCCAACATTTCACCCAATGTTTGGCAGATTGATCTGACATACGTACCGCTTTGGCATTTTACCCTATATTTAACGAGAACAAATTTGTCATTGCTATGTGTGGTAAGAAATGTGTTCCAAGTTTTGAGGATTTTATCTTGTCTGAAATCTCCGTCTACCATCTTGATTCTTTTAGTAACATTTTGGAGTAATTTTACTTGTGTTATTTCACGTATTTTCACGATCTTTAGCGAATGTATATTAACAACTTTAGTTGGAATATCAATTGTGTCTAGTAAATTCTCTCTTGCCCATTTGTAAAGCGGTTTTCCTTTAATCGTCTTTGACGAGTACACGGGATAAACTTGTCGATATGAACCAACTAATTTGCTTGAACATTTTCTAATATTCTTCAATAGGTCATCCGAGTAAATAACGTGTTTGTAATTAGTAATTAAGCCCAACAAATCGTAAGTATCGGTATTAATGCCCAGTAGTAGGTCAAATTCGTATTCTTTGTCCAAGTTTTGATACGTAGTTCGATTTTTGGTTTCAGGATGAATTAGTATTAAAAGTACTCCGTGAGCCATGGGATCAAGCCTACCCGCGT
Organism: Candidatus Woesebacteria bacterium; assembly: GCA_016700095.1. Classification (NCBI taxonomy): domain Bacteria; phylum Candidatus Woeseibacteriota; species Candidatus Woesebacteria bacterium. The sequence continues at coordinate 1,070,321 of CP065002.1, read as the reverse complement.
AACCGATTTTCAAGTTTTTGTATGTAGGTATAATTTCTTGTAATTTTTTAACTACCTCAAACGGTGTTTTCCCACGAGGTTTGTAAATATTAAGAACTTTTGGCATGTACTATTATATAATCAAATTATGTTTTTGTTGGTCGACAAAAGTAAGGGCGTTACCTCACACGATGTTGTGAACTCGGTTAGAAAGATTACCGGTGAAAAAAGAGTGGGGCATGCCGGTACACTTGACCCAAATGCGACTGGACTACTAATTATTGCTGTGGGTCGCGACTCGACAAAAAAATTAGACTCTCTTACCAATCATGCAAGTAAAACATACCTTGCGACACTTATGCTCGGCGAAGAAAGGGATTCCGACGATATTGAAGGGAGAGTTATCAATAAAATTGAGATAGACAAAATTAATATTCCAAGTAGTGCAAAAGTTGTGACCGTTTTAAATAGCTTCGTTGGGGAACAAAAACAAATACCACCTATTTTTTCTGCAATCAAAGTTAAAGGAAGAAAGTCTTATCAGTTGGCCAGAAAGGGAAATATAGTAGAACTTAAACCACGAACAATAATGATTCATTCTATTAAACTAATCGATTATGAGTTTCCCAAACTTATTATTGACTGTGATGTATCAAGCGGAACATATATTCGCGCCATAGCTCGAGATGTAGGACGAAAACTAAACATGTATGGTTACTTGGAAGATTTAAGAAGGACGAAAATCGGAGATTTCAAGGTGGATAATGCCGTAGATTTACATAAATTAAAGACTGACAATTGGATAAAGTATGCTATAGAATTATAAACTACCAACGTTGTTAAAGTTTGGAGTTAATTACTTAGCTAAGCGAGTTTAATTAGTGCGCCAAATTTAAAAACCGACATCCGCAAGATTATCAAAAATGGAATTACTATACCCAACATTACTTGGAATATTGCAAGGCTTTACTGAATTTTTCCCGGTTTCCTCGTCCGGTCATCTTGTGATTGCTCAACAAATAGTCCCGGGTTTCAGCCAGCCTGGAGTGCTATTTGATGTATTTTTACATGCCGGTACACTGCTTGCTGTTATCATTTATTTTTATAAAGATATTCTTAAACTTACTTTCAGGGATTATTTTTTCTTGGGGTGTGCAACTTTACCTGCTACTGTTGTCGGTTTTCTTTTTAGTGATTCGATTGAATTGCTGTTTGATAATGCAAAATTGGTAGGACTTATGTTAATGATTACAGCTTTTCTAAACTACCTAACGGATAAAAACATTAAGAAGCGGTCGATCGGTTTTGCGGATGTGAAAAATCCCATGAAAACATCTTTCGTTATCGGACTTTTTCAGGCAATTGCCATTACACCGGGCATATCTCGATCCGGATCTACCATTTTTGCAGGTACGAAATATGGTCTCAAAGCACAAGAAGCGGCGAAATTTAGCTTCCTACTATCAATTCCCGCCATTATCGGAGCCAACATTTTACAATTTGTGAAATATGGTAATGTTTCTGAGATTAACGTTATTACTTATTCGGCTGGTTTTTTGGCGGCTGTGATATCGGGTTACATAGCAATTGCTTGGGTGATAAAACTATTAGATACTAATAAATTCAGATATTTTTCTTATTACTGTTTATTTGTCGGTGTTTTAGTTGTTGTGTTTTTAGACTAAAGCGATAATTTTGGGGAGAAAGAGAGTAACTCCGACAATTATTGACATAAAAGCGGCAATTAATACCATCGCAGCGGATACGTCTTTTGCTGTTTTTGCTGCATTTTTAACTTCGGGACTAACAAGATCAACAATTGCCTCGAGCACTGTATTCATAAGTTCAAGTGTAATCACGTAAAAAATGGTAAATACCAAAAGAAGCCATTCTGTTTGTGATAGTTTTAGTACGATTCCGAAAAGCACTGCAAGTGTACCCATGACTGTATGTATTCTTAGATTTGGTTCGCTAATGTAGGCGGTTTTGATACCAGAAAATGCATATCGAAAACTTTTTTGAGTTGAATGTCGTAAGCCCATGGAATTATTATATATTAAACAAATGAAAATGGCAGACTGGGTGCTTTTGTCTTAATTTAGTAAATATATTCGGTGATTAATATAAACGAGGTATATTGTCCAAATCTAAAATACTTATTTAGCTAAAAGAATAAATGTAAGAGCCGTAAAAAGTCGTACGAAGCATGGTTGAAAATTATTCTAATTCAGTCGATTTTCCACAAGCACTTTTAAAAAGTTTTTATTTGTTGTAGTCTGATATAAATGCATAAAAACTTTCTGTTAATTTTAGCTTCTTCTACTTTACTAATTATCTTGTTTACACAACTATTTAATAAGCCAACCGTAAAACAAGCTCCGTATGAAATTCAACAAGCATGTGCACCTTTTGATATTTCCGGTATACCTGATCTGACAGGAGATGTTGCATATTTTGAAAATAAAAAAATTTCTGTCCCCGATGAAGTATTGGCGATGCGTGAGACTGCCGTTTTGGGTGTATCAAGCGAGGAGCGATGGATAGAAGTTGATTTATCGGAGCAAAAACTAATTGCTTGGGAAGGAAATACGCAATACATGCAAACACCGATATCCTCGGGTCTAAAATGGTGGAAGACACCAACCGGTGAATTTAGAATTTGGATAAAATTACGTGCTACAAAAATGGAAGGTGGAGAAGGTAGGTATTATTATAATTTGCCAAATGTTCCCTACGTTATGTTTTTTGAGAATGATAGTGTGCCCGGATGGAAAGGCTATGGAATTCACGGAGCTTATTGGCATAATGAATTTGGTACCCCGCGGTCTCATGGATGTGTAAATTTACCTGTTAGTGAAGCAGCTAAGCTGTATGATTGGGCTTCTCCCACGCTACCTTCGGGGAAGTGGTCGGTCAAATCTGACAAAGATAATCAGGGAACCAGAGTGGTAATTCACGAGTAAAATGAATCCTGCAGTTTTATCCAGTAACACAAATATTTATATTACTTTTTTTGCAAGCATCCTAATTTGGCTGATGTTTTTTGGATTGGCAATTTTGTGGGTAATTGATGGTAGGGTTAAAAAAGAACTCGTACTTCACACGGTTATCGCGGTTATGGTTGCGTGGGTAATAACCGAAATTATCAAAACCCTGTTTCCCACGCTTCGTCCTTACCAGGTAAACGGTATGCCTCCAATTACCATTAGTCTGTTTAAAACCAACGGGTCATTTCCCTCGTCGCATTCGGCTGTAGCTTTTTCGATCGCTGCCAGCGTTTATTTGCACAACAAAAAAATCGGTGCCCTTTTTGCACTATGTGCAGTTTTAGTGGGAATTGGCCGAGTAATTGGCAATGTACATTATCCATTTGATATAATTGCGGGAGCTGCAATTGGAATTATTGTTGCATACTCAATAAGCAAAATGCATGTTAATAATCTAATCGCAAAAAGGAAGACAAAAAAAAGACATCGCAGTTGAAAACTAGTTATTAATCAATAAAATCACCTTGACATTTGGCAGACCCGCTGATAGACTGCTAAGATATTACAAAATTATGGATGACAAAAAAATATTAATTGCACGTAATGTACCACTGGTTGCCGTACGTGGCACCGTAGTTTTTCCCCATACCGAACCCGTTTTATCCTTCGGACGTAAAAAAAGTTTAGCTGCTGTCAATGCAGCTTTCCAGGAAGATAAGGTGGTTGCCATCTTTGCTCAAAAGGACGCAAGAACTGTTGACCCGGATTTGGATGATCTTTTCCCGATTGGCACTATCGCGACAATTAACCAAATGATGACAACTGAAGGTGAAATTCATGCGGTCGTACGTGGTCAGGCACGGGTTAGATTAAATCAAGTAATTTCCTCTGAACCATATCTAGTCGGTAAGGTTATTGAAGTCGAAGACAACATTGAAGAAAATGCCGAAACTAAAGCCTTGACGAAAAAACTACGTGAATTGTTCAAACACTCGATTAATCTGGGGAAACAAGCAGAAATCATGACGGTAATGAAGCTTGTCTCCGGACCCGTATCGTCGATTGAACTTGTCGACCAGGTTGCTTTTTTACTTGAATTAAAAACTTCGGATAAACAAAAAATATTAGAGACTCTATCTCTCAAACAACGACTCGAAAAGGTGTTGGAATTTCTTGCACACGAAGTAAATGTGCTGGATTTGGAGAGATCAATTTCCGTTAAAACGCAAAAGAGATTCGAAAATCAAATGAGGAAAGCGATGCTCAGAGAGAAAAGAAAAACGATCGATGAAGAACTGGGTGAGGAAATTGAAGAAGGCTCGGAAGAAATAAAATTATATAAAAAGAAAATAAAAAAGGCGAACATGCCCAAAGACGTCAAAGACAGAACGGAAAAGGAACTAAAGAAATTAGAAAGATTATCGCCTCACAATCCCGAAACCGGGTATATAAGAAATTACTTGGATTGGTTAACGGATATGCCCTGGAATACGTTTTCTTCAAATAATGTATCGATAAAAAACGCAGTTAATGTTTTAGAAAATGAACATTACGGACTGAGGAAAGCAAAAGAAAGAATTATTGAATACTTAGCTGTTATGAAAGTAAAAGAACAAAGCGATAAAAGAAAGATGGCCAAGGAGGGTGGTTTCAAAAAGGACAAACCCAAGGAGTTTCAGCCGACAATATTATGTTTTATAGGCCCTCCGGGTGTTGGAAAAACCTCGATAGGCAAATCGATTGCGCACGCAATGGGACGTGAATTTGTAAGAGTATCCCTCGGAGGTGTGAGAGATGAGGCCGAAATTAGAGGACACAGAAGAACGTATGTCGGTGCTCTTCCCGGAAGAATTATACAAGGTATAAAAAACGCGGGGACAAAAAATCCTGTTTTTATGCTCGACGAGGTTGACAAACTTGGTGTTGACTTTAGAGGTGATCCAAGCAGTGCGCTTTTGGAAGCGCTTGATCCAGAACAAAACAGAGAATTTTCGGATCACTATTTGGAAGTACCTTATGATCTAAGTGATGTCATGTTCATTTGTACAGGGAACGTTCTCGATACGATCCCGGGACCGCTTCGAGACAGAATGGAAGTTATAAATTTCCCCGGTTATACCATTGATGAAAAGTTTGATATAGCAAAAGATTTCCTTATTCCCAAGCAACTTAGAGTACATGGTTTGGACGATAGAAATATTAAGATTGATTCAAAATCAATAAATGAAATTATTTCAAGCTATACCAGAGAAGCGGGTGTAAGGAATCTGGAACGAAATGTTGCCACAATTTGCAGAAAGATAGCTCGTTTGGTTGCCGAAAAGAAAAAATATCCCACCAAAATAACACCAACTGATGTACGTAAGTTTTTAGGTCCACAAAAATACAACTCACTGATTGCCGAAAAAAACAATGAGATCGGTATGTCAACGGGGCTTGCAGTAACCGCATCCGGTGGCGAAATATTGTTTATTGAAGTGTCATTGATGCCGGGTATTGGAAAACTTACTCTAACCGGGCAATTGGGTGATGTAATGAAAGAATCAGCAACCGCCGCATTTACCTGGGCAAAGGCAAATTGGAACATACTTGGACTTAAAGAGAATTTCGGAAGAAAAATCGATGTTCATATCCATGTACCCGAAGGAGCCGTTCCCAAGGATGGACCATCAGCCGGAATCGCGATGACAACAGCTTTGGTCTCAGCGCTTACCGGTATTGCTGTTAGAAGGTGGGTCGGGATGACCGGAGAAGTGACTCTAAGAGGTAGAGTTTTGGAAATTGGCGGTGTCAAAGAAAAAGTTATTGCAGGGCATCGTGCAGGTTTGAAAACTATCATCTTACCCAAGGACAACAAAAAAGATATGGAAGATGTACCCGACAAAGTTAAAAAAGACATTAAGTTTGTGTTTGCAGATAATCTTGATGATGTTTTGAAAATTGCACTTGTTAAATGGCCGATTGACGGAGTGGTGAGAAATAGTGCCATACAAAGGCCGACTTATTTAGCCGCAAATTAACCCTTCTTCTAAATAGTCTTCAAGCACTCACCGGTATCTTTGTTAAAAAGTGGTAAGGAATTTACCGGAAGATTGTGGGATGGATGTATAACAACAGTAGAGATTTGTCTTGTCCAGTAATGCTGACATGCCACTAAACTTTGCGAATGGTTATCATTACTTTCCATCCAGACATCGATATGATTTCTACCGCTTTCTTGTACATTGTTTACACAACCTTCACAAAGATCCTCAACTATTCCGTATTTTTGAAGAAGCGGAATATAAATTTTTGTTCCAATAGCAAGAAAACTGGGATCGGTTGCAATTGTCAGTGGATCATTAAATGTTCCTATGCCACTTGCCCAATTATGTAACGTTTGGCTATATCTGCTGTTTGGATACGCGATAGCATTCCCTGATGGGGTGTTGTCGGGCCATCCATAAAAGGTTATATATGCACTGATTTTTTCACCGCCCCAGTCGATTGTAGGTATTGGACTGGGTGATGGCGTTATGGTCGGTTGAGGTGTGGGACTGGGATTTACCGTAATTGTGGCTAAGTAAGAACTTGCGTTTGCATTGTTAACTTCACTTGGTTGCTTAGTAGAATATGTTGCAATAAACAAAAGCAGTACGATAGTTGCCGGAATTGTAAAAATTAGGAATAGAATTTCGTTTTTATAATTTTGCATATTACTAGCTTAACATTTTGTGATAAAAATTGTGTTTGTCTTATGCTCAAGGTAAAATATACTGGTGGTTGATACAAAAGTATGGAAACGGTTTATGTTTACCATTTTTACACATAATAAGTAACCGTTTACCATACACCTTGTTGTCATGTGTGTTTAGGGTGTGTTTTGATAATAGCCAATTTATTGGCCCCATCGTCTAGAGGCCTAGGACACTTGGTTCTCATCCAAGAAACCCCGGTTCAAATCCGGGTGGGGTCACCCTTCGACAAGCTCAGGGTTAACTACCCTTCTAATACTCAGGGTTAACTACCCTTCTAATACTCAGGGTTAACTACCCTTCTAATGCTCAGGATTTACTACTCTTCTTATAATCAGGGTTTCGCACAATAATGAAGTATGTGGTATGTGTATATACTTCTTTGCGATCAGAAAACCTACTATATTGGTTAGACTTTAGATATTAATAAGAGACTTGCGTCACACAAAGCAGAACAAAACATTGCCACAAAAAAGTTTTCTGAATTGAAACTAATTTACTTTGAGAAATATGAAACTAGAAAAGAGGCGGAAAATAGAGAGATTCAACTTAAAAAATGGTCAAGAGCAAAGAAGAAAGCATTAATAGAAGGAGATATTGATTTGCTAATAAAGCTTAGTAAATCTTGAGCTTGTTAAAGTACCCACTCGGGATAAATGGTGAGCTTGCCGAATCCATCCGGGTGGGGTCATAAATTTCTCATGGTTCAGCGCGACCCGTTGGTCTGCACCAAAAAGTCCGATAAAGATTGCCAATTTTTCTTTCGATATGTTCGAAATTCTGTTTTAGATCCTGCAATATATGAATTTATCCCAATGGGACACCGAATACAAAAAATACCGTTGTGTACTGTAAAGATTTGCTCTAGGCTAGAGAAAAATTGCTTCTAAATTTTTGTTTGATTTCTCGATATTGTTGGGATCATATACAAAACCTTGCCAACCAAACGCTTTGGCTGCATCAACATGCTTTGCTCCATTGTCTATGAAAAGGATCTCTTCTCCCTTAAATCCTGATCTCTCTTGAGCTAATTGGAAAATTTCCGTTTGAGGCTTTCTCACCTTTTCTATACTCGAATCAATAACAACATCCCAAGTAACATCTGGCACTAAACCGGCTTTGTAAATTTCATCCAGCATATTTGGATACATGTTAGTCAATAGTCCGACCTTGTATTTTTCTTTCACCTTTTCGATAACTGACCAGATTGATTCGTTTTTCTCAAATCTACTAACAAAGTCTTGAAGGAACGAGTAATTTGTAGGCAATTCTAAACCTAGTTTTTTTCGGAGTATGGGAACTAAGGTTTCAACATCTCTCCCAACACAAACTTCGGGTTCGTATTTATCAAAAATCTCGTTAAACTCTTCTGCTTGTTCGGGTTTAATACCCATTTCAGTTTTGAGTTCTTCCCATTTATTTGTTCCACTAAAATCCCTGATTACAACTCCGCCAACATCGAAATATACAAATTTAATCATTTTTCTTTTCGTCTTCAATAATATCCAACACTGGCCTCAAATGAAATTTAACCTGAGTGTTTTCAGATAGTTTTAGTTTAACCATGGGGAATGTTGGTTGGTTAATAGCATTTAAGTCCCAATCTAAGTTTGGATACTTCTTAATAAATGAATCGAAATCAGTATCTATAACAAATTCAGCATGTTCTAGCGCTGAAGGACAAACTTGAGCTTCTTTAGGGGCAACCAGCTCAACTGCTGGAATTTCCTTATTGTTATATATAAGTGGAGTATTGAGCTTAAAAATGCCTACTCTCCTGCCACCAACTACATTCTCAGATATCATTTCAGCAACTTTTTGTAGTTCTGGTTTCAAATTATCGTAGTCGTCATTTGACGAGCATTGGTAGCCAAAATGATCCAAATAATAACCAGAGACATCAATCTTCTCGGAGTGGATATCAGTAAACAATTTATCCAGAAATTCTTTATAGTTATCTAAAATCATATTAATCGTATTTTACTTTAATTCCCCCTTTACATAAAGGCGCTCTATACAAACATTTCCGCAAACTCTGACAAAGTCTAGACGTGAAATACCCGCTAGTTTTTCCTAGTTGAATCGGTGGGTATGTGAGCTAAAATGGCCTCATATCTCAAATTATCAGAGGTAGTTGTGGGGTGGTGAGAATCATATTATCTTCTCCCAACGATAGGTTAGTGTGTTAAATATTATTGGATAAATAGTGCGAGTTTTAATCTATTTAGGTGGGGTCACACGAGGCTGGATTATTAAGTTTTGTAGTTTTTTTCGTGTTATGGGGTTAAAAAAGTTCGACTCTCTGATGGGTTATTAAATCTTCTTTGTGTAAGGTTTTTATACCTATTCATTCAAATTTCAACACGCTTTGATGCTACAATGTGCTTAATGAAAAATATTAACTATATAAGTCAATGGAATGAATCCTCTAAATCGTATTCTAAATTACGACTTGGCGGGCTGGATCCGTACGAAGAACTAGTAAATTTTCCTTCTTGTTTAAAACTTTTGGGAAACATAAAAGGTAAAAGAATACTAGATGCTGGTAGTGGGACAGGAGAATTCAGCAATCTCTTAGCTGCGAGAGGTGCACAAGTAACAGGCATAGACGGAGCGGAGAAGTTGGTCTCAGATTAAAATACATTATCAAAATGTTGAATTTATAGTTGCAGATCTAAACAAGAGGTTACCATTTAATAATGGGACTTTTGACAAAATACTTTGCAAGTATGTATTTATGTTTATTGAAAAACCAGAAACACTATTAAAAGAATTTAAAAGAGTATTAAAAACAAATGGGGTATTAGTTGTATCAAACCCCCATCCAACTTATTGGTTCCATTTCTGGCTTGCAAGTTATTGGAATATAAACAAAAGAGAAGGTTTTTCTGATCTTAAAGGATATTTTAAAATAAAAAAGTTTTCGTTTTCAATTCAGGGAGATAAAAATCTCAGGTTCAGTTTTATCCATCGACCTTTAGACTACTATATCAATTTGTTTATAAAATCGGGATTTAATATAGATAAAATTGATGAGTCCCCAGCCACCAGAGAGTTTTTGAAAAAAAGATCCTAATACAATTACACGTTTAGTTCCTAAAGTAATAAATTTTAAATAGTCCATTAAGGACAAACAATAAAACACAAAAAAGAAGCTGTTTCCTGTATCTCTTTCTCAATATAATACACTAGTGTGTTTAATAAATTGAAGTAACAAAATAGTATTTATCTTAATAAGTGAAGTAGTGAAACAACGCTAACACTATAAGTTATATAATTTACATGTTAAAGTAACTAAGACCCATGAATGCTTTGAATCATGTATCAACCAATAATGAAATAATTCTTCGAGATCAACTCGCTCTTGAGAGAACAGCAATGGCAAACGAACGTACTTTGTTAGCTTACATAAAAACAATGGTGGGCTCAATGGCAGTAGGAGTAACGTTTTTGAAACTTTTTGAGGGCCCAGTATTTTACTTTGGGGGATTTGCTCTTATTTTCCTGGGGATTAGTTTATTAATTATCGGTTTTGCAAGATTTTTCAAAGTTGAACGGCTTCTGACGGAAATATTTAGTCCTGAAATTCATCAAAGTAGTCGGCGTAAAATTCATAATTACAATAAAAGGCACTTTATGTTGTTTCATGTACATAATACTTGAAGTACATATACTTTAATTCATTAAACAAGTATACCTACTACATCCCCCAAAAAAGCTTCTTAAGCTCTTCTTTTTTTCTTTCATCCAATTTTGCCTCCACTGCGTCGCGATAGATTTCTTGTTCATAAAAATTTGGTTGAAGTGCAACTTCCAAAAATTCATCGAAATTAACGGGCATCAGTTCAATTTTTTCACCCGAATCCAATTTGGGGGGTGCAACTTTTTTTAAATTTCTAGCAATAAAGATATAAACTGACCACTCAATTTTGCTAATTGGTTGTACTGATTTCCAAAAAATATATTCATCGGCTTCGTAACCGCTTTCTTCGAGTAATTCTCTTTTGGCGGCATCGATAATTTCTTCCCCTTTTTCAACTCTTCCGCCGGTAGCGCCAATAAACGGTTTTTTACCGGGTTGTTCTTGTTTGGTTAAAAGAATTTTACCGTCATGCATGATAGGGAAAACAATTACCGTATCTTGTCTTTTTAATTTTTCGTATGTTTCAATTGAACCGTCAAACATTTTTTGTTTCCACTGATATACATCAAATATTACGCCCTTAAAAACCCTCGAAGCGTTTTTCGGTAGCGGCTGTTTTGATTTGGGTTTGGGGATAACCATATACTTATTTTAAGTGTAACTTTTTTAGGATTTTAAGTCTTTTGTATTAGGATAACAATGGTGCAATACCGTTAATTTATTCTGCCCTGTTAAGTCGGGAGGAACTATTAAATTGCCATTAAATAACAAAAACTCACATCCGACTTTATATGCTATCTTAATCGCTTTTTCTAAATGACCCCACTGATCGTGATCGTTTTTTTTGCAATTGCATTTTTCATTTTGTCTCCTTAAAATATATATAATAGATCTTATTTACCAATAACCATTACCCACATAAAGAGTGTCTTTACCCTCAAGTATGTATTTAAAAAGTTCCCGAGAACTTATTGGGGCAATCATTCCTCCTGTATCTTTCTTGAGTTCGCCTTTAGAATTAGTCCAAGAAAACTTTCTATGCAACATAACGAAGTCGTGTTTTTTGTGAAGTCTTAATGATACTTCGTTGTTAAAATCGACTGATAAAAATCCTACTTCACACCTCTTGTTTGTTAGATAGTCCATTGCTTTTTGAGAAACTTTTCCAGCTATTCCTTTCCCCCAATAATTAGGATGGGTACAGATTCCATAACCTCCAAGTTTAATCCTTTTTTCCTCAAAGATTTGTTCTGTTTCGTGTATACCTGCCCACCCAACCAGTTTACCGTCCAAATATGCTAGTATATGCGCTGATTTATGATGATAAAAATCTTCCTCGTCTTCCTCGTCACTTACGTCCGGAAATGCTATTTTTTGTAAATAAGCAACATCTCGTTGTTGATCAGCAGTTAATTTTTCAACAACTAATAATTCGATATGATTTTTCATTTTTTGTCTGATCCATCAACTGATGAACGTGTATACTTAATCTCTAATAACCTTTCAATTAATGGAAATCTGGTATAAGGCTGTTTAAATCTATCTGATCCCATATGCCCTTCATCAGACCGAAGTATAAGAGTGCCTCCAGTTTTTCTCCACATATACAAACCCTCTTCATCGTCAATGGTCCAAGGATCGTTATCTGAATTAATGTAAATAATATCTTTTGCTGAGGATTTAATTTTCTTCCAATTGTACCTTGACTGTAATATTAGTTGTTTAGTTTTATGTTCTTTATCGTACCTTAATTTTCTTGCAAATCCAGCAACAATTACTGCCTTATGAATAGTAACATCAATATTTTCCAGAACACTTAACACCAAAGGACCACCTGCTGAATGGCCAATAACGACAGTGTCTCTTGTGTATTTTCCACTCAACGCAATAGGTAGCCATTTTGATATATCGGGGTTATTTGCATCCGGAAGTTGAGGAACCCATACATCGAAACCTAATTTTTCTAAATGCTCTTTGGTCTTTGGAAACCAATAAGATTTAGGTGTACACCCAGTTCCGTGAAATATTATTGCATTTTTCATTTTGTTTCTCCTTCCAGAAATCTTTTTTCACCCAGAATCGTAACTTTGCCATCAACAACAGTAATTACTTCTCCATTTTTCAGTAAACATATTTTTCCCCCGTTCCAATGTTTTTTAATTTCAGGAAGCATGCCATCTTCAAAATGAGGATAGATCTCAAAATCAACAAAACCAAAGCCTGGGAAAATACTAGCTCCGGGTTCGGATTCTCCCAAATACCACTCGGTTACTTTTAATGTTGAAGCTGTAATCATGCTTCCCGCACTTGATCCGACATACATGCTACCTTCTTCTAATAATTTAGGTAAATGTTTATCTAGTTCACATCTTCTAATCCAATACATGAGGTAACCACACGCACCTCCGTGAAACCATATAATATCTTTGCCCTTTAATATTTCGACAACACTTTTGTCTTTGTAATCTTCAAGTACGACGGGCGTTACTTTTGCACCTAACGTATTTACTAATTTCCAAGTTGAGCTTTCTTTCTCCCATTCTCCATATGGATTTTCACCGTTAGCGGCTGTGGGAATATAGGCAATAGATTTTCCTTCAAAACCACCAATGAATTCGTTCATTTTTTCAATGCTTTGGGGGTGTTTTGCTTCTGACGCCAAAAACAGTTTCATGCTATTTCAAAGTAAACCCTGCATCAACATAAATGACCTGCCCAGTCATTGCATCATTTTTTGCAAGGAACACAAATGCATCGGCGATTTCATGTTCCGTTACCCATCTTTTCAAATAAGTTTGTTCTATAAACATATCCGTTTGTTCCTTGGTCATTTTGTCGTAATTTCTAGTTTTGACAAAACCTGGAGCAACTGCGTTAACTTGAATTATTGGAGAAACCATTTTTGCCAGTGTTTTACTAAAACTATTTATACCGGATTTTGAAGCTGCATAAACTATTGACCTGCCACCGTGTTCAGCGCCTCTAATTGAGCTTGTGTTTAAGATCTTACCAAATCCTTGCTTCTGCATATACCCAATTGCAATTTGGGAGCAGAGCATAGGCCCGATTAAGTCAGTGTGAACTAGTTCAACAATATCTTCGTAAGACGCCTCGAGGTAGGGCACTTTGTCGTTAGGAATTGCAGCGTTGTTTATTAAAATATGAACTGTTCCATACTTTTTTTCAATCTTTTGAAATAATCGTTTTATATCGTCTGGTTTTGAAACATCAGCTTGAATTAATAAACCTTCAGAATATTTTTTCACATCTCTAAGTGTTTCTTCTCCACCTTTTTTATTGATATTGTAATTAACGACAACCCTTGCTCCTTCTTGAGCAAATCTGATAGCTGTGGTTCTCCCAATACCACTTGAGGAACCAGTAATAACTACGATTTTATCTTTCAATTCCATGTATAGTATTTTACTTTAATTAACACCATGAATAAAGGTGGATTATTAATATAGTATTGTTATTTCCACGAAAATGATTAGATATATATTTATCTAATTGTTTGTTATGCGGGCTCCTGGCATGCCGAGTTTAATGCCCTTTAGTAAACTAATGTTGTGGCTTTGTGCAAATTCTTTAATAATTTCTAAATCCGTGTGATAACAAAGCAATATTCCCGAATCTCCCTTAAATCCTCCCGCACCGCAAATTTTTGCCACACCGCCAATTTTTTCGATTTGACGAATTAAACTAGCAGTACTCGTAGAAACAACACCAAGTTTTTCAAGTAATATTTCATTTTCTCTTATCAGTTCCTTGATTTGATATTTTTTATTGCCCAAGAAAAATTCAAGGAAACATTTTGTTGTATCGGCAATATTATTTAGAAGTTTATGTGTCTGGCTTTTTTTTATTTTATATTTTTCTGAAACCAAATTTACCATGTCACCGGTTGATTCTTTGGGTGTACCGGTATTGAGTATTGAGAACTTCGGAAATGAACTATTGGGGGTCAGGCTTTTAAATATTTTAAAATTTTCAGACTCTTTTCTGTACCACAAAAAACCACCCCTTTGACATACTGCGGTGTCGGCACCGCTTGAGTTATTATGTTTTTGCTTTTCGAAAAGATAAGAAAGTCGTTCGACTTTGTCTTCTATTTCGTGTTTATCACTACTATAAATAAGCATCGATAAAGCTGTTGAGTAGGCGGCGGAGGACCCCATCCCGCAACCGATCGGAATATTGGATTGTATTGTTAATTTATGTTTATGTATAAATTGCTGATTGAAAATATAAGGAAGGCTGTCGGTACTTTGTAAATTGTCAATGCTTTTATATATTGTATGTAACAACCTATCGTCCAAGGCGGTGATACTAAGTGTTTTGTTAACCGCCGCTAAAAGTGCCGGATGTCCGTAAACGACTGCATGTTCTCCTGAGAGAATTATTTTTCCAGGCGAGGATGTGGTTTGCAGCGACATTCTCATATTATAAGACTTTTATCCATAGCTTGAATACTAAATACACTTAGTTGTTAATTTCAATGCCACGTGTTTTATTGCCGTAGATTAAGTACCTTGTCGGAAAATAAACTTTTGTCTGATAGGCATGAAAAATATTGGATAGTGACATATTACTATGCTCAAAATGAGTCATTGACATTGGCTTGATACCAAATCATTATTAATATATGAAGCGTATAAACGCGTTTATTGCTGGTGAATGGATAGTAAAGAATAAGTATTTAAAACTGGTTGCTCCCTTTCTATTAATTTTTTCACTTTTCATATCGGTTTGGGCTGTATCTCGCCCGAGTATGCTTAGACCGAAGGCTTCTTCTGTAAATATTTATTACCCGAGAATTGACACGACTTTATATAGTTCTGCAGTAAAGATTGATCCGAATAAGTCGACAACACTTGTTTCCTCAATTTCCAAAACTGCAAAATCCAAGGTAGTTGTTGGTTTTGATTTCCCGGGAAATGGAAACTATGAATCTGCTGTTTTTAGAATAAAACCACAAAAAACAGTTACTCCTGATGTAAATGTATATTTGTTAATGGGTGAGATAGGCGAGACGGATGTTAGTTTGAAAGTATTGGACACATATCCGACAAAATTAATTGGAAAAATGTCGAATTCGAAAAAATCGTCTGACGGATATTTGGAAATAAATGTCACCGAAACGGTAAATAGCGTTGATAATGTGAAGATATATTTTCTACTTGAAAACTTAGTTACGGGAACAAATACGTATTATTCACGAGAATCGTCTACTAAACCGCAGTTAGTGTTAAATTCTCCGACTTCGACAAGCACCGTCTTTACGCTTGTCAAAAACGGAAATGTAGTAGCAAGGCCGGGTGATTATGTACCACTCAAATCAAATATTGTTTCACCACAGGATACTATTAGTTATATCGAATTTCAGATAAATCCCGACTCCAGACTAAGTTATTTGGGGTTTATTAAAAAGAGTACGTGTATAGTAACTAATCATAATTGCTACCTAACTTTTCTGACTCCGCCAATTCTTGGTATTACGGCAAATCAAGCGACTAGTCCCTTGGAAATTGATGGCGATATGGTTGAGCTGTGGTATAAGGTTCCTGATAATGCAACAGTGGGTACTGTATATAACAACAATTTGGTAAGTGGAAGTTTACTGATCAATCCTTATACTGTTCCAATTACAGACGCAACAGTAAACGGTTCTAGTCAGATTTCTATCACAAACAATGTACCGTATTGCAATTTGCCTTATTCAGAAAGCCATAGAAGCCTTACGGTAAGCAATGCCGTAACAAATGTGCAAGCAAATATTCCGTATGCAGAAATTGATACAGGCGGGCCTACCGGACTGTTTGCTAAGATTGAAATTTATGGAGTGACAAATAACACGATCCCACCCACGTCGGCAAATACGATACATTACGGAACACTCGAAAACACGACTTATACACAGCTACAAACTGGTGCAAGTCAGCATTTAATACTCGCATTTCATGGACCAACAAGTCCTCAAGCAATTACTCATAATTTTGAACCACGAACTCTTTCTTTGATGATAGATGGTGAACAAAAAACAATTTATGTACCTCCCGTGCAAATATACAATAATTCCACACATGATGAATGGATGGCTTTTTATCCCACGACAGATGGTTCTTCGTATCATGCTAATAACGTTACATCGACGACACATCAGATTGATGTGTATCCGAGTACCGGAGTCAGTGCTTTGAACAAAGTTGCAACCTTATCGTTTGCCTATTCAATAGAATCGTTCAACAATGCGTGGCGCGCTAGAGAATGTGTGTTTGGTGATCAACCTGTATTCCCAACACCGTCAATTACGCCAACACTAACACCAGTACCACCCACCGCGACACCAGTACCACCAACTGCGACACCGGTACCACCCACCGCCACTCCTGCTTTTGGTTCATGTTATGGATTATGCCGAGAGACGACCGATTGCCGAGCTGGTTTAGTATGTTATCTTGGTAAAACCAGAACGGGAAGGTGTGGTCTTCCAAATCATGAATCGTGTAACGTTAATTCGACCTTTGAACTTTGTTGTCAATAATTTTTATTCTCGTTAAGTCTAAAACCACTGATTTCAATCAGTGGTTTTAGATCGAATCTTTAACATAAGACGGATACTACCGACTAAAGTCGGTAGAGAATCATTCCTAACAATATTTCTCATTTTGGGGTAGCGTTGTTTTTGTGACACCTTGGTAGTTTAATGGGGTTGAAAATAATATCCCCTTAGAGTTTGATTAAATATATATCCAAATTGATGTGGTTAACGTTGATGGATTTTTGTACATACTTCGTAAAAAAATTGTGCCTATAAGTGTGATTTACGCGAAGGAGTGAATAAACTCTTTTGAAACATCTTTCAGAAAAACACAGATTCTTGTGGCATGCCCATCTATTGTTCAACCTATATTTCTTAAGGTGCAAATTAAATGAACCATTGACATTAATTAAACGACAAATCATTATTAGTAATATATGAAGCGGTTAGGCGTATTTTTTTCTGGTGAATGGATTAACAAATCCAAATACCTGAAATTGGTTACGCCATTTCTTCTGATTTTTTCATTGTTTGTTTCAGTATGGATAGTATCTCGTCCAACAGATTTATCAACACGTGCCGCTCTGGCTGGCAAGTATAATCCCAAGTTTGATGTAACTTTATATAACAATCCACCTAAAATAAATTCCGGGACATCGACTACTTTGGTTGTATCATCAACAGCCTATGCGAAATCAAAAGTAGTCATCGGATTCGATGTGCCAACCGGTGACCAAAAAACTACAGCCGTACTTCGTCTTAAGCTAGTCAAATCAGATCTTGCAACTGTTAACGTATATGAATTAGGTGGGAGCGTGAAAGAAACAGACAATAATTTAAAGGTAATTGATTCCTATCCGGTAAAATTAATCGGAACTATTGATAACACTAAAAAGAGTGTCGACGGTTATGTTGAATTGGATGTATCCGAGGTTGTACAAAAAAATGATGCCTTTAGAGTGATCTTTTTACTTGAGACACTGTCAAACGGTAGTGCGACTTACTCTTCACGAGAGACAAAAACAGCTCCACAGTTAGTTTTAACTAAACAGCCTAATGCTACTGTACAGCTGGGAGTCAGGGGAGTTACGATCGCGCAAGGTGATCGGTTTCATATTCCTCTCTATATTACCGAGCCTGGAACTAGTGCCCATAGAGTTACAAGATTTGTCGACCATTTCAACATAAATACAAACGCATTTACTTACATGTCATATGCAGGTACAAAAAATTATATAAATGGTAGTATGCATTACAGTGTTACCCCTGAGGTGTCGAAAATTCTCACATCAGCTTATGTTGATTCTGGATATTTAAATCTTTACGATGTAGAGGCAGATCCAATCATTTATTACTTTCTCAATGCCAATAATGCAACTCCGGGAAGTTATCCTATAAGTTTGGATACAAATTTTTCTACAGGGTCTAGTCATTATTTAAAAGAAGCCAGTTGCAATGGAAGTGTTTGTAACGAGATTGATTTAGTAGATTACTCAGTCGTTTCACCGACAAATATTAGTGTGATAGCACCTCCTGCAGAAAACACATGTCATGCAACTGTTGCTTCACAAGTTTCTCTGGCATTGAATAATGTGGTAAACGTGTATCCTGTTAATCCTGCAAATTATCAGGGAGTTCGCATTTTCGTTGGTGGAAAAATGAGCGACAACAGCACCTTCCTTGAGGGTACTGATAAAGTATATGGAGATTATTATAACGGTGTTTATACCCCATTGATTACCAATGCATCGACAAACTATCTAACACTTAGTTTTAGAACTTACAATGATGGTGCTCATCCTGATCTCGTGTTGGATCCCAGTCAAGTTGTGATTCAAACTTCAAATACACAATACACCGTGAATGTGCCAAGAATTTCTATTGATAATTATCGTAACGCAATTATTACTTTTTATGTTGCCAGGGATGGTTCAACATACTACGCAAGTAATTTGAGATCTTACACAGACTTAAGTTATCCGCCGTATAATACTTATAATATTTATCAGCAACTGAATTTGGACATAAATTTGTCCCCGGCTGCTAATCCACAACCCTCCGCTATTCATACCTACAATCTTGGTGCGAAATGTAATGTTGCACCAAGTCCTATTACTCCTACTCCTACTCCAACCACTGTGCCTAATGCTGCACCATATTTCAATGCTGATCCAATTATATCCTCATACAATGGTACAGTTGGAAGTTTCTACTCATATTACTTAGTGCCTCATGTAATAGATGAGAATCCGTATACCGACATTTATAGTATTGTGTCTGGCCCAAGTTGGTTGACTTTGGATGGAAGCAGTAATGGATTGATGGTTTCTTCGTCGGTACCTTTGTCAGCTGTTGGCTTGAATACTTTTGTAGTAAAAGTGACCGATGAATTTGGACAGTTTGATACGGCAACATTCAGAGTAACAGTTGATGACAACCAAACCCCAACTCCAATCCCCCCAACGTTAACACCAGTACCGCCCACATTGACTCCAGTTCCCCCAACGTTAACACCGGTTCCGCCAACACCGCAACCGCAAGTCATATTGAATTCCGGCACTAATCAGAACTGCAACACCAGGTGTAATTCGATAGGACTGACGTGTACGTCTATTGGTACTGACTCCCTGGGAATAAATGGAAAGTACTACGATCGTACATCGCAAGGTTGTCAGTTACTCCCGCTGTCTGGCGGTATTGCTACGTGTACGCAAATCATGTACTCTGCCGGATCAAATACCTGCTCCGGAATTGTGGCGGACTGGACTAGATGTAAATGTGTAAATTAAATTTCTAAGTTATTTCTCCATTTAAAATCTTGTGTATTTAAATTTGTTCAAGTTAATTTACATAGTTGACAATTTATATGGTGTGTTGATAAATTTAATAGTTAGGAAAGATGAAAAAGATTTTGAAGAAAGATAACTTTTGGACTATTAATAATAGTCGTATATAAAAAGAGCCGATGGCTCTTTTTTTTTGAACTAAAACATGTCGAATAAAGTAAGCTGTAAACTGCCCACTCTGATAAAAATAAACTCCAGTATCAATTATGCAATTCATGATCATTATCGAAAAACAGGGCTTACATATGTAGATGTCCCCGAAATTGTGGGAATTACGGGAGCTTGCGAAAATGTCGATACACTATTTAAAGTTGGAAATAGACTAAACCTTCCATTGTTTTTTACACAGACAGGACAGTTATCATTGGAACAGTCGCTACAATATTTCCCCGGAGTTTATACGATAATCCACAGTGGTCGTGACGAAGAAACAGAAGACGTAAGGCATTTGAGGCAGTTTAGATTAGTGGAGGAGGAATTTGATTGCACGATAGCGGGAATGAGTTTG
Organism: Candidatus Woesebacteria bacterium; assembly: GCA_016700095.1. Taxonomy (NCBI): domain Bacteria; phylum Candidatus Woeseibacteriota; species Candidatus Woesebacteria bacterium. The sequence continues at coordinate 1,050,083 of CP065002.1, read as the reverse complement.
GCAAATTACAGTGAGAATAAAATGTTTACAACACTTTTATCGCATGTGGAGTCGGCTGTCAAAGCACTAGTATCAAATGTAGTTGCGTCGTGCTCTCACGAACTTGAGACTGTCTACAATCTGGATACTGGTTGGTTAAAGACAGTAACACAAAAACCCTTTTATCAAATTCCTTATTCGGAGGCGGTTATTTTACTTAAATGGTCAGGATTTACAAGTTTAGCTTTTGGCGATGATTTAAAAGCGGAACATGAGCAAAAAGTAGTCGATATATTAAACGGTAACCAGAAAGAAAGTGGGCGACAGATTCCGGTATTTATTACACATTATCCGAAAGAAATTAAATTTTTTAACATGAAAGTATCGCAGGACGATCCCAAGGTTGTCCTTAGCGCAGATCTAATTTTACCAAACGCCGGTGAAGCGGTCGGGTCTGCGGTGCGCGAACATGATGGGAAAAAACTCAAGGAAAGATTAATCACCTCAACAATGTTTGATCTTCACAAAAAAAGAGGCGGAACATATAGCGATTTTACCTGGTATTTGGAAGACATTATTATGGCGGGAAAAACAAAACCGCACGCGGGGTACGGAATTGGGAGTGAGAGGGTGATGCAATTTATCTTAAATGCAAAAGACATAAGGGAATGTTCGCTTTTTTCAATTCTCTCGCAACAGTCGGGTGATTGGGAAGAAAAGAATGGCTCAAATGGATTGAAACATTCAAAGCGTCAAAGTATCGTTAACACTTCTAAGGCATAAAGTAGTATTGTTTAAATTACTTTCGATATCCACGGATAATAAGATTAATTAGAAGATTAAGTTATACCCGATGTCGAGAAAAAGATAGGCAAGTAATCCGCCAACTAAAGACATCGCAAGTCCCCACATCATTACCAATCTAAAAACTCGTGTACGTTCAGTCTTTGAGTCAATCGCTGCAATACATAAAGCTCCAAGCGTGGATAGTGGACTAACGTCAACCATATGTGATCCTACGGCGACTGCAATAACCATTGGAACCATGTTGATAATGCCCATTTGCATTGCAAGTTTGGGAATCAATGGAATGAAGGCCGGCATTACCACTCCGGAAGATGAACTGTAAGCAGAAACAACTCCGGTGACTGTTGCCAAGACACCATTAACCATTTTGGGATTGGTATTTGTTGCAATAAACGTTGTTGCAATATCTAAACCGCCGGTTTTTTCAAGCAAACCAATTAGAATTGCAATTCCCGTTACCATTAAAATCGTACTCCAAGGAAGTTTTTTAAGCACTTTCTCTTCGTCGGCAAGATCAAAAATAAACATAAGTACCGCAATCGATACGGAAGCAATAAGAAGTTGTACTTTGAAAACTGTTACCAAAATAATTAATAAGGCGATAAACCCTAAAGTCATTTTTTGTCGTTTGTCTAATTTAGCGTTGTTGTTTGTTGTGTTTTCGTTCTCTGTTTCTTTAAATCCACGCCTTTTTGATCGTAATAGGAAAAAAGAATACGCGACTAATGCTGAGACGCTTTGTAATAAAGCTGCAGCGATAAACACGACCCAGATTAGTTGTTCGTCAATACTGATTTTATGCATTAAACCAATAGCAACAATACCCGTTGGCGAAAATGGAGAAAACGCTCCTGCATTTGCACCGGTGCAGATCATGATTGTGGTTATCAAAGATGAAACCTTGTATTGTTTTGCAAGTGGTAGGGCAAGTGGAGCAAGTAGAGCAACACTTGCGATATTTCCAGGACCAGCAGCCGAAATACCAAAAGCTAGAAGAAAAAAAAGAATCGGTAAAAGTAAGGTTCTCCCCCGTATCAAATTTATTGCTTTAAAAGTAAGCACGTGCATGCTTTTATTGCTTTGAGCAACCCCGAATATTATACCCATTGAAATGAGTAATAAAAATAAATAGATGGGGAAAGTTTTAATTAAATCATTGAGCGGCAGTTTTGCTACATACGTGCCAATAATTAAAGTAGCCAATAATGATAACAATCCGGGATTTAACCTTTGAATTACACAGCTTATTATTATTACGAACAACAAAGCCGCAAGCGACAATAGTGCGATTGACATGGTAAAACTCTAAAGCAAATAGAGATTTGATTATAAACCCGTTACCGTATTTTGTCATCTGTGACCAGATGTCACCTTGGTTGATTAATCGACTTAATTTAATATTTGGTTATTCTCGTTAAGTCTACAACCACTGATTTCAATCAGTGGTTGTAGATCGAATCCTTAATAGAAGACGGATGCTACCGACTATTGTCGGTAGAGGACGTCATTTGATGATTAGTTTTGTAACCGCATAGGTGTTTGTTGCATCAAATTAATTCCAATAAAGGCGAGCCAATAATTATCTGTAGATAAAAAACAATACTTCTTGAAGCTACCAAACATTTTGTGTATGTGAATCATCATAACTTTCTTGAATCATACGCCCAATGGAGTAGTGCTTGTCGTTGTCGCGGGCGGCATGACAAATTGTGTTTGGCGCAATTTTTCTTAAGCTGAGCGATATGGCGTTTAACGGCTTTCCATCTTTTGATTTGCCTATCGTCGTCTAAAGTTCTCCGGCCCATGTAATATCTGCAGTACCACTGAAACCAACCCCGTGGGTCATTTTTGTTTATCCAGCCCTTTCGTTGCCAAAATGCAAGTGATTGACTGGCATCGACTCCAAAGTAATTTAGTGAGATATCTTTTTTGTGAGGTGATAGTTTTGCTTTGATAAACCAATCTTGCGGAAATTCGTCTGTACAGTCGGTCATATATTTGCCCCCAAATACTCCTAGCTCCAACATGTCTTTGGGTGTCAATTCCGGTGTAAAATCGGGATCAAAATTTTTCCCAACAGGCTCGGTTAGATAATATGTGTAATTTTTTTGCATATTATCATTTACACTAACGGTTATTTTCATAATTTATTTTACAGTATTTATATATTTACAAAAAACTTACTAAAACCTTTGTGTGTTCACATGAGTACCTTAGTTAGATGTATCAGTTTGGACCAAACAGATGTGATCAAAATGTGCTATAATGTACTTGTTCATTGAGAAATTAGTTGGAAAGAATGTGATTTTTGTTGAGTTACCATGAGTGAAGTTAAACATTATAAGGTGGGTGATAAGCTGGTAGAATTTGGTCAAGTTTTTAGAATATTTAAAATTGAGAATAAAACTGATTCCGAAGGACAACCGATTCGCATTTTGCATTTTAGACCTTACTATAAATCGCCTGAGAACAAAGGCATGATTTGCTCCATTCCGGAAAACAGCATCGGACAAACGAATATCAGAGAACCTATGTCGCGGGATGATGCAAAAATGATAATGAAAAAACTTTCCGAAGCACTTGATGACCAAATTGCAACAGACATAGATACTGTAAAGCAAGCTTTGGGTGAAAATGATCCACATACTACGGTACGGATACTCAGGAGCCTTTGGATGGAGAAGGTAACAAGTGAGACGTTTAGTAAAAGTAAAAAAGATATGTTTGAATTGTCTACATCGAGACTTGTTGAGGAATTGGCGCTCGTTATTGACATAACACCTGAAAAAACGGACAGTAAAATACGCGCTGCACTTGAAAAATTAGCCGCGTAGTATTGACAAATACCATATATAGGTAGTAGAATACCTGCTATGCCCAAAGTTATTAATCAGACTAAATCCAAGCAAAATTTAATGATTTGCTTGGTTTAATAACAGAAGTAAAAAATTAACCCCCCTCTTATTATTCCAACATTAAGCATATGGATGCTTTGTAAGGTGGTATGAAGAGAAATATATGAATCAAAATAATCAAAATATACAATTGACCGACAAAGGTCTAAGTTCGCTTAAAAAAGAACTGAATGAATTAGTAAATCTCAAACGTCCAAAATTGGTCGAGAGATTGGCTGGTGCGCGTGCAGATGGTGATTTGAAAGAAAATAGTAACTATCACAGCGCACGGGAAGAGCTTGGGTTTTTAGACGGAAGAATCGAGGAATTAGAGTATGTGATAAAAAACGCAAGCATTATTGATGATTCGGCGATTACTAATGGAGTTGCTATTGGAACGAGCGTCAAACTTAAAGTTAACGAAAAAGAAGTGGTCTTTCATATCGTCGGAGAATGGGAAGCGGATCCGATGCAGAAAAAAATTTCTCACGCGTCTCCTCTTGGCCAAGCCTTGGTTGGTCGGAAAGTCGGAGAAAAAGTTGATGTTGATGCACCGGCAGGCAAAGTCGTCTATGAAGTTCTGGCAATTGATTAATTTTAGGCGGTTGACGCTAGATCATTTTTTATGTAAATTACCCTGAATGTTAAATATAATAAACTCACAATCTAAGGACAAGACATCTTCCTGACGGGAGTTTGTCTTTTTTGCGTTGAGAAACTCCCGAAAGGGAGTTTTTTTTATGGTTAAAACCTTTTACTATCATGGAAATATTAGTACGAAACACCGAGTTACAAAATGTAGTAACCAGTGCAACCACAATTACCGGATCAGGTGATTTGACGATGCATCGCATACCACACGATGCTTTAATGGCAATGACTGCGCAAGTATCCGACATGATTGTCGGTTATAACAATGTTAACCCCGGTGAAATGCTGCCAAAGTCGCCTGAAGCGTTATTGGATCAATTCAAAGCAGGAGAAACGGTCATGATGATAACGAAAGATCATCCTGGTGCCAGTGGCGAGTGGACAGTTCTATATCATGGAACGATGTATCCGGCATTAAATACTCGGGGAGTTGCTGAAATTGGCATGCAAGTTGTCGAGTTTGGATCTGCTATAACACACCCAAATTACCGGGGTTGCAGTATAGGATCACTGGGTGGAAAACAAATTAAACAAAAAGCTGGTCAAATGTGGGGAGAAATGTTGGGAATAGCGACAATAAAACAAGCTGTGACTGCATGGGCATTTAACAAAGGAGCCGAAATGGAACCACTTAATTTTTCCACACATCCCTATTTGTCTTATTTGACCTGTTCATGTATTAATTGTTCGGAAAGAGTGGGTTTAACATGCGGCTATCGAAGAAGGCATAACCAGTCGGATAAAGAAGGCTTAGAGCATGTTTTAGATCGGAGTCAGGGTCCAAGAAGAATACCATGTACCTTAATTGCTACCAATACCATCAAAGCAGAGTGTTTTGAGGAAAGGTGTCGCCAATTGCATGCGTCACAAGGGAGAGTGCCTATCGAACCGGGAGAAAGCAGTATCTCACTAGATGCTTTTGGAAAAATCGGGGAATTCTTTGGAAATTTAATAAACTAATATGAATAAAATTATTGATACTTTTTGCGACTTGGTACGGATTGATAGCCCGTCGGGTCACGAAGAGGAAATACGAAAATATATTACCAACAGATTAACCAAACTCGATGTGAATTTCAGGGTTGATGAGGAGGGTAATGTGTTTGCAAAAATCGGTGAAGGTCGTAAACCGGTGGTGCTTTCATGTCATATGGATACGGTGGAACCCGGACGCGGTATTAAACCGGTAGTTAATAACGGCATTATTACAAGTGGTGGAAAAACGATATTGGGTGCGGATAACAAAGTGTGTATCGCAGCGATTTTAGAGACCCTTGATAATTTGCAGCTCAACCATCGACCACTTGAGTTGGTTTTTAGTGTCAGGGAAGAAACGGATAGTGGAATAAGTAAGTTTGATTTTCGTCAATTACACGCTACAAGCGGAATTGTTGCCGACAGCTCTTCCGAATTGGGTACTATAATTACTGCCTCACCTTGGATTACTGATTTAAAAATGGAGTTTGTCGGAAAACTGGCACATTCATCTATTCCAGAGAAAGGAAGAAATGTGCTTATTCCGACTATTGATGCTTTGTCGTTAATGACCATTGGAAGAGTCGACAAATTAACTACGTGTAATATCGGACTAATAAAAGGAGGAACCGCAACAAATACTATACCCGGAAGTATTAGTATTGAAGGTGAAATACGAAGCTTTTCATTCGCGACATTTAACGAGACATTGGTAAAAACCCGCAATGTTTTCGAAGCACAAGTAAGCAGTGGTGTCAAATTAATATATGAGGAAAAACCATATAGTGAAGGGTATCGTTTAGCCAAAAACGATAGGTGTTTGGGAGATGTAAAAAAAGCATTTGCTAAACTGGGAATAAAACCGAAATACAAAAATTCGTTTGGTGGTAGTGATGCTAACGCCTTTATTAAAAATGGTATAAAAGTAATTAATATTGGCGATGGAAGCAAAGATGCGCATACAACAAGCGAATCAGTAGAGATAAGTAAACTAATTCAACTGGGTGAATTGTATAATGCTTATGTTTCCATAAACACATAAGTTTGTTAAACTAGAAGCATCCTAAATAATAAATGAAAAATAGTAGATTAGAAGAAATTAGATCAATAAAACTTGCAAAAGTAGCTAAATTGCGTGAGATGGGCATTGATCCTTATCCGGCAAGCGCTAAGAAAGATTTTTCGAATTCTTATATATTAAATAACTACTCGAAGTTTGAAGGCAAAGAAATTTCGCTTGCGGGGCGATTGGTTGGATTGCGTGAGCATGGAAATATTGCCTTTGGTCATATTCAGGATGAAACGGGAAAATTGCAAGTATTTGTACAAAAAAAGACATTACATGAAACATCTCGTGAAAAACAAAACTTAGGTTTTACCGATTTTATAAAGTTGACTGATGTCGGAGACTTTTTGGAGGTTAATGGTGTGGTCGGGAAAACAGTCCGCGGTGAAATATCGCTAATACCTAGCGAAATAAAAATATTGACCAAATCAGTACGGCCTCTTCCCGAAAAATGGCACGGCATCAAAGATGAAGAATTGCGATATAGGCAAAGATATATCGATTTATTGGTTAACGACGACCTGAAGGATCTGTTTAGAAAAAAAGCCATGTTTTGGCAGAGTATCAGAAACTTCATGATCGATAAAGGTTTTCTTGAGGTCGAGACTCCGGTTTTGGAAAATACCGCAGGCGGTGCCGATGCTAATCCGTTTGTAACCCACCATGCCGCTTTTGATATCAATCTTTATTTAAGGATTTCTATGGGAGAACTGTGGCAAAAAAGATTGATGGTCGCCGGCTTTGAAAAAACATTCGAGATAGGTAGACAATTTAGAAACGAAGGATTAAGCCGTGAGCATCTTCAGGATTATACGCAAATGGAATTTTACTGGGCTTATGCCAGTTATGTTGATTCGATGCAACTTGTCGAAGAAATGTATAAGTACGTTGCGCAAAAAGTTTTTGGTAGTCTTAAATTTAAAATAAATGGATTTTCGATTAATTTGGATACCAAATGGGAAAAAATCGATTATGTAGATTCAATCAAGGCAAAGATGGGGATTGATGTATCGGTGGCAAGCATAGATGATCTCAAAAACAAGCTTAACGAATTAAAGATTAGATTTGAAAAAAGTGATACACAGGGGAGATTAATTGATTTATTGTGGAAACAGGTAAGAAAAGAAATTGGCGGTCCTGTTTTTCTCGTTGGGCATCCGGTTTTAGTGTCGCCCTTATCAAAGCGATTGGAAGATCGACCTGAATTTACCCAAAGGTATCAGATAATATTAGCTGGAAGTGAGATGGGGAATGGCTATAGTGAGTTAAACGATCCGGTTGACCAACAAGAAAGATTTAAGGCGCAGCAAGGCATGCGCGATGAAGGCGACAAAGAAGCGCAGATGCATGATTATGATTTCGTGCAAGCACTCGAATTTGGTATGCCTCCTGTTACCGGTTTTGGTGTTAGTGAGAGATTGTTTTCATTTCTAGCCGATTTACCTGTCCGTGAAGCAGTTCTTTTTCCTTTGCTCAAACCCGAAAGCATTAAGAAAGTAAAAAAACAAGAGAAATGACGAGAGATCAAGCAATAAATTTACTTCATAAGCATATTACAAACATTAACTTGCGTAGACATTGCTATGCTGTGGAAGCCGTCATGCGTTCTCTTGCTAAAAGATTTGGTGAAGATGAGGATATATGGGGTTTGGCGGGACTGATTCACGATGTTGATTATGAAGAAACAAAAGAAACTGCAAAAAAAGAACATACAATAAGAGCTCTGAAATGGCTTGATGAACTGGAAGCTCACTCGGATGTTAAATCGGCAGTCGCTGAGCATGCATGGAATTATGTAGACGGTGCTCCTCAACCAAGTACACGTATGGCATGGAGTTTGTATACATGTGATGAACTTACCGGGTTAATCGTTGCGGTTGCTCTGGTTAAACCCGAGAAGAAACTATCAGCCGTCACTGTTGGGTCAATTCAAAGTAAATGGAAACAAAAAGCATTTGCAGCCGGAGTTGATAGACAGCAGATAAAAATGTGTGAGGAAAGACTCGGTATTGCACTGGAGGAATTTATCGAGATCGCATTAACTTCAATGCAAAATATCCATGAAGATTTGGGCCTGTGATGGGTTAGTTTTTATTCTCATATGATCAAGATTCTACATAGAAGTCTGTGGATATTTGTAAACCGCGAGTTTAGTTTGTTATATAAGGTATGGGGACAAAAACCATAGGTAAAGAAAAAAAGTTTATGGTTATTTATGGTTAAACAGGTATTACTGTAACTTCTACTGACAATCTACCCCAATCTTCATTTGCTTCAACAGTTAATGTTGTTCCATGTGTGAGACATGACACTTTGTCACCTTGCTGAGCACCGTTTGTTATCGGAACTATATGGGAATTCAACCCATTTTTTCCAGGACACACGGCGTAAAACTCAGTTTGCATTGGTTCTTCTTTTCGTTCCCTCATAGAGTGAATGAAATCATATACGAAAGATTAGACAAGTATTTAAAGGCAACAAAATTGTCATTATATATTTATAACAAAGAAAAGTTATTATGTAAAATTTCACTGTTTGACACAACAGTCAATCTTACATAAAATACTCACATAATAGCATTGATGTTGGCCCGATACTGTCGGATTCCACCAACGGAGCTTGTCGGGGTAATAACCGACACGGGTTAGCCCGTAACAGCGTTAATAAAGTAGACTTGAAATTAACTTTTCAAGCAAAGTTGAGCTGGCACCTCCCCATCATACGGGGGCACAACACCTTACCTGATTGGAAGGTGTTTTTTTATTTCTGAACCAAAAAGTGTGAAATAACAAAACACTCTTACGTAAAGGTATACAGGAATTAATCATTAAAAATATGGCAAAAATATTAGTGGCAAGACACGCTGAAAGTATTGCAAACACAAAAGGGATTTATCAAGGCCAGACTTATAACACTGGGCTTTCTCCGCTTGGCAAAAAACAAGCAAAAGCACTTGCGGAAAGTTTGACACGGGATATAGACCAAATAATATCCAGTCCATTAAAACGAACCATGGAAACCGCACGAATCGTTTCCCAAAAAATCGGCGTTGAAGTTGTCTATGAACACGCAATAATCGAAACCAATCACGGCGAATGGGAGGGAAAAAACATTAAATGGATCAAAAACAATTATCCCGAGGTATTTGATTTATGGCAAAATATGCCATCAAAAGCTGTTTTTCCCTTTGGTGAGAAGTTTGTTGAAACAGCAGGTAGAGTGAGAAATTATATTATGGGTAAAACGTGGCAGGGAAATTCTTTGCTAATTACTCACGATAACATTGTGCGTGTCATGGTATGTATGGCCGAAAAAAGGCCAATTGACGATTTATGGAAATTTAAACTTGATCCTGCTGCTGTGACCGAATTTGATATCGTTGGAGTAAATGGCAGTAAAGAACTAAAACTCGTCAAGTTAAACGACACTGAGCATTTGACCAAACTGCGTTCCGATTTAAGTTCACATGCTTTGTGATGTTATAATAAGCGAAAATAAAATATGCTAGATATTAAATTTATTAGAGAAAATAAAGACTTAGTTAAAAAAGGTACTGCTGATAAGCAGATGGATGCGTCCTTGGTTGACAAAGTTTTAGCCCTGGATGAAAAGCGTAGAAATATACTTAAGGAAATTGAAGTTCTTCGTGCCGATAGGAATAAAATTGCCAAAGAGAAAAATATTAAAAAAGGCAAAGAAATTAAAGAAAAATTAAAACTAATCGAACCGGATCTTGAAAGGGCCGAAAGGGAGTTTAATGATGCACTTAATCTGATACCCAATCCCGCTTCCAGTGATGTAAAGGTGGGTAAGGGTGAGGAGGAAAATGAAGTAATTAAAAAATGGGGAGAAATTCCAAAATTTGATTTTGAACCTAAAGATCATTTAGAGTTGGGTGAAAAACTCGGGATACTCAGTCTCGAGGATGGCGCAAAAGTTGCAGGATCTCAGTTTTATTATCTTTATGGTGATGGTGCAATGCTCGAATTGGCGCTCGTACAATACGTTTTCGAGAAATTAAGAAAAGAAGGGTTTACTCCTGTTATTACTCCGGATTTGGCTAAATCAAGATTTTATTTAGGAACTGGATACGCTCCGCGTGGCGATGAAGCTCAAACTTATATGATTGAAGGAGAAGACTTGGGTCTTATTGCAACTGCTGAGGTTACATTGGCAGGTAAACATGCAGACGAAATTATTCCCGCAAACAAATTACCGATCAAATATATCGGTTATTCGCATTGTTTCAGGCAAGAGGCAGGAGCGTATGGCAAGTATTCGAGAGGAATGTATCGGGTACATCAATTTACAAAAGCTGAGATGTTTATTTACTGTGAACCTAAAGAGTCAAATAAGATGCACGATTACTTATTGGCTATGGAAGAAGCAATCTACCAAGAATTGGGTTTGCCATATCGAGTTTTGAAACAATGCACTGGAGATCTGGGGGCTATGGCTGCCAGGAAATATGATATAGAAGCCTGGATGCCGGGAAGAAACGATTATGGCGAAGTAACCTCCACATCAAACTGTACCGATTATCAGGCAAGAAATTTAAATATTAAATATCAGGCAAAGGGAGGCAAAAATGAATATGTACATATGTTAAATGGCACAGCAATTGCAACCTCGCGTACGCCAATTGCAATAATTGAAAACAATCAGCAAAAGGACGGAAGCGTTCTAATCCCCAAAGCGCTTCAGAAATGGATGGGGAAGGAGAGGATTAAATGACATGACTCCTGATCGCCCATATAAAGATAGACTGAACGCCGCGTTAAAGTTGGCAGAAAGTAAACAAAGAAAAGGAAGTAGTGGAAATATTGTCGTAACAGGCCCCGGAGTAGGCGAGTCTACAATTATTCGATATGATACGGATATTACAAGCAAGATAGTAGTAACAAAGCCTGAAGGTTTGAATAAGAATTAGAATAAATGATATAATACCCTATAATTAATTCTCCAATATTATTGCGGATTATTTATTATGGGAAAAGAGTATAAATGTAAGTCTTTCATAGGAGGTGGCTGTGCTTGGCAGCAAATGCTTGATCATAAAAATGCATTAGCCAAACCTGAAGAAAATATTTTGACCAACCTCTTGGGACCGCTGGGTAGACAACTTGTTTTCACACGAATGTTAAATCTGGAGATTGAAGCAAGAAAATGTACTAATTGTCCTCATAAAATAGGTAACCGTTAAATCTTTTGCAGTCTGTATTCTAGTTTCTCGTTTCCCGGAAGTAAAATTACTCTATCACCTGGCTTAACTTGTTCAGACAGCATCGCCTGGGAAATCAAATCAGCGATTGTCATATTTACCACTCTGTTCATCGGCCTTGCTCCGTAAGTTGGATGGTATCCGTCGATAGCCACTTTTTGCGGTAGACTTTCGTGAAGCTCGACAAAAATGTTTTTCTCAGCCATGCGACTTTTTAAAATATTTAACTTTATACTTGCTACTTTGGTTAATTCTTCGTACGTCAAAGGTTGGTAGACAACGACGCCATCGAAGCGGTTAATGAATTCGGGTGAAAAAATTCTTTCTCTGATTATATAATCTAATACCTGTTCGTTTAATTCATCACCGGTTGTACCTTGTGCAATAAGTTGGTTTATCAAATCCGATCCGGCATTTGATGTTGAAATGACAAAGGTATTGCGACAATCTACTTTTCTTCCAAAAGCATCTACGATGTACCCTTCATCTATGAGCGGAAGAAGAACATTGAATACTTCTTTTGAGGCTTTTTCCAATTCATCAAATAAAATCATTCCCGCGGGTTTGTTTCTAATTGCAGTCGTTAATATTCCGGGTTGATTCATCTGCAATGAACCGATTAATTTAATAAGTCCTTCCATGCCGATATATTCCCCCATATCAAAACGCATAATGTCATCGTGACCGTAGTAGACATTCGATAAAACTTTTGCGGTTTCTGTTTTTCCCACACCTGTTGGACCAAGAAACAAAAAGGTTCCGATTGGTTTGTTGCCGGTTGAGACATCCATGGCGCGTGATCTAAGACTTTGGGAAATCATTCTAATTGCACTGTCCTGACCTATTAATTTTTCTTTCAAATGGCTTTCCATGTTTGCCAATTTATGTTTATGTTGAGAGGTTAATGCGATGGTTGGTATGCCGGTTTTTTCAGATGTAACCGTGATAACATCTTCGCTCGTGACAATTTTTGAATTGTTTTGTTTAGTGTACAAAACACTTGCTTCTAATAATTCCAGAGCTTTTTGTGGGAACGGAGAATAGCTGGAAAAATTATCGGCTGTTATTACCATTTTCCTCAATACGGGAATCGGAATCGTAACACCTTGAGTGCTTTCTAATTCCGCAGCCCGATCAATAAGTACCTGGGTTGCAAATTCCGGGCTTAAGGGTTCCAGGTCAACTTTCTCAAAATAATTCATAAGTCGATAATTCCTTGATAAATATTTCTCGTATTCCTCAGGTGTAGATATGGCAATTAACACAATATTTTTTTTGGATAAATACTCTTCGAAAACATCGGTATAATCGACTCCTTCAAATTCCAAATTCGTTATGCGTTCCAAGTTTTTTAGTACGATTACAACATTTCCCGCACTGGCTCCCTCGGATAACATATTTTGGATTGCTACTTTTTTATCATTGTTGTCGGCAATTCCTTGAGTAAGTTTCACAATGCTTACCTCGACCAAACGTTGATACTGCTTGTCGAGTTTTTTTGCAAGTTCAAGTAATAAAGTTTTTTTCCCAACTCCCGGCATTCCCACAAGTAACATGCTAGATTTTGAGGAAAGGATGCGATCTATTCGCGCCATAACATCATCTCTACCTCGAAGCATGGGAGCTTTACTTCTTTCATATATTAAATCGCTTCCTATCTGGTCAATGACGGGAGTATAACCAAACAATAAATTAGCACCGATGCCTTTTATGTAGGTAGTTGAATTGGAATTGTCACCGGATTCAATTAGTCTACGTGTATCCCAAATCTCTGCGGCAAGCAACATGTCATCGGAGTGTATATCATTGTCGCGCCAGAAATTTTGAGAAAATAACCCACCCTGGATTAAATGAGCAAGTAGTTGTGCATATCCTACGTACTTATTTGAATAATCAAGAGCAATGTGTGATGACGAGCTTGTCAGTACGGTTTCGATATCCAATCCCAAATGATCTAAAACAAATTTTCCGGCTTGATTGTCGAAAATATTTTTTGTCGGATTATCGGATTTGAAGGCTTTGTCGACGATGTCCGCTACGAAATACTCAGGTCTTTTTTGTACACTTTTATATTTAGAATAACTTGCTATCGGAAACATTATCCACATAAGTAGACCAAATACCCCGAAAGTCATTAAAAACATCAGTACAATTACAGCAGTCACAATAAGTGATGTGCGAGTAAGAAAACCTACGACTCGGGAAGCAAAATTGAAGCTTAAATCATCTTTGAATTTGTCCCAATTGAACCCAGAACTTTTTTGCGTTTTGCCGAGTCTCTTCCATGGTGAGAAGAGTGTTCTAAAAAGAATAGGAAAGGAAAAGTATTTGAGCGTGGACTCAAATATATTTTCCCAGCTTTTTAGGTAATGACTAATTCCCTTACTGTAATGCCATCTGACAAATTCCATATTTTCGGTTAATAAAAAAATTATTCACGACCTTTCGGTTGTTACTTATCAAATTCAGTCTTTGACGAGATTAGGTTAATTCAATTCGTCCGTGACTTATTCACTTTTTGTGAATGAATTAAAATGTTAAAACTATTATATCAGGCTCGAGGTGGATCCAGAAATGGTATAACGATTTTGAAATTAGTTGGCGTTAATGTTGTGAGCACGTTTAAATAAATGTACCAAATTAAGTTTGAGTAAAACTTGACATATTTGGTGGATAATTTACAACATCTAATGAAACTCTCTGAGATTGGTGATTTGCCCTCATGTTTGGAGGTGGCATTAAGGATTGGATGTAATCTTTTAGCGCATTAATTTATAATTGCGAATTACGCCGTCCTGTAAATTGAAAAGTAATATTAGTGATTATAATTTTAATATGTATTAATTATGTCAATACTATACCCGTATCAATTTTTCCAACCAGGGAATGTTCTCATTTTTTCTTTTCCACCACAGATCTTCCCAAATATAATGAACCGCCAGCTGTTTAAACATTCCATATTTTTCAAAATGACTTAAGAGTTTTTCAACAGGGATTGGTGTTTCCGGGTCTTGATCAAAAAATACTTTAGAGTATATTTTTTGTTCCCAGGGAGATATGTGATTGAAGAAATCCCAATGATGAAATACGTCAAATAAAAGATACCAAACAGTAGCCGGTCCGACACCATAGAGCTTAAGAAGCTCAGTCCTCTGAAATTCTCTGTCTTTTTTTCTTAGTTCCATTTCATTAATAGTGCCGTTGGCGAAATAATCGTCAATTTTTTTAAGTGATTTTGCGCGGTAGCCTACCTTCAAATTCCTTAATTCTTGTTCAGTTGCGTTTTGCAAATCTCCCTCATTCCAGAAACACCAAAGTTCTTTGTTGTCGTACTCTAGTTTTGTTCCGTAGTTTTCAAGTAAAGCAGTAAACATTTGCATAGATCTTTTGACTGTTGCATTTTGAAGTACTATTCCGATAATCAAGTATTCGTACAAAGAACTGGGATGTCCCGGTCTCATACCGTAAAATTTAGTAATAATTGGTTGAAGTACTTTGTCTTTCTTGAAATGTGTATAAAAACCGCTAAGGTCTAGATTGAGGTTGTATCTGTATGTAATTTCTTTAATTAAAGTGGCAATAAATGATTTTGACAGTTTACGGGAATAATAAATTTCAACTTGAATTTTAGGTGTTTGCACACTTTTGATATTTACGAACTTAAGACCCAAAGTCTTGTTTTGCCAAACAAAAGTCTGCCATTTAACTCCTTTTTCCCAATAATTATCACCACTGGTGAAATGATCAGGTTTATGAAATGTGGCATCAAAATTAAATGGAGTTGTTGGCGTGATTATTGCAGTTTCGACTAGTGTTAATTTCATTTATGTTTAAAGTTGTTTAGAACGATTTTCTTATAAGCAGCTAATGATTTTTCTCGACTAACTTTATATTCAGACAAATGTTTTATAACCTTTTCCTTTCTTTTATAGTTACCGCAATATTTTGATATGTTTTTGTCCAGTCCAACATATTCGTAGATATTTTCCCACACTTTTCTTCTTTTGATAAACTTGTCTACTGAGTCTTGTGTAATTTTCCATACTTTGCCATCCAAACCAACTCTCCAGTAAAGCCAAAGTTGAAGGAAATGAAAAATGTCATGCAATTCTTCCTTCATACCTGATTTGTTAAATCTAACAACCTCGTGAAGATACTCATTTATTTCGGCAATTATGTGTTTAACGGTAATACGGTTTCCTGCAGTGTAATTTTTTATGTAGTTACTAATTTTCATTTGTTTATGTAGTATTTCTTCCCCTTAATTTTTTCGGGCAATAAACTTTCTTGCGTATAAGGCTTGTATCCCTCTCCATACTTTAACTTTTTCATTAATTCAGTTGGAGCATTACGAAGATTAAGAGGAATTGGCAAATTTCCATGTTTTCTAACATCTTCTAAAGCTTTCATGTAGGCATTGTACGCCCTGCGGTCTTTTGGAGATTGAGCCAGATAGACCGTACCTGCCGCTAAATTTTCCTGACATTCGGGATAGCCAATTTGCTGGCAAGCTTGGAAGACTGCGTTTGCAACCACAAGTGCAGTTGGGGAGGCAACATCTTCTGAGGCAAAAACTACCATTCTTCTGGCAATAAACAAAGGATCCTGTCCCGCTTCTACCATGCGAGCCAGATAATAAAGCGCAGCATTTACATTACTCGCGCGCATTGATTTTATATATGCTGAAATTATATTGTAAAAATCTTCACCATTTTTGTCGAAAGTATATTGCCGTTTTTGGAGAGCATTTTCTATCTCCGTGAGTTTAATCGACTCCGATTTTCCAATATTAGCTGCAATTTCTAGTACATTTAAAGCTACCCTTGCATCACCGTTTGCAGAGGTTGTGAGAAATTTTCTGGCGTTAGATTCCATTGTTATATGTAAAAATTTTTCTCCGTTTCGTATAATTTTTCTAATATCTTTTTCCCCAAGCTGTTCTAGGACTAATACGCGGCACCTTGATAGAAGCGGACCAATGACCTCAAACGACGGATTTTCGGTTGTAGCTCCGATTAAAACAATTTCACCTTTCTCCACGTGAGGTAATAATCTGTCCTGTTGGGCTTTGTTAAAGCGGTGGATTTCATCCAAAAAAACAACCGGTGACGCAAAAATAGAAGACTGGTTATGTTTCGTCTTCTCATCTCTTACCACCTTTTGAATATCTTTGACCGATGTGTTTACAGCAGAAAACTCGATAAACTCACGATCGAGTTCATTGGCAATAATTCTTGCAAGTGTAGTTTTCCCTGATCCTGGAGGTCCCCAAAAAACGAGAGAGGGGAAAAAGTTGGTTTTATTGGCGTTCTTAATTAAATTATTAATAATCTTGTCTTTACCCACAATATTTTTCTGACCGATGTAGTGTCTAAGCGACTTTGGTCTAAGTTTTTCGGGAAGTGGGGTATTGTCCATGTAAAAATTATAATCCGAATAAATACCGAAGTAAATAATTATCTCGATTCACTAAATACGCACAATACCTTTTCTAAATTTAAACGTCCGATTTTAACTGTGATGCTAGTCAAAAATTATAATCAACACTTAAGGTGTTTACGTTGAGATAATGATATTATCAATATATGGCAAGCCGACATATAAGTAGCAGATTTTCTCAAATAATATTTACACTCAAAAACATAGCTATAATCGTGTACCGAACACGGCCGAAAATGTTTGTCAGTGTAATACTCCTTAACGCTTTGTGGGGTTTCTCGTCAGTTCCAGGATTTTATTTAGAAAAATTAATGATCGATAACCTAATTAAGGGTATTGGAAACGGTAATCTTCAAGCCGTTTTGATACCGATCGGATTTATTATTTTCGCTTATCTTGTACTTGAATTAACCAGAAATACACTTAGTGGATTTAATAGATTGTTCCAGAGAAATTTATCAAGAATATTGGACGTTGAATTGACAGCCTTAATTGGGAAGAAACTTACCCAAATTGATATGTCGATGATCGAGAGTCCGAAATATCGGGATCGTTTTGAGAGGATTCAGAAAGAGGCGGGAAGGAGGGCTTGGGGTTTGATGTTTGCCTTTTCCGATATTCCTAATTACCTTGTAGGTTTTATTACGGCACTTGTTGTTTTGTTAGTTGTAAATCCCATTGTTTCTTTGGCGATAGTCGTGTTTTCATTACCGAAGTTTTTCGCCCATTCGAAATATATCAAGAAAGATTATGAATTACACAAAGAATTATCCTATCACAGGAGAATTTGGGGAAAGCTCGAATATTATCTATCAGGGAACAATAACTACATGGAATTAAAAGTTCTCAATTTGTCTGACCATCTATCAAACAAATTGCATAACATTTTTAACTTCGTATTGCAGAAGGAAATTGATCATTCAACCAAACGCGAAAAAGCGCGGTCATATACAGATATTCCCTTAATTATAGTGGAGTTCGTGACTTATATATATCTGGCAATACTTGTATTAGTATCGACCATTACTCTAGGTAGCTTTCAGCTCTATATACAATCTTTCAGATCCGCACGTTCAAACTTATCCGGTCTGGTATATGCCTTCCTTGATATTTTTGAAAATTATATTTACGTGAAAGACCTGGTTTGGTTTTTGAATCTAGAACCCAAGATAGAGAAGGATAATCCCGACGCTATAAAAATTGATACGGTAAACAAAATCGAATTTAATAACGTTTCTTTTAGATATAAGAAAAGCTCCGATTGGATATTAAAAGACATTGACTTTCATATAAAAGCTGGGGAGAAAATCGCGATAGTAGGTGAAAATGGTGCCGGAAAAACTACTTTAATCAAACTTCTTGGAAGATTTTACGATCCTCAAAAAGGTCAAGTGCTTATCTCCGGAGAGAATATAAAAAATATTGACTTAACCAGCTGGCGTAAAAGGCTAGCCATCTTATTTCAAATGTTTGAACTTTATCCATTTTCTGCCAAAGAAGCGATTGGATTTGGTGACATCGAAAATATCGACAACATCGACGAAATTAAAAAAGCTGCCGAAAAGTCGGGAATTGACAGGTTTATCGAAAAATTACCTTTAAAATACAATAATCCTGTATCACCTGAATTTGAGCACGGTGTGCAGCCGTCGATTGGACAATGGCAAAGATTTGGTATTGCCAGAATGTTGTTTAGAAAAAATGCCGATGTAATCATACTTGATGAACCGACTAGTAATGTAGATCCGGAAGCCGAGGAAAAAATATTTCAAGAATTAAAGGAATCAACCAAAGGGAAGATATTAATCTTTGTGACACAGAGATTTTCTACTGTAAAGATAGCCGACAGGATATTTGTACTAGATGATGGGAGAATTATTGAAAAGGGGACGCATAGTTTCTTAATGGCTAAAAATGGTAAATATGCTAGACTTTTTAAATTACAGGCTGATAGTTACAAAATGTAAATAGTAATATGAGTGCAATTGATTATTTGGCAGGTAGAAAAATACTCGAGAAAGAAAATTCAAAAGTTAATGGTGAAATAACTGTTGTTAAAGAATTGCTCTGGGGAGTAAGTATCTTTGCAGGTGGCTTACCACAATCAGGAGGTCTTGCCAAAAAAATCTGGATGAAGCCGCTTGTGGAAGTCAAAAAGATTACCAAATCAAATCCGCCCAAAAATGTTTTGATACTTGGATTTGCAGGAGGAGGAATGTCGCATATGGTCCGTAAGCATTGGCCAAAGGCAGAGATTATTGGAATTGACATTGATCCGATCATGGTAAAATTTGGAAAAAAATATTTGAATTGGGAGGAAAGTGGGGCGAAAGTAAGGATCAAAGATGCGATTTCATTTATTGAAGAGACGAAAAAAAATGGCAATAAGTACGACCTGATATGTGTTGATATGTATGTTGGTGCAAGCGTTCCCGAGCAATTCAATACATTAAAGTTTGTAAAAAGTGTTAAAGCAATTATGAGCAATGAAGGTATTAGTGTTTTTAACAGATTATATGGAAAAAACAATCGAGAGATTGCCGATAAATTTAAAAAGATTTTACAAAATGTATTCTCAAAAGTTCGTGCTGTTCGGCCAGAAGCAAATATAATGTTTATTTGTAGCAACATAGTTTAAATCTTCATATACATAAATTTTAATTATTGACACGGATTATTTTTAGTGCTTAGACTAGAGGTAACCAAACTTTTCTTATGAAACCAAAGAGACAAATGTTTGCCACCTTGTGGCATGTATGGAAGATATTGTGGGATACACCGCTTGTATATATTTTCTTTTTATTGCTTCAAGTTTCTTTTGCATTACTTACACCGACATCGGTTGAAGCATCCCCGTTTACATATATAGGTGAGTATTCGACCAATGTAAATGATGCTGACGTTGAAGGAGAATATCTGTATGTTGCGGCGGTTGAAAAAATAGAGGTATTCCAAATCCACAACGAGGATCAGATTACAAAAGTAGCAGAGTACGTAGAGCCAGGGTGTAGCTTTAAAGCGATAGATGCTGTAGGTAAAAGGGCTTATGTAACTCAGGGTGATTACGATTGTAATTACAGCATGGATATAATCGATTTTTCTGAATTTGCAAATCCCCACAAGTTGCTCGATGAATCACTCCCCCGAGGCGCAATTGGTACGCAAGAAATAAAAGTTGTAGGAAATATGGTTTATACTGTGGGCAACCTTTCAATTGTTGATTTTTCAGATATTCATGACCCGGTTGTTTATCCAAAATACACTCCAAGAAATGGACTTACCTTTAATGACCTGGAGGTATTGGGGGATTTGGTGATTATTACAAGTGCGACCGGTGGTTTTTATGTTATAAATATTTCCAATCCTGCAATGCCTTTTGTTGTAACGACTAAAGATTTGCCACCTGGTCAATTAGCTAATCATCATCCTGTCGGTATTTATAAAATTGGCAATTATGGGTATATACCGATACAAGAGAGTGCCTTGAGAGTTTATGACTTATCTGATTTTGGGAATATAAGTCAAGTATCATCGTTAACTATTCCGTCAGATTCAAGATATATAGAAGGATTAGATAATTTTGTATTTGTTGCATCGACAAGATATGGAATAACTGCTGTTGATGTAACTAACCCATTCGATCCGCAATTAGTTGATACATATCTTCAGGATGGTGCAAAATTTCAAAAGTTAGCTTTAGGAAAGGGGTTAATTTTTGGAGTAAACACAAATGGAGGGGTAACTGCTCTCAAGTTTGAAGGTATGGAAACACCACCGGATAATACACCAGGTTTTATGGATTTACCGTGGGACTACACAAGCGATAATTTAAGTTTTTCGCAAGCAGCTCTTGCAATAAATTCTTACTTCGATCATGAATACCCGTTATTAAGTGTGAGACATGTGTTGGAGGAACCTTTAAGCGCAAGATCTTCAGTTCTGCCGTTTTTCAGGTCATCGATTGATCTCAATATCAACTATTCAAGTCATGACGGTTATGATTGGGGTAGAAAAGCCGGTGCTCATTACGGTGATAATATACTTGCAGCAGCGGGTGGAATAGCTACATATACAAATTCCTGTGCGGCTTGCGGCAATGCGGTTTACATCGACCATGAAAACGGCTATCAGTCCCGATACTATCATCTGATGGACGAAGGATTAATCACCAGTAACCTACAAGAAGGCGTGCGTGTTATAAAAGGACAAAAAATTGGACAAGTCGGTTTTAGTGGAAACACCATGCCGGTGGGTCAAAATGGAGCACATATTCATTTCATGGTAATCAAAGATAAAAATGCCGACGGACAGTTTAATGACAATATTCCCGATGGTATTGTTGATCCCTTTGGTTGGTTGGGAGACATACCTGACCCATGGACAAATTACACATTTACACTAAATGGAGTTGTCAAAACTGGAATAGCAAGTGAATATTTATGGTCGCACGATTTGACTGGTAAGAAAGAAAATGTTCCATCGACAGGAAAAGAAGTTCAGATGGAACAAATTAAAGTTGTGTTCCCGGAGAATTCGTATTCGACTAACTTTCGTTTGAATATGAATTCATCTCCGATAGTCGTATTGTCACAAACAACAGAATCAATCGGCCCGGCAGTTAGCTTGGTTGCAATAACACAAGAAGGAGATAGTATTACTCACTTTGATAGTCCGTTTAAAATATATTTTGATTTCAGTAGTTTTGATACCACGGATTACAATTTAGATACTCTTGCAATTTACTCAAGTAATGACGGAACCAACTGGGATAAAGAAGTTACACAGATAAACCAGAATGAGAAAATTGCGTGGATCGAGATAAATCATTTAACGTACTTTGCACTTATGGGAGATAAAAACGATATCGATAAACCACAAACAGCGATTGACATCGTGGGTGAAAAAGGAGAGGGGAATTGGTATTCCTCAAACGTAAGAGTGCAATTAGATGCAACCGATAACTTTTCGGGGGTGGATTATACAGCCTATAAGCTAAACGACGGTGATTGGAAAGAGTATGTTGGTGAAATGGAATTTGATAGCGAAAGCCATTATGTAATTGAGTATTACTCGGTCGATAAAGCGGGTAATGTCGAGGAGAGTAAAATAATTGAATTTAATATCGACAAAACCAATCCCGAAATAAGAGTATATTTCGATCGGATAACTGAAAGAATCAAGGTTATTCCGACTGGCGGAAATGATCAAATAATCAGAGAAAACAAAAAATTTGGAAAAGCTAGATATCGGGCAACAGACATTGCCGGTAATTTTATCGAAGTCGATGTATATGAAATGAACCTACTATTAATTCATGGTTTTAGTATAGATACAATTACATATGATCACGAAGAGACAGTAAACATCAATAATAATTATTTCTCAACTGTGTACGATACAAAAAAGGGAAAGATCATTGTTTTTGGCCAATCGTGGTTGTTGGGTAACAATCTAATTAAATTAGTATATCAACCGCTTAAAAACAAGACTTTGGTAATTGACACATCTGTTTCAAGTAAAATCGAGACGAACGATGGTTTGTCGATGTTGTCAATAACTTCTAATAATGGTAGTTTAAAAGTTGAAAGAGAATGAACAAAAGAATTTTACTAGCCCTTTCAATTATTGTTACTTCCGTTTTGGTATTTAGTTTTCATTTATTTGATACAAACAAAAACAACGAAAACAACATTTCACCAACGCGTGAGGTGTCATCCGGGAAAGAAACAAAAACCTTTACATCGTCAAATGTTTTAAATTTCAGCATAGTGGTACCTAGCGAATATGATGTAACTGAATCCGTAGCAAGTGTAGATATAATAAATAGTAATAATAAAATATCGATAATTCGAAATAGCACTAATCATGCGAACTTAATTGACTATCTGTCGTACCATGATTCACTTAGAAATATTGAAAATACACTTACTATTGAAGAAATGATAGACGGATACGAAAGTGCTGCGAGAATTAGTCATTATACAGATATTGATAAACATGTTAAGTCATATTTTATATTTATAAATAGTGATGTATATATCCTATCCACCGAGGATGAAGAAATGTATGAGGATCTTGACCGAATCGCTAAATCATTTAAATATCTTCCCTGATTTACTTCTTCTCAAAGTGTGTTTGTTTGAAATAAAGTAGCAGTGACCCTAAGCCAACGAGCAGGAAACCAAGGGATGATAAAAATCCAACAACAGGAATAACCTTAAGAATCGAATAAACGAGAAAACCTACTACAAACATTTTCATTGGTGTTTGTGCTTTATTTATTTTCTTCAAAATAAGTGCCCCAACCCACGTCATTGTAAAGAATTTAGCAAGGTAAAGTGCCATGAAATAAGCAAACATTAAAAATGTTGCCGTTGGTATGCCGACGATGGTGATAAAAACTAATATAATTAATATTGGAAGCATAATAAAAGACACGAAACCATACCCCAAACTAAGCCAAGGCTTTTTATCAATTACATTAGCTATATTTGATATGCATTTTGAGAACAATTTTACAAATATTATGCCAAACAAGAATGTACTAACAAACCAATAAACGCGAAATCCATGATTAACCGTTTTTGCTATTGCAAGGTCGTCTTGTGGTGTGGATGGAACAATGGATACTTTTTTCGTAACCGTACCGCCTACTGTTGCAGTTTCGTCAATTGAAGCGTCATAGTAGCTCCAGTAAGTCAGATCTCCGGTAACAGAAGCTTTTGAGGTAAGTCTTAAGTCTTCGACATTTGATTCCACATTACCACCAACAACATTTGACAGCGTGAGAGTTCCGTTACCAGTTTTTATGTCACCATCGATACGACCCGACAAATATGTATTTCCACTTGCCCCGACTATATTTCCAAGTATATGTGCGGATTCAGTCACATTAACATTTCCTGCTCCAAAAGATAGATTGCGCCCTACGTCACCTGTTACACTAACGTTTCCACCGAGTACTCTAACGTTTTGACTCACACTTCCTCCAATGATAACTTCGCCACCGGCGACGAGAACATCTCCGTTTATTTTTCCTTGTACTATTACTATTCCTCCGGCTGCATATACATCACCATTTACCGTACCATATATTTCTACACGCTCACCAAATGCCAAATAGTCACCATCTATTACCTTATCCTGAGAAAGTGAGGTAATTTTAGGAGACTCCGAATGATCACGGGCGTAAATAGCGGTGGTAGTAATTGGCACGACCAGTGATAAAAGTAAAAGGACGATAAATAACCTGAATTTTTTCATATAGTTATCATTTTATTTAGAATACTTAGTTTGGTCAATAGCCACGCACCAAATGATTTGGTACAATGTATTGTTATGTTTACAAATGTTTTCAGCAAATTTCTGGATGTAAATAAAAAGGAATTAGATAAATTACAGAAAACGGTCGACGAGATAAATAAACTGTCAAGCGATTGTAAAAAACTTAAAGATAGCGACTTTCCCAGAAAAACATTAGAATTCAAAAACAGATTAGACAAAGGTGAATCCCTCGAGAGTATTGTTGTTGAAGGGATGGCGCTTGCAAGAGAAGCTTCTTTGCGTAGAATCGGTTTATATCCTTACGACGTGCAAATGATGGCCGCTGTAGCACTTTTCCAGGGAAAAATAATCGAGCAAAAAACCGGTGAAGGCAAAACACTTGCTGCGGTTCCCGCTTTGTATTTGCGAGCTTTAGCCGGCAAGGGTGTTCATCTTGTGACTGTTAACGATTACCTTGCCAGACGTGATGCTGGTTGGAATGCTCCTGCGTTTCACTTGTTGGGGCAAAGTGTGGGGGTAATTGTTCAGGAAGGAAAATCACTTATTTTTGATATCAATTTTATTGACAAAACTCATGGTGACGAAAGACTTCAGCACTTGAAACCTTGTGGGCGAAAAGAAGCTTATGCTGCAGATATCACATATGGAACAAATAATGAATTTGGATTTGATTACTTACGTGACAATATGGTTCAAAGCTTGGAAGACAAGGTTCAGCGTGGCCATTATTATGCAGTCGTTGACGAGGTTGATTCTGTCCTAATCGATGAGGCTAGAACCCCCTTAATTATTTCAGCTCCTGACACCGAGCCTACTGAAAAGTATGTGCAATTTGCCGGCATGGTCGACAAATTGAAACCGGATGTTGATTACTTGGTTGACGAAAAAACGAGAAGTGCCAGTTTAACCGAGCAGGGAATTACTAAAGTAGAAAAACTGATGGGTGTCGATAATTTGTACGAAAATGATTATACAACGATTCATCATATTGAAAACGCGCTTCGGGCAAAATCCCTTTATCGTCTGGATAAAGAGTATGTTATTCAGGAAGGTCAAGTGGTGATAGTTGATGAATTTACGGGTCGCTTGATGCCCGGAAGGCGTTGGAATGATGGCATGCATCAAGCTGTTGAAGCAAAAGAAAAGGTGCATATTCAACAAGAAAGCAAGACATTGGCAACAATATCATTCCAGAATTATTTTCGTATGTATGAGGTGTTATCGGGAATGACCGGAACTGCCGCAACTGAGGCTGAAGAATTTAGGAAAATTTATAATCGTGATGTAGTTGTCGTTCCGACAAACGAACCGGTTGCACGAGAAGATATGTCGGACTTGGTGTATAAAACTTTGAAGGCAAAGCACCAAGCGATCGTGGAAGAAATAGAGATGAAAAGAAAAATCGGTCAGCCTGTTTTGGTCGGAACAACGTCGATTGAAAAAAACGAAATCATTAGTCTTTACTTAAAAAGAAAAAAAATCGACCATAATGTTTTAAATGCGAAAAACCACGAGAAAGAAGCCTTGATTATTTCAGGTGCCGGTAAGCCGGGAGCGATTACTGTTGCAACTAATATGGCGGGACGCGGTGTCGATATTGTGCTCGGAGGTTCAAAACCAGAAAGACAAGATAATCAGAACGAGAGTGTTTATAAAGAATCTAAAGCCTACAAAAAATGGAAACAAGACCACGAGAAAGTTATTAAGGCAGGTGGACTACATGTGATTGGGACGGAAAGGCATGAATCAAGAAGAATAGACAATCAGTTGCGAGGTCGGTCGGGAAGGCAGGGTGACCCAGGATCTACGAGATTTTATTTATCTTTAGAGGATGACTTGATGAGGGTTTTTGGCGGAGATCAAATCAGGTCATTAATGGATAGATTAAAATTGCCGGATGATCAGCCAATTGAAAACAAGCTTATCTCTCGTGCAATCGAACAGGCTCAGGTAAAAGTGGAAGGTTCCCATTTTGATACCCGCAAAAATGTGGTTGAGTATGACGATGTGGCAAACCAGCAACGCGACATTGTGTATAAACTGAGAAACAAGATTCTTGAATCGGAAAATATAAAAGATGAAATTTATGAGAAACTAGAAAAGCAAATTGAAAAAATTATTGTTCTATCGTCAAGCTCCGGAAAATTTGACAGCGAAAAAGCGGTTGTAAATTTACTTGATATCATTCCTTTTGATGAAGCATCGCGAGATAGGGTGAAAATGGAACTTGAAAAAAGGAAATCGGACAATGACAGAAAAGAACTTATCATGAAAGTCGTATCCGATGTATACTCCTCGCGGGAAAAACAAGTTAGTGACAAGGTAATGCGCCAAATCGAAAAGTATTCCTATCTTAGTTCAATCGACCACTTGTGGATAGAGCATATAGACTTTATTGATGGTTTAAGGACGGCGGTTGGACTTCGAGGTGCGGCTCAAAGGGATCCAAAGGCAGAATTTAAAAATGAAGCCTTCAGTGCCTTTGAAGGTTTAATTGATCGTATCGATGCTGAATTAACAAACAGATTGTTTAGGACGCAAGTTACGTCACGTTTCCAGTCCGAGATTCCGCTTGAAATGGCGAGGACAAATGTCGATGCTTCGGACAATACCGGTTTGTCGGGAGATGCCGATTTCACAGCACTGGCGGGAAAACCAGCTTTCAGACCAAGTTCTTCAAAGCAGATACAAAATGCACTTGCCAACAAATCGCATGAGAACAAAAAAGTTAGCTCAAAGGCTCCAGGTAGAAATGATCCATGTCCATGTGGAGCTATTAATCCAAATACGGGAAAACCATATAAATATAAAAAATGCGGTCTAATCAATGCACCGTATCATAATTTATGAGTTTTTATGACAACCAAAAGGAAAGACAATAGTGAGAACATGTCAATTCAAAAAGCTGTTGATCTGGGTGAATATGACCCCGAAGTACTGTCCTTGTGTAAGGAATGGAGTGGTCTTAGTTACCATGCACAATTACAGTATATTAAAGAAGGATTAGACAATAGAAGGAAGCAATTGTTAATGCAATGGGCGGAAATGGATCGGGCTATTGATTTAAGACTAAAACCGAATTTAGAGATTGCCAAACATAATGTGGAAAAACAACTAAAAAAAATTGAGGATGATCGTGAAAAATTGTATTTTGAATATTCGAAAAAGTATTAACGACGTGCGGAGCATGTTGTTTTTTTTGAATGGCACATATTATTAACATAATTTATGGATAAATCAAAAATTCTCATAACCGGCGCCGGGGGGTATATTGGTAGTGTTGCAACTTATCTTGTTTTACAAAAAGGTTACAAAGTAGTCGCTTTGGACAATTTTAGTCGAGGTTACGAGGAACCGCTCAAACTTCTCCAGGACATGTTTGGAAAAGAGAGTTTGTCGATTTATAAAAGAGATCTGCACGATGATTTAACGGATATTTTTGAAAACAATAAAATTAAATCAGTCCTCCATTACGCAGCATATTGTTTAGTAAGCGAATCAATGGAAAAGCCAGAGATGTACTTTACGAATAACGTATGCGGAACACAAAATTTGTTGACAACTATGCTTGCCAATAATGTGACTAACATTGTGTTTTCGTCAACATGTACAGTATATGCACCGGCACAGTATATTCCCATTGACGACAAACACCCAACCGGACCTGAGAGTCCATATGGAGAATCAAAATTAATTACCGAAAAAATAATCGAATGGCATGGAAAAACCAGAGGCTTAAAATATGTAATTTTAAGGTATTTCAATGTTTGTGGTGCAAGCGATGATGGTTTGATTGGAGATTCCAAAAAGCCATCTGTCCTATTAATACAAAACGCTGTCCGCGGGGCGTTAGGTATTGAAGAATTTTTGTTAACATGTCCACAAGTTGACACACCCGACTCTACGCCGATTAGAGATTATGTGAATGTAGTTGATCTCAATGAAGCCCATCTAAAGGCAATTGAGTATTTAGAGAAGGATGGAAAAAATGAAATTATTAATCTGGGAACCGGTGAGGGGAATTCGGTATTGGAAATTGTCAAGGTGGTTCAAGAATTGACAGGAAAAAAATTTGATCTCAAAGCAGGGGAGAAAAGAAAAGGTGAGGCAACCAAAATGATCGCCGATATCAAAAAGGCAGAAAAAATACTAAATTGGAAACCACAAAGAAATGTTAGTGACTCAATTAAATCTTTGATTGCTTGGTATGGCAAACAACCTACCGGGTGGCGTAGCTAGTGTTATACTATTTTCATGACTGCTCGTACGCATGATGTGTTTGCATTTGCTTCACTTCTAACGGTTGCCGGGATATCCCCGCCAAGTGGGATTAATCTGATAACTTTAATGTCATGTCTTGTGGGAAATATTGTTGGTGCGCTTATACCCGACATGGATCAAGCAGGGAACAGACTTTGGGATTTACTGCCTCTTGGTGACCACCTGGCAAAAGTATTTCGAAAAATATTTTACAAACACAGAACACTTACCCACTCATTGGTTGGGATGTTTTTGATATATAAATTGCTTGACTATGCATTGCCGAAATTTATTAATTCTCACATGGTGGATGTAAATTTGCTTACGATTAGTATCATGATAGGCTACATATCTCATTTGATTGCTGACAGTTTGACAAAAGAAGGTCTACCGTTATTTTTTCCGATCGGATTTGAATTGGGTTTTCCGCCAATACGTGCACTAAGAATTACAACCGGCAAATGGCAGGAGAAGTATTTGGTATTTCCCGTAGTGGGAATTTATATTGTTTTCATTAGTTATGTATTTAATGCCGAACTGGTATCCATCCTGAGACAAGTACATTAATTTTATAAATAACATATCACAAAATAGTATTTTAACTTTCCGAATATCAAATTGAAACTTGCAATTGATATTTTCATTCAGTAAGATGGCTAATCTAAATGAAAAGCAAACTTGTTATCGTTGGTGTATTACTACTTACCGTTGTTGGGGGATATTTTTATTATGTAAATAGTGATAATGAAAACAACACGGCTGTTACTGAAAAAATAGGAAGCGAGGAGTTACAGACAAATGTCTTGGAAGCCAATGATCAAAACGAAGAACAAGCTAGTGAAACTGATGTGTATACAATTTCTCAAATAGAACAACACAATAATCCCCAAGACTGCTGGTTAGTAATTGATAATAACGTTTATGATGTAACTAAATTTATCGCCGACCAAAAACATCCCGGCGGCGATGCGATTGTAGAAGGGTGTGGCATTGATGCGACACAATTATTTAATACCAGACCGATGGGATCAGGCACTCCTCATTCCGATAGGGCAAAAGACACGCTAAAAAATTTCATGATCGGGGAATTGTCTAACTAATACTTCACTATAAACTTTTTGAGGTTGTACAATTGTCTAATGTGGGATATAAGACAAGATGCCAAATTCGCCAATTATCTAACGACTCTTAATTGGAATGTTGATGAGATAGGTAACGACTATATATATTCAAAGAAACTCCCGTTTCTGGGTTTGTCGATAATAAAGATACAACGACCTTCAAAAATCATTCCCAATGAAGCAATAAGTTCAGTGTGTGTTAAACGCCGTGGTTTTTTGGTTTATGTCGAACCACGCACCAAAGAGCAATCCGTATATTATTTAAACCATGGATTTGTTGTGTGTAAAACACCTTCTTTGCCCACCAAAACAATACGAATCAATCTACATAAATCCGAGAAGGAACTGCTTACCGATATGCATTATAAAACTAGATACAACGTCAGCTTGTCGACACGTAAAGGATTGTCGTTAGGTATTTCACGAGATATCGAATTATTTGCTCGAAATTGGCAGAATTGCGCCAAAGAAAGGGGTATGTGGATTTCACAGAAGCGTGAAATAAATAACATTTATGCATCATTTGGAAAACGTGCACATGTGTTACTCGCAAACTTAAATACAAATAATGTTGGTGGCATATTGCTTATATTTTCAAACAAGGTCGGGTATTACATGTATGCGTATTCAACCCAGGAAGGCAAGAAGTTATCTGCACCTACATTTCTTGCCTGGAATGCGATTCTTTATTCGAAAGAAAAACAAAATAATTATTTTGATTTTGAAGGGATATTTGATGAACGATACCCTCTTAAATCATGGAAAGGTTTTACGCGATTCAAAAAAAGTTTTGGAGGTGAAGTGATTGACTACCCGGGTATTTATTCGAAATATTACAATCCGTATAAACTTCCAATGGTATATAATAGGACACATGATTAATTCAAATCCTTACAATACTGCTAAAAAACAACTGGATGATATCGTTGACTTAATTGCTAATGATTATCAAGATAAAAAAAAGTTCTCCAATGCTGTTAAACTGCTCAAGGTTCCTCAGAAGATACATAAAAAAAATCTTACGATTAAATTAGACAATGGCAAGTCGAAGAGTTTCAAAGCTTACAGAATGCAACACAATAACGCACGCGGTCCGTTTAAAGGCGGCGTTAGGTTTCATGAAAAGGTTAATGAAGACGAGGTAAAAGCTCTTGCTATGTGGATGACGACGAAGTGTGCTGTTGTTGATATTCCGTTTGGTGGTGGAAAGGGGGGTGTTTGTGTTGATCCTTCGAAACTTAGTTTGTCCGAAAACGAAAAATTATCAAAAGCATATGCTAAATGGCTGGAGTCATTTATTGGTGCATGGGTTGATGTTCCTGCACCGGATGTTAATACCGACAGTCAAACAATGGCATGGTTTTTGGAAAGTTACGAAGAAGCCTTGGGTCACCAAGAACCTGCGGCTTTCACAGGTAAACCTATTGTTTTAGGTGGTTCCTTGGGGCGAAACGAAGCAACCGGACAAGGCGGACTGTTTGTTCTCGATGAATATGTTCGTAACTACAAAATGAAGGCCCAAGAGACAAAAATAGCAGTTATGGGTTTTGGTAATGTCGGATATTGGTTTTCTCAACTTGCGTATGCCGCCGGTTATAAAATTGTGTGCGTATCCGATTCTTCAGGTGCGATATTTGATAAAAAAGGATTAAATCCGGAAAAAATGATGCAAGGTAAAAAAGCTTTAGGATCTTTACAGGAAGTTGGCAAAGTAAATTCCAAAACGCTTTTATCAAATGAAGAGCTAATCG
The DNA here is from genome assembly GCA_016700095.1 of Candidatus Woesebacteria bacterium. Lineage (NCBI taxonomy): Bacteria > Candidatus Woeseibacteriota > Candidatus Woesebacteria bacterium. The sequence continues at coordinate 1,018,635 of CP065002.1, read as the reverse complement.
GATTAGATGTTGATGTATTAGTTCCAGCAGCACTTGAAAATGTCATCAACGAACATACTGCACGCAGTGTCAGAGCAAAGGTTGTTCTCGAATTGGCAAATGGGCCGACGACTCCTGAAGCTGATGAGATATTAAGTACTAACAAAATAGATATATTACCCGATGTCCTAAGTAATGCCGGTGGTGTAACGGTAAGCTATTTTGAATGGGTTCAAAACCTTTACGGATATAAGTGGACGAAAGAATATGTTAATGAACAACTCAAAAGTATTTTATCTAAATCCTTCAATGAAATTCATTCCATTAAACTAGATAAAAAAATCACGTACCGAAAAGCCGCATATATTTCGGGTATCAAAAGAATAATTGATGCAATGATTCTCCGCGGAAGAGTTTGATGATGTTGGAATGATCAAATTTATAATTTTTCAATTAACCAACTATGACTAACTGGCAATTTGTCTTGATATACATTTTTGCTTTCGTTGCCTTTGTCTTTTTTGTCAGGGGTTATTATGAATGCAAATATCGGAAAAATACTCATGGAACCTTTCTGCCTATTAATATTATTGGTGCTTTTGTATGGGCTGATGCGGTTGTCTTTGGAATTTTTTGGGTTATCGGTGCTGTAATTTCTCTAGTACTACAAGATTGGATACTTTTTCTATTGATATATTGTGTGTTTTGGGGTGTCAGAGGTTTAGGTGAAACTCTTTACTGGTTAAATCAGCAATATTCAGACAAGGTGAGAAATCCGGTAGAGAGATTTCCGAGATTACTAAAGATATTTCACAACGATTCAATTTGGTTTGTGTATCAGATATATTGGCAATGTATTATGGTGATCAGCATCATTGCTTCAATTTACCTGGGGAATAAGTGGTTAAACCGCTTGTAATTATTTTTGGTATTTTAATTTAATGGTTGGAATTAAATACTCTCCGAAAGTTTTTGAGAAAGTATATTTTGGTTTCCAGTTCCAATCGCGTCTTGCTGCTTGATCATTTGTTGATTGAGGCCAGCTGTCAACAATCGACTGGCGTTTGGCGTCTATTCGATAAGAAATTTTTGCACCGGGAAAGTACTTTTCGACTTGTTTTTTGATTTCATCAGCCGAAACGCTAAATGATGCGACGTTGTAAACATATTGCGTTAAACGGTTTTTGCTGGAGGATGCAATAGTGAGTAAAGCGTTCACCGCATCCGGCATTGCCATAAAGCCAATTGTTGAGGTATTTCTTACAAAACATGCGTAACTCTCGCCTTTGGCTGCATAGTGAATCATCTCGGGGGCGTAATCACTGGTTCCACCCGTTGGCGTGGTCAGAGCGCTTAGTAATCCGGGAAATCGAACCGCCCGGAAATCCAAATATCGTTTGTTGTTTTCCAGTAGCTTGTAGTAATTGCTGATATAATTACCCAAACTTTCACAGTACAACTTATTTACACCATACATGGTAATAGGAGTTAAAAATTCATTCTCCTTAACACTCGTAAATTTATTTTTGTTCTTTAAATTCCCCATACCGTAAACGGCAATAGTTGAAGGAAAGATGAACTTGGTTACACTTTTCCTTTTTTGGGCATATTTATTGGCGAGTGTAAGTAAGTTAAACGTTCCATCGACATTTATTTTGTGAGCATTCTCGGGGTTTTTTTCTGCCGAGGTGGAAAGAAGTGCGGCTAGATGGTAAATGGTATCAAATTTGTATTTGGCAAAAAGTTTGTCTAATTCGCCGCTATCCGTGATATCTAGTTTAATAAACTTAAAAAGCTTATTACGATAATCTTTGTTAACTTCGTTGACATCCAATCCGACAACTTTGGTTGTCGATTTACTTAATTTGTCCAGAAGGCCTATCCCTACCTCTCCGGATACACCTGTTATTAGAATAATTTTGTCCATCTTATGAAATTACTTTTAGTTTATGGCCGACTTCGTCAAAAGCATGCAAAGCTTTATTTAAATCGTCTATGGTATGTGTTGCTGAATTCATGACTCTGATTCTTGCCATGCCCTGAGGTACTGTCGGATAACCAATGGCCATTGCAAAAATACCAGCTTCAAACAATAATTTACTAAATTCTTGTGCAACCTTAGCTTCACCCAGCATAACGGGAATTATCGGTGTTTCGGATTTGCCAATATCAAAACCCAATTTAACCATGCCCTCTTTCATATACTTGGTATTTTTCCAAAGTTTACTTACCAACTTATCCGATTTCTGAAGTATCTTTACGGCTTCAATACTTGCCGCCGTATCGGGGACGGTTAATGCCGATGAGAACAAGAATGGTCTACCTCTTTGCTTTAACCATGCAATTAGCGATTTACTTCCCGCTACATATCCACCAACAACGCCGAAAGCTTTGCTCATTGTTCCAACTTCGACATCAACTTTTCCATGTAATTTAAAATGATCAACAATACCACGTCCGTTTTTCCCAAGTACACCTTCGCCGTGAGCATCATCAACCATAATCAAAGCCTTATATTTATTGGCTATTTTTTGCAATTTATCAAGTGGTGCGATATCTCCGTTCATCGAGAAAACGCCATCGGTTATTACTAAGCGTTTGTCGGATTTGCATGTTTTAAGTTTTGCCTCTAAATCTTTCGGATCGTTATGTGCATATCTAGTCACTTGTGCTCCACTCAACCGGCACCCGTCAATTATGCTCGCATGATTTAATTCATCGGAAAATATTGTGTCTTCTTTGCCAACAAGTGCAGGTATGGTAGCGAGATTTGCAGTAAACCCTGATTGAAATACGATAACCGCTTCACATTTTTTAAATTTTGCCAAGGCGTTTTCCAGTTGATCATGAAGCGACATTGTACCCGCTATCGTTCTGACGGCTCCCGGACCAACTCCGTATTTTTTTATTGAATTAATTGCCGCTTTTTTTATTCGCGGATTATTTGCTAAACCTAAATAATTATTTGAGCAAAAATTAATTAGGTTTTTGCCGTTTATCCGAATGTGGCCACCGATCGGACTTTCGATTGTTCTAATTTTTGTAATTAAACCTTCTTTTTGAAGTCGTGCGATTTCTTTGTCGATCCAAATTAGTTTGTTCATAATTTACGAATATGTATATTGTACACCTCAATGCAAGCGTGTTTAACACACGTACCTTATGATGTGTTTGTGATAACATAAAGTATGGATAAAATTCTGATATTTTTGCCATGGCATTACACAAAGGGGTTGGAGATTTATGTTACAAATTGGTTTAATTCTTTCGATTCGATCATCCAATATTTTTCGCTTCCATTTTTAATCCGTACGGCATTTTCTCCCTGGAAAAGACTGATTGATTTAGAGGAATCTCCCGGTTTTGATCTTCAAAAGATTTTTGAAAAAATTAGTTTCAATCTAATTTCCAGGATTATCGGAGCGATTGTGAGGATCTCGTTGTTTTTGGCAGGATTGGTTCTTATCTTTCTTACTTTTTTGGGAGGTATCTTTGGTCTTTTTGCCTGGTTTGTACTTCCGTTTTTAAGTGTTCCGATATACGTTCGTTGGTCAAAAGATCCGGTGCGTTATGCGCAAGCTTTGCTTAATCAAATACAAAATTCGCAAAGTGATCCGATTGAGGCGATATTTGTTAGCAAAGCGGGTGAATTTGTTTTGGAGCACATTGGTGTTGATGTAAAAACAATTCTAGAAAATGCAGTCCGAAAAGAAATTGCATTTGGCGATTTGGTTGTACCAAACTTCGAACAAATTATCAGGCGATTGGTTGACGAAAAACTATGGTCGGATCAATTCTTTAGAGAATTTGGTTTTACTGATAAGGATCTGTGTTTAGCGGCTTCGCTGTGGGATAAAATGAGGGAAGATGAAAGTGTAGTTATCTCGCAAACCGAGGGGAGAGCAAGTGTGGGGCTTGAAACCATGTTTGGGTATACTCCGAATTTAAACAAATACGTTGAAGATTTAGGTATAAACCGATCTTTTTCCTATAGGTTGGTCGGAAGAGAGCAGGAAGTTTCTCGCATGGAACGGTCTTTAAATGGGGGATCGGGTGTGGTATTGGTTGGGCAACCAGGTGTCGGAAAAAAGACGGTAGTATTGGAATTTGCACGACGAGCTTCAATTGGTCAGTTGGGTCAAAAAATGGCATATCGAAGAATACTTGGGTTTGATTTGAATACATTACTGTCCGAATCTGCCGACATTAATTTCAAGAAAGCTCTCTTAACTCTGGTTCTTAAAGAAGTTGCTTACGCAGGAAACATTATTCTCATGTTTCGAGATTTCCACCGTCTGATAAATAAAGATGCGGAAGGTGTTGATTTTACGGATGTTTTTGAAATGTTACTTGAAAAAAAGAATTTGCAGTTAATTGTAATTACAACTCCGGATGAATACGAGAAATATATAGTCCGAAATAACAGACTCAAAAAGTATCTCGAAACAATTGAAATTAAAGAACCGACCAAAGAGGAGGCAACCTTAATTACACTGGATGTTGCCGTGCAACTTGAAAAAAGAAAAAATATGGTAATCACAATTCCGGCAATCAGAAAGATAATGGACGAATCCGATAATTATCTGACAGAAACGCCATTTCCGGAAAAAGCACTTGAGCTATTAGAGGCGGTTGTTTTGTATGTTGAACAAATAGAAAGGAAAAAGACGGTTCTTGTTGGCGATGTCGATAAGGTCATGGCAGAAAAAACCGGCATATCATTTACGCGTTTAACTGACGACGAGAAAAAACAACTGGGTTCGCTTGAAGAGATAATCCACGAGGGACTTATTAACCAAGAAATGGCTGTTAATTTAATTGCAAAAAGTCTCCGTGCACGGACGATTTCCAAAGACTCCCGACGACCAATCGGTTCATTTCTTTTTCTTGGTCCAACCGGTGTAGGAAAAACAGAAACAGCTAAAGTTTTGTCACGAGTTTATTTCGGCGGGGAAGATAAAATTCTACGTTTTGACATGGCTGATTATGCCGGCAAAGAAGGTTTTGAAAGGTTGGTTGGCTCTGTGGACAGAAATCAACCCGGAACTTTGACTACCGCCATAAAAAATAGACCTGCAAGTTTACTGCTTCTTGATGAGTTCGAAAAATCAAGCAATGATATTTTTAATCTGTTTTTACGCTTGCTTGACGAAGGGCAAATGACTGATGCCTTTGGGAAACTTGTTATTGGAAGAAATTTATTTTTAATTGGAACTTCAAATGCAGGAGCCGAATATATCCGTGAACTGGTAGCTCAAGGAATAAAGGGTGAAGATCTGCAAACTTCTGTTATTGATTATGTCTTAAAAGAACGAATATTTTCACCTGAATTACTAAATCGTTTTGATGGCGTGGTCGTTTATGAACCGTTGAAGGAAGAATACCTGTTGAAAATTGCCAAAATGCTCGTGACGAAATTCTCAAAAAATCTGCTAGAACATAATATCTACCTGGAAATAACAGACAGCTTGCTTGAAAAAATTGCTCATGATGGATTTGATCCGGCTTTTGGTGCAAGGCCTATGTCGAGAATCGTCAATTTGACGTTGGGAGATTTATTCGGAAGAGCAATTCTAAAAGGGGAAATTGTTAGCGGAGATGTCATTAGGGTATTACCCGGAAGTGGCAAGGAAGAATTTAGCTTAGAAAATCTCGGAAAGTATAATAAATAACAATGGTTACCAAAGAACTTCTTGTATATATCAGAAAGCAAATGGCAAAAGACACGTCTCCTGCCGAATTAAGGCTTAAACTTAAAAATGCAGGTTGGAAAAACGAAGATGTTGAACAAGCTTTCAATAATATCTACTCTAAATACTTCATGACCGTGTCCGATACGTTTGAAAGTGTGAAAGAACAGTATACCCGCAAAAAAGTATCGGCATCAAAAATGCTAATTTACTATTTTGTCTTTGGATCATTATTTTTCCTCGTGACGTCCGTATTTTATATTAGATATGCGCGAGAGAACTTTATAACTAATCCTCAGGATGCGTTTTATGTTGCTTCAAAAAATATTACCGAAACAGCATCATTAAGTTATCAGATTCGCGTTAATGCAACATTTACCGACAAGAGCATAGGGAAAGATGATCTGGAATCGGTTGGGTCGTTTACACATGCTTTGGTAGACTTGGCGAATAATACTCAAAGTTATTTTCTTGAAATGACAGGTCAAATCGACAAAGCAACAAAGATGATCTCCTCAGATATTGACTTGAAGCTATCAAGTCCACTCGTGACTTCATCCAAGTTAAAAGGTCAAGCAGTAATAGTTCAGGATAAAATTTATTATCGCTTTGATTGGCCAGAAGCAACAGGAGTTTTTTTTGATGAAAATGAGAGCAATAACTGGTTAATAAATAATGATCTTGATAACTCGAATCCGTTTCAAATTGAAGATCAATCACAAAATATAGAAGTTAAAGTAAAAAGAATTCGTAAAGAAGTTCTTGACGGGAAAAACGTCAACTATTTTGTTTTTGATACCACTATGCGTGATGTTGCGGATTTGATCAGACAATTTCCACTTGCAAGGAATTTGGTCGGTGAAATATTTGGAGAAATTTACCAAACTGATAGTTACAGTATTAGAAACGGAAAAGCTTGGATAGGTGAAGATGGCTTTCTATATATGATTAGTTTTGATATAGTGTCCGATCCGGTAAAAAACTCCGATTTAATTTCCGAGATTCAGGTCGAAATTGGTCTATCGGACTACGGTGTGCCAGTACAAATACCGGTTCCGCAAATTCTTTTACCAGAAAATGATTCGAATTGATTTACTTATATATAGTCTCTTAATTTAGTGTTATCAACATAGCACTTGTCGATAATATCAGTTGCCAAGACCCTCAAAAAAGTATAGTCTGGAATAAGGAGCAATAAACAGCTTCTTTGTTGTCGTATCATTTAACCTACACATACGTGAATGGAAGTATTGAGTAAAATATTATGCGAGTATTAATGATAGGTTGGGAGTTGCCCCCTCACAATAGTGGTGGATTGGGCAAGGCGTGTTTTGGTCTTGCCAAATCACTAGCCGAAAAGGGAGTCGATATAACATTTGTCTTACCCAAGAAGGTGGATGTAATTGCTAATTTTATGAAATTGGTATTTGCGGACGTAATGCCGCTTGGTGAAGAAATGCTTAATCCATATACAACACTTCTCTCATATAGGACATACCAAGGTCGCAAGCTAAACTTTACACCACATGATTACGTTGACAATGTGCTGAAATATGCCGATAAAATGAAAGAATTAATAACTGAATTAACAAAGAGTGGAGAATTCGATGTGATTCATGCTCACGATTGGTTGACAACACCTGCAGCGATCGAAGCTAAAAAAATTCTTGGAATTCCTCTGGTTTTACACATACATGCTACCGAATACGACCGGACAGGTGGAACTGGTCTGAATCCGGCAGTTTACGCTATTGAGAAAGAGGGTGTCGAGCAAGCCGATTGTGTAGTTACAGTCAGCAACTTCACTAAAAACATTCTGGTCGAAAAGTACAACGTAGACCCCAAGAAAGTTAAAGTTATTCACAATGGTGTGAATGAGGTTACGAAAAAGAAAATGCCGTCGGTATTGGGAGATATGAAAAAATATGGCTACAAAATAGTATTATTTCTGGGAAGAATATCTCTAATGAAGGGCCCGGAATATTTTATCCAAGCAGCCGCAAAGGTATTAAAGTATGATAAAAAAGTAATTTTTGTCGTTGCAGGATCGGGTGACATGCAAGGCCAAATGATGAGTGAAGCCGTTAACCTGGGAATAATTAAAAATGTTATGTTTACTGGATTTCTTCGAGGTGAAGAAAAAGACCAGATGTATCAGTCGGCAGATATTTTTGTACTCTCAAGTGTTTCCGAACCGTTTGGGCTTACCACTCTTGAAGCGATTGCCAACGGTACGCCGGTGATAATTTCCAAGCAATCCGGAGTTTCTGAAGTGATTAGTCACGCTCTGAAAGTAGATTTCTGGGATACGGATGAAATGGCAAACAAAATCCTCGCGGCGATTAGCTATTCCTCACTGAGAAAAGATTTATTGTGTGAAAGTACAAAAGAACTGAGAAATCTCACCTGGGATAGCGCTGCCAACAAATGCTTGGATGTTTACCACATCTTTGAATAAAAAATGTCGTCAATCTGTTTATATTTACATGTTCATCAGCCAAGAAGGATTAAAAAGTATCGAATATTTGACGTGGGTTATGACCATGAGTATTTTAATGACGCGTCAGAATCCGATCTAAATAATAAGAAAATAATTGAAAAGGTTGCTCGAAAATCGTATATCCCCACAAACAAAGTATTTCTCAAACTGTTAAAAAAATATCCAAAATTTAAATTGAGTTTTTCATTTACCGGAATTTTTTTGGAACAACTTTTGGAATACGACCCTTCGGTTCTTAAGTCATTCAGAGAGTTAATCGACACGGGAAAGGTGGAGATTTTGTCGGAAACATATTATCACTCACTTGCTTATTTTTATTCAATGGATGAATTTGAAAGTCAAGTTAAATTACATACAAAAACCATTAAAAAGCTTTTCGGCGTAACACCCAAAGTTTTTAGAAATACTGAGCTTGCATATACCAACAGCCTTGCCCAATGGGCGGAAAAAGCAGGTTACAAAGCAATCCTTGCAGAAGGATGGGATGCAGTTCTGGGATGGAGAAGTCCAAATTACGTATACAGTCCGAGTGGGACAGAAAACATTAAGTTACTTTTAAAAAATTATAAACTGTCAGATGACATCGCCTTTAGATTTTCAGAAAAATCCTGGAAAGAATGGCCACTGACAGCGGAGAAATTTGCTCAGTGGGTATCAAATATAAATGGAAACGGTGAAGTGGTTAATCTTTTTATGGATTACGAAACGTTTGGTGAACATCAATGGGAAGACACCGGTATTTTTGATTTTATGATGAAAATGCCCGAAGAAATACTCAAGCATCCGGATAATGATTTTATTACACCTTCGGAGGCGGCAAAAAGATATCCGGCACGAGGAGTCGTGGATGTCCCGGGTGTCGTGACGTGGGCAGATACTGAGCGCGATTTATCGGCTTGGACAGGCAATTCGATTCAATTATCTGCGCTTAATTATATTTATAGCCTCGAAGATAAAGTATTGGCATCCAACGATAAAAAAATAATAAACGACTGGCGAAAATTACAAACATCAGATCACTTTTATTATATGTGCACCAAGTGGTTTGCTGATGGAGATGTGCATAAATACTTTAGCCCGTATGAATCGCCATATGATGCATTTATTAGTTTTATGAATGCGACTAAAGATTTAGAATTTAGATTAAAAGATAATTCGAAAAACAAAGATTAATTTATAACCATGCCCAAATACTTAACTCTCGGAAACGGATCAATATTGGTTGGTCTTGACCAAAATGCGCTTGTTAAAGATTTTTACTATCATTATCCCGGTTTGGAAAATCATGTAAGTGAAGGTTTAATTCATAAAATCGGAGTGTGGTGCGAAGAGCAATTTACATGGTTGGATGACGGCAGTTGGAAAATCGAAATTGATAGTGAGCGGGGGACGATGGCGAGCAAAATTATCGCATCTTCAGCAAATCTGGGACTCGAACTTTTATTTTCCGATGTTGTTTATAATGAAAAAAATGTATTCATCCGCGAAGTGCATGTTAGAAATAAATTTGACAGAAACCGGAATATCAGAATATTTTTTAATCAGCAGTTTTGTCGGATAAAAACCGGTTCGGGAGATACTGCATATTTTGACCCGGGAAATCACACACTTGTGCATTATAAAGGAAGAAGAGTATTTCTCATTAATGCAATTATTGATGTAAAGAATCCTATAAGAAATGCAAAAACCAACAATTCTTTTTCACAATATTCGACCGGAATATTAGGACTGGAAGGAAAGGAGGGAACTTACAAGGACGCGGAAGACGGAGAGCTAGTCAATAATCCAATCGAGCACGGGCAAGTAGATTCTGTATTGCGGATTGATTTGGCAATTGCGCCAAAAAGTGAAGGTAAATTGTATTATTGGATTTGTGTTGCCAAATCTATTATAAAAGCCCAACAACTAAATGATTATGTTATTAACCGCGGACCCGATGCTTTGGTTAAATCGACCAAAGATTACTGGAAAGCTTGGGTACATAATCAGAATTTCAGTTTTTATGGTTTAAGCGACAAGGTAATCGATCTTTTTAACACGTCTTTAGTTCAGATCAGGAGTCATGTTGCACGAAACGGGGCGATTATTGCTTCAAGTGATTCGGATTTATTGAAACATGGCCGCGACACTTACAGTTACGTTTGGCCGAGAGATGCCGCCTTTTGCGCTTTGGCTTTGGATAAAGCAGGTGATTTCAATGCGGCGATGCGTTTTTATGATTTCTGTAACAAAGTTATAACTCCAGAAGGTTATTTTATGCACAAATATTTACCCGATTATTCACTTGGAAGTTCTTGGCATCCGTGGATTAGAAATGGGAAAAAACAGATTCCTATCCAAGAAGACGAGACTGCCCTTGTTATTTACGCGCTCTGGTCGCATTATGAGCTTTCGAAAGACCTCGAGTTTATTGAAAGTATATACAACAGTCTCATTAAAAACGCAGCTGAGTTTATGGTCAATTATCGGGATAAAAAAACCGGACTTCCAAAGCCAAGTTACGACCTTTGGGAGGAAAAATATGGAGTGAGTACATTCACGGCATCAAGCGTATATGGTGCATTAATTGTTGCTGCTAATTTCGCCAAACTTCTTGGTAAAGAACAAAGTGCCCAGCGGTATAAAAGGGCTGCGGACAACGTCCAGAAAGGAATACTTACATATTTATTTGACAAGAAAAATAACGTTTTTTACCGTCAGTTGGAAATAAAAGGAAATGACATGATACCCGACGAAACCGTTGATATGTCCAGTGTTGCGGGTGTTTATAAATTTAAAGTATTAGAATGTAGCGACGAACGACTTAAAAAAGCGTTTGAAGTTACACTTGAAAGGCTACGCGTCCGAACTGATTTGGGGGGTATTGCCCGCTACGAGGGTGATTGGTATCACAGAACCGGTGGGGATATTCCGGGTAATCCTTGGCTTATTACTTCGCTGTGGCATTTACAATACTTAATCGATTTTGTAACCAAAGAAGAAGATTTGCCTGATATCGTAAATAAATTCTCGTGGTTTGTCGACAGATCCCTTCCATCAGGAGTAATGCCGGAGCAATTTGACCCATATACCGGAGTGCCGCTTTCTGCCACTCCCCTGACGTGGAGTCATGCCGAATACGTTATAACCGTTATTAAATACCTGGAGAAGATTGAGGAAATTGGTATCTGCAAAGCCTGCTATTCTCTCAATAAATAATATGTATATTGTTTTTGATATCGGTGGTACAAAAATGCGTGTTGCAAAATCAGACGATTGTATCGCTTTTGATGAGCCGATAATTGTCGATACTCCGGAAAATTTCGAAGAAGGTATGCGCGTCTTTGCGGATGCGATAAATGGTTGTAAGAGTGAAGACACGATTAAATTGGCGGCAGGAGGGATTGCTGGAGCATTTGATAAAAGTAGGATAAATTTATTAACATCACCTCATTTGAGCGGGTGGGCGGGTAAACCGATACATGAAACTCTGACGCAGATAGTAGGTTCCAGAGTGTATTTTCAAAACGATACGACAATGGTTGCGTTGGGTGAAGCTCATGCTGGAGCAGGGAGGGGATATGAAATTGTTGCTTATATCACTATCAGTACCGGAGTTGGCGGAGCAAGAATTGTAAATGGAAAAATCGATGAAAGCACGTATAACTTCGAGCCAGGGCATCAGATAATTGATGCCGATGCGACACTTTGTCCGGACTGTGGTTGTAACTCAAGTGTCGACGGATCCGGCTCTTGGGAGAGTTTAATATCGGGGACCGCGGTTCAACAGCGATTTGGTAAATCTCCCAAAGAAATCACGGATCAAAAAATTTGGGACGAAATTGCACGACTCACCGCTTATGGACTAAACAACACTATCGTTCATTGGACTCCTGATATCGTTGTGTTGGGTGGAGGAATGATGAAAACTCCAGGCATTTCAGTTGACAAAGTTAAAGAAGAACTTAAAAACATACTAAAAATTTATCCTGAGCATCCGATTATCGTGAAAGCACAATTGGGCGATTTTGGTGGCCTTCATGGGTCACTTGCCTATCTAAGACAAATTGTAAAATAACCATAAATCTATTTTTCGAACTCCGTGCATTACAGCAAGAAAAGAAGGTACTAAAAAACTCACTGAAATTTTTATATAACAAAATACACGTTGGAACGGTTATGGCAAGTTTGCCTTATTAATCGGTACACATATACCTAACGTCTCAAAGATTGTGTTATACATCGCAAGTTCGTGAGTATGAAGACAATACTCTCTTATTCGTCGAGGAGGTATTTTTTGTGTCTGCCATGTCTGAGAGATTGACTATCGCTAACCCAATCTACTAAGTAATAATGGATTGAAAAAATAAATAATACTGATATTATGGATAGATCGGTTAACTCATATTTACTTATTTTGTTCGTATTACTAGAGTTGACAGGTATATAGTATTTTAACTATACTCGTTTTACAAATGGAAGAAGGATCAAACATCAGCCAGGAAAGAGAAGATCAGCAAGTTGTAAGATCTGAACAGGATTCCAGTAGTGGCAATCCTAATAAAGTGCGTGATCGGGGAAGTAAAAAAAGGGGTAAAAGTATAATATTTATTCTTATCATTATAATTATTGTTGCAGGACTCGCAGGTGGTGCTTGGTACTTGCTTCGAGAACCTGAAATTGACACCCAATCTAGTCCATCACAAAATTTGACGATGCCGGAAACCAGAACACCTACATCGACTCCCGTTCCCACAGTTGCTCCGAAGGAGGACGTTGACCGCAAAGATGTACAAGTTCAGATTCTCAACGGTACCGGAATAGCGGGTGAAGCCGGTTTGCTGCAGGGCAAATTTGAAGCTTTGGGTTATACTTCCATCGATGTTGATAATGCCGAAGATCAGGACAATGAAGATACGTCAATAACTTTTTCAAAAGAATTACCGGATACCCTCGTCGACGAAATTACCGAAGAATTGGAAAAAGTATTTATTACAGTTAAGACTAAAAAAGCAACTAGTACTACGGAATATGATGTCGTAGTGATAACTGGCTTAAGAGAAGGTCAAACCGGAAAAACAGACGAAACTCCAACCAAAACCGTAACCGCTACTCCTACGGTAAAAATAACAGCATCACCGACCCCGAATTAATAAATTGGTTGACATATCTTGTATATCTGGAAGAATAAATATAATGGAAGAAAATTTGAATGAAACACAAGAGAGTGTGCAAAAAGAAGAGCGTTCTTTAGGTTTTGACGTTAGGCGAATAGCGACTTTTGGATTGGCTCTAATTCTAATAGCAGTAGCAATATTTGTATTTAGCGGGAAAGACACACCGCCGGCAAATACACTTGACGAAGTTGAAAAAACAGTAGATCAATCGGAAGGAGGTGGAGATATGAAAAATACAGATGAATTAATAATCGAAGATAGCGTGGTCGGAGAGGGAGAAGAAGCTGTGTCAGGCAAAGAAGTCACCGTCCATTATACCGGTACTCTTACAAACGGCGAAAAATTCGACAGCTCTCTTGACCGAGGTCAACCATTTACATTTACTTTGGGTGTGGGACAAGTGATTGAAGGTTGGGATGAAGGAGTAAAGGGCATGAAAGTTGGTGGTAAAAGAAAACTTACTATACCAGGTAGTATGGCCTATGGACCAAGTGGAACTCAGGGTATTCCCCCCAACGCAACACTTGTTTTTGACGTGGAATTGTTGGACGTGGAATAGCTTGACAATTTCACCTTCAGACTATTAAATTAATGCAATGCGTCGATTGGTTTTGTGTATATTTTCTTTGTTTCTTTTTGTTTTGGTTGTGCCTCCTATTTATTTGGTTACTGAAGTTGGTGCAACGGATGTGGTTAGTACCGACGTTGCCAAATTGCGCACAGAAGCGAAGGTGAAACGCCAAGAAGAGCTTGAAAAACTTAAATTGGAGAGGGAGGAAAATAAATTGCGTTTACAAGCTGCTAGAGAAGCAGTAAAAGAAAGTAATAAGACAAAAAGAGAAGAATTTAAAAATAAACTTCAAGAAATTAAAGTGGAGAGAAAAAAACTTACACTTGAAATTATTGCCGATAAACTGGATAAGATAAACGACCGTTGGGTAAATCATTGGACTTTGGTTTTAGATCGGCTCGACCAATTGGCGTCAAAGATGTCAAGCAGAGCTGACAGGCTCGAAGAAGAGGGAAAAGATGTAAATGCAGTAAGAGTTGCGGTTAGTGATGCACATTCAAAAATTCTTGCAGCCAGGAAAGCAATTGAGACGCAAGCTGCAAACGAATATGTGATCGAGTTATCCGACGAAGCCGAGATAAAAACAAACGTGCAAATAGTGACTGACAAACTAAGGCAAGATCTCGAGAAAGTAAAGATGGCAGTCGTTGAGGCACGAGAAGCGTGTCGGATAGCGATTGATGCATTAAAAGTCATAGAAGATTAAATGAATAAACAAACACGGGGATTTATAAGTCTTATTCTAGTAATTATCGTGATGCTTATCATAGTCGCTCTTGGATTCTATGCTTACCAAACTATGGGAACAAACAAATTAGCTACACAAACGACAAATGATATTATAGTCTCAGATAGTCTCTCGCAGACAGACGACGTCGCCACGATACAAAAAGAGTTTGATGAAACCAACCTTAACTTGGAATCGCTTGATGCGGAACTTAACCAGCTTGATAGTGAGGCGGATTCACTTTGATTCTTCAGGATGTCGGTTTATATCCAGCACGCTACGTGTGATATGATTTAGTCATGAAAGACTTGGAATCTACAGTTGTTTCGACTCTTCCCTCAACACCCAAATTGCCTGATAGTCAGACGTTTTTACGGACACCATTTGATTTGAATATTGGTGATACCAAACTTCAACCTGAATATTGGCAGGCGATTGTAATTCTTGGACTTGTTTTCGTTCTCGTTATTTCTGCCGCAAGATATAGACACCTTTATGTGAAATGGAATATGAAGAGTTATCTTCCTTCTGTAGCCTTTGGTTTTATCTTGGCAATAATTCTTGAGGGATTTATGATTCTCGGAGGTAGAACTTTGTTTACGGAAATATTAGGTTGGGACAACGCTCCCAAACCAATAAGTACAGCACTAGATGAAGGTAGAAATAAATTAGTAAAAGTGTTGGGTACACAAGCAAATGAAATTCCTGATTCTGTTGCTAGTGAACTTCCGACTTCTCAGTCTGTAATTGAAGACTTCAATTTATTAACCGATGACGAGGCAAATGAGGTTAAAACGAATATCTGTTCACCGGAAAATTAGTTATACAGCTTCTGAAACTGACTTATCATTCTGTCCTGAAAAAATAATCACGAAAGCCAAAATAAATGCAAGCCCAAGTAAAAATATATTTACATTAAGTCTTGCCTTATTTAAATTACTCAATACTTTTTTATGTTTTTTTACTTTAGTCATATTTGTATTATACATTTACATTCATTATCTTCTATTGGCTAGTCTAGTAAGACATTTATGGTTATTTAAATAATATTTCAAATCCTATATTTGCTATACTTCAAGCATGCAGGACACCGATGAGGCAATTAAAGATTTAGCGAGTGACTTTGACAAGGTCAAAGCTTCACTTGATCTTGATAAAAAGAAAGCTCGTATAGTGGAGCTGGAGTCAATGTGTGCCGAAAGTAATTTTTGGAACGACCAGGAACGAGCACGAAATTTAATGCAGGAACTCTCAGACTTACAAAAAGAAATAGAAGAAGTAAATAGACTTGAAAAAGAAATTACAACCCTGACAGGATTGGCGGGAGAATCTGAGTTAGCGGAAGACCTCAAAAACGAAGTTGTCAAAACAAGAAGGCTTTTAAATAAACTAGAAATGGCTTCATTTCTATCAGGACATTATGACAAGAACAACGCTATATTTGGAATTCATGCAGGACAGGGTGGGACTGAGGCGATGGATTGGGCAAATATGCTTTATCGGATGTATACAAGGTTTTTCGACAAAAGAGGTTGGAATTACGAAGTTCTGGATATGACCTCAGGTGAAGAAGCAGGACTGAAAGCAGTGACTATGAAAGTAAGTGGGAGTTTCGCTTATGGTTATTTGAGAAATGAAGCAGGAACACACAGGCTGGTTCGACAATCGCCATTTAATGCCGACAAATTACGTCAAACCTCATTTGCGCTAGTTGAAGTTATGCCCGAACTAACGGAAACGGATGCATCAGATATTGAAATTAAAGATGACGAAATCGAATGGCAATTCTATCGTTCGGGGGGAGCAGGAGGTCAAAACGTAAACAAGGTCAATACCGCAGTAAGACTTACTCATAAACCGACCGGTATAACCGTTACGTCGCAAGCGGAGCGTTATCAAGAAAAGAACCGGAAAAATGCGCTTGATCATTTACGTTCTAAGTTGTGGCTACTAAAACAACAGCAGGAAAAAAGTGAAGCTAAAAATATTAAGGGAGAATATCGACCTGCGTCCTGGGGAACACAAATTAGATCTTATGTATTACATCCTTATAAAATGGTAAAAGATGTGCGGACAAAAGTGGAAAGCTCGGATCCCGATTCGGTTCTAGACGGGGAACTTGAAGAATTTATTGAAGCTGAACTTAGGCTTAAATAATTATTCTTTTCACTTGTTTCTTTTGGGTTTACAATGTTATAGTGAATGTTATGGAAGAAGTGAGTCAGTTGGGCAAAGATGTGGGTATCTCATCACAAAGTGTTGTTGATCCCAAGTCTCAGACAGTAGTTGAAAAAAAGGTTATGAAAGAATTTCCTAAAAATAAAACAGGCAAGCAAACGATGATGCTTGTCGTTGGTGCTCTTGTAATAATACTTGCGGGAGTTGGGACAGGGTGGATTTTAAGTAACGCAAAAACAACCGGTGGACCCGGTGTCGTTGCCGATGTTGCACCTGGTGCGAAAGACAATGAAGATGAAGCGGGAATCATGGACGAAAGTGGCTTCGAGAAAGAAGCACCTGAGGGTATTCTTAAAGAAGGTGGAATTAACGGTGAGGGAACACATTATCTGGATAGAGGCCTTGGAGAAGAAAAGAACGTCTATTTGACATCGACCGTATTGGATCTTCAAAGTTTTGTGGGTAAAAATGTCAAGATTTGGGGAAACACCGTTGCCGCTATCGACGCTCCTTGGTTGATGGATGTCGGGAAAATAAAAGTAGTTAAATAAAACCATTGTCCTAACTGATATAATTTGGTAACCTTAAGCCAGAAACTGCCATGCTTGAAATCAAAAATGTCACTAAACGATTCGGGAGTACATTAGCTTTGGATGATGTTTCTTTCATCATCGAAGAAGGTGAATTTGTTTTTTTGACCGGACCGTCAGGTTCGGGAAAGACCACGCTCCTGCGATTGATTATGCGTGATTTGATTCCCGACATGGGTGAAATTCTTCTGGCAAAGGAAAATATTATTAATATTAAAAGTAAAAATATTCCCAAACTCCGACAAAAAATGGGTGTTGTGTTTCAGGATTTCAAACTTCTCCAGGAGCGTACAGCGAGAGAAAATGTCGAAGTTGCGTTGGCTGTTATTGGATTAGACCAAAAGGAATGGAAAGAGAGAGTTGACCACGTCTTATCTTTGGTTGGACTAAAAGACAGATCGGAATTTTTCCCATCTCAACTATCGGGTGGTGAACTGCAACGCATTTCTCTCGCGCGTGCACTTGTAGTTAATCCCAAAATTATTTTAGCCGATGAACCAACGGGGAATTTGGATTGGGAAACTGCACAGAAACTTATGGATTTATTTGAGAATATAAACAAAGAAGGTAAAACTATTGTTATGGCAACGCACCATAAGGGGTTGATAGATAGTATGAAAAAACGAGTTATTGTTTTGGAAAAGCCAACAAACAAGATACCCGCCAAAGAAACTAAAGACAAAAAACCAAAGAACAGCGAAACCAAGAAAAATAAAAAGAACTCAAAGGAGAAAAAGTAATGTCACATATATTTTTCAAAACAACTTGGAGCTATATTCGCAGATCGCCATTTCAGGCTCTTGCTGCAATTTTTGTGTTGGCGAATACATTTTTTGTAGTTACAGTACTTGCAATTAGTGTTTACTCTTCGGAGAAAGCGATTAGTTACTACGAAACAAGACCGCAAGTGATTGCATTCCTGAAAGACGAAGCTCCATTCGAAGAAGTGACCCTTCTTCAGGATACCCTCTTGAGGGATGTAAATGTTAAAAATGTTAAATACGTTTCGAAAGAAGAAGCGCTTGGAATTTATAAGGAAGCAACAAGCGACAATCCACTGTTATCGGAATTGGTTAGCCCATCTATATTTCCCGCCAGTATAGAATTTTCGGTTGCAGATTTGTCGTACCTTGGGGATATTATCGCAAAAGTTGAAACAGAGGCAATTGTCGAAGAGGTTGGCTATTCGGCAAGTTTACCCGGTGGTCAATCAATTTCCGACGTTGTGGATAATCTGAAAAATATAACAAATTATATCAGGTTGGGAGGTGGAGTTTTTGTGTCAATTCAGCTAATTTCATCTTTCTTAGTCTTGATCGTGATTATTATGATGCGGCTTTCTGTTCGGAAAACAGAAATTGAAATTCTAAATTTGATTGGTGCGACCAAAGGATTTATACGCAATCCGATAATTTTAGAGGCACTGTTTTATGCAATAATCGGTGTTTTAACAGGTTGGATAACCGCATTGCTAATTGTTCTTTACGCAACTCCGTCAATTATTCGCTACTTTGGCGAGATACCTGTTCTTCCTCGCGATACCATATCTTTGATGAGCGTTTTTGGTGTAATTTTAGCCGGTGAGCTGATAATTGGTATCACGCTAGCGTTAACAGGAAGTGTATTTGCAGTATCTCGAGCGAGCCGCAAAAGAAGATGATTTCAATACATGATATCTCCAAACGAAAACTGCCGATAACAAAAAGTATCATTGCGGTTTTATTCTTCTTTCTAATAATTATTTTTACCGGTAATAATGTATTTGCCCAGGAAGTTCAAGATAAGTTAAACCAGCTCAATAAACAAATTGAGGATTACCAGACGGAAGTATTACGATTAAATGCCGAAGCCAATACGCTCTCAAATCAAATTGCCCAGTATAATGCACAGATTAATTTAACGACACTAAAGATTTCTCAAACCGAGGAAAAGATTTCACTTCTTGGTGGTAGAATTGATCAATTAGAAGCCTCGCTTGATTCTTTAAGCAGCGCATTTACATCCCGGGTAAATCAGTCCTATAAACTTAGTAGGATAAGTGATCCTTATATCGTCCTTTTATCTTCAAATAGTTTGTCGGGCGCGGTTTCAAATTTTTATTATCTTGAAAAAATCCAAGAAGCCGATCGCAACCTTTTAATTAAACTGGAAGATGCCCAATCAAACTACAAAGAGGAAAAGGTTGATCAAGAAGACTTACATGTGGAGCTTGAAAATCAAAAGTCGGTGCTTGGCACACAAAAGACAGCAAAAGCAAAATTACTCGATATTACAAGAAATGACGAGAAAAAATACCAAAGCCTTTTGGTCCAAGCACGAGCGGAAAGGGATGCAATCCAAGACATTATAGCCGGTAAAGGAAAAGAGACCGAGGTAGGCGATATAAAAGAAGGCAGCCGAATAGCAAGTGTGATTCCCGGTGCATCGGCATGTTCCAGTGGTGCCCATCTACATTTTGAAGTTGTCAAAAGTAACACCCATCAAAATCCAACTTCTTTTTTGACTCCAAAATCTGTGATTTGGGATAACTCACCCGATGGCCAGTTCGGTTTTTCGGGAAATTGGCAATGGCCGATAAATGACCCCGTTAGAATTACGCAAGGTTATGGTATGACTTATTATGCAGTAAACCTGAGATATTACGGAGGTGCGCCTCATACCGGAATAGATATGATTAACGCCAACAATGATATGACAGTTAAGGCTGTGAAAGATGGTAAGCTCTTTCGTGGTGCTATCGCGTGTGGCGGAGGAACACTGCGTTATGTAAGAGTTTCACAAAGTGAAGGAATTGACACTTATTATCTACACGTCAATTATTGAACTTTTAACTTGCTTACTACTTGGGTAAACTACATATAGTGTACCGAATAACAATTCTTGCATGTATAGTATTTTTTATATTTCCTGCGACAGCCAATGCGCAGGTGTTTCTAAATGAGCTTTTTCCAAATCCCAGCGGCGACTCGTCCGAGGGATCTGAATTTATTGAAATATACAATAATTCGGATAAAGAAGTGGATATTACGAATTACATAATTGAAGAGACAAAAACATATACCATAAAAGACAAAAAAATACCCGCATATGGATTTGTTTGTTTTTTAAGATCGGAAACAGGGTTAGCTCTAAATAATAATGGTGATAAAGTAACACTTAAGGATTCCGGAGCCAATATAGTCGACTCATTTGAATTTAAAGAAACACTCGAAGATAAATCATGGGCGCGTTATCCTGACGGAACAGGCACGTTTTCAAACGATGTTACACCAACCCGGTGTGAACGAAATACTCCCGGTCCAAGTGCGACTTTGGTGCCAACAAGTGCCTTGAGTCCAACAGACTCGCTAAAAATAACTGAAACCGAAGAAATCGTACCGACTAGTGGTGTTTTGGTTGAGGATGATATGCCCGACTATTCGAATGATATTGCGATTAATCAAAATGTGATAGATAAATCAAGTAATGTAACAAGAGCAAGTACTGATCAAAGTGAACCCGGAAAGTCTGATTATCGATATATAATTACAATTTCTTTTGGTTTAGTATTAATAGTGTTTTCCGGATATTTGCTTTACAAAAAGTCAACATGACAAAAATATTTTCTCGTAACTTTTTATTTTCTCTTTTCGTAATACCACGCGATTTGTCGCGTGGAGAAAGAATTGTCTCAACGCCGAAGACGGAAAAGACGCCACGGTCGTTGGTTTGTGAAATGGTGTTAAAACTTGGTTACGCGTGGACTCCGGTTGTACTTTGGGCTTTGTGTATTTTTTATCTGTCGGGAAAATCCATGGGTACATCCGATCTCCCACTTCCCGATTATGTATTCCATAGTGCTGAGTATTTTATTTTCGCAACCTTGCTTTTTCGGGCACTAAAGCTCATGCAAGTTAATAATATTGTGCTTTGGGTTTTTACACTATCTTTGATGTATGCGATTTCTGATGAATATCATCAGTCGTTTGTCCCAGGTAGATATTCGGATTACCTAGATGTAATTTCTGATACAATTGGTGTAATATTGGCCTTGATTAATCTATGGATATTATTACCGAAAATGCCCAGCAAACTAAAGAAGTGGGCCAAAAAATTGGATCTGATTTAGATAGAGGCCAAATTATTGCATTGACGGGAGAATTGGGTTCAGGTAAAACAACTTTTGTTCAGGGATTGGCATTGGGTTTAGGTATTGATAAAACGCTTATTTCGCCAACTTTTATTCTGATGCGTCAATATAGAATTCACAGAAATGGATTGGATAAGCTTTATCACATTGATCTCTATCGACTTGACAATAATATAACAAGTGAGATTGTCAATCTGGGTTTTAGTGAGATTGTTGAAGCGGGTGATAATGTAATTGTTGTTGAATGGGCGGACAAGACAAAAGATATATTCACCAAAAATACTACCTGGTTTGAATTTTCTTATATCGATGAAAGTAAACGAAGAATAATCTCTTATCGAGTAAAATGAAGTTATATATTGACACCTCTGACAATAGAAAAATCGTAGTTGGCTTGGATCAGGATTTATACGAAACTGCAACAACAGATAAATCGCAAAAGTTACTTTACGTAATTAATGAAATGCTTTTGAAGAAAAATGTTTCAATCAAAGAAATCTCATATATTGAAGTAAACATGGGACCTGGATCATTTACAGGATTACGGGTTGGAGTTACGGTTGCAAGTGCTATTGGATGGGTGTTGGGAGTTCCTGTTAACGGAAAAGATATGAGGAAAGGTGAAATAATTGATATTACCTACTAAAGTTGATATATTTCAACATATGAAGAACGTTTCGATAATTGTAGCCTTTGGAATTTTGCTTTTCGGAATATACTTTAATCAAATAAACAAACCCACAATTGAATTCAAGAGTGATACTTTATCAGCCGAAGACGAAAAAGAAGTTGAAAAGACAAATGAGAAGAGTGTAACTCCGCTACCAACAACTGAAGTCAACCCGACACAGGGAGAAATAATTCAAATTACGAAAGCTCCGTCACCTTCAGTCGGTGCTATTAAAAGCGATAATTATTTGACAATCTTTATATATCCCAATTCCAAAGTCGTTAACGAAAGTGAAGTTATGTTAACTCTGGAAAGTACAGATAGTCCTAATACAATAACCGAGTGGTATAAAAGTATGATTAAAAACCGGAATATGTCAATAAATTCATTTGTCGTAACCAGTAATAATGATAATATTTCAAATAAGCTTGTTGGTGTAAGTGGTACTACTAAAATAGAAGTGGACATTAATAAAAATGCATCAGCAAGTACTACGACTATTAGTGTTAGAAATGATAGTTAACAAAACACTTTATTTCATTAAATTAGTCATACTTGATGCTTGACAACAAGTACCTGCTTCGCTAACATACCATCAATAATCTGAATCTGCCCCGAAAGGGGCTTTTTGTATTTTATAACCATGAAGACAATCGAAGTAACTTTACCAACAATTAAAGATTTAGAACTCCAGGAGAAAATGACCAAGGTGTCAAATATAACTTTAAGTGTGCTAAGAACACTAACACAAAATACAAAAACATTTACCTCAAAAGCATTCAGTCAATTAAAGAGTATTTCAGTCGTCTCGTTCAAGGCATTAAAAAGAATATCTTTTAGGAAAAATAGAAATTTAGGTGAAAATATATCACCCGTTTCGAGTCAAGGGGAATACAACGAAAATTATAATCAAACAAAAAAAGCAAAGCTTAGATTTCCCAAAGTTAGTAAAAAGAGTATTAAAAGAATCGCTTTACTAATATGTGCATTAATTGTTTTAGGAGGATTAGGCAGTTTGGTGGTAAATAAGACTTCGACTGATAGTCGAATAGAAATAGAAGGAGCCAAGTCAGCTCAGGAATTAAACAAGGAATTTTCCTTTCCATTGCGTACGGCAGACAATGAAGTCGTAAGTGATTTTAAATATGAAATACTCACTGTTGAAAAAAGAGATGAGATAGTTGTCCGTGGACAAAAAGCTACCGCGGTAAAGGGTAGAACATTTTTAGTTTTAAATATTAAAATTACCAACGTATATACTGAACCAATTGATATTGACACAATCGACTATGTGAGATTGGCTGTTAATGGCAATGAAGAAGAACAGATGGCAGCGGATATTCACAACGACTCGGTTTCGGTTCAACCTATTTCGACAAAGTACACAAGGATAGGTTTTCCGATTAACGACACCGATACAGATTTAACTCTTCGCATTGGTGAAATTAATGGCGAGAAAGAGTCAATAAAACTTGATCTCTAATACCAACAATAATGACTGTGGATTACTCAACAAAAAAGGTGTCGAAATCTTTGCTTTCAGAAATCAAAACAGCACTTGAAAAGGCTGGAGGTTTTGGTAGCGTCGAGATATATATACAAAATAATATTGTGACGCAAATCACAACTAGAAATATCAGAAAAACAAGTAAAATATCCGGTAAGTCTTTATAAAATACGGGATAATTATAAGGAATTATAATATTACTTATAATAAATGGAATAAAAGTATTGACAAACGCACGAAATGGTGTTTATATAAGTACAGTAATAAAATACAAAGCTGTATTGTACGACTAAGAAAAGGCTGCCCTAGTATAAAAATATCTTATAAGTAATATAAAAATACGTATAAGAGCTTTATACTATATTCAATAAGAAAATAACTATAAACGAGAGTTGACCGCAAACGGAGGCTCTCCAACCCAAGTTAGACTTGGATTGGGGCGCCTCCGTTTTCTGTTGAAGAGAAGGCTTTTCGCCTTAGGGCTTTTTGACAGGAAATGGACGTAAGGTGAAGTGCCCTCGCCGTTGGCGGGGTCCATAAAAGAAAGGGGGTGATAACTAAATATGACAAAACTACAAAAGAAAGTCGCATCATTAACTGCAGCAGCAGCAATGTTTGCGCAACTTGCAACTCCAGCATTGGCAGGCACCACAACCCTAGAAATTACGGGTAACGGAGCAGATACCTGGAATAATGTTCAGTACAATAGTGGAAGCACTACTACTGTTACACAAGATAATAATGCAAACGTTAATAATAACGTGCAAGTATCATCAAACACAGGTGGCAATAATGCCAATCAAAATACTGGAGGAGACGTTTACACTCAAACTGGAAATTCAACCGTGGTTACAACAGTCAAAAACAACCTCAACAGCAATGCTGCGGATGTAGAAGATTGTAATTGTGATCAAGATACAGAAGTTGTTGTTTCCGGAAATGGATATGATTCAAACAACGTTGTAAAACTTAATGACAAAAGCGAAACAGGTGTTTATCAAAACAACAACGCTAATGTCAATAATAGAGTAAATGTTGATTCAAAAACTGGTAGAAATGATGCAAATCAAAATACCGGTGGAGATGTTTACACAATGACAGGTAGCTCAACAGTTGGCGTAGGTATCCTAAATGAGGGTAATTCAAACGTAGCACGTGTTGGTGGAGGTAATGGTTTAGGTTCAGTTTTGAGTGCAAGAATCGTTGATAACGGTGCTGACACTTGGAACAAAATTGAATTGAACATGGGTAAAAATACCGAATTAGTTCAAGACAATTCAGCCAGAATCAATAACTTCGTTACAGTAGATTCCGAAACTGGTAAAAATGATGCAAATCAAAATACCGGTGGAAACGTGGGTATCCAAACAGGAGATTCTGATGTTTACGCAACAGTTGACAATTCAGTTAACTTTAATTACGCAGACGTCGATTGTGACTGCATTCAAGATGTTCACGCAAAAATCGCTGGAAACGGCTATGATGCCAACAGTGTATTGAAAGCTAATTTAGGTAACGATCTTGGTGTTTGGCAAGATAATACTTGTGGAGGCTATATGCCTCGCGTTTATCCTGGTAAACTCAATATGTTGGGACAATTCCATATGCCACAATTTGGTGGAGGATGCGATACCAATATGTACCTAGATGGTGACACAGGTCACAATGATACCAATCAGAACACAGGTGATGCTTATGGTGATCCTGGAGTAATGACTGGTGATTCATGGGTTGATAGTGCTGTATATAATGACAGCAATTCAAATATCTTTGGCGCAACTCCTGACCAATCATTTGATTGGCCAACAACAGGTTTAAGCTTTAATTTTTCATTCAGCTTAGCTGATTTAATGGCTTACCTTGGAGCATAGCTAACCTAAGGGAAGCAGGGTGCATCTGCTGGCACTTCGGCGGATAACCCTGCAACCGAAAGGAAATTTTTATAACAAATTAACATAATAATGAAAACAAAATATAGGATTAGACAAATAATAATTACGCTATTTACAGCGGTATTTTTACTAACAAATACCGCGAGTGTCTATGCTTTGGAGGCACCAACACCGCCAACCGCACCGGCAGCACCTGGTACACCGACGGCACCAACACCGCCCGCTTCTCCTTTGGTTCCAACGCCACCGAGTAATCCGAGTCCGGCACAGGTAAGTATTACTCCGTCGCCCACGGGTTCTCCAGCGTCGCATGGTCATGATACGAATAATGATAATACTCAAAATCAACAGGAGGAAACGAATGGTGGAACAAATAATTCCGAAAGTTACGTCTCACCTACACCAACACCAACGAACACACAGAATCAAAGTGAGGGTGAAAGTAATATCCAGACAGGCGATGCAACAAATGATACGAC
The DNA here is from genome assembly GCA_016700095.1 of Candidatus Woesebacteria bacterium. Lineage (NCBI taxonomy): Bacteria > Candidatus Woeseibacteriota > Candidatus Woesebacteria bacterium. The sequence goes on along the minus strand of CP065002.1, from coordinate 992,567 downwards.
AGTCATCACAACAGGAAATAATAACATAGCTACGTTAGGTGGCGGTTCTGCGGGTGGTGCATATGTTGCAAATACAGGCAACGGAAGTGGTTCTACCAACAACGGATCGGCAACGATAGCAAATGATAATGTGACCAATCAAAATAATTCTGCCGCTGTGGCAAACAACGTGGATCAGGAAACGATCACCGGGCAGAATTCGTCAAGTTTCAATACAGGAGATAATTCATTTATTCAAACAGGTAATGCAAATACGACTGGTACAATTATAACCTCGGTTAATACCAATGTTGATGGCGTAGCTGTTTCGGAATTCAACATCGCCGATGATCACGTAGGTGACATTATTTTAGATTTTGGAAGTAATTGTATACAAGGATGTGACGGTCAATCTAGTGTGACAAATACAGCAAATGGTGCCAACTCAACTAACGAAGCCAATCTTACTGATCTTGACAACGATATAACATTTCAAAATAATGACGCAACGGTTGAAAATAGTCTAACTCTTCTTGCTGATTCGGGTAATAACAGCACATCGTACAACACCGGCGGGGATAATTTAATTGATACGGGTGATGCAAATGTAGCTGCCAACGTATTGACTTTCGCTAATAACAATATTGCGGGAGATATAATTTATGGTGTAGTAAATATATTCGGTAATTTGATTGGAGATATTATTATGCCGGATGGTTTTTCACTGGATTGTTGTGGTTTGGGTACGAGTGTGGCCAATAGTGAAAATGGTACGGGTAGTACCAATCTCGCTAATGCAACAACTGCGACAACCGATAGTACCTACCAGTTTAATAATGCAGACATCGAGAACAATCTAATCTTCGATGCCCAAACAGGTGATAATAGTTTAGCGCAAAACACAAATGGTGATAATTATTTATCAACAGGTAATTCAAATGTGGATGCTCAGGTTCTCAATGTAGCAAATACCAATATTGATAGTGGAAATTGGTGGTTGGTAATTATTAATGAGGCGGGAAATTGGATCGGCAAGATTATGGGAGCACCGGATGGATCTAACCTTGCAGGGTCTGATGGATTCGAATTTCAGATTGGTGAAAACGGTGAAGTCAATGTAAGTAACGCAGATAACGGTAGTGGTTCGACAAACACAGCAAATGTAAATCAATCTTCCAATAGTACGACCGTTCAAGATAATGATGCCAAGATTGTAAATAACGTTAATTTAACTGCCAATACGGGTGGAAATACGGCTAATGCCAACACAGGAGGAACTAGTGGAATATTAACGGGTGATGCAAATATAATTGCCAATATTGTAAATTTTGTAAACAATAATATTGTCGGCGAAGGTAAATTGGTTGTCACGGTTGTAAATGTCTTTGGAAGTTGGCTTGGGGATTTTGTAACTCCCGGTAATTCTAAAACAGAGTCTACGGCTGAAATATATAATCAAAATACTGCAATTGGTGGAGCAAATGTTGACACCGGGTTTAATACTTCCGACAATGACGATATTACCGATGAGGTTAGTAGTCAAAATGACCAGGGAGGCGGCAGTGTAGCAGTAGCTTCTTTAGTCTATAAAACTACCGGTAAATCCGAAAAACTTAACAAACAAGTTGCCGGAGTGGCAATAACGTCTACTCCAGACAATGAAAGTATTGCAATGGTAGGAAGCGAATCGATAACAAGCGGGCAAGCTGAAACGGCGGAAGGTATTTACAATATTAATCTTGCTTGGTTAATCTTTACTTTGCCCGCACTTGCCATAATCGCATTTGTTAAAAAAAGCAAACTAATTGTCGTAAAGACTAGATAAATTTCTTCTGCCAAAAATTTCTTCTGCCAAACGGTTAATGAAAAACATTATTACATTAATTCTCGCCATGTTGATATTGATATCGTATCCGGTTCGCCTGGTTACGGCTCTTGATATCACCATTACCGGCAATGGTTCGGATACTAACAATGAAGTAAATATTCAAGTTGAAAATAATCAGAATGTTGTTCAAACAAACACTGCAAATATCGATAATAATATTCACATAGATTCAAACACGGGCGGAAATACCGCTAGTGAAAATGGTGGAGAAGTTGAAATTGTCACCGGGGATACTTCGCAAACTGTCGTAGTCGAAAACAATACAAACACTTCTCTTGTGGATACCGGTGATTGCTGTCAAAACGAAACAGAAATTACCATAGTGGGCAACGGAAATGGTTCTACTAATACTACTTCGGTTTTCCAAGAACTAAATACACAGGTAGTGGTAAATCAAAATACGACTATTAAAAATACTATATATGGAAATGTAAATACGGGTAACAATGTAGCAAATCAAAATAACGGCAATGTAAATATTTCCACCGGTAGTATAACTGTAGCGGGCGGTATTAATAATGGCCCAATAAATATTCACGATGTCAAAGTTAATTCAGATAAAAGTACAAGTACTAACATGGTAATTAACGAGAATGGAGTAAACTCATTCAATTCGTTAAATTACACCAATACCGCAAACGATACAACTTATATATTTAACACTGCAAATATATTAAATAATGTTTTATGGGATCTCAATACCGGTAACAATCACGCGAATGGTAACAGTGGAGACGTGAGTATTCTAACCGGGGATATTGACTTTAATTTCTATATTGATAACGGTCCTATTAATTTTGGCTCGATTACTATTGATGATTGTTGTATCATCGACGATCCGGAAGACCCGGACGATCCGGATGATTTTAGCGACCCCGTTGACCCCGGAGATCCTATTGGTGGCAGTACGAATAATACCCATGCAGTTCAGGCGGCAGTTTATTCTGTAGCTATTGATGCTATTGAAATCTTAGGGCTTTCCGATACATCAAGTAATTTAGTTAATCCATATATCTATTGGATGGGAGTTATCTTTGTCGGACTTGGATTAAAAACTGTCGGTAGCTCTGTTAATAAAAAATACAAATATCGCTAAACTAAAAGTAAACACCTCAGTTTCCTTATGTCAACTTGAATACACCAGATTGCTTAATTACCCGGCACGATAAACATTCATAAATAATATTTTGCAAATATTACTAATATCCTCTAAAATCACGCTAGAAAATGAATTCAATCAATAAAATCAAAAGAACAACACTTCAGATACATGTTGAGAAAGTAATTGCAGGATGTGTGATTCTATTAATCGGAAGCTTGCTAATATTCTGGAACAATATATTTATTACTCAACCGGATAATTATGCATACAACGACGAACCGATATCGATGGAAGGATTTCGAGAGACGGATAATGATAGTGAGACACCTACTCGGATAATAATACCAAGTGTAAATATTGATTTAGAAGTTAAAACGGCAGAAGTGATAAATGGATATTGGGAGGTATTTGATGATAAAGCGGGTTGGGGAAAAGGATCAGGCATACCGGGAAAAGCAGGGAATCAAGTTATATTTGCACACGCCAGAGAGGGTCTTTTTGAACCACTCAAGAAAGTAAAAGTGAAAGATAGTGTATATGTGTTAAGTGTGTCTGACATAAGGGAAAATGGTGTAGATAATAATTATATCTCAAGCGAAGTGTCTACTAAAGCATGGCATGCATACGAAATCACTAGTATTACAGAAGTCTTTCCCAATGAAACTCAAGTGATAAAACCGACCGAGGATGAGACGCTGACACTGTATACTTGCTCCGGTTACAAGGACAGCAAAAGACTAATTGTAGTTGCGAAACCCAAAAAATAGTTGTATTTGTTTAAATAATTAGATGGTATTTCGTTCTCAGTAATATCATCGATATGCTAGAGCGGGATAACAAGTATATTTTTCACAAGTGATAAATGATGCAGCATGTTATTCAATCAAATGAATTAAGCTAAGGTTTGGAAAAATATGAAAACCAGTCGTTATTTTCACTCAGGACCAGTATGTTAGTATCATCTTTCGGTTGCCAAACAAGCGTTGTTATGGTGTGTACACCGCTAAGCTTGTAATCGTCGAAAGCTACTACTTCATAATATTCATTAATAACAGGTTTAATTTCGCGGTTAATTTCACTGGTAAAATAATCATTTAATATTATGTAGTCGAATGCTTTTTCACTGATAGCCATCTTCATTGCGTCTACGCCAAATTTGCCTTTGTATTCTAAATGCCAAGTGGAAGGCCACGCGGATGGATCTTCAAAACCTTCAAACATATGAAATTTATAAATGGCTGCAGCTTCGGCAAATATTTTATCATCATTTTTCCTATGCTCTCTCAAGTATTCTAATGTTGCAGTACTGCTTGGCCATGATCTTTGGAATTGCCAGTGTTTGGCAAAACTTAACCATGTGTTGGTGATAATAAGAATAAATAAAGTTGTCCAAATCAGTTGATAAGAATTATTAATAAAAGTAAAACTATTGGAAACTTGAGTTAATTTGGTATAAATTTTGTTTAATATCCACCCTGTTAATGGCACCCAATAGAATAAAGTAAAAACGAGATGTTTTGGAAAAGATCTAATATTCATCGAAGATAGGTGATATAAGATTGGAGCGAGTCCTCCGATAAACAATACTATAACTAACCATTTTTTCTCCCCCTTAACTTTAAGCAAAGCATATACTAGGGAAGTGGTTGCTCCAATGATTATGAAGTTAGTTGATTGTATTAGCGTTGTAAATATGGTTAGTAAGTTTGAAGGCTCAGAAAAGAAATCGCCTTCAAAAAAATTAATTACTTGTGAGTAGTTGACAAATACATACCAACCCACTAGTGCTGTAAATGGAAGAGACCAACACAAAATATATACAGTAAGTTTGGGAATATGTTTTATAAACTCTGTTGTATTTTTTACAGTCGGAATAATAGCTAAAATAATTGTGGGTACAAATAAAATTGCTACATACTTGCTAAGAACAGCAAGTGTCATAAAGAAGGATGATAAGATAAGTAGTAAAAACTTACGTTTACCAATGTGATATCTGGAGGTAATTACGCAATAAAATGAAATCGACATGCACATAAGACTAGGTGTGTCGTAAGTTCCAAGTTGTCCCAAGTTTAGAGAAAGTGAAGAAAATAAAAAAAAGATAAGCGCCGCAAGAGAACTATATTTTCCGCCAAGCAGTCGAGCTAATTTAGCGGACAAAACACCCGCAGTTAATACGCATAATGCTGAGAACATTCTTATTCCTTCCAGTCCATAATACCGATTAATAAACCCGCTAATAACTGGATAGAGATAAGATCCACCCATCCATGAAATTGCATTCTCCCAGTATATTTTTCTAAGTACCTCTTCACCGATAGTTGCATATATTGCTTCGTCGACAAATGCCGTATTAAACTGCATATCTTTAATCAAATAAAGCAAGAATACGGATATTAAGCTTAGGTAAGCAATCTTAAGTTTAGTGATGCGAAATTTTACTTTGTTAAATGACAGTTCCATGGTTACTTGTTACTATTTGAGTGATAATCAGTACTTTTCGTGTAAGGTACATGGTGAGTGTTGTCTGGTGTGTTGAATCCGTGACTACGATTAATCAATGGAGTAGATCCAAATATGTTTTTCAGCTTGTCAAAATTTGGAAACCAATTAGGCAAACCACCAATTGTTATAGCCTCGATACTTATGTCGGGTATCCAATTCCACATCGACACTCGAATAATTTGTAGATAAAAAGAAGCCAGATAAAAACCCCAAAAAAGCGCAGCCCAATCAAAACCGGAATACAAGGGAGTGCCCAATATATTTTTTAGAAGAGCGACTACAATTAATACAAGTAACACTAATTGCGGCAACACCATATGTAAATAGTTACCAACTTTATTTATTTTTCTGGTTACTTGGTAAGTAGGTTTTTTCTTGGGACCGTACAACAAAGCTTGTAATGATGTGATAATAAAAACGGGGGCAAGACCAACCCAAAACTGTCTAATTCTTCTAAACGGAATTGTGTCTGCTAACAATAAAAAATATATCTCCATGGTTATAAATGAAGGAAAGATAAATAAAGCGTGTGTTAAGGCACTGGAGGTAGTTGGCCAAACACGAAAATATAAACTCGCTGAGACTGTAAGTACAAATGCGATACCTGCATATCCGTTTAGATAAAATAACGGTGTTTCAATAAAATGAAGTTTTTGCCTCAAAGTTAACCCTTTTTTGAATAATGGATTATCCCAAAAGAATAGCCTCATGTTGTCAAGTGCCCAAGTACTTCTTTGTTTAATAAAATTAGGTAAATCTTCCGGTGCGATGCCTTTAGACAATGCTTCGTAATGGTAGGAAGATTTCCAGCCCGCGGCAAGTAAGTTATATGAGGTAGTAAGATCCTCAACTAAATTCCATGTAGCAAAGCCACCAATTGAGCGAAGGGCGCTAATCTTCCACACTACTCCTGACCCACAAGCAAACATTGCATTATCGGCATTTCTACTTGCTGCCGTACGACAGTACCACATCAGATCATGGTTGCCGAAAGGATCGTGTTTATTGACATCTGCTTGTTTAATTGTTTGAACATATGCAATTTTGGGATCGTTGAAATATCCCATCGTGGCTTTTAGTAAGTCGCAATATGCTATTTCGTCAGCATCCTGTGTTAATACATGATCAATCCATGGATATTCTTTAGCCAAGAAATCTAGCGTAGCATTGAGATTTCCCGCCTTTGCATTATTTTGTTGATTGGAAAATAGTAGATGTATATTTTTTCTTTGATGTTTAGCGGATTTTGTTGAAATATTAGCGTGATCACTGCAAACAGTATTGACCATATCTATAAGCTTTTGGGTATAGGCAGTTTCTTTGAAATTGCCGTTATATCCCTTACTAACAATGATTACCAAGTCCTTGTCGTATGATATATGTAGTAAAGATTTGAGAGTACGTTGTATGATGTCGATAGGCTCTTCGTAAACAGGTACGACGATTGCTACACATGGTAAATTGGTTGGCAGTGTGGGTCTAACGGTTTCATATTTTGCTTTCCAGTTGTTTATAACGGACAACGTCACAAGCATAGCTGTATACGCTTGAGCAAAAAAGAAAGGCAAACTTAGCCACCAATCCTGGTAGTTAAGATGACCATTAAGCCAAAAAAGATATACAACGGTTGTAACAATATAAAGTATTCCCGCAACACGATATCTCCGGGAATTGTTGATATATTTCAAATAATTATTAGCCATATGAATTTGCATGAAAAACTTGACGCACTTTGTGGTACAAAATATATTCCTAAAACAAACGCTTAAAATACTACAGGATATTATAACACATTTCGTGGCTAGAACGTTACCGTTGCTGTGCTAGTAGTAATCGAATTATATCAATGCAAACTGGATACATTTGGTGTATAAACACCCTGCAATCTAGTTAAAACTATATGTAGTAAATATTGATTACCTTTGGTTATAAAGCTAATATGTATATATGTTTACATATTTGTCGCATTTGATAATTCCCAGGCATTCAAATAATCACAAGGCTAAATTGCTACACTCTTCAACCCTCTTTCTTATAGGTTTTTGCGTACTCTTATCCCAGCTGGCTTTGACAATTATTCCAAGGCAGGGTGTTAAAGTCCTTGGTTATGCTGCGAATATTTCAATAGATGAAGTAGTAAATCTTACAAACCAAAAAAGAAGGGAAAATGGTGTGGGTAACTTAGAAGTTAGTCAGGTACTAAATAAAGCTGCGTATCTCAAGGGGCAAGATATGTTGGCGAAAAACTATTGGGCGCATGTTTCGCCGGATGGTACGCAACCATGGAAATTTTTCATAGACGAGGGCTATGTGTATCGATATGCGGGCGAGAATTTGGCGCGTGATTTCTCAAACCCGACAGCAGCGGTTGAAGCCTGGATGGCATCGCCTTCACATCGGGAAAATTTACTTTCGTCAAAGTACGAAGAAATTGGAATAGGTGTTGTTGAGGGTGATATTGATGGTGTAGATACAACTATTGTTGTCCAATTTTTTGGAACCAGGAGTGCCAAAGACAAGACAAGTGTTCCTGTGGCCGCGGCTTATACCGTAGATGAAACAGTAGTCACGCCAACGACGCAACCGGTGACACCAACTGTAAGTAAGGAGAAGCCGGTTGTTGTAGGAGATATTCAAAACGGAAAAACCGCAATGAACAGCAAGTCTTCATCCTATGAAATTTCACCATTTTCTGCAACAAAAACTATTTCACTTACTATTCTCGGACTACTGTTAGTTGTGATGGTCGTTGATAGTGCTATTGTATTGCACAAAAAAGTTCCCAGAAAAAGCGGTAGACTGATTGCACATTTGACCTTTTTGGGAATGATATTTGTAATTGTCCTTATTGTTAAAGCCGGTAAGATTCTTTAAGCTAACTAATGATGAGTAAAATCAAGATTGTTTCAAGACACGTGAATCATTACATACCCCTTGTTGGTATTATTTTGTCAGGTTCCCTTGGGATTATTCATTTTTCTTACGATAGAATGTTTCAGGCATCACTGGCGGTAGCGGTAGCATTTTCTTATTTTGTATGGGGAGTTATACATCATTACTTACACCAAGACTTAGATGTTTCAATTCTTGTTGAATATTTGGCGATAGCAACTCTTGGACTGATGATAGTTCTGTCGGTTCTTTTTAGATTTTAAACTTTCTTACATCTATTACCCTACCAATTATGAGTTTAATTTCCCCTTGGGAAATATATTAGTTAATACATAAAGGTATAGTTTGGTGTTTAATATAAACGGAGTATGTGTGCTTTTAGTAATTTAGTTAAATAGAGATTTTAATTTTTCTGACAATACTTACACCCTCTTTGTAGGTTTTGTACAAAATAACTATAATAAGGTGATAAATTAAAGTTACTCCTGTGAATGTTCGTATTGGTAGTGACATAAGCTAATTTAATGAATTGAACTGAATTTCTGAAATGAATAACGAGCAGTATCCCAACTCGCACTAAGTTTTCTATCTCTACCCAAGAATACTATCCCATAATTTCTGATAAATATCAAGCTACTAACTGCTCTTAAGAAATAAAAATGCGGAATATAGAGAAGTATTTTTGGGGATGCGAATTTACTTGCCACATATAAAGTAGAGGGTAGAACAAAAAGAAGAAAATCGGTAATAATAGCGTACAGAAATAAATAATTATGATGTCCAATAAACAGAAATACAAGTAAAGGCGATGATAAAACAAACAGTCCGCTAAATATCCCCTCCATGCACAGCAAAGATACTTCCAGATCCAATAGTTGTCTTCCTGTGGGGATGTTGTGTTTGATTACACATTGCCAAAAACCTGTGTACCAACGGTTTATTTGTTGTATGTAACTTTTTAAATTCTTGGGATCTTGAGTGTAAGCGAGTGATTGCGGTTCATAAACAATCGTACCAAGTTTTTTTCTATGAATGTAAAATGTTAGATCCATATCTTCGGTGATTGTACCCTTGGGGTAATTAATTTTGTAAAAGATGCTTGATCGGAAAACACTGCATGGTCCAGGACATACGGTTATTGAGTTAGTTATAGACTGTGCAGATTTGTGTATTAATTGCGTTATTTCATATTCCCAGAGTCGATAGGCGGTTAACCAATTTATATTGCTACCAACTACTTTTCCTGCGATACCGGCTATTTTTCTATCCTTATCCATCTCAAAAGTTTCAATAATTTTGTCAAAAAACTTTGGATGTAAGATTGAGTCGGCGTCGTTTGGGGTAATATATTTATATTTCTGACAAAGCCGAAAATTCTTTATTCCGTATTGCAATGAACTGCCTTTACCACTGTTAGCTTTTGTAAGAACATTGGGTGTATATTTTCTTGCTATTTGAGCGGTTTTATCTACGCTTCCATCGTCAACCACATAAATATCGGTTGCAGGTATTATCTTTGACAATCTTCTGAGAGTTTTCCCGATAACCCTTTCTTCGTTGTAGGCAGCAATAACAATACATACTTGTCGTTTGGTCATATGGATTTTTCAAGTATCTGGGTAGGTAGCACTATTTGAATATTGGAATTATCAACCAGATCAACTATGCTTCTGTATGTGACTGGATCTATACCGTATCTTGTATCGTCGTTATCGATCTGATGGAACATTAATATCAACCACTTGTTGTCTTTTTGAGCAACCCTAATCCATTTTTCGACATCACTTACCGTAGTGTGTCTACCGACTTCTTGGATTTTTATTCCAAAGGGATCTTCAACGGGAATGTCGTTAAATCCCGCCTCGATTAATCTCTGATACTCGTAGTGATACAAAACCAAACTATTTGATATTTTAGATGTAATACCACATGGAGGAAGATAGATATTTGTACGAATACCATGGGCTTCGAGATCTTTTTTCGATCCTTCAATCTCCTCATTCAATGAATTGAAGTCCAAGTTGTCGGTACTACAGTCGTGAGATCTACTGTGAGAAGTAATTTCCCACCCCTTCTCGCGCAATTTAATTACTTGATCCCAATCCATATAAGCGTCAAATCCGACCAATTTTGTTGGTACGGCAAGCGCTGCGTTAATATGTCGCTCGTCAAGTATGTCAAATGCAACATCGTATTGCGATTTCCATGCATCATCGAACCAAAATGTAATTGCTCCATGACCCGTTAATTTAATCTTAGGAAAATCCTCAAAATTTGCGGTTGTCTCGGAAAGTACAATTTCACGAGGAAATTTCATACCACTTCCAGAATTTAGTAAAAAACCGATCAATAAAATAATTGCCACAAGTGGGGGCACACACCACAGTAACATGGTGGGGCGAATACCGATATTTTTTTTAGTCATCGTAATGTAAAAATTGTGTGAATATTATATCACAACACATATTAATTATAGGATACGTTAACTGTTCACCAAGGGTTGCAGAAACTACATTTACTTGACTTGAGATGATTGGAGGATGATTGCATTGAGTGTGTATAATGATATTTGTTATATTACAAATACCTATAGAATACTTTATGGAGTTTAGTAGCTATTAAATTTATACTTAATAGAAGGTAAGTTGTAAGCGACATTGGATTAGTATGACTATATGAAAGCAATAATACCTACAGGAGGACGAGGAACGCGAATGCAACCTCTGACTTTTTCTACCAATAAACATTTTATTCCAGTAGCCAATAAACCATTGATTTTCTATCCAATTGAATCTGTTGTCGAAGCAGACATAAAAGATATATTAATTACCTATAACCCCGGTTGGCTAGATGTGGTGAAGTCGTATTTAGGTGATGGAAGTAAGTGGGGAGCGAAATTTACCTACGTATTACAAGAAAAACCAATTGGACTGGCAAACGTTGTCCAAGTATGTGAAGAGAAATTGAATGGTGATAGTTTCGTATACCATTTAGGCGATAATATTTTTACAAAAGGTATTAAAGAAGTTACTGACTACTTTCGGAAAAACAAGCCAAATGGCATGGTGACTATGGTACATCATCCTGAAAACTCCCGTCTTGGTGTCCCTTATTTCTCGAAAACAAACAGACTTATAAAATATGTGGAAAAACCAAAGAATTCCCCACACGACTTTGCTGTCCCCGGATTATATTTTGGTGACCATAATGTTTTCAAATGCTTCACGGGAAAAAACAAGATAGTACCATCAGCGCGTGGAGAATATGAAATACCATCAGTTTTCCAATGGTTAATTGACAATAAATATCGGGTCGATGTAATTGAGTATAAAGGAAAGTGGTTAGACCCTGGTAAATTTAATGACTGGATAGAATCCAATAGATATTTGTTAGATGAATACCTGGTAGATGATATGGGGTCAAAAATCGACAGGAGTACGAAAATAATCGGTAGAGTGAGTGTGGGAAAAAACTGTAAAATTAGAAATTCAGAAATAAAAGGCCCTGTGTCAATAAGCGACAATGTTGAAATAAGTGATTCGTATATTGGTCCATATTCATCTATTAGCAGTGGATGTGTAATTGAAAAAAGTCATTTAGAAGATAGTGTATTGATGGAAAATGTAAGAATAATAAACGTCAAACAACCAATTAACGAAAGTATGATTGGCAACGAAGCCGAAGTTTATGATTTGGAAGATCCCACTCATTGGATAAAATTGTTCATTGGAGAAAAATCCAAAGTAAGAGTTTAATATTTCGGCAATAAAACTTAATTATAATTAAAAGTGCGGGATTTATAAGCTTGCTTTCAAAGTAAAGCACTATTAATTAATTATCATTTTATGAACAACCTATGAGATTGCTTGTAACGTCAGGGGCGGGATTTATAAGCTTGCTTTCAAAGTAAAGCACTATTAATTAATTATCATTTTATGAACAACCTATGAAATTGCTTGTAACGTCAGGAGCGGGATTTAAAAGCTTGCTTTCAAAGTAAAGCACTATTAATTAATTATCATTTTATGAACAACCTATGAGATTGCTTGTAACAGGAGGAGCGGGATTTATCGGCAGTAACTTTATCCGTTACTGGCTAAAAAAATATCCAAAGGATCAAATAGTAAATTTAGACAAATTAACATATGCCGGTCATTTGACATCGACGAAAGATTTTGGGGGTAATTCTAACTATACTTTTATTAAGGGCGATATCTGCTCGCCTACGACAGTGTCTCATGCAATGAAGGATGTCGATGTCGTAGTTCATTTTGCTGCAGAAAGTCACGTCGACCGTTCGATAATTGGACCAAAAGTGTTTATAAAAACAAATGTCATAGGTACTCAAGTTTTATTGGATGAAGCGGTAAAACGCGGCGTTAAACGATTTCACCATGTGTCTACAGATGAAGTGTATGGTGCTCTACCGTTAAGTGGTGTAGAAAAATTTAGTGAGAAATCATGTTACAAGCCAAACAGTCCATATTCGGCGAGTAAAGCAGCATCCGACCATCTTGTTCGGGCATATCACACTACGTATGGTTTGAATATAACTATCACTAATACTTCCAATAATTACGGTCCTTTTCAAGATCCCGAGAAGTTGCTTCCCAGATTTATCACAAATCTAATTGATTCGAAAGATGTACCGATTTATGGGGACGGAAAGAATGTAAGAGATTGGTTGTATGTCGAAGATCATTGTAGTGCGATTGACCTGGTTATTAATAAGGGAAAAGTGGGGGAAACTTATTTAGTTGGTGGTTTAACACATGATATAAATAACCTTAAGGTTACCAATCTATTGTTGGAGGCATTTGGTTTCGATCACTCAAAAATTAGATTTGTTGCTGATAGAAGTGGACATGATAGAAGATACGCGGTTAATTGGACAAAAATTAAAAATCTCGGTTGGAGGCCTCAACATGATTTTGAAAAATGGCTAATAGAAACGATTAAGTGGTACAAAGATAATGAATGGTGGTGGCGACCGCTTAAACTGAAATCGGAAAAAATGTATTCTAAAACTAAACAGAAGTAAAATATGGAAAACACAATCACTGTGAAAAAAACGAGTATTGAAGGAGTTTTCATTATCGAGAAACCTGTTTATTACGATGAACGAGGTTTTTTCATGAAGTATTTAGAGTAAGCGAGTTGGAAGAAATGGGTGTAAAATTCAAAGCGGTTCAATGGAATCACTCGGTATCTAAACCGCGGGTTATCAGAGCGATTCATACAGAAAACTGGAAAAAAATTGTTTATCCCCTTACGGGAAAAACATTTGTTGCGATTGCTGATGTTCGGGAAGACTCGCCGGATTTTGGGAAAGTAGAAACTTTTATTTTTGATTGCACGAAAGAAAACCCTGTACGGTCGGCTTTGTTATTGCCTCCCGGAATAGGAAATTCAATATGTGCACTTGGAAGCAAAGAGGTAAATTATATGTATCTGGTCGAAGAGTATTGGGACAACAGTAAAGCGAGTGGAATAGCGTGGAATGATCCGGATCTTAATATTTCGTGGCCTGTCAAAAATCCCATTATATCCGACCGTGACCGAGCCAATCCGACATTGCGTGAACAATTTCCCAATAAATTCACATGAAGAAAATTTTTGTTACCGGTTCACATGGCTTAATTGGTTCGAGGTTTGTGGAGTTAAAAAAAGATGATTACCAAATGTTAACTCCCGAAATTGACACTCTCGACCTGACAAAAAGTAAAGAGGTTGTAAATTACTTAAATTCAAACAAACCAGACGCGATTGTCCATTTTGCTGCTTATACAAATGTAGGTGAAGCCGAGTTGCAACGAGACAATAGACAAGGATTATGTTGGAAAATAAACGTAGACGCAACCAAGACTCTGAGTGTTTGGGCAGGTAAAGAAAAAAGACATTTCGTTCACATCTCGACAGATATGATATTTCCGGGATCTAGTTTGACCCCGGGTCCGTATGGTGAAAAAGACACAAGACACGAAGTTTCCAAAAACCTTACATGGTATGGTTATACGAAACTAGAGGCGGAAAAAGTGGTTAATGAATACACGGCTAGTTCGGCAATATTAAGATTAACTTATCCGGTTAGAGCAAAATTTGCAAGTAAGCTTGACTACATTCGCAAACCAATTCAGCTTTATGACGAAAAAAAACTTTATCCGCTTTTTACCGATCAAATAGTGTCAATTACTTACATAGATGAGGCATGTCAAGTGATATCAGCCCTCATTGATGCGTCTGTCAAAGGAATTTATCATGCATGTTCTGTTGATCGCACCACACCGCACGAATTGTATACTTATGTACTTAAAAAAACGCGAAACAAGGATGTAAACCTTAGTACAACCTCGATTGATGAATTTTTGTTAAAAACCGACAGTCCGGTACGATATCCCAAATATGGTGGTTTAAAGGTGGAAGAAACACAAAAAGCGCTGGGGATGAAATTTAGAACATGGAAACAGATTGTAGAGGACATGATTCTTCAAGGATTAGGTGAAAACTAAATGCTATTAACTACAATATGTTATTACATATTGATTGCATTAGGTGTTATGAAAAATATTTATTAATGCCTGTTCTTACGTGATTGAAATTGATCTACAATATGGTAATATTGCAAGGTAAAGTGTTAAAATACGTATCTAATGTGAGAGTACGAATATGATTATATTCTATACAAATTCAGTAAGTACCAAGGATCAGAAACAGGAAATATTTGACGAAATTATTCGTTCTATTCGTTCACATGGACATAAAGTAATTAGCCCGGAAACACATAAATATTCAGATCTGCTTGATCTCGAAAAAGCAAATAAAAAAATTTCTAAGATATCAATACATAATCAGTTTATAAGAAAGGCTATCGAAATGTCTGATGCGGCAATTTTTGAAGCAAGTAAATATTCATTTAAGTTGGGACAGGAAGCCCAAATGTCTTTGGATAAGAAAATACCCGTATTGTGCTTATCGGACGAAAGAGATTACTCAGCTAAAGTTCAAGATCCTCTTTTTTATTCTAAGATATACTCATCTGTTTCGGAAATTGATAAAATAGTAAAAGAATTTCTTGCTACTGTGAGGAGTAATCATCTCAACAAAAGGATTAACGTGTTTCTTCACAACAAACATATCAGTTATTTAAACTGGTATGTAAAGGTACACGATGGGACAAATAGATCTGAAGTAATTCGTAAGGCTCTCGAAAAAATTATAGAAACTGATCGTCTTTATAAAAACCGGTAATAGCTTCGGACAAATATTAATAAAATATGGCAGTAACATCTTCTACAATACTATCTACAAAATACGGAAACTTTATGGTGAATTATCACAAATTCAGTAAAGGTTATTGTATTTCTTTAACTTACGGTGATATTAAGGAAACAAATATATTGGTAAGAATTCAATCGTCATGTCTTTTCAGTGAAGCGTTCCATGCAATAGATTGTGATTGTAATTTGCAATTATCTACTTCATTGAAAACAATTTCAAAAGTTGGTAGTGGTGTAGTTGTATATAGCTATGAGGAAGGGAGAGGTGTTGGACTTGAAAATAAAATAAGAGCTATGGAATTAGAAAGAACAAAAGGGATTGATACGGTAGAGGCATTTGAGGAACTTAGCTTTTCTACTGATCCGAGAACTCATAGTAATGCAATAAGAGCATTAACTGATCTTGGAATTAGTAATCAAATTCGATTAATTACCAATAATCCCAATTTGATACGTGCTGTAAGCAAATCAGGCTTTGTAGTTAATCGTTATGATATTAAATATCCAATCTCAGAAAGGATTAAAAAATATTTGAGGGTTAAAAAAGAAAAGCTTGGGTACCTCATAAGTGACGATATGGTTAGGTGACACACATTCGGAATTACTTGACATGTTTCAGTTTGGGTTGTAATATCGTACACATAAGATGTGTAGTATTACCTTAAGTAATACTGTGGGTTTTATTAGCAAGTGCGGCTAATAAAATAATGTGTAGAAAACCTAACTCTTTTTGTATTCTCGTTATCAGTACTTCTTGATATGTATTTAAATGGATAGCAAAAAAACGACAAATTATAACTAGGTCGTGTATTTATTTCATTAATACTTCATCTTTTGGGGAAATAAATTAGTGGTATCAATTTTTCTGTTTTCGGCAATTCCACGCGTTTCTTTGTGTGCATGACGAATAGTCTTTGCGGCAAAAGCGTCAATTAGTTACCACAAACTTTAGTCTATTGAGTAACATTTGAAGACAATGGGAATTAATCGGACTTATTGAGAAAGTTGTTACCTTGGACGATTGTTTTCTTTCTTCCATTCAGATATTTTTGCGTGATCGCCCGAAAGTAAGATATTGGGCACCTTCCAGCCTTTGAAATTCTCAGGGCGAGTGTAGACAGGATGCTTGACTAATCCTTTTCGAGAATGTGTTTCACCACTGAGAGATTCATTGTCTCCCAATACTCCGGGGATAAGCCGTACTATGGTATCGACAATTACCATCGAAGGTAACTCACCGCCTGTTAATACGTAATCACCTATTGAAATTTCATCGTCCACCAGGTGTTCACGAATTCTCTCGTCAAAACCTTCGTAATGGCCGGATATGAGAATAATATGTTTTTCTTGCGACATGTGTTGGGCAATTTGTTGGTTAAATGTCGACCCCTGTGGACAGACAAGATAAACTTTGGTGTTTTTTTTCTTCAATTCTTTTATTGCTTTGTATATCGGTTCAACCATTAAAACCATACCCGCGCCACCTCCAAAGGGTTTATCGTCTACAGTATGATGTTTATCTGTGGTCCAATTTCTAAGATAGTGGATATTTATTTCGACTAAGCCTTTATTCTTGGCTCGACTTATTATAGATTCTTCGAATGGCCCGGAAAACATGTTGGGAAACAAAGTAATTATGTCAATTATCATAGCGTTATTATATCAATTTTAATGGAAAAACAATTAAGTCCCGAAAAAGCGGAAAAATTTTGTATAATTTACGCAATGTACCAAATTGAAAAATTAACAAAGTTTTCAAACTTATTTCACGCAATTTCTACAACACGAGAAGGAAATATGTCATATAACTTCGGGGATTTGAAGAAAGTAAACGAAAACATGCAAAAATTTCTCGTTACCTGCAAAGTCGATGGCAATCGTTGTTCAACGATACGCTTGGTGCACGGAACAAGAATTGTTGAAGTAAAAAAACCTGCAAATATATATGACCCCGATTCGCTTGTGGATGCGGATGCCATGATTACACGAGTACGTCGATTGTTTTTACTAATTAAAACCGCTGATTGCCTGCCGATAATGTTATTTGATCCTAAAGTGCAAGCAGTCGGTTTAGTGCATGCTGGTTGGAAAGGGACAGAAAACGAGATAACTGTAAAAACCGTATTAGATATGAAGAAGTATTACGGCACCAAACCTTCACATCTGGTTGTGGGAATTGGTCCGGGAATTAGGAAAGCGTCGTATGAATTTGACAAAGATACAGAAAAATTTTCTACTAATAGTAGAGTATGGGAAAAATATATTAGCAGAAAAGGTGATAATTACCTGGTTGATTTATTTAAATATAATATCGATCAACTAGTGCATACCGGTGTAAAAGAAAACAATATCATTGACTGTAAAATCGATACGGCGAAAGATAAAAGATTTTTCTCTCACTATCGGGATGTGCGTACCAGCGATGGAGATCGGGGAAGATTTGTGACTGTCGTTGGTTTAAAATAAATTACACTACTCGAAGACTGTTTTTCAAGACTTCATCAATCGTCGTTATTCCGTTTTCCGCTTTGTCTAAACCATCTTTGAGAAGAGTGATAAAACCGTTTTTGGTTAGTGCTTCTTTAAGTCTGTCTTCGTTAGCCCGCATTCGCAGGAGTTCGCGAACTCCTGAATCAATATACAAAACTTCAAAAATGCCAACTCTACCTTTGTAACCCAAATTATTGCATTTTTCGCACCCACGGCTTTTGATCAATTGTTTCGGTGATCTTCCCATTACGCTTGTAAAAATATCGATTTCTTTTTGCGTTGGTTGATAAATTTCTTTACACTCGGTACACGATTTTCTAACTAATCTTTGTGCAATAACCCCCATAAGTGCAGAGTTTAGGAAATATGTTTCAACTCCTAAATCCATAAGTCGGAAAAGTGTCCGCACCGAGTCTTCCGCATGAGCTGTTGATAAAACTAGCTGTCCCGTGAGACCTGATTCGATGGCAATTTTGGCGGTTTCGCGATCTCGAATTTCTCCGACGAGGACGATATCGGGAGTTAATCTGAGAATTGTTGACAGTCCCTTGGCAAAGGTAAATCCGTTTGCTTCGTCAACCTGCATTTGATTGATACCGTCCAAGTGAAATTCGACCGGGTCTTCAATTGTCATGACATTTTGATCTTTATTTTCATTGAGTTTAATTAGAGTTGAATAAAGCGTAGTTGTTTTGCCGGAACCAGTTGGTCCGCTGACGAGAATTAATCCGCTTTTTTGTTTAACCATTGTTTCAAAGGTTTGAAATGCGGCATTATTCAATCCAAGTTGTGAAAGATCCATGGCAATAGATTTTTTCTCGTGGATTCGAATGACAACTAACTCTCCGTGCACGGTTTGTGCTATTTCAACACGCAAATTTACTTGTTTTTCATCAATTGTAGTAGTGCTTTGACCTTCTTGAATATGTCTTTTTTCAGTTGGATCAAGTCCACTTAGAATCTTAAGTCTCGAAGTGATCTCGGGATACGAGTCGATACTCATTTCTCCAAATTTATACAATACACCATCAATTCTGGATCGAACCAGAAAAGTATCTTTCCTGGGTTCTAATAAAACATCCGAGGCGCCATACTTGACAGCTTCTTTAATGATTATGTCGACGAATTCAACCGGATTTGCCTTCATTCCCGAAAAAATACGTTCCAATTCATAGTTGTTAATATCGTTTCTGTATTGGGCAATAGGAGGATTCATTTATTAATGCTATAACATGATCGAAGTCCAGGTCAATTTATTAGTATCTTGGTTTACTGTGTCTAATAGTCTGATTTTAGGTGTAGTCACATAAATATTATCTAGTTGGCGTTAATCAGGCATTTGCACTCTGAAAGGTGAGATATTGGAGAGTGACACATACTATATTTTTATCTTCAGGTAATACCACGCGATTAGTCAGTGAATCGAGATTTGTCTTAACATTGAAAGCGGAAAAAGTTACCATAGAAAAGTCACTACGGACTTTAGTCGGTGGAGAACCATGTAAAAAATTTGTAAATGACCATGAGCAAAAGAACTTGTTAATGAAGCAAAGTACTGACCCCACATTAATAATTTACCAATAAACTACAGACTTTAAGGCACGGTGGTTTTACTCATAACGCAGTGCGTCAATCGGGTTAAGTTTTGATGCGCGAACTGCCGGAGCTACCCCAAACAAAATTCCAATTGCAGCCGAAACCCCAAAGGCGAGAGCGATTGACCAGAGTGTGACATGGGTTGGGAAGTATGGGTTAAGGGCAAGAGAGCCCAACCAGCCGATGATGATACCGATTCCTCCACCTGAGACAGATAAAGCCACTGCCTCGATTACAAATTGGCTTGAAATGTCACTTGGTTTTGCACCAATAGCTTTCCTTAAACCTATTTCGCGTGTGCGTTCAGTGACTGATACGAGCATGATATTCATAATTCCAACACCACCTACGACTAGAGATATCGCCGCTATTCCTCCTAAAGCTGCCGTTAATACACCGAGAATTTGATTAATCGTATTTAATAAACTTTC
Source organism: Candidatus Woesebacteria bacterium (assembly GCA_016700095.1). Lineage (NCBI taxonomy): Bacteria > Candidatus Woeseibacteriota > Candidatus Woesebacteria bacterium. The sequence continues at coordinate 972,407 of CP065002.1, read as the reverse complement.
CTGATCTACAACTGAAAAATCATCTTCATCCAGCTGTGTTTTTAGGTAGCGTTCCACTTGTTCGACCGCAATTGGAATTTCATCTTTATTTACTGCCTGGACAACAATTGTCGTAATTGCCTCAACACCAAACACCCGCTGAGAGGTGGTTATGGGGATAATTACAAAATTATCAACATCTATACCGATACTTTGTGTTCCCAGCTCGTTAAGTTCGCCGATTATTTTAAAACTCTGATCACCGACGGTTATGTTTTGACCAACGGGATTTGCGCTTCCAAACAATTCTTCGACGACAGATTTGCCAACAATTGCAACATTTCGAGACTGCTCGACGTCACTATCGGTTAAACCTCTACCGTTTCCGATTTCGACATTGGACATAACCAGCCATTCTGCTGAAGTTCCGGCTACTGTTGAAACAATCGATGTGCCTTTGTATTTGACTGAGGATGGTAATTCGTTGTCGGCAGCCGCTGTTTTTACTGATCCGCCAAGTCTGGAAATACTCTCGACATGACGAAGGGTAAGTTTGCTACCTGCCAGATTTGGAGGACCTGATCCAAAACCTTCCAATCCTTTTCCCGGGAGAACGAAAATCTGGTTTGATCCGATTGACTCAAACTGCTGTGTAATGTAGTTTTGTAAACCCTGACCTACTGAAATAAGTAGAATCACCGCTGAAACACCAATGATAATGCCGAGCATAGTTAGACTTGATCGGGCCTTGTTTCGCCAAATTGCCTTGGTTGCAAGAGTGAATGTCTCAGTGTAATCAATCATGTTTACTGTTTTTTATCTTCGACGATTTCTCCGTCGACTATTTTTATTCGCCTTTTGGTACTCGCTGCAATTTCCATTTCGTGAGTAACTAGTAAAATAGTGTTACCTTCCTTGTTAAGATTTTTAAGCAGTGACATAATTTCATCTCCCGATTTGGTATCCAAATTACCCGTCGGTTCGTCCGCTAATATTAACCGAGGATCATTTACCAGAGCTCGTGCGATGGCAACTCTTTGCTGTTGACCTCCTGATAATTGTGTTGATGTATGATCAAGTCGGTCGCCGAGACCGACCGTTATGAGAGCTTTTTGGGCCCGTTCGTTACGTTCGTTTTTGGCAACACCTGCGTAAAGCAGGGGAAGAGCAACATTGTCTAGGGCGCTTGTTTTGGACAATAAGTTAAATGATTGGAAAACAAATCCGATATATTTATTTCGAGCTACGGCTAATTCGTTTTCGTCAAGATCGCTAACATTTTTCCCTTGTAATAGAATTCTGCCACTTGTTGGTTTATCCAGAAGTCCGATCATGTGCATGAGAGTTGATTTGCCGCTTCCGGATGGTCCCGTTATGGAAGCGAAATCTCCCTCTTTGATTTCTAAACTTACCTCGCGTAAAGCGTGCACCATCATGTCACCCATTGGATAGACTTTCGATATTTTTTCGAGGCTTAAAATGGAGGCCATAGGTTTTAAAACAAGCCCATAAACTTACCGTTGGAATTATCTTCATTCTTTATTTTAATTTTATTACCAACCTCAATTTTTGCCGGGGGACGGGAGATGACTGTATCACCGATATTTAAACCATCAACAATTTCAATATCGTTAATGGATGATGTCCCCGTTTTAACTTCAACTTTTTCGGCTTTCCCCTTTTGATTAACAACCCACACATAATCATTTCCGTTTTCCTCGATAAGTGCGGATTGGGGAATGCTGATTGTATCCTTGTGTGTTGATAATATTAATTCCGCATCACCATTCATACCAACACGGAATTTATTTTCCGTATTGTTAGGTAGGGAAATATTTATTTTATATGCCGTACCTCCGGTGGATGTAATTTTACTTACGTATCCGACGGAAATTACTTTTTCGTCATATTTCTCATCCGGGTAGGCGTCAAGCTCCAATCTTACAGGAGTACCGACTTTCACTGTCGGAATATCAATTTCTCCCACATCAGCTGTGAAATAAACCGTTGTCGGGTCGACAATTATAAAGTTGGCTTCCAGTGACGATGCCAATTTACCGATTGAGGCGCTGTCTGCATAACTTAAGATTCCATCAAACGGTGCACGCAAAGTAGTGTTTGATAAATTCTGTTGAGCAATTACGAATGATCTATAAGCATTGTCACGAGCTACCTCCGCTGCGGTACGTGCGTTTATTTCGGCAAAAGTTTCTGTTTTTTCCTTATTCTGAATACTATCCAGAACGCTGTCCGCATTAGCTTCAGCTGCTCTCAGGTTTGCTTCGGCTTGTAGATATGATTGATAAATGCTGGAGGAATTAAGTTTTGCAATCAGATCTCCCTTTTTTACATAGCTCCCATCGTTTACAACTATCTCGTTAATATTTTCGGTTGCAAGAAATGAAAGTTGGGCGAGTTTTTCGGCACTAACCTTACCGGAAGCCGAAATGGTTTCTTCGAGTGTTTTCTTTTCGGCTTTCGTGACTTCAAGCTCGAAATCGGGCTTCATCGATTTGTTTAACTGACCGATCACAAGAAAGATTACGACAGCAAAAACCAATAATTTCCGTCGTCTGGTTTTGGTAATAAAGTGTGTTAGTTTGTTTGTCCTGATGGTAGTGATTATTTTTCTCATAGTGTTAATTATATCTTAAATAAGTTGTTTTGTAACATGTACCTATTTCCTCCGAATACAATTACTTGTATGATTTTGATATGGATAAGGTGGTTATCGTAATTCCAACATACAACGAAGCAGAAAACATTTCCCTGCTTCTAGATCAACTGTTAATTTTATCACGAGCAATCAGGAAATTCTCGATTAGAATTTTAATTGTTGATGATAATTCACCCGATCACACAGGTGATATTGTGCATCGGTATATGAGCAAATACAAAAATATTGAAATGCTATCGGGAGAAAAAAAGGGTTTGGGTAAGGCAATGGTACGCGGATATACTTATGCGATTGGTAAATTGAAAGCTGATATAGTGGTGACAAACGAAGCAGACTTTGGATTTGATTTCAAACATTTACCGCTAATGTTAGATAAGATAAGCGAGGGATATGATGTCGTTGTTGCCTCACGGCATGTTGATGGGGGTAGCACAAGCGGATGGACAATTACCCGGCGTTTGAATCATTGGGTTGCAAACTCTTTATTCGCAACCTTGGTAGCAGGAGTAAATCAAGTCAAAGATCACAATGGAGCCTTCCGTGCCATTCGTGTTAAGGGAGTGTTGGACAAAATAAATTTTGACAAACTTGAAGTTACGGGTTTTGGTTTTTTCTTTTTTCTGATTTACCGATTAACCCGGATTACAGACAAGATATATGAATTTCCGACAAAGTTTACTTTTCGGACGCGCGGTGAGAGTAAAGTGTCTTTTAATAAAAAATACTTATTCACTTATCTCAGAGATATTGTTGAATATATATTTCTTTCTTTCAAAATCCGTTTATTACGGTGTAGAATAAAATAGTATGGAAAAAGTAGTTATTGTTATGCCGGCTTGGAATGAGGCAGAGGGAATCAAAAAAATGATTGATACTCTGTTTGATACAGAATTCCAAAAGATTAACGCCGAAATGCATTTGCTTGTAGTCGATAATCATTCTAAAGACGGTATGACTGAGATTGTCGAAAAGGCAAGTGAGAAACGAGGAAATCTCCATCTAATACAACAGGGTGATAAAAAAGGATTGGGAAACGCATATGTGGTTGGTATGAAGTATGCGATGGAGAAATTACATGCGGATGCTATTTTGGAAATGGACGCAGACGGTCAACATCCTCCCGAGTTTGTTAAACCGATGGTTGAGGCTTATATAAACGGTGCAAGTTATGTAATAGGATCAAGATATATAAAAGGAGGTACGGTTCCGAAAGAATGGGCACTTTTTAGGCGCATGGTTAGTTATTTTGGAAATTTGTTTATTCGAATTGTCCTACTGAAAAAAGAAATCCACGATTTAACCACCGGATTTAGATTATCTAAAGTTAAGGGAGTTCTTAATAAAATCGACCTGGATGGATTAATGGAACTCGAGAGATTTGCCTACAAAGTTGATCTCATGTATCAATGTATTAAAAATGCGGATAAAGTCGTCGAGGTGCCGCTTGAATTTAGACCGAGGATAACTGATAAGTCGAAATTTAATACCAAGGAAATGGTGGCGACTTTTAAGGTTGCTATTATTCTGGGTATTAGAGACAAGATAAGGTTTGTTAAATTTGCTGTTGTTGGATTTATTGGGTATGTTGTTAACGCAATTGCACTTGAACTCTACACCGGGACATCGATAGCCATGGCACTTGCTCAAAACTTTAGTTTTTTCAAGGGTACTTCGTTTTCATTTATCGGGGAATCATCTGCTTGGGCGGCTGCACTTGCTGCAGAGATGGCAATTATTTCCAACTTTGTTCTTAATAACATTTGGACATTTAAGGAAGAAAAAATAACCAATCCATTAGTAACAGTGTGGAAGTTTATTCAATTTAATTTAACGTCGTTTGGTGCAGTCGTTATTCAATTTGTAGTAATTGGTGTCATGGTTGTAGCTTTCTCGGATACGACTTTCGTTCGACAGATTGGTATTCTTATCGCCATGCCGCTAGTTATGGCATTTAACTATACGATGTATAATCTCGTTATTTGGAAAACTTGGAAGTTAAAAGGCAAGAAGTCGAACTAATTTTCAAGATCCCGTATTTCTTTTTTTAATCCATCTACCATTGCTGTATAAACCATAACTTTTGTGTGCTTTATTTCACTTGCTGCAGATTCATGAACCACTCCGCGATATCCTTTCATTTCGGCTTTTAATATAGATTCATAGTGATTCAGCTTGGATTTAAGGTCTTTTATTTTTTCAGTGTTAGCGTTTTTCATCGTTAAATTCTACAACATTTAAAATATTATTGTTTAAGTATTTTTCGTTACAACAAATTATGACTAAATGAAACAATTTACACTGAACATATACGTTATTGATACTTAATCTGGTGTAGTAAATTACAAAAGCGGTGCCCAATCCGATATCGGAATAGTGTTTCCGGTTATGAAGGTATATGAATATAAAAATATGGGGATAATAATAATAAAGAAGGCAATTTTAAATTCCTTGGTAGTAAAAAATTTATGCCAGGCTGCAAACAGAAATGGAACGATAGGTAGCGAATATCTGGCAACATCCCGATGTGAGACAAATAATATCGATACAAAATATATGATTGCGAACCACATTACAACTGCATGGCGTTCCCGATCCTTTTTGTCTGCATGCATAAAAATATCGATTAATTGGACAATACCTATGGTGCCAAGAAGATAAATAAATATGATATCTTCCAACCAAAATGTTCCCACCCAAGGAGCTGACGAATTAAAAACTTGAAAAGGTGGAAAAAACAAATGGATATTGTCGCCCGAATTAAAGTAAGCGAAAAAGTTATTGAATCTAATGCTATATAACGAAAACAACCCTAAAAGAGAAAGTGGAATAAGCACAACCGGATACGCTCGCCAATTTAGTATATGGTCAAAAGCTTTTGCCTTTGAAATGGCAATTTGCTTAAATGACTGAGCGGTGATTGTCAGACCGTATGCCAAAAATAACAGTACCCCGGGTGATTTTGTTAGTTGGGCAACTACTCCCCACACAGCGGCAAGCCAGTATTTTTTGTTTTGAAAATAATAAATAGATGCGATTATTGCGGCGACGAACAATGGTTCCGGTGAACCGACCGATCTTACGATTAACCATCTTGCAGGTAGTAAGCCAAATACAAACGTAATCCACAGGGCGTTCGGTTCTGAAGTGTATTGTTTGATGAACTTATTGAAAAAGTACATTGCCAAAAAGGAACTTATTAACGTACTAATCAGCATGGCATACGGATATCCGGCAAACGATGAAAAAGCGCTGAAAAGATTAGTTACCGAAGCAACCAGAAATATGAGAATTGGATACATCGGAAAATGAGCCGCGTAATACTCGAGGGGGAGATCGAACGAAAAACTTTTAGAAATCATATCCAGATTGTAAAATGTTTTTGCGATTACGATGTAAAGAGGTCCGTCATAATTTGCAACAACTGTTGCCATACCATTTGATGTTAGGGGAATTTTCCAGATTGATTCCAATCGCAGGAGATAGGGTAACCACACAAAGAGTGTTGGCAGAAAAGTCATTAGAAATATCGGAGCCAACCTGACTAGTCTTTTTCCCATGTAGCATGATGATAGCGTCTTTTGCTGAACTTAACAATATCTTTGAGGATGCTAAATATAGCGGAAAATTGTACATTCATGATAGACTTCAAGGTGAAGTCTCTAAACTTATCAAATAATTATGAAAAGAAAAACATATCTAATTGATGAATTGTCGGTATTTTTCCCTGCATACAACGAAGAGGCGCAAATTGAAAAGACGGTAGCGTCGGCAATTAAAATACTCAAAAACACAGCAAAAAAGTGGGAAGTTCTCATTATCAATGACGGCTCCAAAGATAATACTTTACAAAAAGCAGAAAAGATTGCTTTGAAAGAAAGGTCAGTCAGAGTTATTAATCACAAGCAAAACAGAGGATACGGCGCTGCAATAAAAAGTGGTTTTTACAATGCGAAGTATGACTGGATTGCTTTTACGGATGCTGACGGCCAATTTGATTTTGCCGAGATTGATAAGTTTGTCGAAACTCAAAAACAAACCAAAGCCGACTTGGTTATCGGATACTATCTCGACAGGAAAGTATCTTTTTTTAGGAAGTTAAATACGACTGCGTGGGAAACGGTTGTATTTATTTTATTTGGTTTGCGAGTAAAGGACATTGATTGTGGATTTAAACTGATATCGAAAAAGGTTGTTACACATATTCCCAAACTTGAATCGGAACGCGGAGCATTCATCTCAAGTGAATTTTTAATAAAAGCAAGAAAGAACGGATTTAAGATTGTCGAAATCGGAGTTCATCATTACCCCCGTGTCACCGGTAAGGGTACGGGTGCCGATATTAATGTCATTATAAAAAGTTTTATTGATCTTTTTACTCTATGGCGGAAAATAAAATAGGCTCTTTAGTTAATAAAATCACCACTTGGTTCAAATTACATAAAGTTGAAGGAATACTTCTTGTATGTATTCTATTGCTAAGCACTTTTTTAAGGCTGTACAAAATTGGCGGATATATGACTTTTCTTGGTGATGAAGGACGTGACGCAATAATCGTGAGGAGATTTCTAACCGATTTTGACTTAATGCTAATTGGCCCCGGTACGTCGATCGGCAATATGTATTTAGGTCCTCTCTATTATTACATGATGGCTCCAGCGCTTTTTGTAGCTCGGTTTTCGCCGGTTGGTCCGGCGGTAATGATTGCATTGCTTGGAATATTTACAAATTATTTAGTATGGTATATTACCAAAAAGTGGTTTCCTGTTGGGAAAAGTGATAAAAATCGGTCGGTAAATATCGGAGCACTCATCGCTGCATTTTTTTACGCGATTGCACCTACAGTAATAATATATTCAAAATCCTCGTGGAATCCAAACATCATGCCGTTTTTTTCCATCGTAGCCGTGTTTTCAATTTGGAAAGTATGGAAAGCCCGAGAGTACAAATGGCTAATGATTACGGGCTTTTCGCTTGCCGGTGTCGTGCAATCTCATTATTTGGGATTAATTCTCTTTCCTGTTATTGCTTTACTTTGGATATTAACTTTTGTTGCTGTTAAAATTCCCACAACAAAAGACTCGAAACAAAAACTAAGAACTTTTATGATTGCCTCGTTTTGTGGCGCTGGAATATTTACTCTACTAATGAGCCCGCTGGTAATTTTTGACGCAAGGCATAATTGGATAAATTTCAGTGCTATGAAGATTTTTTTCACCGAGCGACAAACCACTTTAAGCGTAAAACCATGGAGTTCGTTTTCAAAACTATTACCGATAAGTAATGAAATATCGTCACATGTTGTAACCGGATATAACGACAATTTGGGGCTATGGTTTGTAATTTTATGTGCAGTTATATTTATGCTAATTATCCTAAAAATAATTAGAAGTAAGCAAATAGCTAGTACCTTATTTGCGAAAAACGAAAAATATCTTCATTCTGAAGCTTTCTTTGTTTTGTTTCTTTGGTTTGTTTTTGCACTCATAGGTTTGGGAGTTTATAAACAAGAGATTTACGATCATTATTTTGGATTTCTATATCCTGCACTATTTATTATGTTGGGTGGAATTTCTCAGTTCGTATTTGCTTTAAGAAAAAAAATCATCACACTTTCTTTCATCATATTTCTTGTCCTAATTGCCAATGCAAACATTGTCAAAAACCCTCTGAAGTATAGTCCCAACGACCAACTTAAGCGTTCCGAAGAAGTCTCGCAAAGAATTGTAGATGAAGCAGCCGACAAACCGTTTAATATTGCTGTCATCGCCGAGCGAAACTATGAAGGGGCATATCAATATTATTTGGAACGAAAACAAGCCAATTTCAAAATTATTAACGCCCAGAAATTACAGGAGACGGTTACGGATCAATTATTTGTTGTATGTGAATTACCAAAAGAGAAGTGTGACCCAACCCATAACGGGAAAGCGGAAGTGGCGAATTTTGGTTGGAGTAAGATTGAAAAGGAAATAGATATTTTTGGAATAACTTTATATAAACTGGTTCATTCCAACGGGATATAAGAAAAACTTGCCACCTGATGTATACTAAGACCACAAAATATGCACTACGACAAGTCACGGCTAATATTTGACGAAATAAGTAAAGCTAGCAATATATTAATTAATTGCCATCGCGGACCTGACCCGGATTCGATTGGAAGTGCGATTTCGTTAAGTAGGGTATTGAGTAAATTGGGAAAACAAGTTGAGATTGTATGTCCGACAGAACTTGATAGTCGTTTGAATTTCTTACCCGACTTTAAAAATATTCAACCTGCGACTAATTTCAAGACATTTGATTTTTCTAAATACGACTTACTGATTTTTCTTGATAGCTCAAGCTGGGATATGGTATCCGGCGATTTATCAATACCACTTCCGACCAAACCAATAATACTTATTGATCACCATCTGACAAACACACATTTCGGCAAGATAAATCTTGTGGACGACAAAGTTAGTTCTGTGGGTGAATTGTTATTTTTAATATATTCTGACTGGAAAATTAAATTGGATAATAAGACGGCTACGGCTCTTTTGACAGCAATTATTGGCGATACGGGAGTTTTTAGGTATTCAAATACTTCATCACAAACTCTTAGAATTGCCGGTGACCTGCTTAAATTAAAAGCCGATAAAGAATTAATCGTGAGAAGTATATATCAGGATGTACCAATTAATGATTTGAGATTTACAGGTGAGGTATTAAGAAATATCAAGCTGAACAAAAAACATCGATTTGTCTGGGGAGCCGTTCCCTATAGTGTTTTGAAAACCACAGATCAGCAAATGAATGCCAAAGAATTAGCCGTAAGTATATTTGCCCAATGCACAAAAGATACCGATTTTGGACTGCTGATGTATGAAAAAGAACCTGAAAATTTAAGTGTAACTTTTCGTAGCCGTTCAAATTTGGATGTATCCAAAATGGCGACAATTCTCGGTGGCGGCGGACATAAGGTGGCGGCAGGTGGATCTGTACACGGCTTGCCTTTTGACAAGGCGGTAAAAAAAGTTATTAAAATTGCTTGCAAATTTGCGACAGAAAACAGTCATACATTCACTAAATAGATATTTGTTAAACATAGCTTTCATGTGTGTTTAAATGGTGGAGCTCACATTTTTTACTTAATTTGATTTTTATTTTTAACAAATTATTAACTTACTTAATAATTACTTCCATTTATCCGGGATGTTTGACACGAAAATAAAGAAATAACTTCAAGATAACTTCTTCATGAGTACCGAGTGTAGTTTATCAACTATTTCGTGATATTATTGGATAATGTTGGTTACTAAGTTACGGAAAAACATGAGAAAAATTTACAGTAAGCTTATGACAGAAATACGAAGTCATAGAATTACCTATTTTTTACTTACCGTTATACTTTTGGGTGGATGGTTTATTAGAACTTATCGAACCGACCAGATTCTAGGGTTTTATTACGATCAAGGGCGTGACGCTTTGATAATTTGGGATTTGTGGCACAAAGGAGATTTCTTCTTAATCGGTCCGACAACAGGAATTGCCGGAATATTCAGGGGTCCGTTTTATTATTACTTGATCGCACCGTTTTATTTAATAAGCGGTGGGAACCCTCTTGGGCCGGCATACTTTTTGGCATTTACTACACTTCTGGCGGTTGTACTTTTATATTATTTAGGAGCAAAAATCCAAGATAGAGCAACTGGTCTGTTTGCGGCTTTGTTGGGATCATTCTCCTTTTACATAATGGTTGCTTCCCGTTGGTTGTCTAACCCGACACCCATGTTGCTATTGTCGGTTGTGGTAGTTTGGATGTTGTGGGTTATTAATAAAAATATCAGTTTGAAAAATAGGTCGAATACACTTCGATTGGCATGGATTACACTCTCTTTTGTATCGGGAATGTCGTTATTCCACTTTGGGTCGGCAGGGGAGTTCTTTTATTTTCCGGCATTCGCAATTTTTATTTTATGGCAGTTAACAAAAACGAAATGGAAATTATCAAAGGTAATCGATCTTACAACTCTTGTTTTGGCTATAGCCGCATTTTTGTTTACACTGGCTCCGCAGGTCGTATTTGATTTTATACACGATCAGATTCTAAGCAATAATATCAAGAAATTTTTTGTCGATGACGAAAGTTTCAAGAAGAACTTTTGGGATGTTTTACAGATCAGACTACCTTTTTACTACGATGTGTTTGCCAGTAAAATATTTCACTGGATCAGACCAAGGGAGAAAGTACTACTTATGGTTCTTGCAGCAGCTTTTATTATCCGGTTGCCGATGATGTTAAAAAACGATGGTATTAAAATAATACTAATACTACTTGTATCTCCTATTATCGGACTTTTGTTTTTCCAGGGTAATTCCGGAAATGTTTATGATTATTATCTGACCGGTTACTATTTAATATTTTTACTGTTGGTTGGAATTGTCCTGGGGCAGATATGGAAATTCAAAATCGGAAAAATATTTGTTCTCGTTTTTTTCTATGTGTTTTTATCTTGGAACGGTATGGTTACGCGTTATCACATTATTGCCGGTGTAGATGGTCCGCAAACGGTCATGTATGGTAATCAGAAACAAGCAATCGATTGGTTATACCAAGATGCAGCAGGTAGAGATTTTAGTGTAGATGTTTATGTGCCACCCGTAATTCCCTACTCATATACATATTTGTTTACATGGTATGGTCCGGAAAAATATGGGTATAAACCAAGCGACGAACAGATAGAGTTATTGTATACGGTGTACGAAGTTGATCCTCCCCATCCGGAACGGCTTGATGCCTGGTTTGTGCGTCAAATGGGGATAGGAAGTGTTGAGGAAGAAGTTAAATTTGGTGGTGTTTCGGTGCAAAGGCGCAAACGATTTATGTAACGCCGAAAATGATCTTTGTGTTAAAAATATAATTAATAGCTAATGAATGATATACGTGGTTTGACGGTGACATCGATACATACCCCCGGTTTCGTAAGTGATGCAATCAAAGAATTTGACACAGTAATTAGTTTAATTAATAAAACAGTTAATGAACTGTCTTCACGGAAAAATAAATCAACAACCTTATATGATGAGAGAAAAAAGGTTGCCGGAATCGGAGAGCAAAGAAAAAATATAAATACCGAATGGCTGGAAGTTGATAGTAGTTCTGGTTTTGACAACATCTGGGAGGAAAAATGCTTACACGATGTGATGTTGGACAAGTTACTTCAGCTGGAAAAAGCATTGAATTCCGATAATGCTACGTATCTTGCCGAAGAAATTGTTACCCAATTTGAGAAACTGGTTGCGCAATTTGAAGCTTTGATAGCCAAAAAAGAACACGAAGAAGAGCAATTACTCGCTACACGCTATGGAAATAATCCACATAACTATATTTCTCCGACCAAAGTAATTATTTATCAAGCACCTTGTGATTTTTCTGCTACAAAGACTCCAGATACACTAAATTTTAGTGACGTGATTAATGAAGTTAATCATCACGTTGATATGTTTAGATCCGAAGTTTTTACCCAAGTTGATTTCGAATCTCTGATTGGTTCCCACAAGTGTATTACAAGTTAATGGAATAGCTTTGATCTGTTACAATGTGTATATGGGAAAGCCATTATTGTCAGTCGTTGTTCCTGCTTATAACGAAGTTCATAACCTCAAAGATGGAGTGCTTGTTGATATCTACATTTACCTAATAAAACAAAAATACGACTGGGAAGTGTTAATCGTTGATGATGGATCATTGGACAAAACCAGAGAAATGGTGGCGAAATATATTAATAATAAAAAAGGCTTTCGACTGCTAAAAGAACCCCATCGAGGAAAGGGTGGGACGGTAGTAGCGGGTGTTTTAGCTGCAAAAGGAGATATTATTTTATTTACCGATATGGACCAATCGACTTCGCTTAATCAGATTGAGAACTTCTGGCTCCATTTTGGGTATGAACCAAAAACAGGTAAACTGCTAAATCGAAAGCATTCTGCCGATATTGTAATCGGTTCAAGGAGTGGAAGAGAAGGAGCTCCACTAATTAGAAAATCAATGGCTTCGGGGTTTTCCATTCTCAGAGCAATTGTTTTGAAGTTACCCTACAAGGATACCCAATGCGGGTTTAAGGCATTTAAAAAAGAAGCTGCTCGTCAAATATTTAGTAGATTGAAAGTATTTAAAGAAAAAGCCGTTGAAGGTGCAGCAGTAACTGCAGGATTTGATCTTGAAATACTGTACATTGCACGAAAATTAAATCTGAAAGTCGAAGAAGTTCCGGTTGTATGGCAACATAAAGGATCAAAAAGGGTATCGGCAGTAAAAGATTCATGGCAGGGATTAACCGATCTAGTTAAAGTAAGATTGAATGCGTTACAGGGTAAGTACAACGTTTAAGTAACCTCTTTTTATAATGACTAAACTAATAGCTCAGTGGAAGAATTCACTACTCGTAGGACTTTTGATTATTATTACTGGGGCATTGTTGAGATTTTACAATCTAAATGCACTACCTATTTTTGCGGATGAAGCGATATATGTAAGGTGGAGTCAGGTAATGAGAGCGGAACCGACTTTGCGATTCTTGCCGCTGTCGGATGGTAAGCAACCGCTATTTATGTGGATTGTAATTCCATTTATGAAAGTTATTGCCGATCCACTTATTGCCGGAAGAGTAGTATCTGGACTGGCTGGTGTGTCGACGATTGTGGCAGTCTTTGTATTAAGTTATCTTTTATTTAAATCAAAATATGTTGCATTAATTTCGTCATATATCTACTCACTTTCACCCTTCGCGGTATTTTTTGACCGCATGGCGCTGGTTGATTCGCTACTTTCCATGTTTGGCGTGTGGATTGTTGTATTGTCGATACTAACTATTCGCTATTTGAGATTGGATATGGCAATGATAACCGGTTTTTTGCTCGGAGGGGCACTGCTTACCAAATCTACTGCGACCTTTTTTGCCATGTTAATACCGACTACGGTTTTGGTAAATAAATTACCAGATAAAAAACGGGGTGTGTTTTATCTAAAGATGTCGTTTTTGTGGGTGGTGATTGTCGTTATGGGATTTGCGATTTACAACATATTGCGATTGGGTCCGAATTTCAATTTGCTTGTTTCTCGAACCAAAGATTATGTTTATCCACTTTCTCACATTATTAGTTCTCCACTTGATCCCTTGAAACCGTATCTTGATCGGTCATTGGAATACTATACAATGCTTGGTCCGGGGTTAATTGTTATTTTTTCACTATTTGCCCTACTTGGTAACTACAAGAAATTTCCCAAGCAAATATTACTTCTTCTTGTCTGGATAGTGTTTCCCATATTTGTCGTTTCCGGTCTTTCCAAAACACTAACGGCAAGATATATCTTGTTTACTCTGCCTTTTGTTTGTGTTCTTGCCTCTTCATCCTTTTTGCTAAGTAACGAGCGACCTGGTCTGAAATTGAAAGTGAGAGATGTGCTACTCTTTGGACTTTTTATATTTACCTTAATTTCCTTGAAAAGTGATTACTATATTGTGACCAACCCGTCAAAGGTGAATCTTCCCAGAAGTGAGCGATCCGGATATTTAGAAGAATGGACGGCAGGGGGTGGAATTAAAGAGGCGTCAAATGTAATACGGGCCAAGTATAATTCCGATCCATCCAAAAAAATCGTTGTTGGGACAGAAGGTTATTTCGGAACCTTACCCGACGCGATGCAAGTATACCTTAATGATTTGCCTGAAATAACTGTGATTGGTGTAGGTTTGAATTTTCTTGAGGTGCCAATTCAATTAATTGAATCATTCCAAGCCGGAAATCAGACATATCTGGTTGTGAACAGTTCGAGATTCAAATCAGATCCCGAAGATATTGGATTGGAACTTGTACAAAGTTGGATAAAAGCGGATAGACCGATGAATACGAGAGAATATGTGCAACACGGTCTGCATGATACTCTATATTTATTTCAAGTGAGTGAAGTGAAAAATCGACAGTGACAGTTTATAATTATTGAAGACAACCCAACTTAAGCTCGTCGGGAAAAATGACCCAAAACAGTCTTGGAAGTTTAGTGTCTGGGATCAGGAGGGGGTAATATTGCAAGGAGGATTAAGCGAAATATTTGGTATTAAGTAATATTTAATTTGTGTTAACATTTATCTCATGTTCTTTTTTAAAAATAAAACCAAGGGTAATAAATTTGCGCTTCTGGTGGTGATATTTTTTGCAATCCTAGCTTCCCGTACTTTAATTTTTCAGTCCGGTTATTTTAACATGCATGACGATTTGCAAATGATGAGGCAACTGCAGTTTGAAAAATGCTTACTTGATCGACAGATTCCCTGCCGTTGGGTGCCGGATATGGGGTATGGATTTGGTTTCCCGCTTTTCAATTTTTATCCACCTCTTCCTTACATGTTTGGGCAAATATTCAGATTCATGGGGGCAACGTTTGTAGAAACCGCACGATATACCTTTGCATCTGCAATTATTTTGTCCGGTGTGGCTATGTATTATCTTGTAAAAAACATCTTTGGGAGAGCAGGTGGTGTGTTGTCCTCGATTTTTTACGTATGGGCTCCTTATCACGCAGTAGATGTTTATGTTCGAGGTGCGATGAACGAGGCATGGGCTTTGGTCTTTTTTCCACTTATTCTTCTTTTTTCGATGCAACTAATCCGCGAAGAAAATATCACAAAGCGAACTAAGTGGACCGTTTTACTCGCAGTTTCTTATGCTTTTTTGATGCTGTCGCATAACTTAATGTTGATGATTTTTACACCTGTATTTGCTGGATGGGTAGTGTTATTTATTGCGATATCTAAAAATTGGAGAATAATTTTTAATCTAATGATATCCGGCATTATGGCATTGTGTTTTTCAGCCTTTTTTACACTTCCTGCAATTGTTGAAAATGGTCTAACGCAAATTAGAGGACAGTTGATTGGGTATTATGACTATACCGCGCATTTTGTCAGTATCAAACAACTACTTTTCTCGAACTACTGGGGATATGGACCATCTGTATGGGGGGTAAATGATGACGGCATGAGTTTTCAGGTTGGTTATATTTATTGGATTTTGTCGATTGTTGTAGCCCTTTTAGTGCTTGGCAGATGTGTTAAACTTGTCAGACAGAAAAATCTGTATCAACATCTATTAAACGACAAGGTCGCACTTATAACCGGTTATTTTTTCGTCGTCGGGTGGATAACAGCTTTTATGACACATTCCAAATCGACTCCAATTTGGCAACTGTTTCCACAGCTAGCTTATTCACAATTTCCATGGAGATTTTTAACCATAGTTATATTTTCTTTTTCACTTGTTGTCGGTTTCATACCATATTTTTTAAATGAGTATAAATCAACAAAAAGATGGTTTGCGCGTTTAATTATTTCTGAGAAGAAATATCTGGTAATAATAACACTCGTTGCACTGGTGGTTATTCCTAATTGGAATTATTTTCTTCCCGAGAATGGGAAAATGGGTCCCCTGACAGATGAGCAAAAGTTCTCAGGCGCAGCATGGGATTTGCAGCAAACAGCTGGTATTTATGATTATCTACCGGCAACAGCCGAGATGGCTCCGCGTGAACCAATGCATCAATTGGTTGAATTTATGAAAGGTGAGGGGAGTGTGGCAGAGAGCGTATTGGGAACTGATTGGGCAAGAATAAGACTTAATGTGACGAGTGATTCGGCTGTAATTAGACTTGGAATTTTTATGTTTCCGGGTTGGAAAGTGTATGTGGATGAAGTTGAAAGTATTAACTACGTTGATCAAGATGAAAAATGGGGGAGAATGTATGTTGATCTTTCTCCGGGTGTTCACAATTTGAGAGTGGAATTTACCAATACCCCAATCCGAAGTATAAGTAATTATGTATCAGCGTTAACGTGGACCACATTAATATTTTATGTGGTAATAAAACGTAAATCCGGCCTTGCATCAAATAAACAGTAAGTTTTGTCGGTTGATTGTTTTGTTATCTTCTTGTCCATTCATACACGATAAATCACAGCTATATTTGTGTGGTGTTGTGAACTTAGACTATTATTTTTTTAATACGTTTATACTAACTCAGAGTATAAGCCAAAACAAATTTACATTTGCATTACCTACAATATCATTAGTCTTTATGACGTGATTGCAACTAAAAATATTAACGAGATTTTATATTAGTTATCTTGTATAAGGGTGGTTCAAATTGAATCACAAAGTTGGCGAAAAAGTAGCTTTTATGGCTCATTATGACCCGGTGTTTTTACAATTATAAATGCCTTACTCCAATCGGAATACGTGATTGTTTGAACGACCGTCAAGTCATGTTCTTTTATTTTATTGTCCGAAATTGCTAAAGCATCGCCAACAAAATATTATCTTTGTCGAAAGATATATTTTATTATTGACAATAGACGTATGTTTCCCATGGTAATTATCAATATATCCGGCAGGAGTGGTTTGACTCGAGAAGATATTTAAACCTGTTGCCCGACGGAGAAATCCAGGTGTGTTAATAATGCTTAGTGTAGGAAGAAGAATCAAAAGACCAACAATTAGTGAAACTACTAATCGAATAATATATTTGCTTTCTCTTTTCGTGTTATCACGCGATTTCTCGCTTGGATGAAGAATTGTCACCACATCTAAAACTTAATAAAGTTACGACGAATATTAGTTCGTGGTAACTTTGAAACGATACATTGTATCTTGATAGTAATAGCATTTTTTTATCACATAAATATGTATTCGTTAATGGTTGAAAACCATGTCTACTCTAAACTTACATTCATGCTTCGTGTACAATTGAAATATGTCAAAGACGGAAAATGAACCGGGAGAGAGTTTTGATAATACGTTGGAAATCACTCTTGAGACAGTCAAAGAAAGAGCCGTTAAGGGAATAATTGTCCTTACCGGACGCACTTTTCTTCTCCAAATTATGGCGCTTATTGCTAGCATCTTTTTGGGAATATTTCTAAGCCCAGCCGAGTTTGGAGTGTTTTTTGTTGTTTCCGCCGTTGTGAATTTTCTTGCATACTTTTCTGATGTCGGATTAGCTGCTGCCCTAATTCAGACCAAAAAGGAAGTAACTGATGCTGATTTAAAAACAACATTTACTGTACAGCAATTTATTGTTATCACCTTACTTGTTGTTCTTTTTGTGTTTGTTCCTTATTTTGAAGCGTACTATAACCTATCCCACGAGGGGGTACTTCTATTCTATGCATTGGGAATTTCACTTTTAATGTCTTCCCTTAAAACAATTCCCTCAGTTCTACTTGAGCGGGAGTTGAATTTTTCGCGCTTGGTGTTGCCGCAGGTATTGGAGACGGTTGTCTATCATCTTGTTGCTGTGTATTTTGCTTGGAAAGGATACGGAATATCGGCATTTACATATGCAGTTTTGTTAAGAGGGATTGTTGGACTAATTGCTATGTATCTTTTAAAACCATGGTTACCGGGATTGAAATTTTCAAAATATTCGCTGAAAAAACTTTTAAAATTTGGTGTACCTTATCAAGCCAATACATTTTTGGCAACAATCAAAGATGATGGATTGACGGCATTTTTAGGTGGAATTCTAACACCTGCTGGTCTTGGTTATTTAGGTTGGGCACAGAAATGGGCTAAATATCCATTAAGGCTTTTTATGGACAATGTATTAAAAGTTACTTTTCCTGCGTTCTCGAGAATGCAGGATTCCAGGGATCATTTATCTAACTCAGTAACAAGATCAATATTTTTCTTGTGTTTTCTCGTTTTTCCTTCCCTTGCCGGTTTTATGATTTTAGCACCTACTTTAACTGAAATAATTCCACGATATGAAAAATGGCTACCTGCACTTGTCCCCCTTTATATAATCGGTATAGATACGGTTTTTGCGACAGTAACGACACAGCTTACCAACACCTTAAACGCTATCGGTAAAATTACTGTTACGTTTCGCTTAATGATAATGTGGTCGGTTTTAGCATGGGTTTTGATTCCCGTGTTAGCACTGAATTTCGGATATATCGGGGCTGCCGTTGGATATGCGCTTGTTTCTTCAAGTTCGATCATTGCAATTATTGTAACCAAACACCACATAAACTTTTCCATCAAAGATAGTGTTTTTACTCCAACACTTGGGACCATCGTCATGGCGGTGATACTAATTGTGATACGAAGTTTTTTACCCAGAAATATACTATCGGTAATTATTTTATCGCTTACAGGGATGGTAGTTTATATGTCGACACTTAGATATTTAGTTGGTGATTCAATAACAGGCGATGTTAAAAAAGTTGCAAAAAATTTGTTTTCGAAAAATTAACTACTATTCACTGATTTTAATAATTGTAGCGAGTACTGCTTGGTCGACTACTATGGTTAAAAGTGGTTATGCGTACACTTATGGTTTGGGATTTTGGGGCGCAAATGGCCACGACGGTATTTGGCATATAGCCGTTATAGAAAGTTTACTTAGAGGAAGTTTGAATATGCCGATATTCTCAGGAGAACCATTGCAAAATTATCATTTGGGCTTTGATATAATTATTGCGGTTTTACATAAGTTAACTTTCATCCCCGTAATTACTTTATATTTTCAGTTAGTACCCATTCTTATGTCTTTGGGAATTGGGTATGCAGTATACAGATTTGTGTTAAATTGGAAAAAGTCGCATCTTGCCGCCTTCTTCTCAACTTTTTTTGTATATTTCGGTGGAAGTTTGGGGTGGATTATTACACTTATAAAAACTGGTAGTTTTGACGGAGAAAGTACTTTCTGGTCGCAACAATCAATATCGACACTTATTAATCCACCTTTTGCATTATCAATTTTAATTATTTTTGTGGGGTTAAATAGTATGTTAAATGGAGTATCTCACACTGACAAAAAGAGTTTGACGATGTCGACGTTGTTATTTGGCATTCTGATTTCGATAAAAGTCTATGCAGGAATACTTGTATTGTTTGCATTATTTTGCTCTGGAATGTACAAGGCAGTTATTGCAAAAAAAGGAATTAATGTACTGAAAATATTTTCAGGAGCTCTTATTGTCTCACTTATCGTCTTTCTGCCTTTTGTTAATCTAAATACGACAACCATTGTATGGTCGCCGTTTTGGTTTTTGGAAACAATGATGCAGTTGTCTGACCGGGTAGGTTGGGAGAAATTTGGCGCTGCCATGGTTAATTACAAGTTGGCTGGTAATTGGATCAATGGATTAATCTTTTATGGATTTTCTCTGGTGTTGTTTATTGTCGGAAATTTGGGAACAAGAATTATTGGTCTTGGGTATATCACAACGAGACTATTTCCAAAAAACAAAACAGACTTTATTGATATTTTTATGATCTCGTTAATTTTATTGGGTATAATATTTCCGCTTTTTTTTGTTCAGTCGGGAACTCCGTGGAACACAATACAATTTTTTTACTACGTTCAAATATTTGCGGGAGTGTTTGCCGGGATTGAGCTTGCTACTCTAATAAACAAAAAAACCGTAATTAGTGTAGTGCTGGGATTATGTGTTATTCTTTTTACACTACCAACAACCATCACAACGCTTTTATATGTATATATTCCACACAGGCCTCCGGCAATGTTACCCTTGGATGAATTATCGGCTCTAAAGTATTTATCGCGTCAAGAAGAGGGTGTTGTACTAACTTACCCCTTTGACCAAAAAGCCGCAAGTGATGCGATTTCAAATCCTCCCAGACCACTTTATTTATATGAATCGACTGCGTATGTGTCCGCATTGTCGAAACATGATGTCTATCTCGAAGACGAAGTTAATTTAAATATTACTGGCTACGATTGGCCAGCGCGGCGCAAAGAAGTCGACGTATTCATTAACACACTTAATCAAAACGATGCACAAGATTTTTTACGAAGAAACAACATAAAATATATCTATTGGGTAAATGGACAACGAGCTAAACTTGGTGAAACACAACTGGGGTTAATAAAAATATTTGAAAATAAAAGTGTAAATATATACAAGGTAATTAACCAATAATACTTGGTAGAAAATAGTTGTTCTCTTCTATTTAGGGAAAACCTCAATAATATTAATTCACAGGAATCAAGATATCGTACGGGTAGAATGTTTTCGAAACCTTATAATTATCGTTTATAAATCCATTTACTAGTGGCAAGCTATTTGGTCCAAGGTTTCCAAATATAGAAGTTTTATTTAGAATTATTAACTTTGGTGTATTTTGTTGTAGTTCTGAAACCATGATATTTTGAAAATGATCAGACCAGAAAGCATGCGGTGTATCAAACGATGTGGCGTTTTTGATGTCGGACAAAAAATACAATTCGGGATTCCAAGGAAAGACAAAAATTGTATCACGAGAGTGTGTGTTTTCATTGATGTAATCGACAACTTCTTTGATTTTATCAACATCAACTTCAGTGCCTACTAGAATTTGGCTATTTGGTATGTCATAACTTTTGTATTCATCCACAATAGTTGCATAAGTAGTGAATTTAAAAAGCACATGTGACAGGTAAGTTTCGTTGACGGGTTTCGCAAAGACAACAAATAGTAAAAATGCCGTAACGGTCGAGAATACAGCCTTGTTGTCATATTTCTCCAATAGAAAATAACATAGTGGTAATGCAGGTATCAGGACAAATAAAACATGATAGTAATCGGATCTTCCCAATACCGATCTAAATAATATAATTCCAAACACCGCGACGGTAAACGCAAGAACTTCTTTATTAGTTAAGGTTGTTAAAATAATATTTCTCCTACTTTTTGATTTGTCGAACACTTTTTTTGCAACAACAATAAAAGTAGTGAGAAAAACCATACGTGTGAATTCGGTAAGCCATGCCGTCGAACTAAAATATTGCCACACCAAATGCCAACGTAAAAAGGCTGTACTAATTGCCCTTTCAACCGCTGTATTAAAATATCCCTGTGCAAGGGTTGAAGAGTAGAAAAAGATGTAAGAAATATATTGTGTTAAAGAACTGTTTATTGCCAGATATATAACAACAGGCGTTACCCCGAGAAATAACCCAAACAAATATATGACAATACTTTTGGGTTTATTACTGCCGGTAATTAGTATTGATAGTGCAATGGCGAGAGTTACGGATATTCCGACTTCCGTGCTTGTAAATAATGATATCGAAGAAATCAAGCCAGAAAATATCAACAATCCGGTATGTTTATATTGTAAATAATAAAACCAAAATAGAATTGCCAACAATCCGATCGTTGTTCGTATTTCAACATTATTTCTGACCGGGGTATATGTTGCTGATAGGAAAATAAGAAATGTAGCAAGTATACTTACTTTTTTGGATACTAAGTTTTTAGTAAAAAAGTAGAAAATAATTGCGGATATTATTTGGCAGATATGTAAGAATAACCGGACGTTTTTGATTGTAAAATCGGTTATAGTAACAAACGCATACATACCCCACGCAAGAAACGGAGGATGGTATGCGGCAAAATCTCTATATATATGCTGACCATTTTTCATTCTCTCTAGCCAAGCTAACCAAAAACCTTCTTCTACACTATCTAGATTACCTGCATAATAAAGCGGGTTGTAATATATAACCACGATAATTAACACAGGATATAAAAAGGAGTAAACGAAATTGAAGTTTATTTTTCCATATCCAACATATTGAAGAAACGACAAAATGTTGTCCGTCCTTTTTTGCCGAGTGTGCGATAACTTTGAAAATTTGTCTTTAAAAAGTAAAATTAAAAACACACTAACTCCCCCAAGAATAAACAAGAAACCCGTGTTTGTCGGAAAAAATAATCCAAGTGGAAGCACTAAGTGGAAGGGACTAAGTAATATATTTTTGTATCTTTGGCCGAGTAATACATACCAAAAGACACAAAACAAGAAAATTGAAACCGGAATAGCAATACTTGTCGTAAATGTATTTGCAATCAATAATCCCCAGTATCCCGTCAAAGCACCGTTAGTAATTAATAAGATAATATCATTTTTGGGAAATTTCCTAAAAGGATATTTGTTCAATAAAAGGTATTGTAATTCGATAACACCAATAAGTACTAAAACAATTTTCCCGGATGAAGTTACAAAATGTGTCTGAACAAAGATAACACTCGAAAGAATTAAGAAAAATATTTTAGGTGTTTTGGTGATATTATTATCTTTGGCGTTCTTTAAATATCTTCTCTCAATCACGTAATTAACGAAAAATAGTCCAAGCGTTGCGATGATGGCAAAAATGAATTCGACAAAGTCAAAGGTTTTGTATATTACCAGATTACTTGATACTCCCGGTATGGTTGGATTAATTAGTTGTAGGTTTGTTGCCTTGACTAACAATCTCGCAAGAATCGTCCCCAGTGAGGAGCCTAGAAAAAGTGTTGCAACCGTCATTATCATGTCTACTAGAATATACCAGGTTGGGCTTATTTCATAGCCGTGATAATATAAGGTATGGCAAAAATATCGGTTGTCATAAACACACTCAATGAGGAAAAAAATCTTCCGAGGTGTTTGTCGTCGTTGGGTGATTTAGCAGATGAAGTGATTGTTGTTGACATGAAGTCAACCGATGCAACACGCACACTTGCGCGGCGTGCTGGTGCAAGTGTATACGAACATGCTCGTATGGGTTACGTCGAACCGGCGCGCAATTTTGCTATAAGTAAGACAACCGGCGATTGGGTGCTGGTACTTGACGCTGACGAAGAATTAACCGCCCAATTGGTTCACACGTTAAAGAAACTTCGGGAAACTCCAACGGCTGATTACTATCGTTTGCCCAGGAAAAATATTGTTTTTGGTAAGTGGATAAAACATTCCCGGTGGTGGCCTGACTATAATATACGTTTTTTTAAAAAAGGATTCGTAGAGTGGAGTGAACTTATTCACTCGGTTCCAACTACGAAAGGTAAGGGCATAGACCTTGAGGGGAATGAAGAAAATGCGATTGTTCATCACCACTACGATACTATTGATCAGTACGTAGCACGGATGAATCGGTATACTACGATGCAAGCCAAAGAGATGAGAAAAAACAAATATTACTTTAAGTGGCGCGATTTAATCCGAAAACCGATGAGTGAGTTTTTAAGCAGATACTTTCAAGGTGAAGGGTATAAAGACGGAATCCACGGTTTGGGTTTATCGCTACTTCAGGCTTTTTCCGAGTTGGTTTTGTACCTTAAATTATGGGAACTATCTAAGTTCAAAAGTCAGATTATCGACACCGAGGAGATTATAAAAGAATTAAAAACATCTCAAAAAGAATTAAATTATTGGAATGCCAATGTTTTATGCATTAAACACGGGGGAATCGTTAATCAAGTAAAACGAAAATTCAAGTTACCCTGAACAGTCAATGAAAAATAAGATTCCTAAAGTTGCAATAATAATATTAAATTGGAATAAACCGGGACTTACTCTGGAGTGTTTAGAATCGCTAGATCAACTCCAAGTTGATAATTATAAATTACAGGTGATTGTTGTTGATAACGCATCAAGTGATGACAGTAAAGACAAACTTTCAAATATCAAACTCCAGAAAGCTGCATATAAATTGTTAGTTAATAAGGAAAATTATGGTTTTGCCAAGGGAAATAATATCGGAATCAAGTATGCAATAAAGCAGGGAGCTGATTATTTAGTGTTATTAAATAACGACACTAAAGCCGATAGTAAGTTAATTGTCGAACTACTTAGGGAGATTTATTCAAATCCTTCAGCGGGTATTTTATCGCCTAAAATATATTTTGCCAAAGGTTACGAATTCCATAAAGAAAGGTATAAAAAACACAACTTAGGAAAAGTTATTTGGGCAGTTGGGGGAAATGTTGATTGGAATAATATTTACGGTACCAATAGAGGTGTTGATGAGGTAGATACCGGACAGTTTGATGAAGTTGATGAAGTGGACTTTGCAAGCGGTGCTTGTTTGTTTGTTAAGGCAGAGGTAATAAAAAAAGTTGGCATGTTTGATGAAAAATACTATATGTATTTGGAGGACATGGATTTTTCAGAGAGAGTGAGAAAAGCCGGATTCCAAATATGTTTTGTTCCGAAAGCGGTAGTATGGCACAAAGTATCGCAAAGTTCTCAAATAGGCGGTTATTTAAACGATTACTTCATTTCAAGAAATCGTTTACTTTTCGCGATGAAATATGCAAGTAGTCGGACAAAATTTGCTATAATGCGTGAAGCTGTCCGTTTATTAGTACACGGAAGAAAATGGCAAAAAATAGGAATAAAAGATTATGTGTTGGGAAATTTAGAGAAGGGAAGTTGGAATTAACATGACAAATAAAACAAAGCTTTCGGTTGTAATAATTGCAAAAAATGAGCAGAGTAAAATCGTCGATGCTATTGAATCGGCTGGTTTTGCGGACGAAGTAATAGTAATTGATAATTACTCAAGTGATTTGACGTCAGAAGTATCACGCCGAGCGGGTGCAAAAGTATACGAAAAAGCAAAAGGAGATTTCAATCGCTTACGGGATGAGGGAAAGAAAAAAGCTAAAGGAGAATGGTTGTTTTATTTGGATTGCGACGAAAGAATTACGGATGACCTAAAGAAGGAAATGCTTTCTATTGTCACTGATACCCAGCTTCGCTTTACTGCCTATGCAGTACCAAGAAAAAACATAATATTTGGAAAAGAATTTCGATTCGGTGGACAATGGCCGGATTACCAACATCGTTTGTTTAGAAAATCTGCTTTGAAAAAATGGGTTGGCAATGTTCATGAACGTCCTGTTTTTGACGGTGAGCTTTCTTATCTATCTAATCATCTAATCCACCTTAAACACGATAACCTGTCGGATATGATGGCGAAAACTAACAAATGGTCGGAAATCGAGGCCAAACTAATGTTTGATGCCCATCACCCACCAATGAATATTGTCAGGTTTTTTACCGCCACAATGAGAGAAGCCTGGTCCGTTTTTATTCTTAAGCAAGGATTCAGAGACAAAACTGAAGGAGTGATATATTCACTTTTTCAGATTTACAGTAGGTTTACAAGTTATGCGAAACTATGGGAAATGCAGGAGAGGAAACTAAACAAAGTTGAAAAAAAATCGGATTAATGTGATGTTAACTTAAAAAATTTCTTAAATAGCGATTAATACGCATCTCTTTACGAAGTACATATTCTATGAAAGCAGCAATATTTAGCCCTTATCTTGACACCTTGGGTGGTGGGGAAAGATATACCATTAGTTTTGCAAAATGTTTGCAAGAGATGGGGTGGGATGTATATATAGAGTCAAGCGACAAACTGATACTAACTAAGATTCAAAAGCGTCTTGGTATTAATACTACCAAATTAAAAGTAGTCCCTTCTATTAATCGTGGCAATGGATATGATTTGTGTTTTTGGTTATCGGACGGAAGTATTCCCACACTTTATGCAAGAAAAAACATACTTCATTTTCAACGTCCTTTTTATGGAACAGATGGTAAATCATTGATAAACAGGATGAAGTTTTTTAGGATTAATAAAGTGTTGGTAAATTCCAATTTTACCAAAAAGTGGATCGATAATGAGTATCCTCAGAAATCATTTGTACTTTATCCTCCCGTAGATGTTCGTAGTTTCAAATCCGGAAAAAAGGTTAATACAATTTTATCGGTAGGTAGATTTTCGCTGCTTGAGCAATCAAAAAGACAAGACGTTTTGATTGATGTATTTAAAACGCTGTTCGATGAAAGAAACAGTGTTTTGCGAAAAGAGAAATGGCAGTTAATCGTTGCGGGTGGAAGCGATGTTGGGAGAACTCACTATGTTGACGATCTTATTCAGAAATCCAAACACTATCCGATTACTATTTTGGAAAATCCACCTTTTGTTAAAATACAAAGTTTGTTTTCTCAAGCGAAAATATATTGGACTGCAGCCGGATACGATGTTGATGAAAATACTAAACCTGAAAAAGTAGAACATTTTGGAATTACGGTTGTAGAAGCAATGGCGGCAGGGTGTGTTCCGATGGCATTGGATGCTGGTGGTCACAGAGAAATACTTAATGATAGTAATGGAATATTGTGGTCAACTAAGGATGGCTTAAAGAAACAAACGCAAGAAATTATTGACAACCCAAGACAGTTAAATGCCTTGAAAAAGAAGGCTGTCAATGACGCTATCATGTATTCATATGAAGAATTTTGTAAACACATCAAAGAAATACTATAACGCCAATCTTCGGGCGTTTGCGTTGCCCTTATTTTTTATATTTGCATTTGCCTTCATTATTAGAATCTATAGTTTTTATCCGGATGTATTAGTATTTGACTATGATCAAATCGAAGATTTGATGCATACCCGCAAAATTGTTGAATATCATGATTTACCTGTCATGGGAAGAAAGATTTATGGGTTATATAACTTAAGACATGGTGTACTTTATTTCTATTATAATTTGCTACCATATACCTTGTTTAATGCACACCCCGTTTATATAGCTGCGTGGAATTCGCTAATAAATTCACTAATGGTTGTCGTAATATTTATCTTTTCAAAGGCGTTGTTTAAAGATAACAAAGCGGCATACATATCATCACTTCTTTTCGCAGTTTCTTTTGTGACTATTCAATTCACCGGCTGGATATCAAATACGACATTAACTTTGGTTACGGTTCCTTTGTACTATTATTTTCTTTGGCGATTTATCCAAGGAAAAAAATATGGTGTTCAGTTGTCGGCATTATTTTTAGGGCTAGCCCTGCAATCGCAACTATTTATGTTGTACCTGATTCCGGCGACGTTAATTGCTCTTGTGATATTTAGACCAAGGCTTCCGACCTTGAGAACTGTCGCAATATCATGTCTTTTATTTTTTCTAGCTACATCGACAATGATAGTTAATGAGATAAAATTAAAATACGCCGGGATATACACGCTAACACATTTTTCAGAGTTTTTTAACGATGCTGACATTACACTTCAAAACCGGGCACTTTATTTTTTAAATGATTTTTTCGATATCTTTACAAATAGTCTGTCACCAGGATTTCACAAGTTTGGAACACTTGTAGCCCTCATTACAATTACTTATTTAATATATGTTTCTCGAAAAGCAAAAGACAAGAACCTTAAACAATCAGCAGTTTTTGTGCTTCTATTTTTATTGTCTCCTTCTTTAATGATAATTTTCGGATATCACACTCAACCTTGGTTTTTAATAGGGATATTATCCGCGATAGCACTATCTGCAGGATATGTTTTATCTAGAGTTCCCGGAATAACACCATTGATTTTGCTTACCTTGATAGTATTAAGCAACGTCACTACCGTTAGAGCGTATAAAAGTAATAAAGATTTTCTACTTAAACCGTGTTTATCCGCAGTATTAACTTCGCAACTTGCCGTTGTGGATTTTACCTATCAAAAAGCAAACGGGAAACCCTTCTCTTTAAATACCGTTTCGTATCCTCTTTATTACAACGCGACATGGTCTTATCACTATAATTGGTATGGCTTAAGAAAATATGGCTATTTGCCGGGATGGTTGGGTGGAGATTTGATGGATCCCTACTATAAATTACCTCGTAGTGCCAACGAAGAATTGATGTTTGTAGTCATTGATACTACATATAGAATTCCTGAAAAGTACAAAAAAGAAATCGTTATGTGGGCTAGTGAGAGAGGGCAATTAATAAACGAAGTCGCGATAGATGGTTTTATTATCCAGGAATGGAACGTAGAGAAAGCCAACTAATGGTATTTATAATTTCTATCAAAGCGTTGCCCATCCTCAATTAAACACATGTAATTATTTTAGTTTACTTAAATAAACTAGACACGACTATATAATATTTAATGTTAAATGATTTATAATTAGACGAATATGAAAAAAACTACTCTTTTTTTATTAAGCACTATTTTTATTTTTGCTTATGTGTTGAGAGTGTGGTATCTACCGCAAAAATCCCTGACCTTTGGTTATGACCAGGCAAGGGATGCGTTACAAGCACAAAATATTATTACCGGCGATTTTAAAATTCAAGGTCCGCCTGCATCGACACCCGGAATGCACCATGGTGTATTTTGGTTTTATTATTTAGTACCCCCGAATTTAATAAGCGGCGGAAACCCCGTTGCTTCAGCGTATTGGAACGCAATATTTAATTCAGCAGTAGTATTTATTGTTTATATATTTGCAGCCAACATAACTAAAAATGAAAAAGCCGGAATATTGGCGGCATTTTTATATGCAATTTCTTTTGAAGCAACTCAATATTCATCTTGGTTATCAAATCCCACAATTGGAATTTGGACGGCCCCACTTTGTTACTTGGGATTATGGTTGTGGATTACACACAACATTAAGAATAAGTACTACTTAGCATATCCAGTTATGACTGCCATTGGTCTGGGTTTGTCGATACAAGCAAATATCTTTCTTTTGTACCATATCGTACCGCTTTTCATTTGGCTTAATT
The DNA here is from genome assembly GCA_016700095.1 of Candidatus Woesebacteria bacterium. Lineage (NCBI taxonomy): Bacteria > Candidatus Woeseibacteriota > Candidatus Woesebacteria bacterium. The sequence goes on along the minus strand of CP065002.1, from coordinate 943,351 downwards.
TTGCACGGAAAAAAATAAGCGTAAAAAGTATGGTGTATTTTTTGATTCCGTTAACGCTTACACTTTCTTCGTTTATTGTGTCAGAGGCAAAATTTGGATTTAAAAGTTTTTCCGGAGTGTTATCGATATTAACCTCTCAAGATTCAATTATCGCTTCTAAGAAGTTGGGTGATTTTATTATCTTATTTTTTAATCAATTGGGTAATGTCTATGCTTATAACTCATACCCCGGAAATATTGGTTATGGGGGAGTGTTTATCCTGATGTTGATTGTGATTTCAATTTACACATGGAAAAAATCTAAAAATACTTCCATATCTTGGGAGCCGTTCTTGGCGATTTGGTTAATGGCACACTTAACCGTAGTGACAGTTGGTGGAACCGCAACCCCATTTTTGTTGGTAGGTATAGGTCCTGCCGTAGCTATAATTATGGCGGTTTGTTTGTATATGTGGTATAGCGAGGGTAAAAAAATATTTGTCTGTATAATCGTTGCCATCGTAGTGTTTGGCAATTTAAATATGATAAAAAAGGAAAATCCGAAAGGGCAAACAATATTTTCAATACAAAAAGAGATGACGTTAGCCAAACAAATTTCGGCACTTGATTATATGTATGCCGAATCGGAAGGTAAACAATTTAGTGTTAATTCCCTAACCAGTCCGCTTTGGATTAACATAGTATGGAGTTATTTGTTTGAATGGTATGGTGATGCCCAATATGGTTACGTGCCTTTTTGGCATGGCAAAGGTCAAGAGGGGCAACTTACTGCTTTACCAAGTGTGGATGAAAACGTTGATAAGTATTTTCTGATTATTGAACCAATGGGTGGTATTCCAATGAGATATCTGGATGAAACACTTGCCGAAGAAAATAGCAAGTCTCGTTTAGTCGATGAGAAATACTGGGGCGAGTTAAGAGTTCAAGAACGCGAAAAAATAAAATAGATTGTATTTTTTGTCTTGACAGTAAACCTTTTGTGTCATAAAAGGATGAAAAATATATATTAGAACAGGCAGAGTAAAATGTTACGGAATATATACAGACGTAAACATTTTTCCTTGCTATAATATGATTATGAAACAGTCGGAATCAATGGCAGCTAAATTACACGAAAATGTACCACCCGACTGGTATTACACTTCAATTCAAATTAACAAGATGCAGAGGTATTGGCACACCAGGAGATTTCAGGAGGTAACCAGATTGGCAGAACCGGTCAAGGGGAAAGTGTTGGACATCGGATGTGCGGATGGAGTTTTTACGAAAGTAATATTAGATTCAACTAAAGCTAAAGAAATAATCGGGATTGATGTTTTGGAGAGCAGTATAACATGGGCAAAAAATCATTGGAAGAAAAACAAAAAGATGAAATTTGAGGTAGGAGATGCCCATAAACTTAAGTTTAAGTCGGGTACTTTTGATGCTGTATTTGCGATGGAAATGCTCGAACATGTATTTGAGCCGATGAAGGTTCTTAAGGAAGTTAAAAGAGTGTTGAAAAAAAATGGTTACGCGGTATTTCTAGTACCTTCCGAGAATTTTCTTTTTCGGTTACTGTGGCCGTTTTGGTGTAAAGGTCGGGGAAAAATATGGAATCATACCCACCTGCATGCATATAGGAACGAATACCTTGATGAGCTGTGCGTCAAAAATGGGTTTAAGGTTATATGTAATAAAAAATTCATATTGGGTATGCTGCACGCTGTAAAAGTTAGAAAAGTATAAAATTAGATGAAAGACCTCTTTGTGTCAATTGTTATTCCGAACTATAATGGCGAAGAGCTGTTATTGGAAAATATTCCTCATGTATTAAGCGCCTTTGGAGACAGTGGCAATCGAATAATTGAAGTGATCGTTGTCGATGATTGTTCAACCGATAAAAGCATCGAAGTGCTAAAGAATAATTTTCCAGATGTGAAACTCGTAAAACACAAAACCAATCGACGATTTTCTGCGGCGTGTAATACCGGCGCCAGAATGGCCAAGGGTGAGTTAATATGTCTTTTAAACACCGATGTTAAACCAGCAAAAAACTTCCTTCATCGGGTTATTCCACATTTCAAGGATAATTTGTTATTTGCCGTTTCCTTAAACGAGAAGGGCTATTCTTGGGCAAGCGGAAATTTCTGTAAGGGTTTTGTTGAACACGAGGGAGGTAAAAAAAGTTCACATGCACATCATACGTTTTGGGTAAATGGGGGATCGGGTGTTTTTGTCAGAGACGTGTGGATGAAACTAAAAGGTATGGACGAAGAATTATATCCACCTTTTTATTGGGAAGATATTGATTTGAGTTATCGAGCGGCTAAACGTGGATATAAACTCCTGTGGGAACCACATGCAATGGTTTTACACGAGCATGAATCAACCAATAAAGTTTTTAAAACTTCCTATAGACAAAGGATTCAAGAAAGAAATCAACTACTTTTTATATGGCGCAATATAACTAGTTCAAGAATGTTTCGAAAACACATAAAAGGACTATTAAATAGAATTGTTTTACATCCGGGGTATCTGCGAATAGTTTTTATGGCAATACTCAAGTTTGCCGGTGTGCATAGATTGCGAAAAATTGAAAAGAAAGAGTCAGTCGTATCCGATGAAAGTATTTTTGCTCGTTTTTAAATGGATCTATCAATAATAATAGTAAGTTTCAACACACGCGACCTAACACTTTCGTGTATTGAATCAATCAAAAAAACAAAGGGTTCGCTGGATCTTGAAATAATAATAGTTGACAATTATTCACATGACGGCAGTGTTCAACTTCTCGAAAAGTTGGTTGCAACTAACAAAAGTAATATTTCATTAATCGCAAATAAAACCAACGCGGGTTTTAGTAAAGCAAATAATCAAGGAATATCAAAATCACGTGGTAAATATATATTACTTCTAAATTCGGATACACTAGTAAAAAAAGACGCACTGCAGGAAATGGTTAGATTTGCCGAAACTGACAAGACAATCGGTGTGGTTGGTGCCAAGCTTCTAAACAAAGACGGCAGTGTACAAGCATCATGCATGAACCTTCCGACAATACCTCTTGCCATCAAACAATATTGGTTGGGTAGTGGAAATGAGTTGGATAAATTTGCTCCAAAATCGATGAAGCCAACAAAAGTCGATGCAGTTGTAGGAGCTGCAATGCTAATTACCCCACAAGCTCTTGAGTCTGCGGGTAAGCTAAATGAAAAATACTTTTTTTATTTCGAAGATTTGGACTATTGTCGGCTGGTCAGAAAAAAAGGATTGAAAGTCTTTTATCTACCGAAGGCGCAGATTATACATTATCATGGCGCAAGTACAAAGGATAAAAAGAACGACCCCGATGCATGGAGAAAATTAATTCCCGGGAGTAAAATATATCACGGAACACTAATTCATTATGTATTCAATTTCATCATCTGGTCGGGAACAAAGTGGAAAAACTCAAAAAACACATAAATCTGTCTAAGGTATTTTTGCTTGGTCTAATAACTTTAGCTTTTTTTTTGCGCACATTAAAACTAAGTGACAATTTATTTTTTGGATGGGAGCAGGGGAGAGACTTTTTGGCGGCAAACGACATAATACATGGAGATTTTGCTTTGATCGGTCCGACAACAAGTATCCCGGGGTATTTCCATGGAGTTATTTATTATTACATTTTAGCTTTACTTACACTTGTTGCTTCGGGTAATCCTTATGTTGTCGCGTTAATATTGGTTGTTATAAATAGTATCTCTATCCTGTTTTATTACAAAGCACTCGAGAATATATTCGGAAAAATATCAGGTGTCATATCCTCCTTATTGCTAACTGTGTCTTATATTTCAATAATCTATTCGAGGTGGTTATCAAATCCCAATTTGGTTCCCGCCTTTGCTGGATTGTTACTTTATGCACTCTCTAAATTGAAAGATAATCGATACTATCTATTATTAGTCACGTTTTCTTGGGCAATCATTTTTCATTTACAATCGATTGTTGCACTTTCAATTTTGCCGGTTGTAATTGTTGCTCTATGTCTTCAAAAGATAAAATATTCAGCAAAACTCGTCCTGACTAATATTGCATTGCTGATAACTTTGTTTTCTTCATATTTGTTGTTTGAAGTAAGGAATAATTATATTATGGCTCGATCACTACTTGTATATATAAATCAAGGAAGTGGTGGGGGAGATAGAAATAAAATCATAGATATTGTCATTAGTGAATTTGAAAAATTTACGTTTTACAACAATATTTGGTTAACGGTGGCTCTCGTTGCCTTGTGTATTATAGCGGTTATATTTTATAGAAAAGAAAAATGGTTTACTTTATTTTTCGCATTTACTATTTCATCTCCTTTATTTTTTTGGATATTCAAAGTTGATCCAAATCAACACTATTTACAGCTAACACATCTTTTCTTCTTTGCTGTGATTGGTGCGTTGTATTCGACAACGAAAGGTTGGGGCAAAGTGGTTACGACTTTTGTAATCCTTATGCTTTTTATATCTAATACTAAAACAACGATTAATAAAATATATTTGCACAATGAAAACTTTTTACACTATGCTCAATATACCTATTTAAAGAATGACTTAAAAATAGTTGATTATATATTTTCCGACTCTGCGGGGAACGATTTTAAATACAATTACTTTACCGTACCGTATTGGAAATCAGAAGCATGGGAATATTTATTTACATGGAAAGGTCAAACCGAATACGGATATCTACCTAGCGTTAACGATACCAAGATATTTTATGTGATAATTGAACCGGACGATTCCCAACCACAACTGTCGCTAAATTGGTATAAAGATTTAAACAGAAATTCCAATTTAGTCGATTATAAAGTGTTTGGTCGTTTAACCGTTGAGAAAAGAACAACAGATAAAAATACGGATAATATAAACATAGATAACTTTTATGAAAGACTTGATTAAAAAAGTTAAACGGAAAAAAAGTAGTGACATACTTTTTGTTGTGTGTATGATTGCGATAGCTTTAGTTTTCCGGTCATTTTTATTAAATAAGTATCTGTTTTTTGGGTATGAACAGGCAAGAGATTTATTTGAAGTTGAAAAAATACTCGGAGGCGACTTGAAACTGCTTGGTCCTCCAACCGATATAGCAGGTATATATCACGGTGTAATTTATTTGTATATTTTACTTCCATTTTATTTTATTTTTGACGGCGATCCGTACAAAATAGAGATGTGCTTAATTGCAATTAATAGTCTCTCTGTATTATTTTTATATTTGGCTGTAAAGAATCATTTCAATGAAAAAATCGCACGATTGTCAACAGTCTTGTATGTAGTAAATTATTCATCAATTGTGTATGCTCGTTGGCTTTCTAACACGACATTAATTCCTGCCTGCGCAATTCTACTTTATTATTTCTTGGTAAAATCTAAAACCAATTGGAAATACCTGTTTGGTGTAGTTATCTTTTGGGGATTAATACTTAACTTTCACGAGGTCGTCGGAATGTCGTTATTACCCGGAATAGTCGGCTTCATATGTGTGGAAAAAATAAAGTTACGCCTTAAGCAAGTATTGGCAATTTCTTTGAGTGTTCCTTGTGTATTTACAACATATGGCATTTATGAAATTAAAAATGATTTTCTTATGACGAAAGCGCTTCTGGGTTATTTCTCGGGCGGGGGTGTTGGATCAACAGGATTAAGTTCTTTTTATACTTTTATCGAAGAAGTAGCTGATAATATTTATACTTTATCTCCGCGTTTTAGTTTTCTGGTTATTGTCGTGACTGTTGTGGTTTTTTCTAGAAAGTATTTAATCAATAGACATGTATTAGCAACGCTTTTTCTATCTCTTTCACCTTTGGTATTTTTTTTGTGTTTCGGCATTGTTCCGCTTAGACATTTCTTTATAACTATCCCAGTATTTTTACCGGTATTAATTGCGCTGCTTGTTTGGAATATGGATAAAAACAAAATAAATCTCAAACTATTTCCTGTCTATGTGTTGGTAATAGTATGCAGTGTTTGGGTTTACAAAAATAATATATTAGCCAATAAACCAACTTTTATTTACAACGCGCAAAGGACATATTTAGGCGATTTAAAAAATGTTATTGATTGGACTTACATTAACAGCAATGGAAATTATTTTAGTTACAATTATTATTCTGTTCCCTATTGGAAAGAAGAAATGTGGGAATATATGTTTCGTTGGTATGGCAAAAATACACACGGCCGATTACCGGTACGAGAAAAAACTGACGTCTACTTTACTTTAATCGAACCGAATTTGTTTATTCCGGTACATCAAGATAATTGGTACGGTGAATATAAAAAGGATTCCGAGTTAATTGATACTTATCAGTCTGGTCAATTAGAAGTTGAGATGAGAAGAGCTAAAAAAACAATATAACACTTGATGTCTACGGCTATTTATCGAAATCAAATTGAATGAATACAAAAGTTGTTTTATTTTGGATTACCTTTTTGGGATTGATGATTAGGATGTCAGGCGCATCGATTCTTCAACGCGGGTTTGATGGCGATGAGGCAGCGTTTGGTTACTATGGATACTCGCTATCGCATAATCTGAGTGATGAATATGGAAATAAACTTCCACTGTATTTTCCGAGCATTGGAGATTATAAATATCCGGTGTATGCCTATTTTACAGCGATACCTGTATCAATACTGGGCTTAAATGAATTTTCAACGAGATTTGTATCTATCGTCTCTGGTGCTTTTCTTCCTATCGTAATTTATTTTCTGGCGTTTGCGATAACAAAAAAGAAAAATATCGGAATTGCATCGGCATTACTAGCCGCAATATCTCCTTATGGAATAATGTTTTCCAGCAAAGCATTTGAGTCTAATTTGGCGACGACCTTGGTATCACTGGGAATACTTTTTGTAATAAATTACTCAAAAAATAAACGCCCCAAAGTTCTGATTGCGGCAAGCGTTATGTTCTTTTTGGCAATGTTGACATATTCATCAACACGAGTTTTTCTAATGACATTTCTTCCCATTATGTACGTTTTTGTTTTTAGAAAGGTAGTGAAAACGAAAAAAGTAATATCGTTATTTATAATCTCAATAATTGTTTTGGGAGTTTTCTTGTCTATAGATATCAGAAGTCGTGTTCGGGCTAATGACATTATGGTGTTTGGGAAAAATCAAAGAGCTGCTGAGTTTACCAGGAACGAACTTTTACTCGAAGATTCGTGGGTTTTGACAGGGAATAAACTTTTATTGGCTGAAGTTATTCATAGTGATTTTGTCATCAAATCATTTGATGTTTTACAAAACTATTTTGAGCACCTTTCGTTTGAATATATGTTTTTAGATGGAAATCCCAATATGCCAAAATATTCCATCCCGCGTGTAGGGCAATACTATTTCTTTGAAGTGCTTACGATGTTTATGGGTATTGTTTACTTATCGACAAGTAAACAAAATTACAAAAATATTATCTATTTCTGGATATTAGTATCCTTACTTCCTTCATCTCTTACAATAGAAACCCCAAATCCGGTTAGGGCGTTAATAAGTTTACCTGCCTTTATAATTCTTTCCGGATGCGGACTTTATCACTTGTATGAAATTGCCAAAGGAAAAAATTGGGTTCGTCGAAGATTGGTATTTCTGACAATGTTTTTAGTAATATTTTCTCACTTCGCATATTTTTGGCATCAATTTAGCATTCATGATGTTTATCATAGGCCGTGGTATGAGGATGGGGGAATGAAGGAAATGGTTTCCAGTGTAAGGCAAATGTCGTCTTATGAAAATGTTGTTATCGGTGGCGATCCTTACATATTTTTCTTGTTTTACAACAAAGTACATCCAGAAGAATTTGTTCGAAAGTCGGTGATTGTGAAAGAAAATCCCGGTGTTTGGGAAAGAGTTGAACGATACGAAAATATTATCTTTAAAATGGATGTCGCATGTCCCAAAATAGGAAAGGCGCATGTATTGTACGTTTGCAGGGGAAATGAAATTCCTCAAAATGCAATATTACATCAAGTAATTACTTTCAATGATAGTGTTCCTGCATTTTTATTATTGGAATTTGTTCCCTTTTCCGAAAGAATTACACAGGATTTACCAAGTACACTACACTATATGGTGCAGACCGATCTTTCATTTAATGAAGCACTGCTACCAAGCGAGTCGGTAAGATATTGGTAATACAATTGCCAGTCTGTTTGTGTGTTGATCGTTAATATGTAAAAATAGTTACAATGAAAAATACAATCAAGGTATTGATATTAATATTATTTGTTTCTTCGATATTGAGATTATGGAACCTATCACAGGTTCCAGTTTCTTTGTTTGGAGATGAACTTGATGTCGGATACCACGCATTTAGCTTCATTGAAACGGGTAAAGATTATTCCGGAAATTATTTCCCTGCTAATTTTCAGTCTCTTGCCGAATGGCGAACACCACTTTTTATTTATTCAACAATACCGACTGTAGCACTATTTGGCATAACGCCGCTGGGAGTGCGTTTACCGGCAGCAGTATTTGGAATATTGGGGGTACTCGGTATGTATCTATTTGTACGTGAATTCATGACACACTCGATCAACAAAGATAATCCTAAAGTTATCGAAGTGACAGCATTGCTTAGTGCATTATTTTTAGGGATCTCACCTTGGCATATACAATATTCTCGTGCGGCATTTGAAGTGACAATGTTAATTATGTTTTATCTATTTGGGCTGTATTTCTTTTTTAAATCCTTTGTGAAAGTAAAATATTTTAGTGTTTCGCTTGCTCTACTGATTGCCACACCCCTTATTTACAGTACGGCGAAATTGTTTACACTAATTCTATTAATTTTACTATTTCTAATATGGAGAAAAGAAATAATTGCACTTTTTTTCTTCAACAAAGACAAAAATATTACCCATTACAAATTAAATAAAGGTGTAAAAAAATATATTGTTGCTTCTTGTGCCGTAGTTTTGATTATGGGTTCTATCACTACCTACGCAACTTTGTTTTCCGGCGGGACACAGCGTTTTGGATACATTAGTGTATTTTCGGATCCAACTAGGGAACCGGAAGTTGGTGTCAAAAGAGAGCAAGCCGCGAGATTTAGAGGAGAGATGGGAATTGGCTTGACTCCAACATTTTCCGACAAGCTGTTTTACAATAAATACACCTTTTGGGGACAAAGAATTCTGAAAAACTATTTTGAATCATTTTCAGGTGAATTTCTATTTATTAAAGGAGATTTCAATTTGAGGCATTCAATAGAAGGAATAGGTCAATTTTACAAAGTTGAAGCTATTGCACTTATTTTAGGACTTATATATTTTTTTGGTAACAAGAAAGAAAGAAAGAATAAACTGCTTATCGCTTTGTGGTTAGTATTGGGGGTAATTCCATCTGCGATAACCAGAGAAGGTGGTAGACACGCAACTCGGTTGATAGTAATTCTACCTCCGATGATATTTCTTATCTCCTATGGACTGGTTTACTTTGTCACTACCTTAAATAGAAATACAAAAATAGTATTCACTTCGTTTTACGCCACACTCCTAACTATTAATTTCATATTTTATCAACAAAACTATTGGACGCAGAATCCTTGGTACAGCGAGAGATGGTGGCATGCAGGATATAAAGAAGCGATTCAATCGGTTAAAGAATTGGAAAGTAATTACAATGAAGTGCTTATTACGATGGCTAGTGAACCCGCGTGGACATTTTTTGCCGCATATATGAACTACGATCCGGTGAGATGGCAAAATGTTAAACCGGATTCAAATTGGATTGATGACCCGAGGTATGGAAGGATAACAATGATTGACAAGTACTATTTTACATCACCCCAAGGACAACTTTATGACTGGGGAAAAAATTTGGAAAAAGGAGTACTGGTGTTATCTAGCGAAAAAGAAGTGGGTATAAATCTGATAAAAGAACCCGACAGAACTCCCGGAGATTTGACTTTAATTAAATCGATTACTTACCCGTCCGGGTTGCCTGCTTTTTATCTTTTTGAAAAAAAATAATTATTAACATACATGAAAAAAATTAACTTTAAACTTATCGGAAATATATTTATCAGTAAGTATGTTTATATACTTCTTGGATTGTTACTATTTAGACTTGTCCTTGCTTTTATATACTGGCATGGAGATCTCAATAATCATGTTGATTGGGGAATACGATTTTATCAATATGGCCCACAACAATTTTACGCTCCGGATTCAAATGTGTGGAATTTTACTTGGCCCAACCAACCACCCGGAACAATATATATTTTTGCTTTGATTCGCAAAATTTATGAAATGGTTTTTAATTTATTGTGGATAATAAATATAAATATTTCGTTGTTTCCGTCAATTATCGTTTCATATTCAGAAACAAATTTGTATCCGGCTTTGCTTAAATTGCCGTCAATTCTTGCAGACTTTGGAATTGCTTACTTTATATCTAAAATAATTCTACTTATTGGCAAGAATGAAAAAATAGCAAAATTATCTTCGTTAATATTTCTTTTAAATCCAGTTATATGGTATAACTCAGCCGTCTGGGGACAAACGGATGCGATTGTAAACTTTCTTGCAATTGCATCGTTTTATTTTTTGATGAGAAAAAAACTGACCACTTCAGCCCTTCTTTATGCTATTTGTTTATATATAAAATTATCTTTGGCAATTTATATACCGATTTATGTCATCGTAGCATTACATGGCAAATACAAAATTAAACATTATTTAATTACTGCTTTAATATGTTTTGTAGCGATTTTTATGTTAACTTATCCGTTTGCAAAGCTAGATTCATTTACCTGGCTATATAGTATTTATGTTGATAAAGTACTAAGTCATCAGTTGCATGTAATCACTGCGAACGCATTTAATTTATGGGCTTTCTTAACCGGGATACACGAACGTCCGAATTCAGATATCTTCTTTATCTATTCATATGAAATGTGGGGCAATGCATTATTTCTCTTATCTTATATAGTAGTAAGTATTTCTTTGGTGAAAGACACCTCCCATAAATCGCTTGTCATGGCACTATTGGTTGTTTCTTTTTCGGGTTTCATGCTTTTGACAAATATGCATGAACGATATATATATCCCGTTTTTGTACCGCTTACAATTATTGCCGGAATCAACAGAAAATATATAAAAACGCTGGTTATTATGTCTATTATTAACTTATTTAATCTTTATAATTTTTGGTGGTATCCAAAAATAGATGTTATTGTCGAGATCATGTCGGGAAATGATCGTTTAGCGCCAAGGTTATTGAGTCTATTTTCATTGTCAGTGTATTTTCTTATTATGTGGTGGTATCTACAGGACAATAAACCTTATTTTGATAAATTAAAGACGTCTTTTCTTCGACAATTGGGGACACGGAAAGTATAATTAATACACAATGAAGCGTTATCTTCTTTTTGCAATTTTTCTTGCCGGGTTAATTCTTAGAGTTATTAATTTATCATCACTTCCCGCAGGATTTACGCCTGATGAAGCCAGTTTCGGTTATGATGCATATTCGCTTTTGCATACGGGAAAAGACCAATGGGGACATACTTTACCAATTGTGTTTGAAAGCTTTGGTGATTTCAAACTACCACTTTATGGATACTTACTTATTCCCTTTGTTGCACTATTTGGACTTAGCGAATGGGTTGTGCGCTTACCGAATGCTTTAATTGGTTCAAGTACGGTGATCGTCACATACTATTTTGTTTATGAATTATTTAAAGTCAAAATTAAACACGCCCAACTAATTGCAATAATTGCCACACTTTTGATTGCGGTATCACCTTGGCATATTATGATGAGTAGGGGTGGTTTTGAAGCAAATCTAACAACCTTCCTTATTCCCTGTGCATTATACTTATTTTTACTTGGACTTAAAAATAGCCGTTCCAATCATAGAAAAATTCTTCTTTCGGGGTTAATTTTGGGGATTAATATGTTTTCGTATCATTCGGCGCGACTCGTAACCCCAATTTTGGTTGCGTTACTTTTTACACTTTATTCAAAAAGACTTGTTAGATATGACAGAAAATACATAATCGGATTTGTTGCCATATTTGGTTTTTTTGCGACTCTTACGATATATAGTTTCATGCTTGGTGCGGGGAGACGTGTGTCGGATGTAAGTGTTTATAGTGGATCTCAAGAATTTGCTGCAGGACCGAGACTGGATGCGATAAATGGTGGTATGGATCCGGTAATTGCAAAAATAATTCACAACAGATTTATCGTTACTACTAATAGATTCTTTGAAAACTATAAACAATACTATTCACTCAAATTTCTCGTAGACCACGGACCTGCCGAAGCGACGTATGGAATGATACCGGGCCGTGGAGTAATCTATCCATTTGAATTGATACTACTTTTTGCATTTCTTGTCGGCGTGGTTAAGTATAGACACCTGAAGGAGATGTGGTTAATTGTTTTTTGGTTAGTGTGTGCTCCGATTCCTGCAGCGCTGTCTACAGGTGTCGGTTTTGCTGGTAACAGATCGGTGATAATGCTTCCTGCCTTACAAATTGCCATGGCAATTGGTGCTTATTGGATACTCACACTTATTAGAATTGATAATGTGTCGGTGCCCCAAAGACGACTTCTCGTAATTACATTGGCAGCACTTATTGGTTTTAACTTAATTGAGTTTTCTTATCAGTATTTTGGCAAGTCGGCTTACGTCACCGCGCCATCTATGCTTTATGGAAGAAAGGACATGGTTAAGTATTTAAATAATATAAAAGGATATCAGTTTATAATTGTGAGTCGTACACTTTCCGAACCCCATATTTATTTTGCCTTTTACAACGAATATGACCCTAAGATGGTTCAAGGTGAAGCAAAAAATTGGGGTAGATATCGCGATCTAAATTTAAAATTTCTCGACCAACTTGGAAGTTATTCATTGGGAAATATCAAGTTTGAAAATATTGATTTCGAAAAACGAAAATATTTAGGTAAGACATTACTGGTGGGAAAGAAAGAAGAATTTCCATTAAATACCGTACCTGAGTATGAAGTTGCTTATCCCAGTGGCGAGACGGCGATTTATTTTGTTAATCCCAGTTCGACGGAATTTGCTTTAAAATGAAATCTATGAGAAAAACTATAAAATATTTACTGCGAAATTGTGGTCGGGGTGTTTTATCGTGTCCTGTAATTCACAAAGTAAGAAACACAAAAAACATGACACTTCTTTCTATTGTGGTTTTTTCCATTCTTGTACGGTTTGTAGCTATTGACAATACACCCCCATCGCTAAATTGGGATGAGGTGAGCCATGGTTATAATGCATATTCACTTCTTTCTTCGGGATATGACGAATGGGGTAAGAAGATGCCAACAATATTTCGTGCTTATGGAGATTATAAATTGCCGGTGTATATTTATGTTACAGCATTATCGGAAAAACTATTTGGTGTAAATACACTAGCAGTGAGATTACCCTCAATGCTTGCCGGTGTCGGGTTGGTAATTGTTTCTTATTTCTTGACACATACGCTTTTCCAAAACGAAATAGCGTCAAAAGAAAGATTAAAAAATCTCTCTTTACTTACAGCGTTTCTTGTTGCTATTGAACCCTGGACACTATTTCTTTCCCGTGCAGCTTTTGAGGCTAATCTTGCGCTCTTTTTCATTACGTTTGCGACCTACTTGCTAATATCGGCAGAGAAAAAATATATGAATTTAGTTTGGTCGGCAGTATTTTTTGGATTAGCCGTTTGGACCTACAATTCAGCAAGGATATTTGTTCCCTTGTTTGTCGTAATTTTAGTTTTAGGTTATAGGTTGGAAATTGCAGGGATTTATCTTAGAAATGTACATTTGGTAAAATTCTCGTTTATCATTCTCTTTTTCTTTACAGCTTCCATGTTTGCTCAATTGGTTAATCCTGCTGGACAAGCTAGATACAGTAAAGTGGAAATAGTTGACGAGGGTGCAATTGCACAAATTGATGAATTACGAAATTCATCACCTTATAGTCCGTTTATAGCACGGGCTTTACATAATAAGGGAACATTTTTTATTAAAAAGGCAGCAAGCAATTGGACATCTCATTTTAAGGGTGATTATTTGTTTACCGACGGCGGTAGTCAATATCAGTTTAGCGTTCCCAAACACGGGTTACTCTATATTATTAACGCAATATTTCTTGTAATCGGAGTCTTTGCTTTGTTGAGACTAAAAAACAGAGTAGGAAATATTATTCTTTTTTGGTTTTTTGTCGGACCTATTGCGTCGAGTATTACTCGGGAAGCACCACATGTTTTACGTTCCTCGACAATGCTTCCTTCACCAATGATTATAACTGCATTTGGTTATTTAACGTTTATGAATTTCGTTAACAAGGGAAAACGTATAACTTTAAAAAATATGGCATGGATAATAACACCAATTTATATTTTCTTGATAATCTTATCCGCCGAGAACTATTTGCATGGATACTTTACTTCATATAGAAGTAACTATTCATGGAGTTGGCAATACGGGTATCAACAAGTAGTTCAATACACTAAACAGTACTATTACGATTACGACAAAATAATAGTGACTAAAAAATACGGTGAACCTCACGAATTTTTTCTTTTCTACGGAGGGGTTGGGGGTGGGGCGCCATGGCGATGGAAACCCGAGTCGTATCGGAATGATCCGAATCTCATTCGTTTTGAGCAAACGGAATGGTTTTGGGTAGATGCATTTGATAAGTTTTATTTTGTCAATGATTGGCAAATAAAAAGTGGCGATAGAGAAGAAAACCACTTTGTGCTTGAAAGTGGTGGGGATATTAATTGCAATGAAATAAAATGTTTGTTAATCACCTCACCCGGAAATATGCCTAGTGGATGGAAAAAATACGAAACTGTATACTTTTTGAATAATGAACCCGCCTTTGAAATATATGCTAATCAATAGCTTGTCAATTAGAATTATATATCGCAAAGAGCAAATTAGATTTTGTCAGTAACATGAGACAATACATGAAACGTTATTCACTTCTAGCTATATTGGTAATTGCTGCCTTTTTGCGAATATGGAATCTGGGAGTAAATCCACCACATTTAACTCCCGATGAGGCGGCGCTTGGTTATAACGCATACTCGATTCTAAAAACAGGACGTGATGAATATGGAAAACTGCTCCCGATTGTATTTAAATCCTTTGGAGATTACAAACCCGGTTTGTATGTATACGCCACAGTTCCGTTTGTATTTCTTTTTGACCTTAATGAAGTGTCTGTTCGTTTGGCCAGTTCACTTTCAGGAATATTTGCAGTTTTTATAATTTATCATATTGTCAATTTATTATTAGAAGTAGAAAATAAAAAAAATAAAGGAGTATTTTCTCCGGCGTTATTATCATCACTTATCCTTGCTATTTCACCCTGGCACATTCATTTTTCACGAGGTGCTTGGGAAATTAACATAGCGTTAACATTGACACTTTTGGGGATATATTGTGTTCTAAAATCGTTTACAAATAATAAATATCTGATACCTGCTGCACTATCTTTCGGAGCGACATTGACTGCCTATCAAGGCGCGAAACTTTCCAGTCTAATAGTTCTATTTCTTCTTGCAATTATTTACAGAAAGAAAATTAGTAAGATTAACTTAAAAGTTTTAGTGTTGTCTTTTTTTGTTGGACTGATTGTGGCATTTCCAATAATTGCATCATTTTCAAAAGGGGAAACTGGACGGCTGAAGGTGTTTAGCGTGTTTTCATATACAAGGCCGCAAGAATATCTAACGGATCTTTTGGCGACTGCGGATGTTAAATTTGGATCGCCGGAATACTATCTTTATTATTCTGAAAATCTAAATATAACCAAGGGAATTATGGGAAGGTGGTTCAATCACTTTTCTCCGAGATTTCTATTTTTTGAGGGTGATTGGCAAAATCCCAGACATTCAGCTCCCAGCTCGGGAGAAATGCTATTTGTTGATTCACTTTTTTTACTTTGCGGTCTATATATTTTGATAAATGCTAACAACACAGGTGCTCGTTTCATTTTACTTTGGCTTTTGCTTGCTCCTTTGCCATCCGCCTTATCGCGCGACCAAATTCATGCAGTGAGGTCTTATAACATGGTTATTCCTTTGGTAGTAGTGACTGCTTTTGGTCTGTCTTTCTTTTCACAGAAAGTGTCGGAATGGGGTAAGGTGAAATATGTTGGCATTTTAGGAGTATTTTTATTGTATTTGGCGAGTGTATTTTATTTTCTCGATGCATATTTCGTTCACCAACCAATTCATAACGCGAGATATTGGGATTATGGATATAAACAACTAGTCGAAATAATTACACCAATCCAACATGATTATAAAAAAGTAAAAATACATTTTACGTATGCTCAACCGTATATTTATTTTCTTTTTTATCAGAAATACGATCCTGCGACTTATCAAAAAAATGCATACCTAGAAGAAAGCAGGTATGGTGATGTTGGTAGGGTGACAAATCTTGATAATATAAGTTTTGAATACTTAAATTGGACGACAGCGCGTGGAGACTTTGGTACATTGTTTGCTGCGGATTCCGAGACAATTCCAATCCAGGATTCAGTTGATCCGGGAGAATTTAAACAAATCGGAGAAATTACCTTACCAACCGGTGAGATGATTTTTAGACTTGTTGAGGTTCTTGATGAGTCAAATGTAAATCGATATAAGGTATTCTAGTTATGAGAAAAAACATATTGATAATATTAATACTAATTTTAGGGTTGTATTTGCGATTTAATAGATTAAACACATTGCCTGCATTAAACGCCGACGAGGCTGCAATTGGTTACAATGCTTGGAGTTTGGTAAATACAGGAATGGATGAACACGGCAACGCATGGCCGCTTCACTTCCAATCGTTTAATGATTATAAACCAGGTTTATATTTCTATATTGTATTGCCGTTTGTTAAACTATTGGGTCTTAACATATGGGTGGTAAGAGCCCCCGGCGCGCTAATGGGAACTGCAACTATTATTCTTATCTACCTATTAGCCAAAGAACTACGCGGAAAAGACGTAAAAATAAAAATATTAAATTTGACACTCGATTTTCCTACTATTGCAGCATTATTTTTGGCTATTTCTCCGTGGCATATACATTTTTCAAGAGGTGGATGGGAAGTAAATATTGCTACGTTTTTTATAACAATAGGTGTCTTGTTCCTGGTGAAATCCGCTAAGAATACTAGGTATTTCAAATACTCATCTTTGTTTTTTGTCCTTGGCCTATATACTTATCATGCCGCAAGAATTGTGATCCCACTTTTATTACTTGGATATGTACTTAGTAATTTTAAATATTTACTGAAAAATTTTAAACCCATACTAATTGCTGGGATCTTCGGATTGGTCCTTCTGCTGCCGCTTGCAAAAGATTTAACCGGAGAGGCAGGTATGTCGCGTGCCGCCGGAGTAGGAATATTTGCTGATATTGGACCATTAAATAAAATTAATGAACAGCGCGGCGAACATGAAAACGTTGATGGTCTAGTGGCTGAATTAATCCACAACAAACTCGTAAATTATGCTATTGCGATTGCAGAAAATTGGGGAGAGCACTTCTCGGGAGACTTTTTGTTTATATCAGGCGATGATATTCAACGCAATAAAGTCCCCGACCACGGCCAGATGTATTTGATTGATTCACTGCTTTTGATCGCTGGCCTTTATTTCATTTCAAGAGGAGTAAATAGTAAATGGAGTTTTATGCTTTGGTGGCTTTTGATTGCTCCTTTTGCTGCCGCATTAACTTTTCAATCGCCACATGCACTTCGTTCTCATAACATGATAATACCCCTTTGCCTTATATCGGCATATGGTTTGACAAACATGCTTAATATATTTAAACAAAATACTTTATTAAAATACACATTATTTCCAATTATGTTCATCATGTTAGTCTGGTCGTTTGCGAGATATGAATATTTATATAATTTTCACATGCCTCGTGCATATCCTTATTCTTCGCAATACGGATTTCAAGAAATGATCTCTTATGTTGAAAGTGTGAAAGATGAGTTTGATTATATAATTATTACTGATCGGTATGATCAACCATACATTTTAACTTTGTTTTATCTCAAAGTTCCCACCGCCGAATTTCAGGGAGCACATGTTTTGTCCCCTCGTGATGGGTATGGTTTTTCAACTGTCAGAGAATTTGAAAAGTTTAGATTTAATTCAATTGAATGGCCCAACACCCCCAACACTTATCCTAATTCACTCATAGTTGGGACTGATGAGGAAATTCCTGATGCGGCTAATATTGTTAAGACTATTAAGTTTCCAAATGGTAGTACCGCTTATAAAATTGTAGCAAATTAATTATGAAAATTGGAATAATCGGTGCTGGTTATGTGGGCCTAACGGCTGGTTTAACTTTGGCAAAAAAGGGACACGGTGTAACTATTTATGAATCCTCATCAAAACCCGGCGGTTTGGCGAGTGGCTTTCGAGCCGGCAAATGGGAGTGGGCTATTGAAGAACACTATCATCATTGGTTTACTTCAGATACGTATATCAAAAAACTTGCCAAAGAAATACATCACCCGATAATTTTTTCTAGACCAAAAACATCAGTTATTATTAAAGATGAATTATTTCAACTTGACAGCCCCTTAAGTTTACTGCAATTTTCCCAATTATCCGTAACTGACAGGATTCGAACCGGCATGGTACTTGCTTATTTAAAAACTACGCCTTTTTGGAAAAAAATGGAATCGCAGACTGCTCATAATTATCTGGAAAGATATATGGGTAGAAAATCTTGGCAATTAATTTGGCAACCTTTGATGGAAGGTAAGTTTGGTGACTTCTCCAAAGAGATTCCGGCATCATGGTTTTGGGCAAGAATAAAAAAAAGAAGTTCGGCTTTGGGATATCCCGAGGAGGGTTTTCAAGCGTTTGCGCAAAGCATCGCAGATGAATTTCAGAAAGAAGGAGGAAAAATTATTTACAATGAAGAAACAATTGGAATTGAAAAAACTAAAAAGGGAATATTAATCACAAACAAGGGGCGAACACCTAACGAATATGATTTTGTGATTTGCACTCTTCCAACGAGTATGTTTATAAAATTAACAAGCGGGTTACCCCAAGGTTATATAAATAGTTTAAAACCGCTTAAGGGATTGGGCGCCATAACACTTCTGTTGTCATTAAAACACGAATTTCTAAAAGACAATACTTATTGGTTAAATGTGAACGATACATCGTTTCCATTTCTCGCTGTTGTCGAACATACACATCTTATAGATAAAAAACACTACAACGATGAAAACTTAGTTTATATTGGAAATTATTTACCCGTTAATCATAAGTATTTCTCATATACACAAGAAGCACTCGTTAATGAATTTACCACGTCGTTAAAAAGAATTAATCGATCTTTTAATAAGTCTTGGATAAATGATAGCTATGTATTCAAGGCTTCGTTTGCACAACCAATAATTCCCCTTAATTATTCTAAGCAAATACCACCTTTTGAAACTCCAATTGAAGGTCTGTACTTAGCTAACATTCAACAAGTTTATCCTTGGGATAGAGGAACAAATTACGCAGTTGAATTGGGTGAAAAGGTGGCAAATATAATAAATAAATTATAAAATGAAAACCAGCTATAGATGTCGATAACATATAAAATATTGAGAGAAAGAATACATAAAGTTATAAACTATTTTAATACGCACAAAACAGCTAAACTAATTGTCGTTCTAATTACTGCATATATAGTTGCGAGACTTGGCTTTAACTTGCGTATGGAAAAATTTACGTTTTTCCCCCCAATCAATGACACCGCTGATGAATACAAAGCTCCTTTTAATGGACTAAGCCTGATTAAGGATAAAGTACCTAGTTCATGGTCTTTTTGGGATGATTATGGAGATTTCCCAATGGTAACAATAAGAGGAACTAAATTTAGAATGGTGAAGCCGTGGTTTGATGAACCACCCGGATTTGGTTTGTTAACCGGTGGCTATTTGTATACAAAAGGAATATATGATCTCGAAAATGTTGATGTCGGGCTTGTTAGATATCCGATGATAAAACTGGCAACCCTTAGTATATTTATACTTTTTATTGTTGTTTGGTTAACGCATGGATATATAGAGGCACTTTTGGCATCTATGATCTATGCTACTGTGCCCACTTTCGTTTTAAGTAGTCGTTTGGTGTTATCCGAGAACATGATAGCTTTTTCTTCAATGTTGTCAATTTTGCTTTTGTTGATATATACAAAAAGAAAAAACATAATTGTACTCTTGCTTCTTTCTTTTGTTAGCGCTTCGAGTTTAATGTATAAAACTCCTGGTATATTCGTTCCCATTGCAGTGTTTGGATGCCTATTTGCGTTAAAATACTACAAACAATCACTTGTTTTAGCCGGGACAATATTTCTTTTTGTCTTCGCGTGGTTTGTTTATGGATATTTTTATAACATAGATATATTTCTCAAAATTATTAATGTGTCAAGCGGTAGGGAGTTATATCTACCAGGGAATATATTTAGTTTGTTTGTTACATATAGGATAGGCGAGAAAGTTATGGATGTTGATGGTTGGATTATTTTTGGTTGGATATCAGCATTTGCTATTGGTATTCAAAGTAGAGAAAGGAGGAAGATAAACTTAAAAGATATTATAATTCCAGTTTTTCTCGGGTCGTATTTGGTGTTTTTTTTCATTATGTCAGGGCACAGCAAAGGTTGGTATAGAATTCCCTTTTACCCGTTCTTAGCATGGGCAATGGCGGATGTCATAATAAATGTTATAAAAAAACCAAAATTACTTTCTACCTTTTTTGTCTTAACAGTTCCGTTTGCTTCAAGTTATATTTATGGTACTGGTGAAAAGAAATTTGGTCTCAGTGAAATTAGAAAATTTCAATACACTTTTGTAGGATTACTTACACCACCAATGTTGTATGAATTAACGAATAATAATATTATTAAGAGAATCGTGCAAGTAATTTTAGTTATATTTACAATAATTGCTCTCCACCTAAATATCAAAACTATTATTAATTTTCAAGATCAGTTTTGGTATTAATTCACTATGAAATTATCAGTTGTTCTTGCGGTTCAAAACGAACAAAATAATATAAAAAGTTGTTTACTGTCCGTAAAATCAATTGCTGATGAGATAATCGTGGTTGACGATGGTTCAATTGATAAAACTATAGCAATTGCCAGAGAATGTGGTGCTAAAGTATATGAATTCAAACACACAACAAACTTCCATCAGACAAAGCAATTTGCCATCGAAAAAGCAAAAGGAGATTGGATATTACAACTTGATGCTGACGAAAGAGTTTCCAAGGAATTAGCAATTGAAATACAAAACATATTAAATAATAACGACGACAAAATAAGGTCAAGGAAGATTATAGATCTTAAAAAATGGAAGCTATTCCAAAGACACGAAAAAATTATTAGGCAAAGAGATGGTTCTTTGGGAAAAGAAACCGGTGAAATATGTGCATTTTTTATTCCTCGTATAAATTACTTTGTCGGTAAACCGCTTAAGCATGCAGGAGTTTATCCGGATGCCGTAATTCGTTTAATTAAACAGGGGAAAGCTCGTTTACCTGCCAAAAGCGTTCATGAACTGATGGAAGTTGATGGGGAAATTGCTTGGTTGTTTAATGATCTTGAACACCATGAATCTCCTACTTTGGATCGTTATCTTTATCGCGCCGATAGATATACAAGTATAACGGCTGGACAAATGGAAAAAGTTGGAATCAAAAAAAATAAAAGGAAATTTATGTATTTTTCATTTATTAAACCCACTTATCTTTTTGTTATGTTATTTATCCGCCACAAAGGTTACAAAGATGGAATTCGCGGTTTTCTGTGGTCAGCTTACTCGGCGATGCACTTCCCCCTTGCTTATTGGAAGTATTGGGTAGGGAGTATTAAGTCTTAATAAAACTTCTTCACGGTCTTTGTTTTACCAAACACCGCGTCAATTATATGAGCATCGATGTTGTCGTTTATAGCTTCGTCTTTTAGTTGAGATGTGTGTTCAATAGCTTTAGTCACCAGAAACTATGCTCTGTCGTATCCAATGAATTTTGACAATTGAGTCGACAGTACAAGACTAGTATCAAGGTTAGATTGAATTTTTTCGGAATTTGCCTTTATTGTTGAAACGGTATCATTTACCGAATTGATGCCGTTGGTTAAAAAAGTTAATGACTCTATTATCGTCTTTGAAAAAACGGGAAGCATGGTGTTCAACTCTAGTTCACCGGCAAGAATTACTTGTGTAGCTACTTGGGTATTGCCAATTACCTGATATGTGACTTGGTTAAAAGCTTCCAGTATAACGGGGTTAGTTTTTCCCGGCATTATGCTTGAACCTTTTTGGTATGATGGTAAAAGTATTTCAGCTAACCCTGCACGCGGTCCTGAGGCAAGTAGTCTTAAGTCACTACAAATTTTGGATATTCCCACACTGGAAAGCTGTATGAGATACGAAGCGTGGATCAAGGGGTCGATGTTTTGAGTAGCATCGACTAAGTCATGTGATGGTGTGAATTTATAGCCCGTTTCCATTTCTAAGTATTCATGAATAGCTGTGATATAGTCTTTGGAAGCATTTTCACTTGTTCCGATTGCTGTACCACCCAGATTGGTGATAAGAAGATATTTTTTTATTTCCTCAAGTCTTTTAATATCTCTTTTGATTAAATTCTTGTATGCGCCGAATTCTCGACCCAAGGTAATCGGTACAGCGTCTTGCAAATGGGTTCTTCCTACTTTAACAATATTGCAAAACTCTTTTTCTTTTTTGGCAAATGTAATTGACAATTTATTTAACGAAATCAAATATTTGCCGAGCTCTTCAAGAATTACGATTCTTATAGCGGTTGGAATTACATCGTTTGTTGATTGCGATGAATTGACATGATCTAAATAATGAATAGAACTACTGCCTAGTATTTCATTTGCTCGAGATGTAATCACTTCATTTACATTCATATTTATTGACGTACCGGCACCACCTTGGATTTGGTCGGTCGGGAATTGAGTGTCAAGTTTTCCGTCAATTACTTCTTTAGCCGCCTTGATTATCGGTCGACCGAGCTCTCTTTTTATTTTGCCGGTTTTTACGTTTGCTTTAATGGCTGCAAGTTTTACAATTGCGACCGCTTTAATCAAACGAAGATCAACCGGGGTGTTGGTCATGTGGAAATTATCAAGCGCCTTTCGCGTTTCTTCGCCGTAGTATTTTTTCATTTGCAACAATTATACTACTTTCGCAAAAATTTAAATTATGTTGTCTTTTTATACTATGCTTTATCTAGAGTTTTTCGATTACAGTCTGGAGTACGGGTACTATTTGTTTTTTGCGTGACACTACACCGGGGAGCATAATTCTACCGTTCTCAAACTTAGCGTTAAAAGCTTCTTCGGCAAGATTATTTTCTTCGTTAGTACCAGATATGAGTACTGCTCTTGAGTTAAGAATATCGACTGCAAAGAAAAATGCGAAATCGAGATTTTCCTTAAGTTTCAATTCTTGTAAATCCTTTTCTAAATCAGATTGCATATTTAGCGCATTATCGGGTTTGGTTGTTTCTAACACGGATATCCGAACTTTCTTCGTTCCAAACTCAAAAATCTTACTATCCACTAAAACAATTTGCCTAGGCGACATGCCCGTTAAATCACCCTTCGCTTCAAACATTTTACCGGCAAATTCATTGATATCTAGTTTGACAATTTCGTTTAGCTCTTTAACAGCGCTTCTGTCTTTCTCGGTTGTCGTAGGGCTGGTTAAATTCAAGGTATCGGATATTATCCCTGCGAGTAGAAGTCCTGCATTTGCCAGGTCGATTTCAATTCCGGAATGTTTTATGTGCTTCCAAATAATCGTAGCCGTTGAAGCAAGTGGCTTAATTATTACCGGTATGGGATAGTTAGTTTTAATTCCACCTGTTAATTTGTGGTGATCAATCACTTGAATTATTTCGGCCTTTTGAAGGTCGTCAGGTAATTCTTCTGGATTGTTGGTATCGACAATTACTACTTTATCTTTTTCCTCAAGGTGACCAAGCAAATCAGGTGAAGGGACATTAAAATTTTCCAACACGAACTGTGTTTCTTTGTTTAAGTCTCCCAATCTATAAGCCTTTGCATCAATGTCTTTTTGATTTAGAAACCATGCATAGGAAACAGCAGAGCATATGGTATCGGTATCTGGTGCTTTGTGGCCGAATATTTTTGTAGGCATACAAGTATTTTAATTATTTTAAACTCACAGGGCAAGAGTGAATACGAATATGGTAATATCAAGTATGAATTTGAAAAATAAAACGGCGGTTATTACAGGTGCAACTGGTGGAATTGGCTCAGTACTTTCAGTTAAGTTAGCCCAAAAGGGAGTGAAACTTATTTTACTGTCTAGGACTGAAAGTAAACTCAAGGATTTGATTGACAGACTCGATGGAGATGGTCATGAGTACATTCAAATGGATGCAACAAAAACACAAAAAGTTAAAGAGACGGCGGAAAAGATACTGGGTTTAACTGAAAAAATTGATATTTTGGTAAATGCAGCTGGTGTTGGTGTATACAAAAGTTTAGAAGATGCAGGTATTAATGAATGGGAAGATAGTGTTGCGATAAACGTAACGACACCCTTTTACTTAACAAAAGAACTTCTGCCTCACCTTAAAAAATCCGAGGACTCTGTCGTTATAAATGTGGGTTCGGGTATGGGTAAAATCCCTACTCCTTGCAGGAGTGTATATTGTGCCACGAAATATGCCTTGAGGGGAATGACTTTGTCACTTGCCGCTGAATATCATGGGTCGAATATTCATTTTGTTCATATAGACTTAGGTAGTACATTAACTGATTTCGGCCCACTGTCTCTGGAAGATAAAATTGAGGAAAATTTACGAGGCAAATCATATTTTACTCCTTCGTGGGTAGCTGACAAATTTATTGCTATAATTGAGAAAGATGAATATGAGGCTGAAATCACGCTTTACCCGTCTGATTATAAGTAACGTAAAGAGCAAAGTAATAACGCAATAAATAATATGGAGGCAAAAAAGATAATAAGTGAGTTGAAAATTCTTTATCCCGGGAAAAAAATATACGTTGACGATCTACTTCATACCGGTGAAGTAATTTGTGAACTTGAATCAAGAGAATTAAATCCACAAAGAAGTGTTTATATTGCGGTTATTGATAAAAAAATAACCCATTATCATAGGCAATCACAAGAAGTAATTGAGGTTATAAAAGGCAATCTAATAATTAACGTTGAAGGGCGCGAGCATACAATCACACCTGGACGGAGTTTTACAATTATGCCAGGTCAAATTCATTTTGCTCAAGGAAACAGTACTTGGATAAAAGTAACTTCTATTCCGGGAATGTCACCCGAGAAACATGTATTAGTTGAATGATATGAAAGTAGCAATTGACATAGGACCCCTAAAATCACAAGACAAAGTGAGGGGGGTAGGTTTTTATACGAAATATTTACTTGAAAGTTTGGAGAAAATTGCCGGTGAGTTTTCGCTAGATATAACTGGACTTGACACCCAAACGCTTATAAAAAATGCTCATAAGTTTGATATTATTCATTTTCCGTTTTTCAAACTTTACGAAAGTAAATTACCTCAAGTTGATGCTAAAATAGTAGTTACAATTCACGACGTGATACCACTTTTACACCCCAATCAGTATCCTTCGGGTGTGCGAGGTAAAGTAAAACTACAAGATCAAAAAAGGCAACTGCGACGTGTTTACGCAGTTGTGACCGATACTGAGGCATCCAAAAAGGATATTGTCAGGTTTTTGGGTATTCCAAGCGAAAAGATATTTGTCACGCATTTAGCGCCTGCTAGCCACTTTAATCAATTAAAGAATGATACTTGGCAAGAAAATATCGTTAAGAAATATTTGCTTCCCAAAAGATTTGTCTTATATGTCGGTGACGTCAATTACAACAAAAATATTGGAACTTTAATACAAGCATGCAACAAAATTAAAACCGATTTAATTATTGTGGGGAAACAAGCGCTTTATATTGAGAATTATACTTCGGAAATTTCCCAACTACACGGACCAAGAGATTGGGCGAGATTCCTTTTCGGAAAACCACATCCTGAAGTTAAGCATTACAAGCAAATACTGGATTTACTAAAGGATAATCCAAGAGTAAAAAGATTGGGTTTTGTCAGTGACGAGGATTTGGTAAAAATATACAATTTGGCAACAGTATATTGCCAACCGTCGTTTTCGGAAGGTTTTGGTTTTCCTGTTCTTGAAGCCATGGCTTGCGGTGTTCCGGTTGTCGCAAGCAAAACTCAAGCATTGGTGGAAATTGCTGAAAAGGCAGCTATTTTTGTTGATCCTGATAGTGTGGACGGATTTGCGCAATCTTTTAGTTTGTTGTATAAAAACGAGAAAAAACGAAAGACATGTATTTCCAAGGGGTTATTACACGTTAAGAAATATAACTGGACAATTACGGCCAAAGAGACAATCAAAGCTTACGGAATCAATTAATTGACGAGTATGTTAGAATTTATTCTAATTCAAGAAGTCTTCGCGTTTTAATTCGCGAATGATTGAATTAATCAAAAGTTAAAGTTCGGGGTTGAAAATATTATTAAAGAGTCAGGTTGAGTGTAGTTACTTTTCTAATTATTAATATATAAATAAAGTTGTCAATGAAAAAACTTAAAAACAAAAAAGCATTAATTACGGGTGTCACGGGACAAGACGGATCGTATTTGGCAGAGTTTTTATTGAAAAAAGGTTACGAGGTATCGGGGATTGTAAGAAAAACCAGTCACTTTTTGTATGCAAATATTGCTCATTTTCAACATCAATTAAATATCGTACAAGCTGATTTGTTGGATCCGGTATCACTTACCAATGCCCTTTCGGTTATAGGTGATGTAGACGAAGTTTATAATCTCGCCTCGCAGTCTTCGCCTGCCGAATCTTTTAAACAGCCCGTCCATACAGCGGAAATAACAGGTGTTGGGGCACAACGTGTAATGGAATGTATACGCGAACGCTGTCCTAAAGCCCGTTTTTATCAAGCGTCAAGTTCTGAAATGTTTGGTTGGGTGAAAGAAATTCCCCAGAATGAGGACACACCGTTTAATCCCGCGAACCCATATGCAGCCGCAAAATTGTATGCGCATAACATCGCTAAAATTTATCGGAAAAGCTATGGAATGTTTATTTCTTGTGGAATTCTTTTTAATCATGAATCACCAAGGCGTGGTTTGGGATTTGTTACTCAGAAAGTAACATATGCGGCAGCGTGTGCAAAGTTGGGTATCAAAACCAGTGAACATTTAAACGAAGAAGGAGAGCCGATTTTTAAAAATAAAAAAGTCGCATTGGGAAATTTAGAAGCCAAAAGGGATTGGGGTTTTGCCGGTGATTATGTCGAAAGTATGTGGTTAATGTTACAACAAAGTAAGCCAGACGATTATGTAATCGGTACGGGTGAAACGCATACGATTCGTGAGCTTTGTGAGGAGGCATTTGGTTATGTTGGAAAAGACTGGAATGAATATGTGACTATTGACCCGAGGTTTGTACGGCCGACAGAAACGGGGCCACTTGTTGCCGATCCCAAAAAAGCTGTGAAAGTGCTTGGTTGGAAACCGAGAACTGAATTTAGTGATCTTGTTGCAATGCTTGTCGATGCCAATATTGCCCGCTTGAAATAGTTGCGCTGTATCGCTTCATTTTTCTGCAGTATAATCGTACAAGATTGTATGAAAAAGGCAAAAGACTTAATTAGAAACCCTTTGCTTCTTGGTAGTCTTTTGATGGTTGGGGGAAGTTTGGGTAATAACGGAATTAATTATATTTATCATCTTCTGATGGGAAGAGTGCTTGGACCGGTTGATTACGGAAACTTGGCGATAATTTTCTCTATCCTTTATATTGTCGGAATTATTCCAACCTCCACTAGTTTTGCGATTGTTAAATTTATATCATCAGCCAAAAGCAAATCAGAAAGAGATCACATATATTTTACTTTAAAAAAATTACTTAAAAGATTTTCGATAATTGCCAGTGTTGTTATGCTTCTATCTGCCTATCCGTTGAAGAATTTTTTACACTTGGGCGAATTTTATAGTCTTATTTTTATAGCACCGATTGTTTATTTTATGTTGTTAACAATTGTAAACAAAGCGCTCCTTCAGGGAATATTAAAATTTACAGGTGTGGTTGTTTCCGATTCGATTTCAAGTACGGCGAAGTTATTTTTAGGTATCGTCCTGGTTTTCTTTGGACTCAAAGTTCCCGGAGCTACTTTTGCAATAGTTATGTCTTCCGTGATGGCATACTATTATTCTGAAATTGTCATCAAAAAGGAAATATCGGAAAAATCCTCATTAGACTACAATATCTATCCTATTATTAAATTTGCTTTCCCTGTTCTCCTGCAAGCTATGGCATTTACATCAATATTTACCGTTGATTTAATTATAATAAAACATTTCTTCGGTCCGGAAAATCCGATTGCAGGGTATTATGCTGCTCTTTCCATGTTGGGGAAAATTATATTTTTTGCAACGCAACCAGTCGCTTCAGTTATGTTTCCGATTGTCGCAGGTAAACGCTCAAAGGGAGAGAATTATAGAACAACCTTTTATCTAAGTGTCTCTGCGGTCTTTTTATTATCGTCTTTGGTTTTGGTGTTCTACTATTTACTGCCCGACCTGGCAATTGGACTTTTGTATGGAAAGGATTATCTTATTGTTGCGCCGGAACTTGTTTGGATGGGTTTATTTATTACTTTTTATACCCTTGCAAGCTTAATTGTAAATTTCTTACTGTCGATCCACCGGACGCAAGTAGTGATGTTTCCATTGGTCACTTCAATCGTTCAAATATTTGTACTCTGGAATGTTCATTCTACGATAAGAGAAGTTTTATATGTGAATACAATACTTATGGGCTTTACACTTTTAGTATTATTTGTATACCTGGGTTACAATGAATTAAAGCGTTTAAACTATGTTAAAACGTAGTATGAAGAAAAGTACAAAGACACTAGTTTCAATTGTGGTTCCTTCCTACAAGGAGGGGAAAACTATCAAAACGGATCTAGAAATATTGATTAAAACATTAAAACAAGGGTTACCGGAGAAATACGACTTTGAAATAATCTGCGTTGAAGATGGCCAGTTTGATAACACCTCTGCGGAGGTAAAAAAACTTCATTATTCGAACCTCAAGTTTATTAGTTATAAAGAAAATAGGGGCAAGGGGTATGCTGTCCGTACCGGTATGAAAGAAGCGAATGGAGATTTGATATCTTTCATGGATGCAGGTCGCGACATCAAAGAAAAGGGAATTATGATGTTACTCGCTCATATGGAATGGTACGATGCAGATGTAATTGTCGGCAGTAAACGACACCCTGCGTCCAAACTTGATTACCCGTTATTAAGGAGGATACTAAGTGTCGGATATTCTTTCGGTATTAAATTACTTTTTGGTTTATCTCTGACAGACACCCAAAGCGGGATAAAAATATTTAAAAAAGAAGTCATTAAAAAAATTCTCCCCAAACTATCAATTGATAGATTTGCCATGGACATTGAAATGCTGGCTCTTGCAAACCACATGGGATATACAAGAATTTACGAAGCACCGATCGAGCTAAACTTTAATGTAGGTAAAAGTAGAATCCAATTTTTTCCCATATTTAATCCCAACTCGCCATTCAAAATGGCGTGGGACACCTTGGCTGTTTATAACAAACTAAAAATACTACATTATTATGATAAAAAATAAATATCTCCGATAGGCTAGTTAACAACGTAAATGTGGTTTTTATACTCAATATCCTTTGCACTAACTTCATCGGTTACTAACGTATTCGCCAAAAAGATTTTACGTGCAACCGACGAGAGAGTTTATTTGTTCGTATCACAGTTACTTGTAATACTATTTCTTTTTTTGATAATTATTATTAAATATCAAATCCCCTTTATTAATCACATCTTTATTGTAAGTATCCTAATTAGTTCTACCCTTGGAACACTCGCGGCGATATTGGTTTATAAAGCTCTAAAAACAACTGATCTGTCACTTGTAAGTTCAATGTCTGCTTATAATCCGGCATTTACTGCCATAGTCTCTTATCTTTTGCTAAAAGAAAAGCTAGGCGGACGAGACATTTTAGGAATTATATTTATTGTCGTGGGGACATATCTTCTGCGGCAAAAAAACTACAAAAATGTTATTTCATCTTTTATGGAAACTTTTAATGAAAAAGGTGTCCGACTTGCGCTACTTGCATACCTAATATGGAGCGTTACTCCGATATTTGAAAAAATTGCCATTCAGAACACCTATCCTGCTGTTCCCCCTTTTGCTTCTTTTGTAGGATTAATTATTTCTACACTCATTCTTTCTTTGTTACTGATAAAAAACAAGGTACGTCCTTTGGTTAGTATAGCGAAGGACAAAAAAACATATTTACTTATTGGGATACTGGGGGCTGTTGGTCAAACATGTGCCTATTTAGCGTTTAGTATGCAAAACCTTGGTTTGGTAACGGCAATTTTCAAACTAGCGATAATATTCAATACTTTATTTGGTTGGTATTTCTTTCATGAAACGTACATTGCAAATAAACTTGTCGGTGCAGTCATAATGTTTGGTGGTGTTATACTGATAATAACTTAGTATGAATATATTAGTATTTTCCTGGCGCGGACCAAAACATCCCCTGGCGGGGGGTGCCGAGCAGGTGATGCATGAACACATGAAGGGGTGGGTTAAAGCAGGTCATAATGTAACGCTATTTACTTCAAATTTTCAAAATGCCTTGCGCGATCAAGAGTTAGATGGTGTGAGAATATTTAGACGTGCCAATCAAATATTGGGAGTGCATATTGCAGCCTTTTTCTGGTATATATTTGGCAAGCAAAAATATGATGTTGTTGTGGATCAATTTCACGGTATCCCCTTTTTTACTCCGTTTTATGTGAGAAAGCCTAAACTCGCCGTACTACAAGAAGTTGCCCGTGGTGTGTGGTTGAAAAATGATTTACCTAAACCGTTAAATTTGATTGTCGGCATAATTGGCTATCTTGCAGAGCCGTTTCAGTTTGTAATTTATAGGAAAGTAAAATTTATGGTAGGTTCTCAATCGGCAAAAGATGAATTAAGTAAAATGAGGCTTCCACGAAAAAGTATAACAGTAGTTCCGCATGGAACATTGATTACTTTACCTAAACCTTTCCCTAAAAAAGAAAAAGATATTACCATTACATTTTTAGGAGCACTCGCAAAGGACAAGGGGATTGAAGATGCGATAAAAACATTCGCTTTAATCAATCAAAGAGCTAAAGAGGAATCTGATACCAAGAATTATAAGTATTGGATAATAGGTAAGGGCGGGTCGGACTATGTGGCTTATTTAACCAAACTAGCAAAGAACCTGGGGATTTATGAGAAAACAAAATTCTGGGGTTTTGTATCAGAGGCGAAAAAATTCGAACTTCTTGCAAGAAGTCATATTTTGATAAATCCATCAATCCTTGAAGGGTTCGGACTTGTAAATATTGAAGCCAATGCTGTAGGTACGCCGGTTGTAGCCTATACCGCACCGGGACTTGTTGATAGTGTGAAAGATAAATATAGCGGATATTTGATAAAACCCAATTCACCGGTTAATTTTGCAGATGTTATTTATATGCTTGTTAATGACAAGAAAAAATACGACGTGTTAGTTAAGGGATCAAGAGATTGGGCGGAGAAATTTACGTGGAAAAAGTCGAGGAAGTTAAGCTTATCGCTTCTTGAAAACGTAGCCCGAACAGTAAACTAGAAAACGCATTCATTGGTAAATTAAATATTTGGAGGAGTATTGCGCTGTAATAAATTTACTATATAATTATTAATATGAAGAAAATCCTACTTAGTATGTTTTTAGCAGCACTTATTATTTCTGGCTCGTCAAGTATGATATTGGCGGAAAAGACTAACGAAGTGTCTCCGAGTGCAAAAATGAAACTGTCAGAGGACAAAACCGCAACCGATGAAGCAGAGGGAAATATGCTTTGGGAAATGGGAGAAAAAGAAGATAGTGAGATAAATTCGTACGAATTGTTTTGGCCACTTGTTGCGGGAAAGACACGTACGGAAAAAATGTATTTCTTAAAAAGGATTAAAGAAAAAACAAGAGGTGCACTTATCTTTGGAAGTTCGCAGAAAGTAGATTATCATGTATTTATTGCAGTCAAACGGACTCTGGAAACTGAAAAATTACTAAACGAAGGTAAAAAAGATGCTGCCTCAGATACGCTCAAAGATGCAATTGAAGAGTTGGACAAAGCGGAAGAAAAGGTTAACGACATAAGCAAAAAAGGTGGAAACTATGGTCAGAAAGTGCATGGCATAAACACCAGACTTGAAAATATATCAAAGCTAGCGATTTTCTTATCTATGACAAACGACGAAAAACTTCTTGTTGACTTGGCAAACAAAGCTTCAGATTTATCCGAAAAAATATAACACGATCTACCGTTGCTACAATCGTCTTTATTAACAAATTGCGAAATATTTTCAGCTTAGTAGTTGCGATATAATGGATTGGTTGACAAGCGCTTCTTGAATATGCGACTTTACTAGCATATATTTTTGGTGAAGTTAAATATTTTTGTATACATAGCATTTCATTTTATGAGATTGGTATAAATAATTTTGTACTATAAATAAGGAAGTTAATTTAATGACAGTACATTGTCAGTCTTTTGTCAATCTGGGTTAAAACAAGTTGATAATTATGTCAGACGACATTGTATATTATTAAGTATACAATTTATTAATCATCCCAGTATATTGTTAATAGTGTAAGTATTTCTTGTGCTTATTGTTAATAATATAAAAATGTATAATTATAGGTATTCATTTTATCGCATATGGTAAAAGTTGTGACTAAAGCAAAAACAGCAAGCGAACTAAAAACATACTATAAAGGCAAACGAGTGCTGGTAACTGGTGGACTTGGTTTTATAGGAAGTTCACTTTCGATAAAACTAGTTGAGCTTGGAGCAGAAGTGACAATTATTGACTCGCTTGTTCCGGATTATGGTGGAAATTTATTTAATATTGACCCTATAAAAAATAAAGTCAACGTAAATATTTCAGATGTTCGAGACAAACACAGTATGAATTATTTAGTTCAGAATAAAGATATCATGTTCAATCTTGCTGGTACTCTTAGTCATGTTGACAGTATGACGGATCCATATACCGATCTAGACATTAATTGTGTAAGTCAGCTATCGACCTTAGAGGCAGTACGACACAATAATCCGCAAATAAAAATTCTCTTCGCTGGCACCAGAAATCAATATGGAAGAGCGCAATACTTACCGGTAGATGAACGACACCCACTTGAACCTACTGATGTTAATGGAATAAATATCAACGCGGGTGAGTACTATCATATTCTGTATTACAAAGTATATGGAATTAAGTCTTGTTCCCTTCGTATGACAAATACCTATGGACCTCGGCATCAGATGAAGCATCCGCGTCAAGGGGTGTTAAATTGGTTTATTAGACAAGTGCTAGATGGAGAAAAAGTCAAACTGTTCGGAACGGGCGAACAGATACGTGATACAAATTTTGTGGATGATGTTGTACGCGCATTTTTACTTTGTGGAGCTTCAGAAGCCGTCTGGGGTGAAGTGTATAATTTGGGAGGCATACCCGTTGGCTTGAAGGGTTTTGCAGAATCCGTGATAAAAGTACATGGGAGGGGAAAGTGCGAAACAGTTCCTTTCCCATCGGACAGAAAATCGATCGAAATTGGAGATTATATAGCAAACTATTCCAAAATTAAACAAACAGTTGGTTGGACGCCCAAGATCGAACTAGAAGAGGGAATTAGAAAATCTTTAAATTATTACATGCAACACAAGGATCATTATTGGAAAAAAGATAAGAATTAATATTGATTTGCTGGTAAACGCTATGTGTCGCTTCCGAGAGTCTTTTTTTTGTTGATGCCTTTTAAATATCTAGTAGCGTGTCGATAAAATGTAATAACAAAATTACTTAGTAATTTTGGAAATTGTCTAATAATTGACAAAAGAGATGTGTAAACCCTGTATTGCGTGGGGTGTGTTTTACTATTGATGGGGTAACTCGTTTATGTCAAATTCTTCCGGATAGCATTGCTTGATAATTGCCTATTTGGTAGAATCCTGTTTATGCAAACGGTTCAATTTGTTGATTTGAAAAGACAATACCGTGAACTAAAGCCTGAACTTGATAAAGTTGTTAAACAAGTACAATCGAGTGGCCGGTATCTTTTTGGTGAGGAAGTGACACGTTTTGAAAATTATCTCGCTACATATATTGGTGTAAAATACGCGGTAGGAGTTCATTCGGGAACAGATGCGTTAACAATTGCAATACAATCACTGGGACTTGGAAAGAATGATGAGGTGTTAGTGCCAGCAAATGTATATCCGACTGCTTTTGGAGTATCACACTCTGGTGTGCAAATAAAGTTAGTTGATGTTGATCCGGAATCATTGCTAATTTCCGTGAATCAATTACAGGCCAGTATTACAAATAAGACTAAAGCAATTGTGGTTGTACATCTGTATGGAAATCCTGCTCAAATTATTGCAATAAAGAAATTTGCCAATAAACACAAACTTTTCCTAATTGAAGATTGCGCGCAATCAATCGGTGCTAGATATAATGATAGAAAAGTTGGTACATTTGGTGATGTTGCATGTTTTAGTTTTTATCCTACAAAAAATTTGGGAGCACATGGCGACGGAGGTGCAATTCTTACGAATAACAAGAAAATATCTGACAAGGCAAAATTGTGGAGAATGTACGGTGAAAAAAGTAGATACAACAGCGTTCTTGTTGGCTATAACAGCAGACTCGATGAAACCCAAGCAGCAATTCTTAATGTAAAAATTAAATATCTTGAGAAATGGAATAAAAGAAGACGTGAGTTGGCAAAAATATACCAGAATGGTTTGAAAGATCTCCCAATTGTATTACTGCCAGAAGCCAAAAGGACGTACGGCGTCTATCATTTGTTGGTTATACGAGTGAAGCATAGAGAAAAAATAATAAAATATTTAAGCGATAAGGGTATAGCAAGCGCAGTACATTACCCTAAACCCATACATTTAACACCATCATATAAACATTTGGGAAATAAAACAAATAGTTTTCCAGTTTCTGAAGCATCATGCAAGGAAGTTCTTTCGTTGCCAATATATCCACAGATGAGAAAAAGAGAAGTTCTATATGTAATTAAAACGCTAAAAGAGTATTATCAATGAAAATCTGCATTCTCACTCACACATTTCCTCGTTACAAGAATGATTATGCGGCTCCCTTTATGGATGGTGTTGCGTATGGGCAAACTGAAGCTGGAAATGATGTATTTGTCTTAACTCCGTATACACGAGGATTTAAACGAAAAGTAAGCGATCAAAAATATACCATTGTTACATATAAATATGTTTGGCCGGAAAGTCTCCATATGTTGGGTTATTCTAATACTTTGAAAAACGACATGGGAGTTCCTAAAATAATGTATGCTCTGTCCCCATTGATGTACTTTTTTGGATTGGTTGCACTAATAAAATTAATAAAAAAAGAAAAGATCAATATTATTAATGCACATTGGATCGTACCGAATGGTTTTATTGCATCAATCGCATCGTACTTGACAGGAGTACCTGTCGTATCAACGCTTCCGGGCTCCGATGTTTACATTGCCCAAAAACCACAGTTTAGATGGATGGCGCGTTTCGCTACAAGACGTTCTAAGTGGATTACAAGCAACAGCCCGCAGTTATTAGAGGATCTTGCAAAAATTAATCACCCAGTCGATATAAAGGCTAGAAATTTACTTATGAAGAAATTTTCTCCAATAATCTATGGTACTTATCCATCGATATTTAAGCCAAATCGATCAGCTATTGCTTCACTTAGAAAAAAACACAATATACCCAAAGATCATGTTGTGATTGTGTCTGTGGGAAGACTGGTTCCCAAGAAAGGGTTTTCCTATTTAATTGAAGCAATACCAACCGTCCTTAAAAAATACAACAAAGTCACTTTTCTTATTGTGGGTGAAGGCGACCAAAGAAATGACCTGACAAAATTAGTAAAGAAATTAAACGTAGAAAGTCATATTATTTTTCCAGGATGGGTAAAATACGACAAACTCGTCAATTATTATAATTTAGCAGATGTATTTATTCTCCCGTCTATACGTGACGAAAAAGGTAATCTAGATGATCAATCTGTTTCGGTAGTGGAGGCAATGTCTTGTGGAAAGCCAATTGTAACTACAAATTTTCCAGGTTACAAGATTGTTATCGAAGATGGAAAGAATGGGTACTTGATAAGTGAGAAGTCGTTAAATGAAATCGCAAGTGTGCTCGGTAAACTTGTTGCGAGCAAACCCCTTCGTGATAAAATGGGTAAACATAGCCGTCAACTGGTTCAGGTTAAATTTTCGTGGAATGCGATAGGACAACAATATAACGATTTATTTAAAAAACTATTATCGTGAAGAATCTATTAATATTATTATTTTAATAAAGAATAAATCATGAGCTATCCTATATTAAGCATCGTGTAAGTAGATAATATTTATTAAATTAAGATGTGCGATGGTAACGAGTAATTTGTTAAGCATGAAAAAAAATAAAGCAAATAATAAGGATTATTCAGAGGCTTTACCCTTCGCGATGGGTGAGAAGAGTCGTCAAAAAAAAGCTCGTCAAATACATCATTTAATATCAGCGCATCTCAAAAAAAACACAAAAAAACTGATACTATTGGATTATGGGGCATCCATTGGAACGATCGCAGATTACATGTCAAAGTATTATAAACATGTAGTGGGAGTTGACGTTGATGTGAATGCAATAAAAAAAGCAAAAACTACATTTAAGAAAAAAAATCTAAATTTTAAAGTAACCACCGACGAGAGAATTCCTTACAAAGATGATTCGTTTGATATTGTAATTGCTAATCAGGTTTATAACTGTGTTGAGAATCAAAAACTCATGTTTGATGAAATCTATCGTATACTTAAACCGGGAGGGATATGTTTTCTTGGAGCCCGGAACAGATTTGTGATAATAGAATCTCAATATAAGCTTCCTTTGCTCACCTTTTTGCCGAGTCGCTTGGCTGATTATTACGTTAGAATAATGGGTAAGGGTAATTCATTTATGGGTAATAAATACCTTAGTCATCAAGGAATTAAAAAATTGTGTCATAAGTTTATTATTCACGATTACACGATAGCTGTTTTACGGAATCCTGAGAAATTTGGTTTTGATGGATTAGTGAAATATAAACCGATTAGCAAGTTACTTCCACAGTCTTTAATCTTACCGTTTATGCCTAATTATATCTTTCTCCTTGAAAAGAATTAAAAATGATTAAAAGCCAAAAACTTCGCAATATTAGGTTGTACACTTTATTTATTTTTGTTCTAGTGTTTATTCTTGGATTGGTTACGCTCCCACACTATGGAATTAACTGGGATACTATCAATCACTTGCCGCGCGGACAAGCATATCTGAATTATTTCTTAACTGGTTCTCGTGATTTCTCGAATTTGCCGACATTTACGAAATACTGGCAAGATCCGGACAAACTAGCTTTTAGCCCAATCGACAAATCGCGAGAAGATGTAGCTCGTGTTAGTTTATATCAAAATGCTGGAGTTGATTTTAATTATTTTATGGAAAACGATGGTGGACATCCTCCTGCAAGCGATATTATTTCGTCGCTATTTAACTACTTTCTATTTCAGAAATGGGGAATAATTAATGATATTGATTCATATCGTGTATATTCAATATTACTTTTTTCAATGTCGGTCGCTTTTTTATTTTATTGGATTTCTGATACAACAAATTCATATCTTGCAGGATTTATATCTGCCTTAACTTTGTTGTCGTATCCACTGTATTGGTCCGAAGCTCATTTTAATAATGAGAAAGATATTCCAGAAGCGGTATATATTTTATTAACACTTATGCTTGTGTGGTATGGAGTTCTCAGAAAGAAAAAGCGATTGTTGTTGATTGCAGGAATAACGTCCGGACTAGCTTTGGGAACAAAGTTTAATGCATTTTTTTTACCATTCATCGTATTGCCCTGGATGATTCTACTATTGTATCCCAGGCGTAGTGAAATTAAAAAAATACTTTTACAAAACAAAACGCTTATAATGACTCTGTTTTGTATTCCCATTCTGGCATTATTTATCTTTATTGCACTATGGCCATTTTTATGGCTAGATCCTTTGTCTAATATCAAAACCGTATTGAATTTCTATCATGAAATTGGACTTACGGACTCTTTCGACAAACGATTCATTGCCTTTGGTGGAATTAATCTATACCCCATGTTGTGGATAGTGTTCTCAACCCCGATAATCGTTCTTATTCTATCGGCACTGGGATTAACAAAGGCTATATGTGATTTACGAAATCGAAATAATGGATTTTATTTTCTGGTTGTTCTTTGGTTGATAGTTCCAATTGCAAGAGTTACTGCCCCGGGAACAAATATTTATGGTGGAGTCCGTCAGATAATGGAGTATGTTGCGCCTTTATCAATATTGTGCGGTATTGGTGCTTTGACGATTTACAACCTGGTAAGTAAGCAAAAAATACTCCGATCACTATTTTGGATAGTATTAATATCTGGTTATACTTTCCATATATTTAGATTAATTTCTCTTCACCCGAACGAAAATGTTTATTTCAATTCACTAATAGGAGGACATATTGGTGCCAGATCTATAAATTTTCCGGCTGCTGGAAATAGTTTTGGCGTAGCGTATAGGGAAGGTATATCATGGATAAATAAAAGTACACCTCATGGGACTAAGCTCGCTTACGCTCGTGAACTTATCCCCAACATACCTCTCATTTGGATACGACCTGATATAAGACTTTCAAATTCTTACAGAAGCGGGATCCTTCAAGAGGGAGAATATATAATTGCATTGACGTACCAAGGAACTGAATTAACTTCGTTTCACGACAGATATCTTAATTTGGGATTACACCCAATTTACTCAATAGATGTTGATGGAGCATCGATATTAAAAGTGTGGGAAAACACAGCAAAATATCGAACCGAGAAATACTCGTCAATTTCAGACTATTATGGTTTTACATACGAATATTCAGATCAAGGGTTTGTTGTTGATCTCGGAAAGATAGTTGATTTAGCTAAAATTAGTATTTCGTACGATGACGCACGATGTCTGGATATAGAGCATGGTTATGTTCAAATTTCTACAGACAATACAAATTGGCAACGTTTACCTGGGACTATGCCCAAAGAAGATTGGAGTGTACCGCTTATGGGATTCTATCCTACTGACAAAAATATCGTCATTCCATTTATAGGCAATGAGACTAGATTTGCTCGTATTGTCATGAGTCCAATTGACCAATGCTTGAGTACAATAGATAAGGTGGAAGTAAAAATATATAAGTAA
Source organism: Candidatus Woesebacteria bacterium (assembly GCA_016700095.1). NCBI lineage: Bacteria > Candidatus Woeseibacteriota > Candidatus Woesebacteria bacterium. The sequence continues at coordinate 903,828 of CP065002.1, read as the reverse complement.
CTAGAGAATTGTTTCGGTTTTATTTGCTACAGAAGATTTCTGATTTAAATGTAATGTAAGCTCTGCCAACAAACCGGTGGTTACTAATTGTACTCCAATTACCATAAGCAAGATTCCCAGGAAAAGAAGTGGCTGTCTATATTGAATTGACCCGGTTGTAAAACGAAGAAAAGTGATATACATTCCGACGAGAAATCCTCCAAAAAAAGATAAAAAGCCTAACCCACCAAAAAAGTGCCCAGGGCGTTTGAGATAACCTGTTAAAAATACTACCGTCAGAAGATCAAGCATACCTTTATAACTACGCTCTAAGCCAAATTTAGATTTACCGTGTTTTCTTTTTCGATGTTCGACAATTACTTCTCCAACTTTGTAGTTTTGTTTTTGAGCGATTACTGGAATTAAACGAAATAGATCACCATACAAAGGTAGATCATTTATAACTTCCTTTTTGTATGCTTTGAACCCACAATTTACATCATGAATTTTGAGTCCTGTGAGTAATTTAACCGTTCCGTTGAATAATCTTGTTGATATTAATTTGCTCAAAGGATCATGTCGTTCTTTTTTCCAACCAACGACGAGGTCATATCCTTCGTCAATTTTTTCAATAAACTTTGGTATCTCTTTGGGGTTGTCTTGAAGATCAGCATCCAAAGTAAATATTAAGTCACCGGTTGCATGAGTAAAACCTGCTTGCATAGCTACCGCCTTGCCCCAGTTTCCTCTTAGTTTAATTACTTTTACACAAGGATCGCCTTTTTTAAGTTTTGTGAAATTTTCAAAAGTTTTATCCGTTGATCCATCGTCAATAAATACTATTTCATAGTTATACTTTTTGTTTTTAACAACGCTAATAATTTCTTGATAGAGTATCTCAATAGATCCCTCTTCATTTTTTGCAGGAATTACAAAAGATAATTTACGTGCTTTTGTCATAAAACCGGATTAAAATAGTTACATGGTTAATAATTTCCTCTTTCAACACTAATTTGACATGTATGAAATCCTTAACACTCAAAGTCAAAAGACAACATATACCGATGATTTTACACTGAGTTAACTATAACTTGTGTAACTAATTTGTTATTATACATGAAGAATTATAAAAGCAATATGAAATACCCAAAGGTTTCAATAATAATTCCCACCTTTAACGAAGAGAAGAATATCAAGCGTTTGCTGGTTAGCATCGGCAAGCAAAGTTATAAAAACATTGAATCGATTGTAGTAGACGATGGAAGTACGGATAAAACGGTAAGTATTGCAAATAAATATGCGACTCGTGTTTATGCCAGAAAGCATGCAGAAAGAAGTATCCAGAGAAATTTTGGGGCAAATAGAGCAAAGGGAGATTATTTAGTGTTTTTGGATGCTGACATGGAATTGACACCCAACGTCGTTTTGAATTGCATAGAAATTATATCCAATTCTAAATATAAGGCACTTATCATACCCGAAAAAACTACTGGGGGAAGTTTTATGAGTAGGGTTAGAAGATTTGAAAGAGAGATGTACATGGGGGATGCGACAATAGAAGTAGCCAGGTTTTTTGATAAAAAGATATTTAATGAATTTGATGGTTATGATGTCAAGTTAACCGGGGCTGAAGATTATGATTTACCCTATCGAATCAGTAAAAGACACAAGATTGGCTGGTCAACCGAATGGTTACTACACCACGAAGAAACTTTAACACTGCCCAAACAACTTAGAAAGAAATATTATTATGCCGCAAAAAGTGCATCATACGCCAAAAAACATCCGGAATTAATTTCTTCTCAAGGTAATATGCTTTTTAGAAAGGCATATTTCAAGAATTGGAAAAAGTTTATATTTCATCCAATACTTGGACTTACTTTTATTGCGATTAGGATATTAGAGGCAACCTCTGCAATTCTGGGATACATAAGCGCGGTAGGTATTAATAAATTTTTAAAAACATTAATTACAACAATTCGTAAAAAGTACTAAACATGAGAATTAGAATAGTTCCTGAAGTTTCAATAATTATCGTCAACTGGAATGGTGGGGAAGTGTTTAAAAATTGCTTAACTTCGCTTTCTAAACTTAAATATAAAAATTGGGAATTGATAGTTGTTGATAATGGAAGTAGCGATGGAAGTGAAAAATTAGCCAAAAAAATAATTCTACCAACTACCAACTACCGCCTATTGGTGAATAAAGTGAACCTCGGTTTTGCTCCTGCTAACAATCAGGCGATTAAGTTTGCCAAAGGAGATTATGTGTTACTGCTAAATAACGACACGGTTGTTTCACCTGACTTGTTGGACCAGTTGGTATCTCGCATGGAAAAGGACAAAAAATTGGGAGTAATTCAACCCAAGATATTTATGATGGACCCTCCTTCGCCAAAACCTACGGACGGGCAAGCACCTCCTTCGCCAATAGTTACGGAAGGGCAGGGTAGAATCAGTTACTTGGATAATGCAGGAAGTTTCTTTACACGTATAGGTTTTCTCGAACATTGGGGATTTGGGCAAAAAGACAGTAAAGAATTTAATAAGGAAACTAAAGTATTTTCGTGCAAGGGGGCATGTATGCTTGTTCGCAAAAGTGTAATTGATGAAATTGGGCTTTTTGATAATGATTTTGTATCTTACTTCGAAGAAAGTGATTTTTGCTGGCGTGTATGGCTTGCTGGTTGGAAAGTAGTCTATTTCCCTAACGCAACAATTGAACATAAAGTCGGCTTTACCATAAAAAGATTGGATGTTGTGAAGATAAATTACGATTATTACAAAAACAGAATTATGTCACTTATTAAAAATCTTGAATTAATAAACTTGATTTACATATTACCAATACATTTATTTATTTCACTGGGAATCGCATTCGTGTTCTTCCTAAGAGGACAAAAGAATAGCGCTGTTATGATAATCGATGCCATTGGTTATAATATAAGAAATATTAAAGTGACACTAGAGAAACGAAAAATAATTCAACAACAAAGAAAAGTAAACGATCAGTTTATATTTAACAATCTTTCAAGAAAAGTGGATTTTAATAAATTTATAAATGATTTCCGAAGAGTTGAGAAGGATATGGAGTAGTTATTTATCAAACCCATGTTTATCTTGAATTATATACTCTGGGCGGTTTTTAACTTCGTCATAAATTCTTGCTAAATATTCGCCTATTATACCTAACGTTATTAACTGAACTCCGCCAATAAATAAAATTGTGGTTAATGTAGAAGCCCAACCAACAATTCCCCAGTCGAAGAATATCCTAAGAACACCAACAATTATTACCAAAACAAAAGCAATTAGAGCAAACAGTATTCCTAATATACTTGCTATTCTAAGGGGGACATAAGAAAAAGAGAATAATCCGTCGAATGCCAGTTTAACAAGCTTTTTTAAAGAATTTTTCTCACCTGACAATCTTGCCGCACGTTCATAAGTGATACTGCCTTGTTTAAATCCCACCCAAACCCGAAGACCTGAAAAAAATTTATTCTTTTCGGGTAGAGTATCAATTATTTTTACAACTTTTTTATCAAGAATTGAAAAAGTTCCGGCGTTTGCGGGTATAGGCAGATCTGCTATGTGTGTTTGGATGATATAAAACAACGAAAACATTGCACGCTTTACTAGCCCTTCTTTCCTTTTTTCTTTAATCGCATAAACGACGTCGTGGTCTTTTGATTTTTTGTACAACTGAGGAATAACTTCCGGAGGGTCTTGTAAATCGCAATCCATTATGACAACCTTATCTCCTTGTGCGTTTCTTAAACCAGCCGTAACTGCAGACATGTGACCAAAGTTGCGCGAGAAGTTTATTATTTTAACTCTTTTGTCTTTATTTCTTAGTGCTAGTAATTTATTTAATGAATCATCCGTGCTTCCGTCGTTAATAAAAACTAAATCATAGTTAACCTTTAATTTCTTAAGAACAAGAGAAAGTCTGTCATACAGAGGATTGATATTTGATTCTTCATTGTGAATTGGTAGAATGATTGATAGTTCCATTTAAGTAATTATATTTCTAGACTTATAAATTATCAATAACCCATGGCGATAGTAAAATCATTATTAATTATTTTCGTTAAAGCGTTTTTTAAAATATATTTTTTTATCTTTGGAAAACCTAAATATGGTAATTTGTTCAAACAAACTCTTGAGCTATATAACGGAGCAGGTTTTATTGAAATATTTTCGTTAATTAGAATGTGGGACGCTCCATTCGAGGAAATAAACAAGCTAGTTCCAAAATCAGGAAGAATAATTGATCTTGGTTGTGGTGACGGTATACTAACAAATTATCTTGCACTTTCTTCAAAAAATAGGAAGCTGGTCGGAATTGAGATAAACAAAAATAGACTAAAAGACGCCAACAAAGGAGTCGAAAACACAAAATTTGAAAAAGGAGATATTGTGTCGGGTAAATATCCGAAAGCCGATTGTATTATATTGTCTCATGTTCTTCACCACTTGCCGAATAGAAAATCTCAGGAGAAAGTAGTCAAGGAAACATTCGCTAAACTTAACACTAATGGAAAGTTAATAATCGTTGAAATTATTGAAAGACCTGTATTAAAATCAATATTCACTTGGCTTACGGATGCCTTCATAGTACCTATTTTATTTGAGAAAAAGCTATATGATTTTAATTTTCATTATCGCAGAGAAAAAGAGTGGGATGAATTACTTTGCGGAAATGGATATTCTATCTCGAAAACCTATCCTCACAGCAAGAAACCCTTTAGTCATATAATATATTTATGCCAAATCAAAAAATAAATAAAAAACTTCTGGATATTCTTGTTGATCCTATATCAAAGCGGAAATTGATTAGAAAGAACAATACTTTAATATCAGCAAATTCGGTAAAGTATGAGATAGAAAACGGCGTTCCTGTTTTTACCAAACTTGACCCATATTTAGAAATAGAGGCTGAAGCCTGGGAAGATGAGTGGCAAAAGGGAGTTACAAAAAGTGCATTAAGCGTATACAAAAAGAATATGCAAATATTTAAAAAATTAAAATTCTGGGAAGAATCGGGAGAAGCTGCAAATTATATACCGACCAAGTTAACCGATGCAGTTCTCGACATTGGTTGTGGTAATGGGGTATCAACATCACATATCAGAGGAAGACGGGTTGTTGGGTTGGAATTATCTAAAAAACAAATGATTAGAGCCAAAGAAAAATTTCCCAATAATGATTTTGTTGTTGGTGATGCGAGAAAACTCCCTTTTAGATCTGATACCTTTGATGTAGTTGTTGCAATTAATATTCTTCATCATGTGGCCGATCCGGAATGTATTTTAGATGAGAGTTATAGGGTTTTAAAAAAGGGAGGAATATTATATACAGTTGACCCCAACTTACATAATCCAATTGGTTTTACCGGTCGTGGTTTGTTCAAATTATTAAAACTAAGAAAAGTTTTTCCAACGTTTCCACAATTTGCACTCGGTGAGGATGAAAGGCAATTTACAAAAGGAGATTATTATAAATTGTTTCTTAACTCAAAGTTTGTAAAATGGAAAATAATCCCGCATAGAATAGAAAGACTTTTATTTTTTTCAACGATATTAATTCCTGCGTTATACAAAATACCGTTTTACGATAAAATGTTGGAGTTTACAAGTATATACGGTAATAAATTAGTAAAAAACCAGCCATTCGACCGATTTTGCTACTTCTGGAAAGCTGAAGCTATCAAATGAAAAAAATATTACTAGCAATTCTTTTTGCTGCAGCTTATTTGCGATTTACTGGTATTTATCCCGGTTATCCACCATATCATGCTGACGAAGGAATGAGTTATTCTCAAGGGATTTATATATTGATTGATGGTACGCTAGATGCAAACGGCTATTCCCTTCACTATGCATATCCGGGTTTAATACCGATACTAAACGCTCTATTTTTTAAATTAATATTTATACCATTTTCTTGGGGGAAGTTTTACATATCAAACATTGGCATGTTCGTCGACGGATTGTATAACTTTCCACTAACAACCGAAGAATCTAATAAAATCTTACAACTCAGTATATTAGGGATTAGAGAAATACATGTTCTTACTTGGGGTAGAATTATTGCGGCATCAGTTGGTGTTGGAAATGTCTTGTTAACTTATTTACTTGCAAAAAAAATGTTTGCAAAAGAAGTTGCATTGTTATCATCTGTGTTTGTAGCTGTAAATTACAGACAAGTTCTAAACAGCCACCTCGCTTTACCAGATATTTATAATGCATTTTTTTTATTACTTTCACTATTACTAACCTATCGAATTATTGATAAACCAAGTATTAAGAGTTATCTTTTAGCGGGAATTGGAGCTGGACTTTCTTTTTCCACAAAGTTTCATGTTTACGCCATACCACCTTTACTTTTAGCTCATTTTTATTTTCATTTTAAAAACAAAAGCGCTTTAATAGGTTGTTTGTTTGACAAAAAAATATTTATTGCAGGATTGTCGATAATGGTTATTACTTTAATAATAAATCCTTATCACTTTATTCACTTTGAGCAATTTAGAGAACAGATAGTAGATGTATCTTTGAAATATAAAACAGGTAAAAATGAATTCGATTTTTTCCCTTATTCATATTTGTACCACTATGGTTTGGGTAGGGTTACAAGCGTGCTCGTAATTTTGGGAATAATAAGTATTTTTACCAGATTTAAAGAGAAGCTTATGCTGCTATCTGTGATTGTACCTTTTTTGATTGTCATAACATTTCTTACTGGAGGAGGGTTTTACACGAGAAACTTTATTACGGTAACTCCATTATTAATGATCTTTGCATCAGCATTTGTAGTACAAATATCAAAATCAGTTCCAAAAAAGGTGGGTTTATTAATTATTATTCCTCTAATTGGACTAGCTCTGTTTGAAAATATATCAAAATCTGTTGTAGTGGGAAATGAGTATAGACAGGAATGGAACTATTTGATTACTAAAAAATGGATCGAGGAAAATATACCTCCGGGTTCAAAGATAGCAGCACATTCCTCGGTTAATTTTGATAGCGTTAATTATGAACGTTTACCGTTTGATCAAAAACATAATTATAGTATGGAGGAATTTAATGATGCAGACTTCGTAGCGATAAACCTAGAATGGATGACAAATGAATTTTATTGGTGGATGTCCCAAGGGACAATGAATTCTCTTAAATACTGGAACAAACCGGTAGAATTACTTGAAGAGGCGTATCCAGCACTTGTAATTCGAGAATATTCCGATTATTCGATTTTTTCGATTACAAATCCTGCATTAGCACCCGAGTCTGATTTTGTAGTAGTAAAAATTCCCGATAGGGATGTGAGAGTAAAAAATCTGTTATTGGAGTTTACCTTTAACAAAAATGAAAAAGTTAACTTTCGAAGCTGGAGCTCAAATTATTTTAGTGTAGATAATATAAAGGGATTAATGATAACCCATGTGTCGAAACTTGAAGGATTGAACTCCAGAGATGGTTTCGTCTTTGTTGAATACTTTAAAAATGCAAGTGATGCGACCGAACGTAAAAATAGAACCGCGGTTCGAATATCACCGCGGATAACAAGTAGTGAGTTTACCAAACAACAATTTGCACACGCTATACCTAAAAATTCGAGTTATGCTGTTGTGAGTATTGGTGTATACCAAGAATCACAGTCGGATGTATATTTTGATAAACTGGAAGTGTTTGAGGCGGATGTATCCGAAGATTTTGGAGGATGGACCCCAAATCCAATTAAATTAGATACTGATATCGTATTTCCAAATAGTCACGGGAATTTGTAAAAGTGGGCATTTAACTTCTATGTTAATGAATGGAGTTAGTTATAATAAATATAAAGCAGTACCCAGTGTTACCACGTTAGGCAATCCATATACATCGATGTATTAAGAATATGAATAGAGAAAGACGCGCAAGAAAGTTGGGAAAGCCAAAAGTTATAGTCGTTATGCCAGCATTTAATGCTGAAAAAACGCTCAAAAAAACTTTCGCTGACATAAACAAAAAAATTGTCAAAAAGATAATATTGGTTGATGATGGCAGTAAGGATAAAACTGTCAAAACCGCTCAAAAATTGGGGATTGAAGTTTATAAACATCCGAAAAATCTTGGTTACGGTGGTAATCAGAAAACGTGTTACTGGGAAGCGCTTCAGTACAAACCTCAAGTGGTTGTAATGATTCATCCCGATTATCAGTATGACGCAACTTTGATAGAAGAACTTATTCGGCCAATTTTACAAGGGCGATACGGTTACACATTTGGGAGTAGAATACGAACTCGCAAAGAAGCGCTAGATGGCGGAATGCCCCTTCATAAATACTTGTTTAATCGGATGTATACATTATTTGCCAATCCAGTACTGGGTGTAAATTTTAGTGAACACATGTCGGGTATGCGGGCTTACTCCGCAACCACTCTCGAAACTGTACCGTTTCAGCGATTTTCAAATGATTTTATTTTTGATCAGCAATTCACGGTTTCTGCTATAGCCAAGGGAATAAGAATTGGAGAAATACCAATTCCTGTTAGATTTTACGAAGAGTCTTCTTCTATTAAATTGCTACCCGGTTTGAAATTTGGAATTAATTCACTTGCGGTTTTACTGCTTTACATATTAAATAACCTAAACATATATAAAAGTAATATTTTTAAATAATGTATAAATAGTGAAAAATGAGAATATAAGTCCACGAATAAAACGTCGAATAATTTATGAAAAAAAGAATTAAAAACATTCGCTTGGGTAAATTATCGTTTATCTTTCTTGTAATTATTGTCGTACTGATTGCATACGGACAGACTTTACAAATGTACTTTTGGCAAGACGATTCAGCTCTTATTTTTAAACTTCAAAACCCGGAAGGAGCCGCGGGGAGTTTCGGAGAAGGTATTATTGGCCATGGTGCATATAAATATTTAGTTACACCGTTTGTTCCGTTTTTTCCACTTTTCGGCAAAGACCCGTTCGGATATTTTTTTATAGGTTTTATCACATATATTATCGCAACCTATTTCTTTCATCGATTTGTCCGAGAATTGTATGGTGAAATAAAATATGCGTACTATTCGACACTTATATTTGCAGCAGGTTATATAGGTAGTGACATTATGTTTCGAGTTATTAATTCATGGCAAACTAACTTTGGACTTATTTTGGCGTTCTTAACTTTTGAACAGATTGTTAAGTTTACAAAAAAGAAAAAGAAAGTTCATTATTTTCTCGCTGTCTTTTTTTATTGGGCAGCAACAGAGTTTGTATTTATTCGTTCTCACTCGCTTATTGTCCCGATTGTGGTTTTAGATGCACTGTTTCTAGTAAATATTTCAAAGGTCACATCACTTTTAAAATATGGTATTCGACAGATTCCATTTTTGTTTATATTCTACTTTCGTTATCTAACCAATGAAGGATTCGGTGGGCCGGGTTTAGTAAGTTTAGTCAATGAATTAGTTGCAGGAAATGTAGAAATTTTGGCGCCATTATTTGCAAATATTGGTAATTCTGTTTTTGCATATCCACTCCAAGAAAAACTGTTAACCTTCGTTTTACCCCGTATAGTTTCAGACCAAGCCTTTGTAGTTTCTGGTTTTGCGTTTGGTTTGTTTTCCGTTTTTTATCTACTGGCGATGTGTCATGAGGCAACAAAGAAGAAAATTATTGGGATTGGAATTCTTTTTTTGGGAATGATATTAAACTTATTTCTTTATTCATTAGACTACCTTTGGTATCGGCAAATTGCAGATATATTTTCTGGAGCTCTAGGGATTGAGTTTATTGTCTTTAGTTTTACAATTTGTATTCAAAATATACACAAGAATAAAAAGCTGTCCAAGGTAGCTTTCTTTGCCTTTATTGTAATTGTGACACAAGTATTTGGTTACTATGTTCAGTATCCAAGTGCTATATGGGGAACAACACATCGCTACTTTAGTTATGTAGTGATTGGGTTTGCAATAATATTTGTTTCTATTATTAAGCTTGGGGAAAACAAAAAAAGTAAACAGTCGTTTTTAGGCAAGGGTCTTTTAATAGGAATACTTTCCATGCACCTTTATTTCGGATTTACTTATCAAGCTAATTTAGTTGAAACACGCAGTAAAACTACAAGAGAATTTTATACTAAATTATTAACATATGTGCCTGATATTGAAAAAGGATCTGGATTTTATTTTGACGTGTCTCTAGAACCGCCTTACCCTCAACGCTTCTATGATTTTTTTTCGGTAGGTTCTATGCCGGAATCGACTGCCCTTGCCATGTATTATGATGTTGACAGATATGACGTGCGACATTTAACAGACTTCAATGAAACGGTTTTATATATTGCAAATGGGGACATGGAAATTGACTATTTGTATTCATACTATTACGGGAAAAATGGACTAGTAGACAATACTTACAAAATGCGAGAACTTCTCAATAACGGGTCGGAAAACACCGTATTTACATCATTAAGTGATGTGGTGGCAATCCCGTTGGTACCTGTTGAGTTAAAACTTACTATTTCTGCTGCCAAAGGAATACCTCCAACGAATTATAAACCAATTAAATATTCCCTAAAAGAGAAGCTTTTGATACTTGAGTATCTCAAGGCTAGAAACGATTATTATGCGGAAGTAGTAAGCAATAGTCTGTCTGATTGGAGATTTAGGGAAGTTGGGTATGCTGTAGATAAAAATATTACAACTACATGGCAAGGACACAGAATTTATTGGAATGAAAAAGGACACGAAGAATTGATTGTTGATTTGGGTAAAGTTAAAAAAATTGGAAGTGTAATATGGACGAATTGGAAAACGTCGCTTGCACCGGTGACTTACAGCATAGAAACTTCAGTTGACCGGAAAAACTGGTCAGTTCGAAAATCAGTTGTAAATGGACCTGAGAGAAAAAATGTAGAACAGATTGTGGAAAAGTTTGCCGCAACTGATGCTCGATATGTACGAATGGTCATCAGCAAAACTCAAACAGACGATTCACCATCTCTATTGGAGTTTGAAGTGGTGGAAGATCGATTTAATTCAATTTCGTTTGCTCAAGCGCATACGTATTACGACGATCCCCTTTCACTTGCTAGTAATAAAAATGAATGGGATATTTTATACGAACAAGCTGAACCAATTTCATTTGCGACTATCAGTTGGAAGACGGATAAAGGAGATATAGACAAACAAAGCAGTAGTTTTCCGATTGTTATAGATGGCAAATATCATACGTACAAGATTGTTATTCCTGCAGGAGGTACTTCTGTTGATAGATTTAACATCAAATTCTCTATCCCAATTAGTTTCGAGATTTCAAATATAAGCGTGAGAAGTTTATCACTCAATGAATTGATTAGTAACGACATGATTGATGAACTTAGTAGTGATTCACAATGAAAAAATTTATTCCCAACATTCTTATTATATGTACGATTATTATTTCTTATGGACAGACCCTCATGATGTATTTTTGGAATGATGATTATACTCATTTGTATTTCGCACAAGAAAAAATTGTCCCAGATTTTCCATATCATATAAATACGTACATTGTGTACATAATCAATTCTCTATTTGGGAAAAATTCATTTTATTACCATCTTATTGCTCTGTTATTTTTTGCATTTTGTGTATATGCACTTTTCTGTCTCTTGCACCAAATAGCAAAGTTGGGGAAATATAAAATATATTTATTAACCATTATATTTGCAAGCGGATATACTGGACAGCAATCGCTATTTATGTTTGCCGGAGATGGTGCGGGAGTACTGCTGGGACTTAGTTTTTATTTGCTATCAATTGCTAGTTTAATTCGGTATTACAAACTACGAGAGAAAAAAGATATTTTACTATCTTGTCTTTTTTTCATTGCCACCTTGGAGTCAGCATCACATCGGTTTACTGGAATTATAATACCAATACTAACAATTATCGTATTGTATTCTAACAAGGTGAAAGTTAAGGAGAGTGTACGCAATGCGTCTGTTTATTTATTCATGTTTTTAATGCAGCTTTTCATTCACCCGATTTCATATGTGATTGATTACGGTACGTATGAAGTCACGGGGAATGCGATATTTAAAGCCGATAAATACACGATTGTCTCGTCGGTATTATCAAGTTTGGCAAATAGTATAGTACCGACGGATCTCCAGCAGAAGTTTTTGGCGAACCCAATTTTAAAATATAATTTAGAGTCGTTGTCGACATATTTTCTACCTCTAATTATTTACATTATTTTACTTTCACTTATGTCAAATAGGATTAAAAGGTACAGTGTATTAGCGATAATATTGTATCTTTTGCCTGCGAAATTGTTTTTCGATAAAATATCAGACGTTGTAGTGTTGGAATCTACGCTGATTGGATTAGCCCTATTTATATTTTTAGTTCTTAATTTTATTTTTTCAATAAATAAGAAACAAATCTTGATTATATTGTCTATGTTTGCAGGAGCTGCCTTAAGTCTAATACTGGTTAAGCCGGAGTTTTACATATCAAGTGACTATCGTTATATGATGGCACTTTCGTTTGTTGCACCGCTTTTTATAACCATATTGTACTTATCCGATACAAAAAATAAATCACACGTTACAACGTTAACAACTATTATTGCTTTTATTTTGATATTTTTACACTTGTATTACGCAGTTAGCACTCAATATAAATTTGTTGACAAGTACAGTGTAACTGCAAGACGTATGTTCAATTCTGTCCGGCAAGAGGTGGAAGCTGAAGACACACCGATTATTATTTTTACCGATGCATCGCTTAAAGATTTACAATATAGCGTTGGAGATGCTTCCCGTGTAGGACAACTATCTACGGAGGCAGCGTTTGCCTACAATTTAGATGTCTCGATAGATAAAATTATTTACCCCGAGAACTTGTCGAGTATACAGTCAATTTATACGGAAAGAAATTTGCCTATTGAGAATATTTATTCTTTCATGGTAACTCCAGACTCCGTTGTAAACACGAGCTGGCGTTTGCGGGAGAGTTTGCTCTGGGATACGAGTTTAAATATAGATCCCAATTGGGACAAAGTAGATAATCGTACAAAAGCCGATTTTTCAAGTTATGATATAAATTCTATGGCACCTTTGAGTGTAGTTGTTAAACTTGATAACACGATACTGAAAAACGTAATACATGTATCTTGGGAGTATGATACGTTTGGTTCAATATTTGACTCCAAAGAAGCTCAGGCGATAGTTGAAAACAATTCAGAAAATGGGAGTCATATTCAGTTTATAATACCGCCTGGTGGAACTTTGCTTAGAAATATATACTTACAAAGCCAGAATAATTTCACTCCAAGCTATGTAATCATCAGTCCAATAATCCAAGAATTGGTAATGTAAAATTAAAGTGAAAGATAAAAAATATGGGATTTATGCGGTTTCTTAATAAAATTTCGCGTACTCGTATAATTCTCCTCTCATTATAAAGACTTATAAGTCTAGTTATACTTGACATGAAAATAGATATTTATCGCATATTATGTTTTTAGGAAATGATTGTAACAGTAATATATAAGATATAAAATTGCACTTACTTGAAAATGACAAAGCAAGTTAATAATCAAACAAAAAGAAAAACACTTTTTGTTTTTATGGTTGGCACTACCGCTGAATTAATTCGTGTTGCTCCGATATTGATAGAACTAAAGAAAAGAAATCAAAAATATAAAATTATTTTGTCCGGTCAAAACAATGTTCGCGTAAAAGAGGTTGAAAAGTATACTGGACAATTAGAAACGACTTTACTTATAAACAAAAGCACTAAGCCTTCAGTATTCCGTTTTGGAATATGGGCGGTCAAAGCTTTTATTCTCGGTCTTGATATCTTGCATAAAGAAAAAATGCAGGCAAGAAAAAATATCAATTTAATTATATATGGCGATCCAGTTACAACTACAATTGGTGCAATTATCGCCAAGATATTACACATAAAAATTATTCACATAGAAAGTGGAGATTTGTCTAAGAATTTGAAAGAACCGTTTCCCGAAGAAATTTGTAGGAATATCAATATTCGACTTGCCGATGTGTTGTTTCCTCCGAGTACATGGGCAACAAATAATCTCAAAAATATCCATAAACCCAAAATAAACACCCATTTCAATACTTTACTTGAAGGGTTTAATTGGTATAAGAAACAAACTATTCAAAAAAATGTTATACCAAAACAGAAATATTACATTTTAATATTACACAGACAAGAACATGTAATATTTCGCAAAAATTGGTCGAAAAAGATAATTAAAACTGTGATAGATAATTCAGAAAAGAAACTTGTGTGTGTGCTGTTTAATCACCCTATCACAGTAAAAATAATTAAATCGCTGGATATGGAAAATAAGAATATAAAAATAATGCCTTTGATTAATTATTCAACCTTTATTAAATTAATGGAAAAAGCTGAATATATCGCAACCGATGGGGCGACAAATCAGTTTGAAGCTTACTTAATGGGGAAACCGTGTTTGTTGTTAAGAGAACACACTGAGCAAATTGAGGGGTTAAACGAAAATGTAGTACTGTCAAAAGGAGACACCGGAATCATAAATGATTTTCTTACCGACTATAAAAAAAGAAGAAGAAAACCTGTAAAAACTAATATTAAACCGTCGGAAATTATCGTGAACTATTTATTAAAAAACTAGATTCTTTGTTTTATTAATTTTGCCGGTACTCCGCCCACTATTGTGAAAGGTTCAACATCTTTTGTCACAACCGCGTTGGCACCCACAATGGATCCTTTTCCAAGAGTAACACCGGGAAGAATTACGGCGTTTGCACCAATCCATACGTCGTCTTTAATTACAATTTTCCGTCCGTAAAATCCTTGATTTTTAATTGGTATGTTCCTGTCGTCATACGCATGATTTTGCGAAACGATATTTACGTTGTAGCCAATCAACACATCATTTCCAATCTCGATACCGCATTGCCCACCTAATTTACTTTCCGAATTTACTAGCACGTTATTTCCTATTGATATTTTTTGCGGACTCATGATTTTTACATTCCCCATAATATCAACATGTTTTCCCATTCTTTTGAGAAACAATTTCCAGAACTGCGATCTTATTCTCGCTCTTAGGGTAATCAGGTGGTTGTAAACAATATTTATATTCATATTTCTTTAACACATCTTGCCGGACTTCCCATCCAAAGTTGATTTTGTGGTACGTTTTTTGTAACCACACTACCTGCTCCAATCATTGCGTTTGCCCCTATTGTAATATTGCCGAGAATAGTGGAGTTTGCACCGACCGAAGCACCTTTTTCTATGATTATCGGTAAATATTTTTCCGGGTATTGTTTCGATCTCGGAAAATTATCGTTAGTAAAAGTGACATTTGGGCCAATAAAGACATTGTCTTTCAACCGTATTCCATCCCAGATATAAACACCGCATTTTACCGTGACATTGTCGCCGATAACGACGTCGTTTTCGATGAAGGTTTGACAATTGATATTACAGTTTTTTCCGATAACTGCCCCTTCAAGAATAACTGAAAATTGCCACACTTTAGTTTTTGAACCAATGTTGGTTGTCCTCACATCCGAAAGTGGATGGATAAAAACATCACTATTCATATATATAATTATAGCAACTATATTGTATACTTTGCTGAAAACTGTATTGAGAATCCATGGACATAAAAAAGTGCAAATTCACTAAACTCCAAACCATATTAGATGAACGTGGCAATTTAACAATAATCGAAAGTGGAAAAAATTCTAGATTTAAATTCAAACGGGAATTTTATATGCATAAAATCTTCAAGGACGTTCCAAGAGGTGGACATGCGGTAATAACTTGCGATCAACTACCATTTCCACATTTGTCACTCGCATATCAAGAAATAGGGTATAAAAGAGGTGGTTTTCCAATTACCGAGGAAATTGCGAATACGAAAGTAAATTTACCATGCAACCAATATCTCGAACACGAAAAAACGCGATAACAATGGTTAAAAGTTTTTACAACCAATAATGAAAAAAGATAAAGTAAGCTTTGTAATACCAACTTTGAATTCTTCTAGGACTATCGAAAAAACTCTTAGTTCGATAAGAAAACAAAAAACACGTGCCGTCATAGAAATTTTAATTGCTGACGGAGGTTCGACAGATACGACACTAGCTATATGTAAAAAATACAAATGTAAAATATATCGTAATAATAAAGTTGATTTAATATATGGGAAACAGGTGGGTTACAACAAGGCGACCGGGGATTACATTATTTTTATAGACAGCGATGAAGTTTTGGAAAATGTAAATAGTGTTGAATTAAAACTAAAAGCCATTAAGACACAAAAAAATACGCGTGCAGTTATCACCACTGGGTACAAAACACCTTTGAACTATTCAAAAATTAACTACTACATAAATAGCTTCGGTGACCCCTTTACGCAATTTGTTTACAAGGAATCCAAAGACGATAAATCATTAATCACATCGCTGAGAAATAAATATCGTGTAATTAACGAAACAAAAGATTGTGTTATATTTGATTTTGCAAATTCCTCTAACAGTAGTGTATTTGAGCTCTGGGCGGGAGGGTGCATGATTGATGCAACATACACGAAGAAACACTATCCGCATTTATCGAAACATCCTGAATATATAGCATTACTTTTCTACCTACTGATAAAAGATAAGCAACTTGTCGCAATCACAAAAAACGATCCAACTCTTCATTATTCAACCACTAGTTTGGCTACATATGTGAAAAAGATTGTGTCGCGCGTTAAAAACAACATTTTTAGGTCGGACATGGGAAAGGGTGGGTATGTCGGCCGAGAAGTACTAACCAACAGTGATGTAAGGCTTCGAAAATATTTATTTATTCTGTATGGTATGTCACTAATATTTCCACTTGTTGACGGTGTTCGAATTACCATTTCCAAAAGAAATTATGTATACATGATTCATCCTTTATTAGTTTATTTTACTTTGATAACTATAGTGTATTATTACATTAAATACGTATTTAATATAAAAACTGAACTGAAAACATATGGAAAATAAAAGTAAATATCTAGATAAATATGGTTTGTTTGCATGTTTGGCGGTAGTATGTCTTTCTTACATAAGATGTTTCCAATCGTTTTTTGCTCAAGATGAATGGTTGGCGTTTGCGGATGTTTTGGGAGATGTCGGAAAGAATCCTCTTGTGACGGTAATTAGCTACTTTCGATTAGAAATAAATCATTACAATCCACTTCAAAGAATAGTATTTCTAACAATATTTAAGTTATTTAACTTAAATTACCAAATGTGGTTTGGAGCAAGTTTAGTGTGGCACTTAGTAAATGTTGTTCTTGTTTACAAGTTAGTCTTATTGAATTTAAAGCGGAAATATTATGCATCGATAGTTGCATTACTATTTGGTGTTTCCGCTTCAATTTATCAAGCAACCACGTGGGTTGGGGCAAATATTAATACACATGGAGCAACCTCATTCACGTTGATCTCTATCTATTATTTTATAAAATATGGAAAAACTGGAAATTTTCGCAGATGGTCATACTCGATTGTGTTGCTTATCGCCGCTTTATTGTTCAAAGAAATCGCTATTGGTATGTTTGCTTTGTATGCCCTAATCTTGTATCTAAGTAATAACAAAAATAAACATAAACAACTTATAGCAACATTGGCAACAGGAGTATCCTTTTTTGTACTTCGAGCGGGTATGTTATTTATACACAACGTCGGAGCTACTCCCATGATAACAGAAACTCAAAGCTTGACCGATATTACTTACAACTTACTTACGTTTCCCATGAAGACTGTTACGCAAACAGTGATTCCCCTGCAGTACTTCATAAAAATTAGTTATTTCATTGCGGCGAAAATACCCGAATCGTTACGACCTGTTATTGGGACAACCACCTTTGATTTGTTTGCACAGAAAATAATTCTTGAGGGGTTATCCTTAGCCTTTTTTGTAATATTTTCATACCTTATATATATTGTGTACATAAGACACAAAGACAAAGAAAAGAAAAATATAATATTGTTCTTCTATGTTTATGTAATTTTAAACAGCTTAATATATGCTTTGTCCCCAGAGCGGTTTGGAAAGATTAATGTTCTCGACTCGAGAAATCTATACTTAACAAGCGTTGGAGTGTTTATACTCCTTATTATGATAGTGGATTCTCTTTTTAAAAATAAAAAAGCACAACATATCGCGCTTTCGATAGTTATAATTACAAACATTGTTGCCCTAACTGGACAAATTAAAACACTTGTTGATTATGGAATAATACGCAAAAATATATTACTAGCAGTTAAAGCCAGCCATACCAAATTACCTGACAGGGTAGTTTTTTATACCCAAAGCGATACTTCTTATTTTGGACTTCCAGAAACCGACAAAATATTACCTTTTCAATCAGGATTGGGCCAGACTTTATTGGTTTGGTATAGCGAGGAAAAACTTCCTGTCCAATTTTATGAAAACAAATTTCTTTGGGAGATCAAAGAGGAGGGTTACAAAGAGTATGACGGTCGAGGTTTTGGATACTTTAGAGATAAAGATAAGTTATTTAATGCAATAAAAGAATATAATATTCCAAGTAATGCAATTATAGCCTATAAATGGCAAGGAGATATTGAATCATTAATTGAAATTACTGATGAAATAAAGAAAGAATATGAAACAAATAATTAAAGAGCATTGGCTTACAATTATAATGTTTGCCATGTCACTAACTCCATTGCTGTGGTTTGTTGGTAGACCCGATGTCATCATTAATGGACTAGATACCAACTTTCCACTTGATCCTCTGGTCTGGTTTGAAAGACGCTTTTTTGTTTGGAATGACACAATTGGAACCGGCGCGGATGCGACAACGTCAACTTCCGGTTGGTTTTTTCATTTGATTCAAGTTATACCTCATGTTTTGGGATTTAATTTACGGCATGTGCAAATAATCTCACTTGTATTTTGGTTTTCTTCAATTGTTTTTGGTTCTTATTATCTTTCGCGAACCTTTCTTAAAAACAATAAACTTGCTCAGCTAATACTTGTATTTATTTATACATATAATATTTATTTGTTCAACACATGGGAAAACGTTAAAGTTGCTAACCTCGCAGTTATGGTAGGTTTACCGCTATTTATTGGGTTAGCCAATCGATATGTATTTGATGCCCTATCGAATGGGAAGTTACTCTTTTATAGTGTTTTGTTTTCCATGATTACTTCAGGTGCCGGGATAAATCCTGCATATATTATTACATTAATGGGTGGAGTGATAATTTACTTTCTAACAATATTACCTTTTAGAAAACGAGAAATCAGACATATCTTCTTAGGTGCAATGTTAATGAGTGTAGTTATCATTATGTCAAATTTATATTGGGTTGTACCGTTTTCGCACTTTATGCTAGCGGATCGAGCAGTATTAACTCTGGAGAATATTGGATATACAAACTGGGTTGCGGCATTATCTGAAAACACCAGCCTTCTGAATGTTATTAGATTACAAGGAGCTTGGGATTGGTATGCCGTTGATCAATCGGGTTTTCCGATGTATATTCCATACGCATTAAACTATTTTTATAAACTCCCCTTTATTCTGTTTAGTTTTGTTGTTCCAACGCTTGTAATTATTTCCTACATCTTACTAAACAATAAGAAAAACTATTTGTATGTATATACAGGAATTATGTTGGTAATCGGTATCTTTATGGGAGCCGGATTACATGAACCAACAGGTAGTTTATATAATTTGATGGCTAAATATATACCGTACTTTTCGTTTTTCAGAAGTCCATGGTATATATTTACGCCTTACGTGATATTGGCATATGCCGTGCTTTCCGGATTACTTGTTGAAAATATATTAAAAAGGTTTGGTGACAAGAAAATTCTCAATATAATACTTGGCAAGCGCTTGATATATTTGGGAGTAGTAATTTTTGTAATTGGAGGCTTACTTTATGAGTATCCACTTATAACAGGTAAAATATTTCGTCCACAAAAATCAGATAGTTTTTTTGTTAAAATCCCCGACTATGTATGGGAAACAAAAAAATATCTTGATAATAGTGAGAGTAGTGCTCGTATCGTTGTTTATCCCGAGGATGAACTGGAACAGTTTAAATGGGGATATAGGGGTACAGAAACCGTTCTTAATCTATTTTCGTCCAAAGAAACCGTGGCACCATCCTTTGTTTTTCTGGGTAAGGGACTAAAGCCTATATTGCAAGGAATCTATAATAATATCAAACAGGAGAATTACGACTCGGTATTTAAGTCTCTATCGTTTTTGAATGCTGATACTTTATTCATGAAAAATGACGCCGTATCCATATATCATTCAAAAGAAATACCGGAAAAAGATAAACTGGTTTTCGGTGAATGGACTTTTTACCAAAATGCTGACTATCCTGGTAAAATTCTTACTGCAAACGGACTATATACAAATAATTCTGATGATTCTGTATTTGATACGTTACTGCCATATCTTGATCCAAATCGCGTAATTACTCTCGCTGGTGACAGTGAAGTAAATAAGATAGATAATTCGCAAGATATCAAGAAAAACATATTCCAGTTAGACAATACGACCTATGGCAGTAATCCGGTTGGAAATCGTCAAAGGTATTTAATAAATGTTCCTGAGGGAATTTATGAATTAGCGATCGAAAAAAGAGGTTACAACGGAAGTGATCTAAGCGTAATTTTCCCGGATCTGTTAAATAAAGATACAGAAATTGTTGAAACCGATACATTTTACATACTCAAAAATATTAAGGTCACGCAGGGTGAACATAATGTGGATATTGTTTATCCTGAGAACAGTAACCTGATCAGCAAAGATCTGGTATTAAAGGGAAATGAAAATCTCCATATCAAAGGAGAAGAATTATTGAATAACGACAATGTGTTGATCGTGTTTAATGATGGTATTAATGAGAAGAGTCTAATTGTCCCGGTAGATGAATTCAATCCATACGCCAATTATCTGTTCTCATATGAATACAAATATATCTATGGTAATACACCGAATGTTAATATAGTCCAAGAAAGCGGAGCTGCGAAGTATAAGGTTTTACCCACTAAAGTCGATGAAGATACCGATTGGAATAAAAAAGAAATTTTTGTTGAACCAGTCAGAGCAAGTTCAACGATGAATGTGGTGATAGAAATCCCAGTTGATAGTCGGGAGAAGAGAAGTAAAACATATTTTGAAAATATCTCCTTTAAGCGTATCTATGATAATAAGCTTTTTTTAATAGAACAAAATGCTGACACGATACATACTCCAACGGTATCTTTTACAAAAGTTAACCCAACGAAGTACAAGGTGAAGGTGGAAAATATCAATGATAATTACTTGCTAGTGTTTTTGGAAAAATATAGTCCGAACTGGAATATCGTTAGCGCCTCATATTTGGGAAAACCACTACACTTTAGTGCCCATGGATACGCAAACGCTTGGTATATGCCCGGGAATAGCACTACACAGGAATTTACAATATTCTATACCACACAGAAATATTATTACTTTGGACTATTTGTAAGTTTGGCGACGGTTGTGATATGTGTGCTCATATTTCCTCTTTATAATTATGTTAAAAGATCTAAAAAAGTACATAAATAAACGACTGTCAAGAACCTTTTGGGGACATAAAGAGGTCAAAACAAAAGCATGGGCAAATAAACATCTTTCCGGTCTATTTACCTATAATATTATTCTAATACTTCTTGTCTTGCTTCATTCTGCCGGATATTTTCACCCCTTTTTGCCACTAACGATAAATATTATTGTCATGATTAGTTTGATTCTTGCCGTAATAATGCTTGGGGCAACTAGCAAAGTTATTTTTGTGATATCGTTGTTTTTTTTAGCCTTTGCGGAATTATTGCTCGCTCTAGGGGTTGGCGTGTGGGCCGAGCGAACAATGATTTATATGTTTCAGGCTTTTATCTTGGGGCTCACAATATCGGTTTATGAATTTTATAAATGTAAATAAATATGTATAAAGGAAAAACAGTCTCTTTAGTTTTAGCCACATACCGCGAGAAAAAAACGATTCGCAGAGTAATCGAAAGTTTTCAAAAAACACAATTTGTTGATGAAATCATAGTAGTAAACAATAATGCCCAAAAAGGTACAGACCAAGAAGTAAATAAAACCGGTGTAAAAATAGTATACGAAGATCGCCAGGGATATGGATATGCCTTTCAGAAGGGATTAAACACGGCAAGAGGTGATCTTATAGTGGCGTGTGAACCGGATGGAAGCTTTTTGGCAAAAGACCTGGAGCGACTACTGGTTTACTCAAATGATTTTGAAGTAGTACTTGGTTCACGTACGAGTTTAATTTCGTCACTCTCCGGTGCCGGTATGGGCGTGTTTCGTAAATTTGCCAATGTAATTGAAGCAAAAACTATTGAAGTGCTTTTTAATACCAACGCTTTAACGGATGTGGGCTGTACTTATAAATTGTTTTCTAGAAAAGCTCTAAATATTCTTAAAAGGAAGTGGGGATTTGAGAAGTCGCCTCTTTTTAATACTCAATTAACCTTACTTACCGTTTCCAACAAACTTTCATTCGTTGAAGTACCTGTAACATATTTACAAAGAGTCGGTGAATCGGCGATAGTCGGCAACTATTTGCAAACCGTTAAATGGGCGATATTTATTCAAACATATATTCTGGTATTTTGGACTAGGTATATATCAAAAAAGTTACACACCTAATCACTAATTTTATAAATCAAAGCCTCATAACCCCCGGATGTTACCTTGTTAACGTAATTAGTATATAAATTAGTGTGATCACTTGCCCGTTTCTCAACAACTAATACTTCGTAAACGCTTTTTTCACTTGTTATTTCATCAGGATAAAGCCAGCCAAAACTTACGTCGTCATAGCTTTTTGCGGGTCGTTGCCCATAGATGGAAAAAAGATATCGCCATCCACCCACGCTTTGACAACCGCCACGGGCTTGCAGGTAATAAGGTTTGCCGTCGACTAATTGGGCAACTTGTTGAGCCAGTTCTTTTTTTGCCTCAAGACCGTAATTTGTATTTGCTCTTAGGGTTACGAATGGTGCATAGATCAAACACGAAAACATAAGTAGCAATAAAAACATCTTGACTATTTTTCTTTGGTCGTAAATAACTACTGATGTAATAATGAGTAAAATCGGGAAAAACCCCAGCAGATAATATTCAACAGGATTAATAACGGTAACTAACGTAAAAGGAATGATAAATGTTAAACTGACAAAAAGTAACATTTTACGCGAATAATCCTTCCATGTTTTTTTATTAAGAGCAAAGGATATAAAAATTGCCAACGAAACGATAGATATGCCAAGCGGAGGTCGTGAGTAAGTCGATAGCGCATTTTCTTTGCATGTTGGTATTATTTCGTCGGCGACTTCACTAAATGAATTCAAATACCAAATTCGTCCAAAGGAAGAAAACAATTCGTCGTAATGACCGGAGGTTTTTTCGGTAGAGTTTTGACTAGCATTAAACGCTCTTAGGGGAGCTTGTATGTTGTACCCTTTCTTATAATAATCAAAAACAATAAGCGGTGAAACGGTAACAATAAATACCAGAAATGAACTGACTAATATTTTTTTGTTAAGATATTTTTTTCCAGTAAATAATGCGTAAAGGATAGGAAAAGCAAGTAAAACCAATGAAAGGTGAATATTAAAAACCAGTCCATAAAGAAATGAAATTACGACCCACCACTTGGCGCTTTTTCTTACTTTCAGTAAAGCAAATGTCACAAGAAGACTAATAAGTGGTATGGCGGGTGGATAAGGTTTTTGATCATAATAAATTAATAAGGGCAATAGTGCGTAACTTAGTGATGACAAGATGGCTACTTGGTGATTAAAAAATTTAGAGCCGATTTTATAAATTGCAAAAGTTGTTAGTACTCCAAGAAAACCGGAAATATAACCCAGAATAATGGGATTTCCGTGCGATAAATATAGAAATGGATAAATGACATATATCCATAAGGGCCCTAAGTAAACGTCAAACCCTAATGCACTCCAACCAATCCATATGATGTGGAAGTTTTTAATCAGTGTTTGGGCGACGTAGGACAGATATGCTTCATCTGCGGTAAAAGTAATTTTTGCAGGCAAGTTGGAAAAACGTAGTAAACTAGAAAGTACTAATATTAAAATAATCTTGTAGTTTTTGTAAATTACTAATTTCATTGACTAAACATGCAATAATTTGCAATCATAATTAAGGTAGTTTGATTTTCTTCAAGTTAACACTTAATACATAGAACGATAAACCAATCAAAGTCGCAACAGTAATAGTTTTTCCCAAATTATATCCGACGGGTTGATAATATAATTCAACCATTTTAGTATCTAATGGTAAATCTATTGCTCTTTGTGCATTGGGGGTTTCTTGCACTTGCACTTTTTTCGTGTCGGCCAAAGCAATCCATCCGGGGCTAAACACTTCGGCGAGAATTAGATGTTTTGATGTGGTGTTGACGTTAATAACGATTTTGTTGGGAGAGTAGTATTTAATATCGGCTGTCTGCGTTTTGTCGTTTTCAACAAAATAACCACGTGGTTTGTATTTATTATTAGAATAAATATTAAAACCATCAATAGCAGTAAGAAACACGATATCGGAATGGACTATTTCATAAGGCGATACGATATATTTTGTATTGAAATTGCCCAGACTCTCATAATTTGGATCTAATTTCCCATATTTGTATGACCCGATTGGCGGAAGCGTGAGTGTGTAATAATTCCAATAAGCTCCGGTCATTCCCCATGCACTCTGGTAATAATTTTTTTGGTGCAGGGTCGAGTATCCTTCGATTGTTTCTAAGCCGTATTCGGCTACATCCTTTTGAGAGAAACATCTGGTGGTACAAAATACTCTAAATCTATCTTTGTCGTTTGCAAGAAAAGACAAGACGTTTTTACTTGCTATAAGTCTATCGTTACGTATCGGTTTGGTAATGTGGCTTAGTGAAATTGTTGTAATCTCAACAACTGCTAGCATTGCAAGAATGTAAGCTAATCTGGTGTGTTTAGTGCTTAAAACATTAATTGCATATGTTGCCAGCAAAATAATCGGAAAAGAAACCATAAACCATACTCGCGTTGAGACACGGCCGAAAACATACCAATTTTGATTAAGAAGCGCAGTGTAAAATGGTGACAAGTTATTTAGAGAAAATAGGGCAAAGGTAAATAGAAGTAGCATTATACATACTTTCTTCTTTGCGGTTTTAATTTGCGTAAAACCATATACCGCCAATATACTTGGCAATATACCAATAAAAAGCCATTTTTCCGAGTCGATCGATCTAATCCCTGATATGCCATTAAGCCACGGAGCGAAAATGCTTTGAGCATATTCGCCAATAGAATTCCACTTGGGGTATACATCTTTATCAACCGATAATAAAAATCTATTAGTTTGAGGAACCCAGTTTAATTGAGGTAACAGTGTTATTGCCGTAAATCCAAATGAAATAAGTCCGCCGATAATATAAAAAAGCCAAGTTTTATGTGCTCGCCTAGTTAAATTAGTAAGAGTGAAAAATACCGGAAATGAAAAAAGTGCTGCGTATACAAATGTTGTCGGGTGAGTGAAAAATATACCCGCTAAACTTGAAGCAAAAATTACCGACCATGTGAGGGAGGGATTTCTTGAGATCATAATTAGTGATAAAAAAACGTAAGGAATGTATGTTGTGGCCGCTATTAAGCCGAAATGACCGGCTTCTATGAAGCCGCTATACCGAGCCAGATGTAGATATGCAAAGGATCCAAACAATGAAGGTAGTAGCTTAAATTTTAGTCCCTTGTAGCATACCAAATATGTTCCGATTCCCCCAAATGCAGTATGTATTATCGATGAAATGATAAAAGCAACTCCGATGGGCAAGACCATAAAAATGATATTGGGAAGATAAAAGATAGGCGATTGGGGGTCAGGTAAAAGTGGCACACCTGACAAGAACATGCCATTCCAATATGGCAATTTATGTGTCGCTAAAATCTGGTTTTTGACATATAAATAAATCGGCCAGAAGAATTCGGTTAAGTCGTTACCTCTATTCAAAAAAAGATCACTATTTATTAAAACCGGGAGGTATAATACTATAGTCGATAGAATTATGAAAAAGTACGGCATTAAACTGCGTGTTGATACCTTTGGTAATTTGATCATGAAACGTGTATTAGTAAGTATAACATCGGTAATTCTATTTATAGTTTGTTTTTTTCTTGCCACACATCACCCCGGTCGGGCAATTCAATTATCAAAATACCTCTACCTTGGTTTGCTTGGATTAACAATTTATAAATTAACATTACATGCAAAAGAAAACTGACAAGATTCGCATTAATATACCAGGGACTTATAAGGTCGCCGATGTAGCGTTTTTTATTATTGGTTTACTTATTCCTGTTATTATCGTTTTCTATCCCCTCATTATTCACACCGATTTGTCGTGGGGTGATGCACCCAACTTTACGAATCGTGAGTTTACCGATCTTTTCAGTGAACCGTATTCCTGGATAAACAGAGATGGTAATTTAGGAACAATCGATCCGAGGCTTTTTATTAAACCAATCCTAATGCTCTATGGAATTATGGGTAAATACCTCGGTTTGCCCAACAATATAATCATTAACTTATTATTTTTCTTCCCAGCAATCATCCTTTCACTTATTGGGCCTATTTATCTTGCAAAAAAATTAAAGTATCCACCGTTGGTATGGTTTTTTGCTTCGTTGTTTTACACACTAAATACATATTTCATACTACTAATTGATGGTGGTCAGGTTGGTGTTGCACTTTCTTATGGAATATTTCCATTCACGATACTGACACTAACCAACGTTATTTCCAAATTATCCCCGAAAAAATATTTCCTTGCTCTTTTTGTTCTCACTCTAAATACGATTGCCGATCCACGGATCGCATTGATTGCTCTTTTTGTTGCATTACTTGTGGGTTTTATCGAAGCACCCGGTAAATGGCGTTTGATAATAAAAAATCTATTGTTAATTGTGTTGCCTTGGATATGTATTAATTCGTATTGGATAATTCCTTTAGTAAAAATTCATCCTGAAAATTCAGCTTCCTTTGTCACCAATTTGAATTTTATTTCGTTTGTGAACGGCATATTTTTCTATCAGCCTCATTGGTATAAAAATATCTTTGGCGAAATCACGTACCCTGCATGGTATTTTTTACTAATTCCTGTTACGGTTTTTGGAAATTTGTTTAGCAGTAAAGATAAGCGTGAACTTAAAATCATTCTTATCTTGCTATTTTTGATTTTCTTACTTAAGGGGGCAACTCCGCCAATGGGAAATATATACTCGTTTGCAGTAACGAATTTACCGTTTGGTGAGTCGTTTCGAGATAACAGTAAATTTTTTGTTCCGGTAATGTTACTTGCGGGAATTTCAATGGGTAGTTTTCTAACTACAATTTGCGACAAGTTGTCAAAACATACGCTTCTTGGTAAAAGTATTACTTTATTTGCGTATATTTATCTACTCTTCCTGGTAGCGCCGGCGATGCTCGGGAATATGAATTTTGTTTTGTCGATAAGAAATTACCCCGATGAACTAAGTGAAATAAACACCATATTAAGTGAGGATCATGAATATTATCGCTCACTCTGGTTCCCGGACAAACATCCTTCGACCTTTGAAACCGAGAACAACCCAGCTTTAAATGCAAGTGATATGCCTAATCTTCGACCTCTGGCTAATCTGACTGTTGGAAGTTCAGATAAATATAATTACATTTATCAAACCGATAAATATATAGCTTGGTATCGATTGTTGGGAATTAAGTATCTTGTATTATCCAAAGATCACAGAAATCCATATAAGTTAAATGGAGAAGAACAAAAAGATTGGAACAGATTGCAAATGGCACTAAACAATAATACTGAGTTGAAAAAAGAACGCGACAGTAACGATATTTCCTTTTATAAAATTGATAATAGTGTACCAAGAATATTTAAGGCGGATGAACTACTGGCTGTAGTCGGACCTGAGATTGAAACCGAGTTTGGCGATGATGGTTTGCCTAACAAAATCAACGCGTATTTCGAAGACGGTCTGTGGAATCCGCTTTTGCTGGATAAAATTGCTTCAGAAAGCGCAACCATTATTTTTAATGGAACCAACGAGGATGATTTTACAATGACTTTTCTACAAAAGGATTATGTTGACCCTAAAAAATTTGCGAGTGAATGGGCGTATTTTAATAATGATAAATATTTAGATTTTAAATACCAGTTATTAATTCGAGGCATTAAAACAAAAACTTTTGATTATCGTCTGGGATCATTTCTCTCAGAAAAAATTGGTGAAAAAATTGTCGTTAATTTTGGCGAAGTACAGGATGCCAGTTATATTCTTGCGATACGAAGTTTGGGGGGCATGGATTCGAAATTAAGATATGAAATAGGCAATGAACAAGGTGAGATTGTAAGTGAAGCTTTTAATAAAGATAGTGGTGAGACGCAATTCAGATGGTTCACACAAGGCATTAAACTATTTGATGGTGACAATAAACTTACGATTACAAATCTAGGTGGAATAAATTCTGTTAATACAGTCGCACTTATTACCGCCGATGAATGGAATAAAGCAAAAAACCATTCCTCGACTTACATGGCTCACTTTGGTGTGCGTGTGTATGCTGATGATACAAATGATAAACCACCCGCATCTAGCAATCTAGAATTTGAAAAGAAAAACCCGACTGTGTATGAGTTAAGTCCACAAAAAGAAAACGGATGGATTGTATTTACCGACGCATTCCATCCCGGTTGGAGAATTACATATTTACAAAGTACGTCATTAAGCATCCCAGCGTATTCCATGGTAAATGCTTTTTATATAAAACCATCAAACTCTCCATATAAACTGGAATTCGGACCACAAGTGTATGTAAGATGGGGTTTGTATTACACGACATTGTCTCTTGTTGTTATAGCCATTGTCGCGCTTTGGTTTAGTCCTGAAAAAAAAGTTCAACATGATAACAAAAATTAGAAACATCATTCTCTCAAATACTTTTAAAGATACAGCTGTTCTTTTTATGGGGAGCATAATTGCATCATTATTTACGATTATGTTTACGATACTTGCCGGACGAGAACTGGGACCTGAACTTTTCGGTATTATTTCCGCTGCATTAAGTTTCATTGCGATAATGATAGCGATAGGTGATATGGGTTTGGGATCAACTTTGTTTAGATATGTCTCCAACTATTTGAAAGAAAAAAAGTTTGACAAAGCACAAGAAACTCTAAATACGGTATTTGCAATACGTATTATTTCGGCTTGTATTTTTATCGTCGTGCTTACTTTGTTGTCGCCTGTTATTTCATCATTTGTTTTAAAGTCAGAAGAAAAGATGCTTACCGTGTTTTCGGCCTTGGCGATTGCAGGTTTTCTAATTGTCGATTTTCAAATACAAGTTTTTCAATCGCAGAAAAATTTTGGATTATCAGCACTTTTGAGTATGTTGATTGGTGGAATCAGACTTGCACTAACTTTAATGATGTCGTCATTCTTTGGCTTGACGTTAATAAATACGATGATGGTATATGCAGGTAGCTATATTATTTCCTTTATTATTGCTTTCTTTTGGCAAAAAACACAGGTAGTTTTTCGTATTAATTATAAAAATATCGAGAAGGGGTTTGTTAACTTTTCTTCTTGGATGGCGTTGTCACGTATCGCTGGTGCCGTAAATGGGCGAATTGATACGATTTTATTACTGCAAGTTTTGACGCCCTACCAAACAGGGATATTTTCTGCCGCAAGACAATTGTCGTTTGGAATTCCGCTTCTTGCCGGAAGTTTTGCGAGAGTGTTAGCTCCGAGATATGCCAGTTTGAAAAGTAATGACTTAAAAAAATATTTCATGAAGACTGTATGGTTGACTGTACTCATGTGTTTTGGTCTGCTTGCGGGAATCGTAGTATCTCCGTATGTGATAGCGTTTTTTGGTGACAAGTACAGTGTTGCAAGTGGTTTATTAAAATGGCTTATTGCCGGATCTATTCCTTTTATGTTGTCGGTGCCGTCTGTTAATTTGTTAATATACGCTTTTTCGAAGCCTAAACTCATTACTTTGCTTACCTTTATTCAGCTGCCGTTTGTAATTTTGGGCATCATATATCTAACGCCGACACGAGGTGTTTTTGCTCCGGTAATAGTTGGAGGATTAAGTAATTTATTTTTGTTTATCGCAACTTATGTATGTGTAATTTACGAGTTTAATAAATCAAAGTGAACACCATATCAGTACATACTTTATTTAAAAATGAAGACCGTTTTCTGTGGTATTCGGTACAAAGCGTAATTGATTACGTTGACAAGTTGTTGTTGTGGGATACGGGGAGTACGGATGATAGTGTGTTAATTGCTAAAGAGTTGAAACACCGTTATCCTAATAAAATCGATCTAAAATTAGTTGGCGAAGTTAATCCGGAACAATTCAGAGAGGTTCGAGCCGACATGTTAAGTGCGACAAATACGGATTGGTTTATGGTTGTGGATGCAGATGAAGTATGGTGGGAAAAATCAATACGCGACATTACGGATTTCATAAGACAAGTACGAGGACTCACGTACGAGTCAGTGTTTGTTCCCAGTATAAATATGGTAGGAGATATCTTTCATTACCAGGATGAAAGCGCTGGCAATTATCAAATTGCGGGGAAAAAGGGTCATTTGGGATTAAGGGGAATAAACAGAATGATTCCCGGTCTATCGTCGACAAATCCACATGGTACATGGGGTTGGTCGGATAAGGACAAGAAGATGATTCAGGACAGATCTGCGCGTAAAATCAAATTTATACACGCCCCCTATATGCATATGACTTTTTTGCAAAGATCACATGGTGACAAAGGTGATTTGTTGGTACCAAAACGTAAGAAAAAACTAAAGTATGAAATGGGAATTGAAGTAGCAAAAAATTACTATTACCCGGAAAGTTTTTTCAGAGAACGACCATCTTTTGTTAGATCACCTTGGTGCATAATGAAAACTTCATTCAAAAAAAGAGCTGTATTTGAAACACCGCTTAAAAAAATTAAAAGAAAACTCCTGACTCCCGGTGTTGGTTATTAATATGACATGTAAATATTGTAAATCGGACAAGTATAAACATTTATTCGAAGTTAATGGAAAAGACATTGTAGAGTGTTTGGAATGTGGTTTAGTGCGCACTAACTGTCGCGATTTCGAAAAATACGATAATTATCATCGCGATGACAAAGAGTATCGAAGTGACGAAGAATTGTTTAAAAATATTTTTATACGTCGCTTTCAAACAATATCAAGATACAAAAAGAAAGGAAAAATTTTAGATATCGGATCTTCAACCGGTACAATGCTATCAATATTTAAAGATCATGGTTGGCAGGTGTGGGGAGTCGAACCATCGGCGTCTTTTAAATATGCGAACAAAAAAGGAATTAAAACAACCAATTCGACTTTCGAAAAAGCAAAACTTCCCCTAAATTATTTCGACGTTGTCATTATGAATCATACCTTCGAGCATGTTGAAGATCCTGTCGCGGTTGTCAAAAAAATTTATGCGGTTTTAAAAATAAAAGGTTTGGTTTATATCGATGTTCCCAATTTCGGTGGTTTTGATGCAAAGATACGGGGTAATAATTGGGGATATCTCATGCCCAATGAACACGTTCACCACTTCACACCAAATACCTTAAAAATGATTATCAGAAAAGCTGGATTTGAAATAGTGTGGTGGGGTTCATGGTCGGGGATCTTTGACGTTGCAAGTATAGGTGCATTAATGAAATTTAATTTAGTAAACCTTAGAAAAGCCTTTTTCAAAAATATTGTTTATGCGCCTTTCAATTTAATAACAACTTGCGCGAAACGTGGTTCTAGCCTGGCTGTTATCGGTATTAAGAAGTAGAATATAAGTGTGAAGAAAACAATTGTCGGCCTACTACTACTAATTTCGCTTCATGTGTTTTTTCTTGGTAGTCTGAAATTTACTGCATGGCCAGAAATGCTAGCATATCCATATTTATTTGATAACGGATTTGCACTTTTTGGGGACATGATTCATCCATACCCGCCAATGCTGACGGGAATGTTATCTTTGTGGTATTCATTATGGGGTTACAATGTTTTTGCCTTAAAGTTGTTAACCTGGATATTTATTATATTTATCGATTTATATGTCTATTTAATAGCCTCGAAGCTTACCGGTAATAAACATATTTCGTTGTTGGCACTTCTTTATTACGTTTTACTACAACCTTTCCTTGACGGTAATATGCTATGGTTCGATTTGGCATTTGTGCCATTTTTGCTTGCCGGAACATATTTCGGAATACGATCGCTTACCGGAAGTGCCCGGTGGACCGATTTCGCACTTGCGAGTAGTTTTATCTCAATTGCGTGTTTAATTAAACAAACAGCCGGTTTATTTTTAATTGTATTCTTATTGTTTATCGTAGTTTATTCGCGAAACAAGAAAGCTATCCTGTCGTCTTTTTTTCCACCTTTCTACTTTGGTTTCATTTTGTTGACTAAACTTTCCATCGAAGGATCCTTGGCATATTTTGTAAATTGGGTAGTATGGTACCCGTTCACGTTTTGGAGTAAATTTCCCGGCTATGTTCAAATGCAACTGCGAAACCAGGATATTCTAATTTTAACCTTGCTGTCTTTCCCTGTGGTATTTGGAGTAGTGAAGGCAAGAAATATAATTATCAAAGATCGAACAATTATGCTTGTACTTTTTTTCCTCGGTGGATCTTTCGTTTCGGTCTATCCAAGATTTTCGTTTTTTCATTTCCAGGCGGCTTTGTGTTTTTTGATACTTCTTACCGCATATTTTTCAAATAGAAGTAGGCAAGTTAGACGAATTGCGCTTATTTCCGGTATCTTATTAGTTATCGGAATTGTCCCGCGAGTAATAACAAACGATTGGGGTAAAGAGACTAGATTTTATGGTACCGAAGACGTTAATTTGGCGCATCGTATTAGTGATGTGTCTACGTACGGAGAGAGTGTCTACTTAATGGGATTACCATCGTCGCTTTATGTGTACTCGAAAACTTTACCTCCAAAACCGTGGGTAGACAATTATGGTTGGTATTTGGAAATTCCCAACGTTCAACAAAACACTATTGCCGCATGGGAGTTAAATCCTCCGGAAATTATCATTTGGTCACAACCAAAAAGTGGAAATTGGTATGATTTGGGCACTTATCAGCCAAAAGAAATAACAAAATGGATAACGGTAAACTATAATGAAAGTGGGATGATGGATGAAGATATAAGCATATGGAAAAGAAAAAATTAAAAATAGCATTTGTAAGCTTTTTCTCTGGGGGAATCAATCGTGGTGGTGAAGTGTTTATACATGAATTGGCAAAGAGATTGAGTGAAAAGCATGACGTTACTGTGTATCAAGCAGGACCAAAAGAGAATAAAGTGAATTACAAAACTATCAAATCGGAAATAATATTAGACTGGGATAAAAAAGATATGGCGGGTACTTTGGCACGTAGGTGGTTTATGGATTATTGGAGTAGAAAAATTGCCATACATACTCTAAAAATATTCCCCAAACTGATGAAGAATAAGTATGATATTGTTCTTCCGCTCAATGGTGGCTGGCAATGCGCGCTGGTGCGATTGGCGACATGGTTAAGCGGTGCAAAAATGGTTATCTCCGGGCAATCCGGAATTGGATGGGACGATAGGAATAACTTATGGAGTTTTCCCGATTATTTTGTTGCCATATCCAAACTTGCCCAAGTATGGGCAAAAAAGGCAATGCCTCTGGTAAAAACAACTTATATTCCAAACGGTGTTGATCTTGCGCGTTTTTCACCACAAGGAAGAAAATATAAACACTCCTTGATGCACCCTGTTGTACTTACTGTAAATGCGTTAGTACCATGCAAACGCGTTGATTTGGTTATAGATAATGTAAGCAGACTCAATCATTACCAACTACTTGTAGTGGGGAATGGCTATTTAAAAAATGAGCTGACGAAGTTGGGTCGGGCAAAACTTGGCGATCGAATTGAGTTTGTTTCGGTTGAACATTCGGCAATGCCGTCGGTTTATCGTTCTGCAGATGTATTTGTTTTTGTACCCCTTGAGTCGGAAGCGTTTGGTATTGTACTTGTCGAAGCGATGGCAAGTGGGCTCCCGATTGTTACTATTGATGATCCGATTCGCAGAGAAATTGTAGGTGATGCCGGAGTATTTATTAATTCCGAAAACAAAGAAGATTTTACGCATGAAATAACGAAAGCGCTGGAGACAAATTGGGGAGAGAAGTCTCGAAACCAAGCGATGAGGTATTCATGGGACATTGTAGTTAGTGAATACGAAAAACTATTTATAAAAATCATATGAAAGTATCGATTGTTATTCCGACTTTTAATGAGGCAAAAGTTATTAGTAAATGCCTGCGTTCGCTTGACGACCAAGACTTTGACCGTTTTGAGGTGATTGTAGTTGATGATGGATCGAAGGATAAAACAGTAGATATTGCCAATAAAGTAACGGTTAACAATTACAAACTACACATTTATAGAAAGCGCCATGAGGGTCCGGGGATGGCAAGAAATTGGGGGGCAAAAAAAGCAAATGGGAAAATATTAGTCTTTCTAGATGCGGATATGACGTTTGATAAAAAATTCTTGACCGATCTTGTTACACCGATAGTTCAAAACAAAGTAAAGGGAACTTTTAGTAAGAATGAATATGTGAGCAATTGGTCACATGTATGGGCTCGGTGTTGGAATATTAATGAAGGTTGGCCGCAAAAACTACGACACCCCACAAATTATCCAGACAAGCAAAAGGTGTTTAGAGCACTCCTGAAGTCGGAATTTGACCGAGTTGGTGGATTTCTGCCCGGAGGGCATTATACTGATGATTATCTTAGCGACAAATTGGGTTACGAAGCGTCGGTTGTCAGTGGAGCGAAATATTACCACGAAAATCCCGATAATCTGGCAGAAATATTTACGCAAGCTAAATGGGTTGGTAAAAGAAAATATAAGTTTGGCGTTTTGGGAGTAATATATGCACTTAGTCGCTCTTTGTTGCCGGTTTCCCTTGTTGTTGGTTGTGTTAAGTCTATTAAAAGTAGGACGATCAATTTCGTGATATTTAAAATTGTTTATGATCTTGGAGTATTTTGGGGAATCTGTGAGTATGTATTGTTCAAAAAGATGGGTAAATAACGTTGACTGATCTAGTCACAACACGTTCATGA
This sequence comes from Candidatus Woesebacteria bacterium, assembly GCA_016700095.1. NCBI lineage: Bacteria > Candidatus Woeseibacteriota > Candidatus Woesebacteria bacterium. The sequence goes on along the minus strand of CP065002.1, from coordinate 868,537 downwards.
AGTAAATGCTTAAAAATAGAATAGGATTAATTTTCATACTCGTTTTGTCTTTATTATTAAGGCTAATTTCTATAAACCAATCTCTTTGGCTTGATGAGGCAACTAGTGTGCTTACGACATTTTATACTTTGCCGGACTTGTTCACCAAATTCTTACCTTCCGATTTTCACCCCCCATTTTATTATTTAGTTTTGCATTTTTGGGTAGGGGTGTTTGGAGTTAGTGAGTTGTCACTGCGTATGATTTCTTTAATATCATCACTGGGAATAGTTTTTGTAACATACTTAATTGGTGAAAAAGTAGCCAATAAAAAAGTCGGTATCATTGCAAGTAGTTTTAGTGCGACGTCGGGATTACTTATCTACTACTCACAGGAAGCGAGAATGTATTCTCTGGCAACATTTTTAATATCAATTTCAGTGTATTTTCTTATTACAAAAAATTGGCGCGGTTTTGGTATAGCATATTTTTTCGCATTATTTACCCATTACTTAAGTTTTCTTATGTTGCCGGTTTTTGTAATTTATGTATTTATCAAACGGGACAGAAAGGATATTAAACGATTTGCGGTAACTTTAATTTTAATTGGATTGGCAAGCACGGTATTTGCTCCATTATTTATTAAGCAATTACTATCGGGATTAAGTGTACGAGAAAACGCGCCAGGTTGGTGGAATATATTGGGTAAAACAAGTTTTCATGAAGTTGCGATATTCCCTGCTAAATTTATTTTTGGAAGAATAAGTTTTGAGAACAAATACTTGTATGCCACGCTTACTGCTTTTTGCGGGATTGTTTATTCATCTCTTGTAATTTATGCATTACCTAAGATACGGAAAATTGATTTAATGAGCAAAACGTTACTGTTCTGGCTACTTATACCTATTTTGACTGCTTCAATTATTGGTCTGGTGATCCCGGTATTTTCGTACTTCAGGCTTCTTTTTGTGCTACCCGCTTTGTATTTACTTATTAGCCTGGGTGTTAGTAAACTAGAAGCCAAGCTCGGATATGCCGCTATTTGTTTAGTATTATTTATTAATATCTCATCAAGTCTTATCTACCTAACCAATACTCGTTTTCAAAGAGAGAACTGGCGAGGTGCGGTTGATTACATATCACTTAACTCTTCGGGGAAAGTAGCTACTGTATTTGTGAAAGACTCGCAGAAAGAAGCTTATAACTTTTATTTAAGTAAAAAAACTGATATCAATAAACAGTGTAACGAGGGATTTTTTAGTCTCTGTAATTACAAAATAGTGCAGACGGTTAATCTCGAAAATCTAGATGCTTCCTATAATACAGTGTGGTTGATGCGTTACGTTCAGGATATATTTGATCCCGGTGATACCGCGAGAATCAAAGTGGAAGAATTGGGTTATGAAAAGAAATCCGAACATGATTTCAACGGTGTTATAATTTGGAAATATGAGAATAGCAATTGATATATCGCAGATCGTATATGCAACAGGTGTGTCAACTTACACGAAAGAACTTGTTGGTAATCTAATTAAAATTGACAAGGAAAATGAATATGTGTTATTTGGTGGTTCGCTAAGAAGGAAAAAGGAGCTTCGTGAGTTTATTGGTAGTGTGTCGTGCGAGCACGTGAGCGGACTAGTATTACCTTTGGCGCCGACACTAGCTGATATTTTGTGGAATAAAATGCATGTATACCCGTTAGAAAAAATATTGGGTAAAGTAGATGTTTTTCATTCTTCAGACTGGACTCAACCAATGTCAAATGCATATAAAGTTACCACCGTTCATGATTTGGCTTATATTAAATTTCCCGAACTAACACCTGGAAAGATTAGCGCTACACATAAAAGGCGACTTAAGCTGGTGAAAAACGAGGTAGATACCATAATAGTTCCCTCAAAACAGATTGAAAGCGAACTAATGGAAAATGGATTTGATCATAAAGACATTGTTGTGATAAATGAGGCTGCAAGTTCGCAGTTTAATAGGGTGTCGCAAGATGAGGCAAAAAAGATCAAAAAAAAGTACGGTAAATTTATTTTGTGCGTCGGAGTAAATCCCCGGAAAAATACTCAAAGATCACTTGCCGCATTCAACAAACTTAAGTTGGGTGGATATAAGTTATTACTGGTTGGGCAACCACATGGATTAGAGGTAAAAGAAACCCCTAAGATACGGATTCTTGGCCATGTTTCAGATGACGAGCTCTCTGGTTTGTATACTTGCGCTGACGTTTTTTTATATCCATCACTGTATGAAGGTTTTGGGATTCCAATACTGGATGCTTTCAAAATTGGTGTACCGGTTGTAACTTCAAATGTTGGGTGTATGCGAGAAATTGCAGCGGGCGCTTCGGTTTTAGTTGACCCTCGAAATGTCGACAGTATTGCTTGTGGTATTACCAAGGCTCTGAAAGAAAAAAAGGATTTGATTGTGAAAGGTTTTGCCAGACAAAAAGACTATTCTTGGGAAAAAATGGCCAAAGAAACACTCAAAGTATATACACGGAGCGTGTAGTTATCGTATAAATTATTTACGAAAATCCACTCTTAGTTTGGTGAATTGGCTTATTTACTCTGCAATAACCATAGTTATACATACTTCAACCACGCAAGCGTTATTTTGTGACAAATGTGTAGCATTAATTCGTGAAATAGTACGTGTGAAAATATTTCTATCCCGAAGGCGATATTGGTACTTTTATTCGGTGAATACAGCTTACGATGTAAGTAAAACGCATAGCTGGAGACCCTTGTCGTACATAGACACATGTAGAATATGCAACGAGAATCTGAACGGTAAATGACAACTATACCCAAGTTTTGGCGATTCAATAACTTACATGCTGTAAATACCGATATTGATATGCAAATACTACAGGATATAATATATATACACCTACTCTGCCAGTAGTGTTCTTAGCTTTGATTACCATATTACTTATAAGGACGGGTAACGGATAAGGTAAATAAACATTGGTGTATTTTAAGATATAATCTATTAAAGGAATATTAAATATGAGAATTGGTATTGACGGCAATGAAGCAAACTCCATCAACAAAGTCGGTGTTCATCAATATGCGTTTGAGATTCTACGGGCGATATATAACGAAAACAATAACGCAAAAAGCAAGAATAATTACACAATATACTTAAAAAGAAAGGCAAGTAGTGATTTACCGAAAGAAAATAAATATTGGCGTTACAAAATATTAGGCGGAGGCAGGGTGTGGTTGATAACTAAGTTAATGCCGTATCTAATTTTCCATCGAGATTGCGATGTGTTGTTTTCGCCAAGTCACTATTTACCTCCATTGACGAGGACATATAAAGTGTGTACAATTCATGACCTAGGTTATCTCGATAGTTCGGGACAATTTAAAAAATATGACTTTTGGCAGTTGAAGTATTGGACTGCTATTTCCCTTTTTGTGTCTTCTAAGCTGATAGCCGTATCGCAATCTACTAAGAATGATATTGTACGACATTATCCTTCAGCTACAAATAAAGTGACGGTTGTGCATCACGGGTACGACAAAAGACGATTTAATGCGAACATCTCAGACTATAATGTACGACGTATAAAAAGGAAATATCGAATCGACTCGGAATACATACTTTTTCTCTCAATGATAAAGCCGTCAAAGAACATCGATGGCTTAATTAAAGCCTTTGAAGAACTAATAAGGGACAGATCATGTAATCTAAAGTTGGTTATTGCTGGTAAAAGGGGATGGCATTATAACAAGGTGTTAAATCTTGCGAATGAATTGGGTATAGGTGACAAAGTAGTGTTTACCGGATTTGTTCCCGAAGATGATAAAGCAATATTATACTATGGGGCGAAATTATTCGCTCTACCTGCGCACTGGGAGGGATTTGGGATGACGGCACTTGAGGCGATGGCGTGTGGTACACCTGTGTTGGTAAGCAAAGTGGGTGGACTACCTGAAGTGGTTGGAAAAGCGGGGACATACGTAGACAACAAAGACGTTAGTGATATCTGTCGCGGTATTAAAAAAATTCTCGACTTAAGTGAAAATAAATACAAATTGCTTGTGAAAGAAGGTTTTGTGCAAGCCTCGATTTTTAGTTGGGAGAAAGCAGCGAAAGAAACAATCAAAGTGTTCGAATCCGTCCGTGAAACAACGTGAAAGTAAATAAATTATTTAGTTTGTTTAATTAAGGCTGTCGATTCAGCGTTTGAAATATAAGTGTTGGGAATAAGTACCAAGATTGTTAACTTAACAAGAAAGGGTGAGAAGAGTGTGATGGATAAATGCAGCCAGTTAGTATCGTGTTTGTCTGTAGCACTGGAAAAGAATGAAAAAGAGTTTAATAATATACATATGATAAAAGACAAAGACGGTAATACCCTAAATCCAAACCAGGTGTACTCGAAGGTCGTAAACCGTTTTGTGAATTATTTTCTCGATTTTACACTCCTTGTTTTAAAAATAGTTGGAATAATTCCTTCGCATAATATCCGTAAATATTGCTACAGACTTTCTGGTATAAGAATGGGTAAAGGGAGCGTAATCCATATGGGAGCAAACTTTTTTAATCCATCAAATATTTCAATAGGTGAAGATACGATAATTGGAGACCATGTATTTTTAGACGGCCGTGCTAAGTTGACAATAGGCAATCACGTCGATATAGCAAGCTACGTGATGATTTATAATTCTGAACATGATTTAGAGAGTGAGGCTTTTAAAGCCAGGGAAGAAGAGGTGGTAATTAACGATTATGTGTTTATTGGGCCGAGGGTGATTATTTTACCGGGAGTCAAAATTGGCCATGGGGCAGCGGTGGCAGCGGGTGCGGTTGTTACCAAAGATGTAGATGATTTTGCTATCGTTGGAGGAGTGCCTGCCAAGATAATAGGTCAAAGAAGAAACAGGAAGCTCTCGTATCGTTTAGGTAGAGCCAGACTTTTTCAGTAAACGCCTAATTTGCATTCCTTTTTGATACAATTATGGAATGAGGAAACTTAGTAATATTCTTTTTGTTTTCTTTTCGGTGTTTTTTGTTGTCTATCTTCTTTTGCCGTCGCCCGAATTTCCGACGCCGCTTGGCGATGCAGCTCAGTCGGTGGAACCCGCGGATTCGGAAACTTCCGACCGACGAGCGTACTTCACCAATACTTCACGAGAGGCAGCACTTGATCACTATCAGAATAAGTTTAAACTGAGCGTATTCGGGTTAAATATCCCATCATATAAGTTGAATTATCCCCCCGAAGAGGCATATACAATCATTCGTGATCAGACGAGAAGCACTCATTTGAAAGAAATAGTATATCCTTTTCGTGAATCACTTTTTGTAAATGAATTTGTGGCAAAACAAGCCAAGGATGATATTTGGTACAAGGGTATTCACTATCAATCCAAAATCACTGTTCATGTAAAAAGGAGTAATGTATATGTCCGCCTCGTTGTTGGTTTAGTCACTCTTAGTTTGACTTATCTTATTGTCGGGGAAGCCTACGCTGCTGTCGGGAGATTCGTTAAAGTATTACCAAAAATAAAATATATTTTTATCAAATGAAAGATTTAAGCATTATTATTGTTAGTTACAACACATGTGATCTGACGCTAGAGTGTATACAGTCAGTAATTAAATTTACGAAGTCGATACGCTACGAAATTATTGTCGTTGACAACAACTCAAAGGATTCCAGTGTAAAGATGCTTTCTAAACTTCACGAAAGCGGAAAAATTACTCTTATTGGCAATAAAAGTAATTTAGGGTTTGCAGCAGCTAACAATATCGGTATAAGTAAAACTAGCGGAAGATTTGTCTTATTTCTGAATTCGGATACGGTTCTAGACGACAACGTCTTGGGAGAAATGGTTGCTTGGATGGATAAGCATCCCAAAATAGGCATAGCCAGTTGTGCACTGAAAAATATTGATGGATCAATGCAGGGAACCGGTGGATATTTTCCCACTCTTTCACGAGTTATGTCTTGGATGACGATTCAAGACATACCTGGCGTTGATAAGTTTATAAAACCGTTTCATCCCATGAAAGAGAAATCATTTACTCCAAGCCTTGATTTCTACAATCATCCGAAAGAGTTGGATTGGATTACCGGCGCATTTATGTTAGTAAGGAGGCAAGTGGTTGACGATGTTGGTTTATTTGATGAAAAATATTTTATGTATACAGAAGAAACAGATTATTGTTATCGTGCGCAAAAAAGGGGATGGCAAATTTATTACAATCCTAAATGGAGCATAGTTCACATTGGTGGGGCAAGCGGAACAAAAGAAAGTAGTATCAACAAAGAATTCAATGGAGTGAAGCGATTTTATCTTAAATACTATCCCAAATGGAATTATCCTGTTTTGATCTTATTATTAAAAATAGGAACATTTGGTAGATGTGTATTGTTTACTCTAATGAATCGAAAGGAGGAAGCGAAAATATATGCACAAGCTTTCAGAACGGTTTAATACACCTTTGAAATACTTAGTAGCTGCAGCAATACTTGCAGTACCGTTATACCCGAAATTTCCCTTTATCAAAGTACCGGGGACCTTTGTTTCAATTCGTCTTGAAGATTTTGTAATTGCAATTCTAGCGTGTATATGGTTTGTGGCGGTCCTACCAACGGTAAAAAACATCCTCAAAGATCCCGTAACAAAAGCTATACTTTTGTATATAGCTATTGGTTTTGTGTCTTTAATGTCAGCTGTTTATGTAACAAATACCGTTTCCCTGTCGATTGGTTTTTTGCACTGGCTAAGAAGAATTGAATATCTTATTCCCTTCTTTGTGGGTAGTTATGTAATTTCGGTAAATAGAAGTAACCTCTATTTTTATTTCAAGCTACTTCTGGTTGTTATTACAGGCGCTTTCATCTATGGCTATGGGCAGATACATTTTTTGTGGCCAATTATTATTACCCAAAACCAAGAATACGCCAAAGGTGTTGCTTTGCGCTGGATTCCGGGAAGTCACGTTAATTCGACGTTTGCAGGGCATTATGATTTAGCGACATTTCTTGTTCTTGTAATGTCTTTAATTGTGCCAGCAATATTTTTATTGAAAGGAAAAATAAATAAAGCAGTACTAACTACCGTATTTTTCTTCGCACTGTGGTTATTGGCAAATGCTGCTTCACGAGTTTCCTTAGTAAGTTACTTGATTTCTATCGTAATCTCATGTGTGTTTGTAAAAAGGTACAAACCTATTCTTTTAGTTGTTCTAATTAGCGTTATCTATTTTGCCTCTTCGTCGGTAATCATCACTCGATATGAAAGGATATATGAAGTTATACAATCGAAGTTATTAACAGCCAATATTGTTGAAATTGCGAGACCAACATATGCATCAGAGGTAGTTCAATTAAATGAATCTAAAATAGAAAATCAACAGGCGTCACCTCAACCGGAAGATAGGTCGTCATCAATAAGAATTAACGTAGAATGGCCGAGAGCACTGCGTGCTTTCACAAAAAATCCGCTTGTGGGTACGGGTTATTCGTCCATTACATTGGCAACCGATAATGACTATCTTAGAGCACTTGGGGAAACGGGCTTACTTGGACTGTTGTCCTTTGCGTTAATATTTATCAATATGCTTACAGCATATATTCGTCGCCTTCCTTTTCCAAGACACTACAGCAATCTCGAATTAGTTTTTGTAGCAGGTTTTTTGGCAGCCTTACCAGGTTTATTTTTGAATGCAGTGTTTATTGATATATTTGAAGCATCAAAATTCGCTATTTCTTTTTGGTTTATAGCTGGTTTTAGTTATTCATTAATAAAAAATGACCACCTCAACAAATAAAAGTATCTTTCCATACATACTATTGTCGGTAATTGTATTTCTAGCATTAATAGTCCGCTTATATAAAATCGACACTCCTCTTGCGGATTGGCATTCATGGCGCCAAACAGACACGGCTTCAGTGTCACGACTGTTTGATCAACAGGGTATAAATTTATTTGTTCCGAAATATCAGGATATATCCAATATCCAAACGGGTTTTGATAATCCCAATGGTTACCGTTTCGTTGAATTTCCGCTATTCAATGTCATACACGCATTGGTGTATAGATATACCGATTTAGATTTTGTGGTAGCCGGAAGATTGGTATCAATAGTTGCATCATTAATTTCGACAATATTTATTTACTTGATTGGAAAAAGATGTATCTCGATAACCGGTGGAATACTGTCTGCAATATTTTTTGCCTTCATCCCCTTTAATATATTTTATTCACGAGTAATTTTACCTGAACCTTTAGCGATTATGTTTGGTTTAGGTGCACTTTATTGTTTTTATAGATTTACAGACAGTAATTCGATTATGTGGATTATTTATTCTGGTTTATTGTTGGCTTTATCAATTTTAGTAAAACCCTTTACTTCGTTTTATACGGTTCCGATGCTTTATCTACTTTTTAAAGATAAGAATATTAAAAAAACATTCACTAAATTATTAGCTGATAGAAGGATGTGGATGTTTGTATTGCTAACATTCACACCATTTGTTTTGTGGAGAATTTGGATTAGTGAATATCCCGAGGGGATTCCGCATATGAAGTGGGCGTTTAACAGCGACGGTATTCGTTTTAAACCGTCCTTTTTCCGTTGGATTTTCAAAGAAAGAATTGGAACGTTGATTCTCGGTGTTTGGGGTGTTGTGCCTTTTGTTTTTGGAATTATTAACTACGAAAAAGATAACAGAGTTATCAATTGGTTTTTGTTGGGTGTAATCACGTTTACTACAATTTTTGCAACAGCAAGCGTTAGACATGACTACTATCAGATTATTTTGTTACCCGCGATATCGCTTAGTCTTTCCGTGGGTTGTATTAGTCTTTGGAATTACTTGGCGGGTATTAGAAAAATTGTTGCCAGATGTGTAGTTATGTTTTGTATAATAATGCTTTTTGTTATGGGATGGTTTGAGGTAAGAGGTTTTTACCAAATAAATAATTTTAGTATTGTCAAAGCGGGTATTGCAGTTGATAAACTCACACCTCCGGATTCACTTGTGGTTGCACCGTATAATAAAGATAGCGCATTTTTATATCAAACCAATCGTTCAGGGTGGCCGTATCTGACTCACGACATTGATTTACTTATCGAAAAAGGAGCGGATTATTATGTGTCTGTTAACTTTGATCAGACAACGCTTGATGTGATGGAAAAATTTGACGTGATTGAAAAAACAAACGAATATGTGATTGTTAAATTACACTAAACATATGAAAATACTCATGCTTGTACCTTTTCTTCCCAATATTCAGACGTCTGGTGGTCAAACTCGCTGGTATAACATCATTAAATACTTATCGCAAATTCATGATATTACTCTCTTTTCGCTAATTAAAGACGAGAAGGAAAAGGAATTTATTCCCGAATTAGAGAAATATTGCAAAAAGGTGCGGGTGTTTAGGCGTCCCAAATCACCCTGGACTTTCAGAAATATGTTACTTACTGCATTTACTTGGTATCCGCTTTTGGTTATAAGAAATTATTCTCAAGCTGAAAAGAAAGCAATTGAGGAGGAATTGAAAAGCGGAGATTATGATTTAATTCATGCAGAAACGTTCTATGTTATGCCGCATGTACCAACAACAAATGTTCCCTCGATACTCGTTGAACAAACAATTGAATATCAGGTATATATGCACTATGTCATTAATGATGCACCTTTATACATACGTCCTTTGATGATGCTTGATGTATTGAAACTAAAATATTGGGAAAAACATTTTTGGAAGAAAGCCGATCAACTTGTTGCCGTGTCATCTGAAGATAAGAAAGTTATGCAACGACTAATTCCGGGGGTGGAGGTTGATATTATCCCCAATGGCGTAGATGCCAAACATTATGCTAAAAGAAAAATTAGACGTAAAGTCCCACCGAGACTTTTTTACGGTGTAACAAACTTTGAGTGGCTGCAGAATGTTGAAGCAGTTGAGATTCTTCTTGATAAAGTTTTACCTGAGGTGAGAAAAGAAATTCCAAACGCACATCTTTGGGTAGCTGGAAGAAAAATTCCCGATTCATTGATTAAAAGAGCAAACGTTGATAAATATTTTGAGACAACAGAAAGTATTCCGGATGCAAGAGACGCATATTCGCAAGCCGCTGTAATGGTAACGCCCATAAAGGGATCCGGTGGAACGAGACTAAAAATACTGGAAGCTATGGCGGCAGGACTTCCCGTGGTTTCTACTTCTGTTGGAGTAGCCGGTCTGAACTTAGTCGATGGTATTCATGCTGTTGTCCGAGATGATATTAGTGATCTGGCGCATGCATCGGTTGAATTGTTGAAAGATCCCGTTTTATCCAAAAAGATAGGCGAACAAGGTAGAAAATTTGTGAAAAATTATTATGATTGGGAGGCGATTGTTAAATTACATGAAAAGATTTATAAAAAAGCATATGGTAAAAAAAACCTCTAGAAAAAAACTGTCAATTGTGATTGTTAGTTATAATACCAAAGATATATTGAGAGATTGTCTACTGTCTCTTGAAGAAGTTAAGAATGAGGTTAACTTTGAGGTATTTGTTTCAGATAACGGTTCAATCGATAAAAGCGTTGAGATGGTAAAAAAACAATTTGATTGGGTCAATGTCATAGAGAATAATAAGAATCTTGGATTTGCACGGGGAAATAATGCTGTCCGCGATTTGGTAAAAGGCGAGTATGTTTTGTTTCTTAACTCAGATACTTTGGTGCACAAAAATACTCTTTTATCTACGATTAACTTTATGGATCAGAATAAAGATGTAGGGTCAGTTTCATGTCGTGTCGTTTTGCCAAATGGGGATTTTGACAAAGATACCAGACGGTCGTTTCCTACTCCATGGGTAGCGTTGACGCATATAGCAATACCGATTGATAAGTTATTTCCAAAATCAAAACTCTTTGCAAAATACTGGTATGGATTTATACCCGATAATCAACCTCATGAAGTAGATGTCATACAGGGTGCTTTTCACTTGACCAGAAAAAGTATTTTTGACAAAATCGGATGGTTTGATGAGGACTATTTTTTAGACGGTGAGGATATCGATATTTGCTGGAGAATAAAAGCACAAGGGTGGAAAATTATGTATTATCCCAAGGTTTCCATCACACATGTAAAGAAAGCATCAAAGAAAAAACCCAACGCCGAAAATAAAAAAATATTTACAACTGCCGGAGTTAACGCGATGGAAATATTTTACAGAAAGCATCTATGGGAAAAATATCCGGTACAGCTAAATTACCTGGTAATACTTGGGATAAGGTTGGTAAAAATACTCCGACTTATTAAACTAAAACTTAAATGAAAATATTAATTGACGGAAGAATGTATGGATTAGAGAATACCGGTATTGGGAGGTATGTAATTAATTTGGTTAATAATATTAAAACACTAGATAATAAAAATACTTATTACATACTACTCAAAACTAGATACTTCAATGAACTAAATTTACCCAACAATTGGAAAAAGATAGAAACGAATATAAACCACTATTCACTAAAGGAGCAAGTGATGCTTCCAAAAATAATTAAACAGATTAAACCGACTTTGGTGCATTTCCCGCATATCAATGTTCCGGTGTTGTACAAAGGGAAATATGTTGTAACCGTTCACGATATGACACAACTAAGCTTTGACAATAAAGCAACGACTCTTCCCATGCCGCTTTATATAATAAAACATCTAGCGTTAAAAATCGTATTTTCCAAAGTTAAACGAGCTGATGCACTAATAACTCCGAGCAATTTCGTTAAAGATGCGTTGATATTAAAAAATATTTCTCCAAATAAAATATATACCACCTACGAAGGAGTGGATAGAAACTTCTATGCAGATACAAATATCACCAGTTTATTGCACAAAAACAATATACTTTCGAAATATTTTGTATATGCCGGTAATGCCTACCCACACAAAAATATCGAAAGCGCAATTAATGCACTTCGAGTGATAAATACCAAGCGAAAAGAAAAAATAAAATTGGTCATCATATCTCCCAAAGGAAAGTTCTCACAGAAATTAAAACAATACGTTATAAATAATCACATTGATAATGAAGTGGTAATTCTAGGTTTTGTGTCAGATGGTGAGTATGCGGCAATTTTGCATCACGCGATAGCATTTGTGTTTCCCTCGTTATCTGAAGGATTTGGTTTGCCCGGTTTAGAAGCGATGTCGCTTGGTACTCCTTTGCTTTGTTCAAATATTCCTGTTTTCAAAGAAATATATGGTGAAAATGCTATTTACTTTCGACCCAAAGATTTGGCGTCTTTGTCTGATGCAATGAATTACATAATTAAATTAGATAAAGAAAAAAGACAGCTTTTGACAAGGAATGCAAAAAGACATGCGCAAAACTACAGCTGGAAAAATATGGCAAGTGAAACATTGGAAATTTATCACAATATAAACTAATCTCCAGTTTGCTATGTTAAATCGATGTCCGAATAAATAAACAATGAGAACAGCTATCGTCTACGATCGTGTAAATAAATGGGGAGGAGCAGAAAGAGTTCTTGTGGCTTTGCATAACATATTTCCCGATGCGCCTCTTTATACGTCGGTTTACAATCCCGTAAATGCGTCTTGGGCAAGGGCATTCCCCAATATTTACACAAGTTTTATACAAAAACTGCCAGGTGCCAAAAGTAGACACGAATTAATTCCTTTTCTGATGCCGATTGCTTTTGAAACATTCGATTTTTCGGATTATGACCTTGTTATATCTGTGACAAGTGAATTTGCGAAGGGAATTATTACCACGCCAAAAACAAAGCATGTATGTTATTTATTAACACCAACGCGATATTTATGGTCTGGATATGATGAATATTTTAGCAATTCGTTGTTTCGGGCATTAACAAAACCCCTTATCAATTATCTTAGATACTGGGATATGATTGCATCAAAGCGGCCGGATATGGTTATTTCAATTTCCAAGGAGGTACAAAAAAGGGTGAAGCGGTATTACGGTATCGATTCTAAAGTGATATACCCACCACTGTTTATAGATAGGTATAATATCACTAGATTTACAACAAAATTAAATGGCGTAAAATACAAAAATTACTTTCTTGTGGTATCGAGATTGGTTAAGTACAAGAAAGTAGATATTGCAATTAGGGTGTTTAATCAATTAAATTATCCCCTTGTTGTAATTGGAAAAGGCAAAGAAGAAAAGTATCTAAAAAGTATAGCAGGTAGTAATGTATATTTTTTGAAAAATTTGACAGACAGAAAGTTGGCCAATTATTATTATGGCGCGAGAGCATTAGTTATGCCGCAGTTGGAAGACTTTGGATTAGTGTCAATTGAGGCCCAAAGCTATGGAACACCAGTTATTGCTTATGCAAAAGGTGGTGCACTGGATACCGTTAACAAAGAAACTGGAATAATATTTAACGATCAGACGAAAGCAGGTTTGTCTGAAGCCATTTTACGATTTAATCAACAATTATTTGACCGGGAAGCTATAATAAAAAATACAAAAAGGTTTAGCTTTAGAGTGTTTCAACAAAAATTACTAAAAACTATTAATGAAAACTAATTATAAAGAACATTTATATGCTTTAATCATGGCAGGCGGCGGCGGAACGCGACTGTGGCCAATGTCTTTAGAGCGATGTCCCAAACAATTCTTAAAACTTTTCGGAAATACAAGTTTATTGGAGATTACCGCGGAACGCTTGGTAAGGTTTTTACCTTGGGAGAGGATAATAGTATCTACGTCAAGCGATGATTATGCAAAAGAAATAAAGAAACTACTCCCCAAACTTGATTCTAAAAATATCGTTGTTGAACCAATACGAAGAGATAGTGGGCCCGCACACGCGTTGAGTACAATGGTGATTTACAAAAGGGATCCAGATGCCGTTATAATAAACGCAGCTTCAGATCATTTAGTTCGTCCGACAAGTAGCTATAAACGTGTTATGTTAGCTGCAGCCGCTACTGCATATCAAGGAGACTATTTAGTGGCTGTGGGTGTTAAGCCCACTTATCCCCATACGGGAATGGGGCATTTACAAAAAGGGGATTTTGTAAAAAAAGTAAATAGCAGATCGGTATATAAACTGAAAAGATTCGTGGAAAAACCTCCACTGGAAATGGCGAAAAAGTATACTACGTCTGGTGATTACTTCTGGAATGCAAACCAATTTGTGTGGAGGGCGGATTCCTTTTTGAATGCCGTAAAGAAGCATGCACCTGAGATATGGACGCACCTTGAAATTATCTCACATCATATTGGTACGACAAACGAACATAAAATAATTGAAAGTGAATTTCCCAAAATGCCAAAGATTTCAGTTGAATATTCTGTGTGTGAAAAGGCAGACAACTTTTTAATGTTAATGTCGGATTATCAGTGGACGGATATTGGAGATTGGAATGAAGTATGGAAGAATCTGGGAAAAGATTATCAAGGCAATGTAATAATAGATGGCGACGAGCCTGGTGGAGAAATAATTAATATGGATACGTCAGACGCGCTTATTCATAAGAATGGTAGGTTAATTGCAGTAATCGATGTTGATAATCTTGTGATTATTGACACCAAAGACGCCTTACTTATTTGTTCAAAAAGTAAGGCACAGAATGTAAAAAAAATCGTCAATCGCTTGAAAGAAATGAAACGGAATGATTTGCTATAAAATAGCTTAAAAAATTCTCGGGAATTTAACTTATATGAATAATTCCCAGAAAAAAACATGAACTACGAAAACGGTAAACGCTTAATCGATATTGCGGGATCAGTCTTTCTGATAATATTATTTTCACCCGTAATTATAATAACTGCACTTTTAATTAAATTTACTTCAGAAGGTCCGATTCTTGCAGATGTTCCCGATCGTGTGGGTATGAATGGTAAGTTATTCAAGTTTTTTAAATTCAGATCGATGATTCCGAATGCCCATCAATTGTTGAGAACTGATCCCAGATTCAAAAAAGCGTTCGAAGAGCAGCAAAAAAAAGGTAATTATAAAATAGAAAATGACCCCAGAATTACAAATATCGGTAGGTTTATACGAAAATACTCTATCGATGAAGTACCTCAGTTTTTTAATGTAATAAAGGGCGACATGAGTATAGTTGGACCAAGACCCTATTATCCCGAAGAACTTAAAATTCAACAGAAAAAATTTCCGATGACCAAAAATCTGGTTAAGGAAATGTTATCGGTGAAACCCGGGATAACGGGATTCTGGCAGGTATCCGGAAGAAGTGATGTTGCGTTTGATAAAAGAATTGAAATGGATGCTTACTATGCACGTAAAAAATCTTTAATACTCGATATTTTAATTCTATTAAAGACCCCATGGGCAATGATTTCCGGGAAAGGCGCAGTTTAGATTTTTCTAAATTGATTGGTTACTCAAATAGTGAGTCAAATCTACTAATATCATTTTCCAAATTGCAATGTTGATCAATTGATAAATATACTTTAGGATTAAACGGTATGATTAAAATAAAAAATAAATTTTTTGGAAAGGGAGAAAACACCACTTCTGACACTGAAACAGTTTCGGATTCTGTTTTGATCCCAAAGTTGGGCGGGGAGAAAAACGTAAATTTTCAAGAACCGGAAAATGCAGTAGCTAAAAAAGTTTCTACTCGCAAAGTCCCCAAGTGGCTGAAAATTGTCATGTTGATTACGGTTATTATTTTTGTGATTAGTGTTATATTTTCGGCTGTCGCGGGTTTAATGATTTACCGTGTTTATCAAAGCGGTCTTGAGACAAAGGTGCAAGTTGAAAAACTCGTTTCAACTTTGTCTTCGCAGGATATTAATGTAATTGAAAGCGAATTAGCCAATACTAAAACACAAGTCGAAAAATTAAAGACCTCATATGGTGCGATTACGTGGATGGGAGCACTTCCTTATGCCGGCAATTACGTCAACGACGGACTGCACGGTTTAAACGCAGCAGGTGAAGGCTTAAATGCCGCGCAAATTGTGATCGAAACAGTCAAGCCGTATGCGGACATTATCGGTTTAACCAAAGGGTCAACTGACGCACTAAACGCTGAAGAAAGCGCCCAAGACAGGCTTGATTTTGTGGTAAATACAATACCGGATGTTGTGCCGCGAGCAAGTGAATTGTCGGCTAAGATGGAAATTATTCAAAACGAACTGTCATATATCGACCCAAATCGCTATCCGGAGGAGTTCAGGGGAATAGTTGTCAGAGCTAATATTAAAAAGGGTAAGGAATTAGTTAGCCTCGGTGAAAAAGTGATTACAAGCGGAAAACCATTACTTGAGGTTGCTCCAGCGATGCTTGGTACCAATGAACCTCGAACTTACTTGGTATTATTCCAAAATGACAAAGAGCTAAGACCGACGGGAGGATTTCTAACCGCATATTCGATTGCGACAGTCGAAAACGGCAAATTCAAACCGGTCTCGTCAAGTGATATTTATAATTTAGATTCTAATTACAAACCAAGCGTTCCGGCACCTGATCCGATTAGGAAATATCTCAAGGGTCCATACATACTTTCTTCGAACTTTCGCATAAGGGACATTAATTGGTCTCCCGATTTTCAGGAAAGTATGGAACTTTTTGTGAACGAAGCCAAAAAAGCAGGAATTGAGGATATTGACGGTGTAATTGCAGTCGATACCGAAGTTTTAGTTAAAATCTTAAACGTTATCGGGTTAATCGGTGTTCCCGGTTTTGGTAATTTTAGTTCCGAAATCGACGAAAGGTGTAATTGTCCGAACGTAGTTTACGAGTTGGAGAGTTTTGCAGACGTAGAAGGTGCGATTGTATGGGATCAAAATGACCCGACCAAAATAATATTTGCTCCCCCCAACTATGAAAACAGAAAGAAAATTATCGGTCCGCTTATGAACTCGGTACTTTCGAATTCCCTGGGACAATCAAAAGAGAAAATTCCTTCCCTTTTTGAAGCAGGTTTCGATTCTCTTTTAGAAAAACATGTTTTGTTTTATATGCTTGATGAAAATGAGCAACGTGCAGTCGATGCATTTGGGATTGCGGGTACGATAGATCGTGATTTCCAGGGTGACTATCTTCATATTAACGATGCTAATTTGGGTGGTAGAAAATCAAATTTATATGTAACACAGCATGTTGAGCAAGATATCGAAATTGCCAGAGACAAAACTGTAACAAAAACGGTAACAATAACATATGCAAATCCGGAAAAACATGACGGATGGTTAAATTCGGTATTGCCAAACTGGGTTAGAATTTATGTTCCCAAGGGAAGCACGGTGGTTGACGTATCGGGTTTGGACGATCAACAAGACCCGTATGAAGAGTTTGATAAAACGGTTGTTTCCGGCTTGTTTAGTTTAAGACCGGAAGGTGTGGCTAAAGTGGTTGTTACTTACACTTTACCTTTCAAGGCGGATGGAGAAAAATATCCATTTTTGATACAAAAGCAACCGGGGACCAATAGTCCACTTTATTCAATTACCATAAACAATAACATTGAAGAATTTTATCTAAAAACTGACAAAGAGCTTGCATTAGAGCTTTGATGTTGGATTATAGGTATTTATAAATTGACTTTAGGGTTTATAATTTTTAATTAGGTATGAAAAGAAAGGTTACAAAAGCAGTGATAACGGCAGCGGGTTACGGAACCCGCTTTTTGCCGGCAACAAAAAATGTCCCCAAAGAATTACTGCCGATAATAAATAAACCAACGATCGCTTACATAGTTGATCAATGTGTGGCCGCAGGTATAGAAGATATAATAATCGTGACGAGATTTGGCAATCACGCCGTCGAAGACTATTTCGACAGCGAACCGACTTTGGAAAATTACCTTAACAAAAAAGGCAAGACAAAATTGGAAGAGGAAATAAAATCCGTATACAAGTCGGCGAACTTTATTTTTATGAGACAAAAAGCCGATCTACCTTATGGCAACGCGGCGCCTTTGTACTCGGTCAAAAATTTAATAAAAGACGAGCCCTTTGTGTTTTCGTGGGGGGATGATATCACGATCGGCGAAGGAGCAGGTGTTGAAGAGTTGGTTAACTCATACAATAATAAACCTTGTGACGTGATTTTAAATTGTTTGAGAACAACCAAGGAAGAAATATCCAGAGTGGGTGCAGAAGTTAGGATCAAAGAAGGTACGAGTGATGTTGTCGAAGAAATCATTGAGAAACCTCCTCTCGAAGAGGTAACCAGTGACTTGTTGTCCGTGGCACCTTACTTATTAACTTCGAAAATATTTGATTATCTTGATCCTTCGGTTGATCAAAGAACCGGAGAGTTTTTGTTCCAAAAAGGTGTTGAGGGAATTCTTAAAGATAATGGTGATGTGAGAGTGAGTGTCACTTCAGGGAAGTGGCTTACCATGGGTGATCCTTTGAATTATCTAAAAGCTACGGTTGAAATGGCGTTAATCCGCGACGACTTACGTGATGACTTTCTTGCTTATTTAAAATCGCGGGTAAAAGAACTTAACGGCATTTAAACTGCTTTATTCTCCACGCCTATTTTCTCCTTTCGGTAATTCCGCGCGATTTATCGCATACATGCAGATTTGTTGTTACCGCCAAAGGCGTAAAAAAATTACTACGGACCATAGTATGTGATGTATCGTTCAATTTTTGCGCCAACTGTGTATCAATGGTGTATTGGGAGTAGTTATCAAATAAGTCGCATAACCATAGCTTTTATACCGTGGTTTTTTTGATAGAATACCACTATGTTACCGAGAAATTTTTCGTCTGAAGCAATTGTGTTATCGCGTAAAAATTACGGTGAAGCTGATCGTATTATTACTCTTTTTACCAAAGACTATGGAAAGATTACGTTAATTGCAAAAGGTGTCAGGCGTCCAAAAAGCAGAAAAAGAGGATCGTTGGAGGTGTTTGGAATCGTTAAATTCTCAGCCGTAAGAGGAAAAAACTGGCACATTATGACCGAAGCTGTCATTGTTGACGACCTGAAAAAAGTGCGAATTGACATACGGCGTGTAACGGTAGCATATTTTATTGTCGAAACGATTCACAAATTGACCAAGGATGAAGAAGCACACAAAGATGCTTATAAAATCACCAGATATTATTTAAACAAGCTAAAAATTTCAACCAGTTTAAAAAAACTCCGTCACGCTTTTATCAGAGAAATTATTATTTCCTTTGGATATTGGCCAAGGTCTAAAACGCTTAATAATTACGATACAATTTTGGAAGAAATCACTGAGCGTGAAATGACAACGTCACGTGTTGGCAGAAAATTGTTGACATAATTATTAGTTAATTTATAATACTAACTAGGCAAGGGCATGCCGGCTGTGTTTTTTGTACAACTTGAATTTACGTAAAATATCTTTCGGAAATATTTTACATAAGTGTCGTTAAAATAAATTTTAACGAAAATAGGGTGGAACCGCGGTTTAGCATTTTTAGCTGACTCGTCCCTAACGATAGTGTAATATTATTGTTAGATAAGACGAGTTTTTTTGTTTTACCAACTAAAAAAACCATTTTTCGTTACGATTTAAATATTTAGTTTAGAAAAAAGAAATATCGGGAAGTAAGAATAATTATCAAAATATGAAAAACGATAAAGAAGAAAATATCATGCAAGAAATTGCATCCTTGTGCAAAAGAAGGGGATTTGTGTTTCAATCATCGGAAATATATGGGGGTTGGGAGGCTTCCTATGATTTTGGTCCGCTGGGAGCGGAAATGCTTAGGAATTTAAGAAACCTGTGGTGGGAAGAATTTGTGCAACGCAAAGATAATGTGGTCGGACTGGATGGTGCAATCATTTCTCATCCGCGAGTATGGGAGGCAAGCGGTCACGTTGAGAGCTTTTCCGATGTTATGGTAGAGGATATCAAAACACACAAACGATATCGTGCAGATCATTTATCGGACAAAGTCGAAGACGGAATGAAACCTGAAGAAGTTGCAGAAATAATCAAAAAATACGACATAAAAAGTCCTGATGGTAATCCTCTGTCAGAGCCGAAATATTTCAATCAATTGGTTGAGGTAGAAATTGGAACGACACAAAACACCAAGACGAAAGCATACTTGCGAGGTGAGACTTGTCAGCCGATATTTTATAATTACGCTCTGGTTAAGGATGCTATGCGCCTAAAGTTACCTTTTGCTATTGCGCAAATCGGCAAAGCTTTTCGGAACGAGATTAAAGTTGGTCCTTACTTTTTTAGAACAAGAGAGTTTGAACAAATGGAATTGGAAATGTACGTTAATCCCAAAGACGCTACAGCAGTTTTTGAAGATTTCAAGAAATGGAGCCTTGATTTCCTTACAAGTATTGGTTTGAAAAAAGATGACTTAAGGCTTCGTGATCAGGAATTCAAGGAGCGCGCGCATTACAATAAAGTCGCAACAGATGTGGAATACCGTTTTAAACTTTCTAATGAAGATAAAAGTGCGACCGGTGGTGAATGGAAAGAATTTCAGGGTATTCACTATCGTTCTGATTGGGATCTAATGCGCCACGGTAAATATTCCGGCAGTGATTTTACATATTACGATGAGGAGACGAAAGAGAAATTTATTCCCCATGTTGTTGAATATTCAATTGGATTAAATCGCCTGATGCTTGTTTTACTAAATGATGCTTATACGAAAGAAGAGAAGAGAGTAGTCCTTAAACTTCATCCTAAAGTTGCACCATATAAAGCAAGTATTTTTCCACTTTTGGCCAACAAACCCGAACTGGTCAAAAAGGCTCGAGAAATTTATGATACTTTAAGAAAGAGCTTTAATGTCTCCTGGGACGATAGAGGAAATATCGGAAAGAGGTATTTATCTCAAGATGAAATCGGAACACCCTGGTGCATAACAGTCGATTTTGATACGCTTAAAGACGCGTCGGTTACTATTCGCGACCGAGATACGACCAAACAAGAGCGAATCTCGATAGAAAAGTTAACGGACTGGTTACACGATAAATTGGCAAGTTAACATCACTTGTTCGATACGGAAAGACTTCTTGGCGATCGGCGAATTCGTAAATATACCCGACATTAACTACTTTTCGTTTAACTTTAACCATGGATCAGGGAATGTGTGTTTAATGCATGTAACTACGCGTGATTAAGCATGAATTACGAATATTAAAACAAAGATGGGACCTGATAGTTTGTTGGGCCGCAAAGAAGAGGTGGATATTTTACAACAACACAATGACCGAAAGACGAAAATTAGCTGATGTTCACATAGTTTTGAATGCGCCTCGTGAGATGTACACACCGGAAAGTGCGCCAGATGTGGAATGTTGGATATATAGTGGCACAACCGGCAATTATATATTAGTAGAGCAATATGTGGACACAATTAGAATAATAGAAGCAGCGAAAGTTTCTGACTTGGGAAGGTATTTGGGGATAAACCATACAGGGTTAATGGTTGAGATAAGTATGCCCAAAACTCCGGTTCGCAGAACACTCAACAATCGTGAATGGGATTTAAAACCGGTTGACATGAAATCCTCGCGTACCTTCTGGAATCATTATGTCAAGACAATGAATGGTGAACCATTGACATAAGGTGTTTGAATATTGCAATATGATAGGGAATGAAAAAGCTTATTCCGTTTGTTATCCTATTAGTCGGATTGGTGTTTATCGTAGCAATATATTTTCTGGTAATTCGGAAACCTGCCGAAACTGAAACCGTAAACGATGAAGACACTTCTGCTTTAATTGAGGTTGCCCTCGAGGATAGACCCGTTGCCGTACTCATGCCGCGTTCGGATGGTCATTGGCTAGACATGGAAATTTCCAAGCTAGGAAAATTTAATGCGGCAAGTATGGATTATGAATTATTGTATAAAACAGGAGAAGGGATAACCCAGGGTGTTCCGGGAAACATCAAGCTAAACGGCCAGGATAGTATCGAGCGAGAGCTATTGTTGGGTAGTGAATCGTCAGGAAAATTTAGATATGACGAGGGTGTGGAGAGCGGCACATTTAGTCTTAAATTTAGAAATGATAAGGGTAAACTAGTCGCAAAATTCTCAACAGATTTTCGTTTTTATTCAGATACTCGCGATCTCACAAATGCAAACAACACCTTTGTTTTTTCACCTGATGATGATTCAAAGGACTATTCGCTGGTTATGGACACCTTCGGTTTACCAGATGGATATTCGGGAAATGTTTCTATGGGTCCTTTCGGTGTATTTTCATCCGGTGAGATTACGGGGACTACAAATTTATCGGGGACAGTTCAGGTGTGGTTTGATGATGCCTGGCAAACGGTAAGCGATACTTCGACCTCCGGTATTTTCATAACTTCAAACTAGTGTTATAAGCACAATAATTCCTTATCGTTACGATATATAGTGTTATGTGTGTTGATGCAACCATATTGACACCAGTGTGAAAATATATAAGAATGGATGAAAGTGGTGAAAAGTGGTGAATAACCAATCAAAGCATCACTTACTGCCTTACAAATAGATCTATGATTATAGGGCAGTTTAGTAGCAAATTAACAGATAAAGACAGATTATCCGTACCCAAGAAGTTTAGGGAAGAAATGGGAGATATTTTAATATGTGCGAGGTGGTATGAAACTTGCTTGGTATTGGTGTCGATAGACGGCTGGAACTCGCTTATCTCACGTTTAATTGGACACGTTAACTTAGTAACGCAGCCGGTAAGAAGTATTGATCGATTTATTCTGGGGTCAGCGTACGAGGTGAGGCTTGATAACCAGGGACGGTTTATCGTACCAGAAATACTTTTGCAGTATGCACTGATCAAATCGGATGTAGTTTTTGTCGGATTGGGTGACAGGGTTGAGATATGGGCTTTGGAAAAATGGATGGAAGTGGAAGAATCGATTGAAAAGTTAGCAGCGGAAGCAATAGAGAAAATTGCAAAAGGAAGTTAACGTATGTTTATACGAAATATCATTAGCAATCACAACACATGATGATAATTTACATAGCAGATAAACAAATTGTTAAGGAGGTGATGTGTCGATGATCAAATTCACCAAAGGCCATATGAAAAAAAAATTAGAGGAAACAATGGCGTTTTTACAAAGCGTAGACGAGGAAAGAGTTAAGGATGCACATGAACAAAACACAAACCGAAATGCAAAAAATTCATGAGCCGGTAATGGTTGGGGAAGTAATTAAAATTTTGGAGGAAAATGCACTTTTAAATAACCAGTCGAAAACGATATTAGTTGATGCAACTTTGGGATTGGGGGGACACGCAAGAGAGTTGGTTAGAAGAAACGTATTTGTTGTCGGTTTTGACAAAGACAAAGAATTTATTGAAGTTGCCGAAAAGGAACTTGAAAAAGCATGCCCTACTCAGAAAAGTACTTCTGAGTGCTTCAAGTTAATTAACGACGACTTCATACATCTTAAAAAACGGCTGGACGAAATAGGAATTAAGAAAGTTGATGCAGTGTTATTTGATTTAGGAATAAATACACTACAGCTTATGTCAGAATCACGGGGGTTTTCTTTTCGAAACGGTGATGCGTTGCTTGACATGCGTTTTGATCGAGACAGGCAAAACGTGACAGCTGCGGATGTGATTAACGGATTGAGAAAAGATCAACTCATGCACATGTTGCTGGTGACGATGGAATTTCGCGAAGCAAATAAAATTGCATCAAAAATATGTACTTTCCGTAATAGAAAAAGTTTTAAAACCGTTGGTGATGTACTCGAACTCGTGCCCTCAAAAGCATATTCGCAGATTCATCCGGCTACGAAATTATTTCTTGCATTACGGATTGCGGTGAACAGCGAGATCGAGAATTTGATTCAGGCATTGGAGGCGGCATTTGACGTTCTTAACATAGGTGGAACATTAATAGTTATAAGTTTTCATTCCGGGGAAGATGCGGTTGTTAAAAAATTCTTTTTTGATCTGAAAAAGGCAAACAAAGCAAGTGGAAATAAAAAGCCTATATTACCGTCGACCGAGGAAGTTAGGCAAAATAATAAAGCTAGAAGTGCAAAATTAAGATATGTTATTAAAACTAATGAATAAAAATATTTCATATAAAACAACTTATAAAAAATCAAGCAAATTGTACTTAATGTGGATTTTTGTTGGTATGGCAATAATTGGTACAGTTTATTTTACGATTCAGGTCTCGACGTCGGGTGCAAAACTTGCGGAGTTGGAGAAACAAAAAATTGCCTTACTGAATGAAAATCAAAAACTCTCAAGTGACCTTGTCAGAAAAACTTCTCTAACGGCAATTGAAGGCAATTCAAAAAGCTTGGGATTTAATAAACCTGAGAAAACTGTTTACATTTTAGACAAAGAACCGGTCGCCGGTATTGACTTAAGTAACTTCTAATATATGGTAAACCGCTTTCGCGTATTACTTGTACTTTTTATCATCGGTTTTATAGCCCTTGTTGTACGTTTATTTTACTGGCAAATAATTGAGGGCAAGGAATTGTCGGTTAAAGCGCGGGGTCAATATGAAATTGGTCAGGTCGTTCAAGCGCCAAGGGGTAGTATTTTGGCAAGCGACTCTACCGGTTTGGCTACACGTCAGGAGGCGTGGCTTGTCTATGCATCACTCCCCAATATTAAAGAGGATCCGCAAAGGATTGCCGATAAACTGGCTCCATTTTTTGTTGAAGATATTTCCGACAGACAAATTCTACTTGATGAAGTAGTCCGGCTTACGGCATTACTTTCCCGCAATGATGTCGTTTGGGTACAGTTAAAACAAAAAATTGAAAAACCCACGAAAGAGGCGATTGAAGCACTCGAAATTGAGGGAATTGGTTTTGACCCTCAAGAGATCAGATTGTATCCGGAGAGTTCGTCTTCAGCGCATTTACTTGGTTTTGTGGGTAAAAACGATCATGGAGAAGATATTGGCTACTTCGGTCTGGAAGGATTTTACGATTTAATATTGTCAGGAAAACCGGGTTACAAAGCAAGAGAGTCGGATGCACGCGGAATACCGATTTTAATTGGTAACTCGAAAGAAATATTTGCCGTACAAGGAGTTGATCTAATTACCAATATCGACAAAGCTGTCCAGATTACTCTTGAGCGTGAGTTGAAAAGAGGTTTGGAAATTTACGGTGCCAGCGAAGGTTCGGGCATTATTATGAATCCGAAAACGGGAGCGGTTATCGCCATGGCATCTTTCCCTTCGTATGACCCGAGTACGTATAGTGTTTGGTCAAATGAACTATTTAAAAATCCAACGATTTCGAACGCTTTTGAACCGGGGTCTATTTTTAAAGTACTAGTAATGGCTGCGGGTTTAGATTCGGGTGTAGTTAAACCCGATACTAAATGTGAAATTTGCGATAAACCGATAAAAATTGATAAATATTATATCAACACATGGAACAATGAATATAACAAAGATTCAAGTATGACGGATGTAATAGTTCATTCCGACAATGTGGGGATGGTGTATGTAGCCCAAAAAATGGGGAAGGACAAAATGTATGATTATTTGTCGAAGTTTGGAATGGGTAAACTAACAGGAATTGATCTTCAGGGTGAAGTGACGCCTGCAATTCGTGAAAAAAACCGTTGGAGTGAAATTGACTTGGCAACATCAAGTTTTGGACAAGGAATTGCAACAACTCCGATACAGATAGTAAATGCCGTAAGCGCCATTGCCAATGATGGTATTTTATTAAAACCAACAGTCGTAAAAAGCTTACAGGGAGAAGGATGGCAAGAAGATATTAAAGTTGAGGAAGTTGGACGTGTAATTTCCAAAAAAGCAGCAGATGAGATTACGGCGATGATGGTAGAAGCGGCAAGAATAGGTGAATCGAAGTGGACATATGTTTCCGGGTTTAAAGTCGCCGGAAAAACGGGTACTGCACAAATTCCGATAGAGGGGCATTATGATGCAGAAAAAACAATTGCCAGTTTTGTCGGTTTTGCTCCTTATGACGATCCAAAATTTGTCATGCTTATTACCCTAAAAGAACCTCAATCAAGTCAGTGGGCATCCGAAACAGCGGCGCCATTGTGGTATATGGTCGCGAAGGATTTGTTCCTATACTACGGAATTCAGCCCACGAACTAGACACGAGATGTTACAATAATACTATCGACACATGGATATCAAAGTACAAGGTGGTCAAGTTTTATCAGGTGAAATATTTCCCTCCGGAAGTAAAAATTCAGCCGTTCACATTCTTCCTTCAACTCTTCTTTTTCGTGCCAAAGTGGTTTTAGAGAATATACCCGATATTAGTGATGTTTATAAATTGATAAGCATTTTAGAAAAACTTGGCAGTAAAATTTCATGGAACAAAGATAAAAAAGAGATGTCAATTGATAATACACACGTCACGTTTAGTAAATTGACAAGCGAAGATGTCGGAAATATGAAAGGCTCAGCTTTGGTGTGGGGCGGTTTATTGGGGAGATTTAAAAAAGTCGATATGCGCGATTTACCGGGTGGTTGTACACTTGGAATTCGCCCGATTGAACCATTTCTGAAAGCCTTCCGTGACTTGGGTATTCTCGTCACTGAAAGTAGTAAAGGAATCGTGATGGATGCGAAAAATGCAGGTTCACGTAACATCTGGATGACTGAGCAGGCAGTGTCGGTTACAAGTACTTTGGTTATGATAGCTGTTACCCTAAAGGGCACAACCAGAATTACAGGTGCAGCTTGTGAACCGCAAATTCAGGATTTATGCAATTTTCTCAATAAAGCCGGTGCCAAAATTATCGGGGTTGGATCAAACATTCTCGAAATACACGGCGGAAAAACATTAACAAGTGTCAGATACCGCATTTTAAGTGACCACAATGAAGTTACTACTTTCTTGGCTCTAGGTGCCGCGACGGGTGGACGGATAAAAGTGCACGACGTCGACCCAAGTCTATATTCACAAATTGCTTATGAGTTTTCCAAATTTAATATTAATATTGTTTTTAAAGATAATGCCGCCATTGTAGAAGCCAAACAGCACATTAAATTTACAGGTTCTTTCAAAAAGAAAACCAATATCGTGCGAGCGCAACCTTGGCCCGGGTTTCCCGTTGATTTATTGCCCATGATGATACCGCTTGCGCTTATCGCCCCGGATGGATATATGATTTTTCATAATTGGATGTACGAGGCGGGTTTGTTTTGGACGAGCGAATTAATTAAATTGGGAGCAGAAGTAATTATGTGTGATCCACATCGGGTGGTAGTAGTCGGAGGAAAGAAGTTAGTTGGTGGTACATTGGAAGCTCCCTACATTATTCGCGCCGTGGTTGCTCTTGTTATTGCGGGTATGGTTGCCGATGGTGAAACGTTAATTCTCGATGCGGATGCTCTATATCGCGGCCATCCTTACTTTGCCGAAAATTTGAAAAAGCTTGGTGCTAAAATCGAAGTCCTGACCGAAACAAAGCGATAACTTCATGATAAAAAATAAAATTCATTTTATGGGAATTGGAGGAAGTGGAATGAGTGCCGCTGCAATTATTGCAAAAAAACAAGGATTTGAGGTAGATGGATGTGATGAATTGGCAGATAGCCCGTATTTACTGAAAGTGAAAAAAATGGGTATTCCGGTTAGTTTCGGCCATGATCCCCGGCACATTGTAAATGCTAACGTACTTGCGGTCTCTCCTTCAGTGTTATTTTCAAATAAAAAACACCCGGAAGTTCTTGCGGGGAGAAAAAAGACATTGCTAACTTGGCAGCAGTTTACCGGAAGATATTTGCTTAAAAATAAAAGGGTGATGTGTATTTCGGGAACACACGGAAAGTCGACAGTTACGACACTTGTCGGATTTTTATATGAGAAAGCGAAACTGGATCCGTCGGTAATTGTTGGTGCGAACTTTACTCCATGGGGAGCTAATTTCCATTATGGAAAAAGCAATATTTTTATATTAGAAGCTGATGAGTTTTATGGAAATTTTTTAAACTACAAGCCGGATACACTTATTATAAATAATATCGAATACGACCACCCCGACTATTTTCGAGACGAAGATCATGTCATAAATACTTTTCGCAAATTACTAAATAAACTCGAAGGAAACAAATTACTTATCCTCAATCAAGACTCCAAGGGAATAAACAAGTTGGTAAAAACATTAAGCAAAGAGAAAAAAGATAATTTGAATATCATGGGTTATACAATATCGGAAAAACCACTTGTAAAACTTGCCAATTCATTCACGGCGAAAATAGTATCCATGAATTCCAAGGGGGTTAAATTTAGTGTCAAAAATGAGAAAACCAAGTATAGCCACACTTTCAATCTAAATATGTATGGGATCCACAATGTCTCCAATGCATTGGGATTAATATGTCTTGCCAAACACGATAATATCCCCGATGCACTGATTGAAAAAACACTGAGAACATTTCCCGGTACCCAAAGACGACTGCAATTAATCGGTGAAACAAAATCGATTAAAATATATGATGATTATGCCCATCATCCTACGGCTGTTAAGGCAACTCTTTCAGCCATAAAGCAAAAACACCCAAAAGAAAGAATTCTGTGTGTTTTTGAACCTCATACCTTTTCACGAACGGCAAGGTTACTTGTTTCTTACAAGGATGCCTTTAGTGATGCCGATATCGTGGTTGTTGCACCAATATACAAATCTCGTGACACTAAAACTTTTGGTGTAAGTAATAAATCCATCGTGAAAGTATGTAATCACAACAATGCTGTCGCGATTGATTCATTTGATGAAATAAAAAACTATATAATTGGTAAAGCCCGAAAAGGAGATGTTGTGATTGTAATGGGCGCAGGGAAAAGTTATCAGTTGGCTAAAGAAGTGTTGCGGGGAAAGTAAAAATATAATGAAAAATATTAGAGAATCAGTGTCCCTTAAAAATCGTACGACTTTTAGTATTGGCGGAAATGCGAAATATTTTGCACAAGCGACTACTAAATCAGAATTGGTAGAAATTTGCAAATTTGCCAAGGAAAATAAACTCCAAGTAGTCGCATTGGGTGGTGGTAGCAATGTACTAATTAACGATGATGGAATAGATGGAGTTGTTGTAAGTTTAACGAACAAGGATGTAGAAATTAAACTTAGAAAAAGCAGTGTTTTGGTGACGGTCGGAGCTGGTAAAAATTGGGAAGAATTGGTTGGGGAAATGGTTAAGAAGGGATATCAAGGAATTGAGTGCTTATCGGGAATACCGGGGACTACCGGTGCTGCACCTATACAAAATATCGGAGCATATGGACAGGAAATTAAAGAGACCTTCGTTTCGCTAACAGCATACGACACTAAATTGGGTAAATTTAAACGTTTTTCAAAAAAGGAATGCCAGTTTGGTTATCGGGATAGTGTTTTTAAAAGAAAAGGGAATAAGGGACGCTATATCGTTTATCAAGTAACTCTGAGACTTAAAAAAATCAATGTCCCGAAAATTAAATATCAATCCCTGACAGGTTATTTGGAAGCAAAAAATATTGTTAATCCAACCCTTTCTCAAGTTAGGTGTGCTGTTTTGGCTATTCGTTCGGAAAAACTTGAGAATCCGAAAATAGTTTGTAACAGTGGGTCTTTTTTTAAAAATCCGATTGTTAAAAAAACGGTTTTGAAAAAACTATTAACTTTGCATCCTGATATTCCAAATTTTCCCAACACTGCTACAACAGTTAAATTATCGGCGGGTTGGCTGATTGACAAAGCAGGCTGGAAGGGAAAAAAATACAAAAATGTTGCTGTTTCAACAAAGCATGCTCTTGTATTAACTAATCCCGACAAATTGGGAACTGCAAAAGAAATTAAAGAGTTAGCTCAAAAAATATCGTTAGATGTTTATGATAAATTTAATGTCCTCCTTGAGCCCGAAGTACAATTCCTTTGACATGAAAAATAAACTACTGACACTACTTAAGTGCCTTCCGAATTATCAATTTATGGGAAAGGATGTCCTTATTTCGGGAATTACTCAAGACAGTAGAAAAGTGAAAAAAGGTGATATGTTTGTTGCCATAAAAGGTTTAAATTGCGACGGACATGATTATATACAAAAAGCTATCGATTCGGGGGCGGCATGTGTTGTCGGGGAAAAGCTACCTGACAAAAGCTGGTCTTCACTTACTGCATATGTGAAAGTTGCCGATTCGCGTGAAGCGCTTGGTCTATTGGCTTCGCAGTGGTTTGACAATCCAAGCGAAAAAATGAAAGTTATTGGCGTGACTGGTACCGACGGGAAAACAACTACAGTAAATATGATTTACGAAATACTAAAAAGTAGTGGTGAGAATGTGGGTATGATTAGTACGATTTCGGCAAAAATCGGTAATGAAGCAATTGACACCGGGCTACATGTTACAAATCCCGATTCAATTGATTTACAAAAACTTCTTTCTCGCATGGTTGCAAACGGTTGCACATATGCAGTCATCGAAGTAACTTCACATGGTTTAGATCAAGGTCGGGTTATTGGGGTTGATTTTGATGTAAGTGTTTTGACAAACATAACTCACGAACATCTTGATTATCATAAAACTTTTGAAAATTATTTGAACGCGAAAGCGATGCTTTTTGAAGCGGGAAACACGATAGTTCTCAATAAAGATGACAGTGCGTATAATTTCTTATCCCAAAGAAGAGAAAACAAATCTCAAATAATTTCGTACTCTATCATCGATAAATCAGCAGATGTGTATGCGTCAAATATAACTCACACAAAAAATATACCTACATTTGAAGTCAAAACTAAAGCTTCAAAATTTAAAGTCAAGTTATCAATGGCAGGTAGCTACAATATTTCTAATGCTCTTGCGGCAATTAGTGTGGCAAAACACTATACTATTTCCGATAAAGTAATAAACACCGCACTATCATCATTCCCTCAATTGGAAGGAAGGCGAGAAGAAATCAACAATGATTTACACCTAAAAATATATGTTGATTTCGCACATACTCCGAACTCACTGGAAAATGTTTTACGACAACTTAAGAGTGAGTCCCAAGGCCGAGTGATATGTGTGTTTGGATGTGCAAGCCAAAGAGACTTAACAAAGCGTCCAATGATGGCCGAAGTTGCAACAAGACTTGCTGATATTGCAGTGTTTACGGCAGAGGATCCGCGCAAAGAAGATGTGTTTAGTATATTCAAGGATATGTTGTCAGGAGTAGGAAGTGATACGGTAAATGCAACTGATTTATCTGTCGAAGACATTAATAAACTTGAGAAACACGCATATTTGACAATGCCCGAAAGAGGTGAGGCGATTTATTATGCGATAAAAAAACTTGCTAAAAAAGGTGACACTGTCGTGATATGCGGGAAAGGTCATGAAATGTCGATGGCTTATGATAATGTGGAGCATCCCTGGAACGACAGGGAATTTGTGAAAGATATATTGACTAACAAATTGCTACTAGATGCTGTAATTCTTGCTGCCGGAAAAGGCAGTAGACTAAAATCGCAAACACCCAAAGTAATGCATAAGTTAGCAGGTAAACCAATGTTAACCTATCCTATCGATAACTTGCGGCGGATTGGAGTAGTGGATATTATTGCAGTCGTTGGTTATAGGCTAGATGTAATACACACATATTTTGGTAATTCGCTTCGTTACGTTGAGCAAGACCGGCAATTGGGAACCGGCCATGCGGCATTTTGTGGAGTGGGTGAGTCAAAGAACAGAAATGTTTTGGTAATGTATGGCGATGACAATGCTTTTTACACCAAAGAAACATACAGGAAATTGATAAAAATGCATAGTGACAGTAAGGCAACAATTACTTTAATTAGTTTGGTTTTAGATAATCCTTTCGGATTTGGCCGGATTGTAAGAGACGAAAAAGATAACTTTGTAAAAATCGTTGAAGAGAAAGATGCAACCGACGAGGAAAAAAAGATTAGCGAAGTAAATGATGGGGTGTATCTTTTTGATCGCGCTTGGTTTATGGAAAATTTCGGTAAAATAAAAAATAACAATGTGCAACAGGAATATTTGTTGACTGATTTTATTGAACTTGCCATAAAACAATCACGTAAGGTTTTGGTATATGCAATTAAGGATTCATCTCAGTGGTGTGGTATAAATACTCCCGATCAGTTAACTAAGGCTGACAACCTAATGAGACATAAATTGTCACAAATTTAGGATATGGAAACAAAATACACTAATAAAAAAATTGCCATTCTGGGTTTGGGTGTCGAAGGTGTTGATCTGGCATTATACTTACAGAATTTCAAAACCGAGATTACAATTCTTGATGAGAAAGAAGAGGATAATATTACTATTCCACCAACAATCAAAAAGTCGGTCAAATATATCTTTGGAAAAAAAGCGTTTACAAGTGATCTGTCGCAGTACAACTTCATATTTCGGTCACCGGGAGTATATCCCTTGAGAGACGAAATTATACATGCAGTAAAACAAGGTGTTATGGTTTCCTCGGCGGTAAAACTATTTTTTGAAAAATCCCCTTGTAAAATTATAGGTGTGACAGGCACCAAGGGAAAGGGGACAACGAGTACCTTGATTTACGAAATTTTAAAAACTGCCGGTTGCGATGTTCATTTAGCCGGAAATATCGGGATTCCATTTTTGTCATTACTGCCCAAACTTAACAGGAATTCCATAGTTGTTCTCGAGCTTTCATCTTTTCAGCTTATGGATCTTGATAAAAGCCCACATATTGCGGTTATCTTAAATATTACAGCAGATCACTTAGACTGGCATGCAAGTATTAATGAGTATCGTGCAGCCAAAAAGAATATCGTTAAATTCCAGAATGACAAAGATTATGCAGTGATTAATAACGATTACGAAGTACCCAAAAGTTTTTCCAAAATTGGCAAGGGTAAAAAATATGCTTTCAGTATAAAAAACAGTGTTGAGGGAAGCTATGTTGACGACAATATGCTGATTACTAATTTAAACAACACAAAAACCGTTCTTGGCAACACGGCAGATTTGCTGTTAAGAGGGAAACATAATTGGGAAAATGTTCTTGCCGCACTTACAGTCGCAAAAGTACTTAATATAAAAAGTGATGCAATCAAAGCGGCTGTTTTTTCTTTCCGCGGACTGGAACATAGATTGGAACTTGTCCGTGAAGTTGGCGGAATTAAATATTACAATGATTCATTTTCCACCGGACCCGATCCGGTTATTGCAGCGATTAAGTCGTTTACGGAACCGATTACGTTGATACTGGGCGGTTATGATAAATTGTTAAATTATGAAGAAATGATTAAACAGATTAAGTTAAGTAGTGTAAAAAATATATTGCTCATTGGCCAGATTTCTCAAAAACTAATGACATTAATTACAAAGGA
The DNA here is from genome assembly GCA_016700095.1 of Candidatus Woesebacteria bacterium. Lineage (NCBI taxonomy): Bacteria > Candidatus Woeseibacteriota > Candidatus Woesebacteria bacterium. The sequence continues at coordinate 835,315 of CP065002.1, read as the reverse complement.
AAATATAAAAGTAAATGTTGATAATCTAGGAAAAACCGATATGAAAATAATAGTTGATAAAGCAAGACAAGTTACGAAATCTGGTGGAGTGGTTTTATTGTCGCCGGGTGCCGCAAGTTTTGATATGTTCACAAGCTACAAACAAAGGGGTGCTTTATTCAAAGCATGTGTTGAAAGGCTTCAATGAGTACTAAAAAATATGGACACAAGACCCATTGGTGTATTTGATTCGGGACTCGGTGGTTTAACCGTAGTTTCTCAGATTCGCGCACTATTACCCAACGAAAGCATAGTCTATCTGGGCGATACGGCCAGAGTTCCGTATGGTACCCGGAGTAAAGAAGTGGTTGTTAAATTTGCCAAACAGGATGCGCAATTTTTGGTAGGAAAGAACGTTAAGTGTGTAGTTATTGCCTGCAATACCGCATCTTCTTGGGCTGCCAACGAAGTACGGCAAAGTATGACAATTCCGGTTTTGGATGTCGTATCATCGTGCATGATGTCGCTTGTCAACATAAAAAAAATCGGTGTAATTGCAACGCGCGGTACAGTAAATAGTCATGCTTACACAAACGGTATAAAAAAAATTAATCCACACGCACTAGTTATTGAGAAAGAGTGTCCCTTGTTTGTACCGTTTATTGAGGAAGGTATCGTTAAGGGTAAGTTAATAGATATGCTAATAGATAATTACCTAAGTGATATGAGAAGAAATAAAGTAGACACCCTTGTTTTAGGTTGTACGCATTACCCCATGTTGGCAAATAAAATTCGTAATTACATGGGGAAAGATGTGAGTTTACTGGATGCAGGAAAGACGGTGGCAATTTCACTCGGGCAAGTATTGAAAGACAAAAACATGCAAAATAATTCCCGTCAACCTTTTCACGAATACTTTGTTACGGATTTAACTGACAACTTTGTAAATGTTGCAAGTTGGTTTTTGAAAGAAAAGTTGAAAAAAGTGCAAAAAATTTCACTTTAAATGTAGAATATATATATGGCTTCTAAAAACATCATTCTTCTGCATGGTTGGGGAGCAAGTTCTAAAAAGCTAAAACCGCTTGAAAAAGAATTGGTGCATCTGGGGTGGAAGGTAGTGATTCCCAAACTGGCGGGATTTGAAAAACCCGTAACAAGCGTATGGGATTTAGATCGCTATTCGACGTATGTAACAAAGATTGCCGTCAAGCATTTTGATAATGATAAATATATCGTTTTTGGTCACTCGTTTGGCGGGCGCATCGCTGTAAAGATGGGTTTGCGAAGTAACCGTGTTTCAGGTTTGGTACTATGCGCGAGCGGAGGTTTTTCCAGGGCAAGTAAGGTTAAGCGCATGGTATTTTTTATCGCCGCGAAAGCAGGAAAGATATTTTTAGTCATTCCGATTTTTTCTAAAATGTTTCGCAAGGGTTTGTATAAAGTGGCACGCGAACACGATTATGAAAAATTGGGATTTACTATGAAAAAAACATTTCAAAATGTAATCAATGAAGATTTGCGAAAAGTAATACACAAAGTTAAAGTACCTATCTTGATTCTGTGGGGTTTGGAAGACAAAATGACGCCCATTGGTGACGCAAGATTTATTAAACGCAATAGCGCTTATTCACAGATGTTTATTTATAAAAACCAAGGTCATAAATTGCCTTACAATTTATCAAAAAGTATTGCCTGTAAAATTGACAACTATTTTAAATAATTTGCGCCAATGAAAGGAATTTTATACTTAACGTTGGATATTAATAAACGCTTGGTCTCAAGTTTATGAAAGCTTGTTTAGAGTAAGATTGGAGAAGGCTAATTTGCCACGAAGGCAAACTTTTCTGTTGAAATTACTTTTAAGCGTGTTTAAAGAGGGGGTTAAGAAGGATTTTGTTAACCCCGAATTATACTATTTAATATGACCTTAAGATCTGTTGTAAATATTTAGAAAAAAATATGGATAATACTTTCAAACTAATAGTTTTAGCAATCTGGTTTCCACAGGCTTTTCTGCAATTGGTGGTTTGGATGTATCGGGTACAGGAGAAAGAGTATAGGCTCGATAAATTTAAAATATTATTGAAAAGTAGTTCCGGAGTCGAAAAGTTATTGTTAACTCAGATTATTTTGAAAATAGTACTTATTTTTATTAGTCCTGTTTCCTTAATTCCGATTGGATTGTTTGTTGTCTTGGATATTTATTTGTTTAGTAAATTATTGAGAAGACAAATACCTAAGCCAGTTATAACAAAGCGAATATCCAATATTTTTAAAACTGTATTGGTGGGGTTTGTCGTTATTGTGCTAATCCAAGTCCTTGATATTATACGATTTGAAACAGCGCTTTTGTTGGCTGAACTAAATTTAATAATTGGCATTGCTGTCGGGGTTATCGTTACAAAACCGTTGGTAGAAAAAGCTAAAAAAGAAGATGTGCACAAGGCGAGAACAAAGCTTGCCAAGATTAAGCCCAAAGTGATCGGAATAACCGGTAGCTATGGAAAAACAACAACAAAAGAATTCCTTTGTCATCTTCTTGAAGATTCCTTTGTAGTTGAAAAAACATATAAAAACCAGAATAACGAATTCGGTGTTGCCAGAAAGATACTTAGTGATTTTAGTGAACAAACACAAGTATTTATCGCGGAAATGGGTGCTTACAAAATCGGTGAAATCGCCGCGATTGCTGATTTCACACATCCTTCAATTGGGGTTATAACCGGTATCGAGGAGCAGCATCTTGAGCTTTTTGGAAGTTTAGAAAATATAAAAACTGCCAAATACGAGCTTATTGATGCATTACCCGACAAGGGTATGGCGGTATTTAATACATCAAATACAATCTGCGAGGAACTTGCTCAAAGAGCCGAAAAACACAAGAAACTTGATGTGTATCGATACAAAGTGGGATCGGGAAAATCGACTAAAAAGTGTGCCGTTGCAAAAATTACAAAAAATAAAAGAGACGGGATATCTTTTGAAATTAGCCTAGCAGGTGTTATTAGAAAACTACATACCAATATTACCGATGAACATTTTATCGAAAATCTTACAGGTGCAATTCTAATCGCAAGGTTACTGGGTGTTTCATGGAAAGCTATCGAGAAGGCGTGTTTAACCATGATTACGCAAACGGGTACAATGACTAAAAACATATTCAAGTCGCATGCGGTTGCTATAGATGATACCTACAATTCGACACCAAAGGGGTTTGAGGCTGCGGTTAAATCGCTGTCGAAGTACACGGGTGTTAAGATTGTTGTCACACCCGGAATAATTGAGCTGGCAAATGCCTCGCATACGGTGCATAGAAATTTAGGGCTGTTAATCGAAAAAAGTGCCGATATATTGGTGCTAACCAATGCCGATTATATAAATGACTTTAAAAACAGTTTTGAAGAAAAACCGGAAAAATTACTCATAACGACAAACCCCGATGAGATTATTGGTATAATTGACAGATTGAACCAAAAAGATAGCGTATTTTTATTTGAAGGCAGATTACCGGCTAAAGTAACTAAACACATTCAATCCCTTTATACATGAAACCAATATTTATTTCGCTATCCCCAAATACACAAAAAGACGACTTGGCAATTGCCCTAAAAACATTATTTAATCCTTTTAATTGGCTGGAAAAAAATATAAAGAATTTAGAATCGCAATTTGAAAAAAGATTCGGAAAAGATTATCGGGCATATGCTGTAAATAGCGGAAGAAGTGCAGAATACGTAATTCTCAAATCACTGGGAATAAAGAAGGGAGACGAAGTTCTCGTGCAAGCGTTTACGTGTATTGCAGTCCCCAATTCGATTAAATGGCTAAAGGCTAAACCTGTATTTGTTGACATTGATGATACTTTTAACCTGGATCCTGTCGATTTGGATAAAAAGATTACCAAAAAAACCAAAGCAATTATTGTTCAACATACTTTCGGGATACCAGCAAGAATTGATATTATTAAAAATATTGCCCAAAAGCATAACATTTTCCTGATTGAGGACTGTGCGCATTCTTTGGGTGCAAAATTTAAACACCAGCCTTTAGGTACATATTCCGACGCAGCCTTTTTTAGTTTCGGGCGTGATAAAATAGTCTCAAGTGTTTTTGGGGGAATGATTCTGACCAAAAATGTCAAATTAGGAAGCGCCATATCACACAACATTGATACTCTAAAAAAGTCAACAATATTTTTTGCTGTCCAGCAATTACTTCATCCGATTCTATTTAATCTAGTAATATTGCCGTTATATCATTTTGGTGTCGGTAAGGTGAGTGTTGGAAAAATATTATTGTTTGTTTTTCAGAAAGCTAAGATATTATCAAAACCCGTGTATAGGCAGGAATTACATACACAACAAATTGATCTATTTCCACGAAAAATGTCTACACCTTTGGCTACCCTGGCCAGTCGGCAATTTGCTAAATTGGACAATTTTAACGCACATCGAATGACAATTGCTAATATGTATTTTGACAACCTGAAAATGAAAAAAGTCACACTTCCTCCCAAAAATACCGAGGCGATTTGGTTAAGATTTCCGATATTGGTTGATGACCCGAAACGAATATTGGAGATCGCCAAAGAAAAAAAAATACTGCTTGGCAATTGGTATACAAATATAATCGATCCGAAATGCGATTTGGAAAATGTCGGTTATCGTTTGGGTGATTGCCCGCACGCCGAGTATTTATCAAAAAGAGTCGTAAATTTACCAACTTATCCCAATTTAGACGAAAAGCAAGTTCACCAAGTTATTTCACTTATAAAACATGCACTACGAAGTTAAAGAAATTCAAAGCAAAGAAATCTGGGAAGAATTTGTCTTATGTCAAAACCCAAAATCATTTTTACAATCATGGAATTGGGGTGAGTCGCACCGCGTTATGGGAGATAAGATATTTAGATTTGGATATTATAATAAGAGTAAGCTTGTCGGTACTTGCCTTGTGATCAAACAAAAAGCCAGAAGGGGTCCGCATTTTTTGATTCCCGGAGGCCCGTTAATTGATTGGCATAATAAACAACTAGTAGCATCGTTTCTTGGTCACATTAAAAAACTGGCTAGGGACGAAAAAGTATGGTTTGTAAGAGTGAGGCCAGAATTAGAAGATTCCCCGGTTAACCGTAAATTGTTTACATCCCTTGGTTTTATATTTGCACCCATGCATTTACATGCCGAGAATACATGGATTTTAGATACCACTAAAACAAGCGAAGATATCCTTGCCGGTATGAGAAAAAACACCCGCTATATTGTGAAAAAGAGCACTGGGTTTGGACTTACAATTACTGATACTCTAGATGAAAAAAGTACGCAAATTCTATCCAATCTACAAAAGGAAACAGTTGAGAGACATGGATTTGTGGGCTTTTCGGATAGATTGTTTAAAGCACAGTTGGCTACTTTTGGTAAAGATAATCAGGCGAGACTCTACATAGTTTGGAAGAAAAAAGTTCCACTTGTTGCTGCGATTATTATTTATTACGGTAATTACGGTTATTATCATCATAGCGGGTCGACGACAAAATTCCAGCAAATTCCTTCATCGTACTTTCTTCAATGGAACGTCATACAAGAAGTCAAAAAACGAAATTTAAAAGGGTATAATTTTTGGGGCATAGCACCATTGGGCAGGAAAAAACATCGTTTTGCCGGAGTGACAACTTTTAAAACAGGGTTTGGTGGTGAAAGAATTGATTGGCTCCATGCTCACGACTTGCCGGTATCGCGTAATTACTATCTAACCTTTGTATTTGAAACGGCCCGAAAACTGTTAAGAGGTTTATAGTCTATAAATATATTAACGTAATTATGTGTAAGCTTGAGTCATTTTTTCCCATTATTCCGATTGATCTAACTAACTTCGGGAGAATTCCCAAGACGACGATTGTGTAAAAGGTGATAGTAAAGGTCTTCCAAGTAGTGAGGAAAAGGTAAGCCGTGGGGTCATAAGCGGTATGTGTAGCACCTTGTTTAATTTTACACATTTGTGATATTGGTACCCAACGTTAAGTGTAATTAATAAGAATTATTAGTTATAATACTAAACATGAATCCATACGACACATTGCCCTTGGCTTTGGGTTTAATTCTTTTTTCGTTTTTTATAACAGGATCTTTAGTCGTTCCATTTATCGATTTACTTTATAAGCTCAAACTAACCCGCAGGAAGGAAGCTCCAAATATAGGTAAAATTCCACTTTTTGATAAATTGCATGACAAAAAAGCCGGAACACCGGTTGGAGGAGGGATATTACTTGTTACTATTATCACGGTAATTTTTTATTGCATGTTTCCTTTTGCGAATCATATGGGCGTGCATATTAAAACCGCTCATCAAAATATCAATGCCGAATTATTTGTGATTTATTTCACTTTTATTTCATTCGGTTTACTTGGATTATTGGACGATTTGGTAAAAATGTTTGGCAAAATGAGAAAAGGTGCTTTGGGAATGTGGGTCGGCTTAGGTAGAAAATTTAAGTTTGGTTTGCAGGGAATATTCGCACTGATAATCGGATACGTCCTTTATTCGCACCTGGGAATTCATAACGTTTACCTTCCCATAATAGAGGAGCAAATATCGTTTGGACTTTTATATATTCCTTTTGCCGCTTTCGTTATTGTTGCGTTTTCGAATGCATTTAACATTACCGATGGTTTGGACGGATTGTCATCGGGTTTACTAGTTATTTGCCTGAGCGCTTTCGCGGCAATTGCCGCCGATAGTTTAGATACGCCACTTTCTCTTTTTATGGCTTTGTCGATCGGCTCACTGGTTGCATTTTTGTATTTCAATGTTTGGCCGGCACGTATTATGCTTGGCGATACCGGAGCGCTGGCGTTTGGTGCAATGTTGGGACTGATTGGCTTACTTACGGGAAGTATTGTTGCTCTTGTTGTGATAGGTGGGATTTTTGTAATGGAGGCGGCTTCTTCGGCTATTCAAATTGTCGGTTGGAAAGTATTGAAAAGACCAATATTTCCACTGGCTCCGATACATCATGCTTTTTTGGCAAAAGGATGGGAGGAACCAAAGATAGTTATGCGAGCCTGGCTTGCAGGACTTGTCTTGGCAATATTTGGAGTATGGCTTGCGACAATTTAAATTTAAACAAACCAGCTTGCGACTTCTTTTTTAACGTTTCTCACAAATCTTTCAAGAGCTTATTACTTGAACGCCTATCATGTATATTGCCAAGTCGGTTAATTGGTTGCGTAATACTTGCTATAATTATTTAGAATTGAAAATGCATAGAAAAACAAAAAAAGTAAAATTGGCGGTGGGGAAAATGGATCGTAAATTACTGTTTTCTGCCTTAACACTTACTTTGATCGGACTTGTTGCGGTTGCCGATGCTTCAGCTCCCAGTGCTCTTTCGACATTTTCCGACAAATATTATTTTCTAAAACAACAAGCCGTCTGGAGTGTCATCGGAATTGGCGGACTAATTGTCACGTCTCACCTAAATTATAAATTATGGTCAAAGGTGGCAACGCCTCTTTTTGGCATTACAGTAATACTCCTAATTATGGTATTAATTCCATATTTTGCCCCGAATTTACTTGGCGCACGACGCTGGATTGTCATTGGCGGATTTACTTTTCAACCATCGGAGTTGGCAAAAATTACGTTAATTATGTATTTGGCTAAAGTTGCTGAAAGTAACAAAAAAGCGATGTCTTATTTTGTCCCCATTGGTTTAGTTGCGGGTTTAATTATGCTTGAACCTGATTTGGGTACCACAATCGTGCTTGTAATTATCGGATTTTCTCAGATATTTATTGCGGGACAGGATTTAATAAAAATATTTATCACTGGTGTTGTTGCCTTTTGTATGGGGTTACTCCTTATTGTAATGTCACCATACCGAAAAGACAGACTGGTTACATTTCTCGAACAAACAGCCGATCCTCTGGGTAAGGGTTATCACATCAGACAAATTTTGTACGCTCTCGGGTCTGGTGGCATGTTTGGTGTGGGATTGGGTCAATCACGCCAGAAGTATCTGTTTCTTCCCGAAGCCGCAAATGATTCGATATTTGCCGTGATTGCCGAAGAAGTAGGATTTGTGGGTGCTCTTATATTAATTAGTATAATTGTGTATTTTGTAATTCGTGGAATAAAAATTGCCTATGAAGCCCCCGACATTTTTTCAAGAGTACTTGCAATCGGAATTGTTGCCTGGATCGGTGGACAAGCGTTTGTTAATATTGCCGCCATGGTTTCTCTGGTTCCCTTGACGGGCATACCATTGCCGTTTATTTCATATGGTGGGTCTTCATTGACGGCAGTGCTGACCGGAACTGGTATACTGTTAAATATTTCCAAGTTTGCAAATGTAAAAACGCAAAAAAGACGTATAAAATAACACTTGCTCAAATATTTTCGATGAATAAAAACTTAAGTATGTATGAACAAAAAAAATAAAATTGGGATGTCATTTCGAAAAATACACAACTCTCGCACAGACAAAGTAAGCCGCGAAAAAGTAATTGTTGCAACGGGTGGACATGCCGGCACGACCGCACTTGCAGTCATAAAAGAAATAAAAAAAAGCAAGCTGAATTGGCAGCTTCATTGGATTGGAACAAAATATGCGGTTGAGGGTAAAAAGACGTTAACAATCGAAGCAAAAACAATGCCCCAAATTGATGTTAAATTTCATGGTTTGATAGCGGGAAAATTACAACGTAAATGGTCGAGATATACGCTAGTTTCTTTAGCAAAAATTCCATTCGGTTTCGTCCATGCTTTTTTGTTATTAAAAAATATTAAACCGAGCCTTGTATTGTCTTTCGGAGGATATGCGGGTTTTCCTGTTGTAGTGGCAGCATTTTTGTTACGTGTTCCCGTGGTTATACAAGAACAAATAACGGGACTAGGTTTTGCCAATCGCATGTCTTTACCATTTGCCGACAGGGTCGCGTTGGCAAGGAAAGAAGGACTAAAATACGCCAAGGGTAAAGGCGTATTAATCGGCAATCCGGTTAACTCCGAAATAATACAACTTGACGCGAAGAAAAAAATGCACACCCCGCCGGCAATTTTTATCTTTGCCGGATCAAGAGGTTCACAAATGATAAATGCGGTTATAGAAAAATTGTTGCCCAACCTTCTAGCTAACTATACCGTTTATCATCATACGGGTGATTTGGATTACGGCAAGTTTCGACAAGTTAAAGAAAAACTATCAATCAAAGTACGAAAACGTTACCATGTGTATCAATTTATTGACCCCATTGATGTACCGGGATTTTATGAAAAATCGGATATTCTCATAGGTAGAGCCGGTGCCAATACAGTTTCAGAAATTATGATTGTCGGAATTCCGGCGATTCTTATTCCTTTGACGTGGACCAATTATCAAGAGCAGGTATTAAATGCAAACGATGCCCAAAAAAGAAATCTGGTAGAAGTTATACTGCCAAAAGATTTAACAACGGAAAAACTTAATCATGCAATCGATCACACGAAAAGTACATGGTATAGAAAAATACAATCGCAGGTACGCGATCTTGCTACTTTAGACATGCATGCTTCACACAAGCTAATTGATGTGATAACGGAGGTCATGAAGTGAAAACAAATTACGTTTACTTTGTTATCGTCTTGATAATATTTTTTTCTTCCTTGTACTTTGTACCCAGGAGTATTGTTATTGATAACATAAATTGCAAAACGCAGTTTGGAGCGTGCGGAGAACACATTTTAAGCTCTCTTGATACAAGTAAGTCTTTACATCTAAAAGCTGCCAAAAGAAAAGCAAATGAAGTGCTAAGTGCCAATTACTTAATTCAAGATTATGCTATAAGATATAAACTACCGTCGACACTTGATGTTTCGATTATCGAAAATACCACAAGATTCGCATTATACGAAAAAGAAAAAAACATTTTTATTCTTATTGACGAATCGGGGAGAGTATTGTCGTATACTGATTTAACCGCACTTCCGGTTCTCGAAATATTAGGTGGAGTTCCGGAGATTGGCGCAAATGTAAATAAAGAAATTCTTTTTTGCAGTAGTTTGGTTGCTCGACTAAAGCAATCATATGAAATCGATAACGCAAAACTGGATACCGATAAACTGGTTGTCAAAATTAAAGACAAACCTGACCTTGTTTATCCGACTCAAGGAGACATTGATGTACTTTTGGGTTCGACGGTTCTTGTTTTAAGCCGCTTGAAACAAGAAGGTGAAGACTTTAGAATTGAAGAAGTATTAAATATATCGGAAATCGACTTCCGTTTTAAAAATCTGGTGTTAAGATAGAAATATATGTCAAAATCAAAAATAGTAGCTGGAATCGAATTGGGGTCCTCAAAAATAGTAACGCTTATTGCGCAAGTAACAGAAGATCCGGTTAGTTTTGAAACTGCGGTAAATATCGTTGGTGCATCTTCTGTTGAATCAAGTGGAATTCGAAAAGGGCAAATAGTCGATATAGATGAAGCTGTCGAGGCGACAATTCAAAGTGTTGAGAAAGCGGAACGCATGGCGGGGTATAATCTCGATAGCGCGTATATTGCTCTTGGTGGAGCTCATATTTCTTCACAAAATTCACATGGTGTGGTTGCAATATCAGACCCGGATGGCGAGGTTAATGAAGCTGATGTCGATCGTGTGATTGAAGCGGCAAGTGCCGTATCACTTCCTTCCTCGCGCGAAGTAATTCACGTTATCCCGCGTGAATTTGTCGTAGACGGTGAATCCGGCGTCAAAGATCCGATAGGTATGAGCGGAGTTCGTCTTGAAGTTCATACCCACCTCGTCACAGCTTCCAGTGCTGCCGTAAAAAATTTACGCAAAGCGATCAATGAAGTGGGTATTGAAATTGATGGTTTGGTTTTCACCGGTTTGTCGGCAGCCAGATCTACGTTAACTAAAACGGAAAAAGAACTTGGTTGTGTACTTGTCGATATTGGTGGGGGGATGACGTCGATTGTTGCCTATATTGATGGCGCCTTGGCATATTCCGGTGTTATTCCCATAGGATCAAGAAATGTGACTAATGATTTGGCGATTGGTTTGAGAGTTTCACTTGATAATGCCGAAAAGATTAAACTCTGGTTATCCGAGAATACAAAAAGTACAAAACAGAAACTTTCCAGCGAAGAAGACCAAATAGATTTGTCAAAACTTGGTGTTGAGCTCAATCGAAAAGTTTCAAGGAAAACACTGACAGAAGGCATAATCAGGCCACGACTCAACGAAATATTTTCGATGGTCAGACTCCAACTTGAGAAAGAAAAACTAAACAATCGCGTTCCTTCGGGTGTCATCATAACAGGCGGTGGTTCTGAAGTTGTGGGTGCTCTTGATTCGGGCAAGAGAATGCTGTCGTTGCCAATTAGACTCGGTAAGCCTAAGGGTATCGGCGGTTTGGTTGATGATGTTATGCAACCGTCGTTTTCGTCAAGTGTCGGTCTTGTCCTATATGGGGCTAGACAAGAACAAGCTACTGGGATATCCTCAATTACAAAGAAAATCAAAGTACCTACAAGTGGTATATTTGGTAAAATATTTGATACAGTTAGAGATCTGCTCCCTTAATATTGTAAACCAGATATCCCTAAAGAGCTGCCCCTTGTAATTGTATTCTGCCCAATATAGAATGTGCCCAAACTGATAGACTTATTTAATTTATAACGCCATGGCATTAGTAAAACCGGACTCTGCAAGAATAGCAAAAATCAAGGTAATTGGTCTTGGTGGAGGTGGTGGTAACGCAGTAGCTTCAATGGTGGAGAGTAATGATATTCAGGGAGTCGAGTTTATTGTAGTAAACACCGATGCACAGGTACTTTTATCGAATAAATCACCAACGAAACTTCAAATCGGTGAGAAGTTAACCAAAGGATTGGGTGCGGGAGGAAGACCTGAGATAGGCGCTCAAGCAGCCGAGGAATCACAAGAAAAAATAAAAGAATTATTAATCGATTCCGATATGGTTTTTGTTACCGCCGGAATGGGTGGGGGTACGGGGACGGGTGCATCTCCGATTGTTGCTAAGCTCGCAAAAGAAGCGGGTGCGTTGACAGTGGGTGTAGTTACCAGACCGTTTGCTTTCGAGGGAACAAGACGAGGTGTAGTAGCTGAAGAAGGCATTGAGGAGTTGCGTGAAGAAGTTGATACCTTGATCGTGATTCCGAATCAGCGACTAATGGATGTGATAGACCGCAAGATGACCCTCGTCGAGGCGTTTAAAGTTGCTGACTCAGTACTCGGACAAGCGGTGGGCGGAATTGCAGATATCATAACTACGCCGGGGCTTATTAACGTTGATTTTGCGGACGTAAAATCAATTATGTCTAATGCGGGTACAGCCCTGCTTGGTATTGGTAGCGGGGTAGGTGAAAACCGTGCTCAGATGGCGGCACGAGCGGCAATTGCATCTCCACTTCTAGATCTTTCTATCGATGGAGCAACCGGAGTTCTTTTTAATATAACCGGAGGAAACGATATGACAATGTTTGAGGTTGACGAAGCCGCACGCGCAATATCAAGTTCTGTTGACACCGATGCAAATATTATTTTTGGGGCCGTAGTTAAGCCGGACCTTGCCGATCAAATAAAAATTACCGTTATTGCGACTGGTTTTGATGAAGCTCAAGCTAGACTTGCAAATTTCGGCAAGCTGTCAGATTCTCCAAAAATTTCCGGTATAGTTAGTGATAAAACCACGTCTACGAAAGATAATTCAACCGAAGATACCAATAGTGAGAAAACCGATTTTGATAAATCGGATGAAGAAAATAATACAAAAAGTAACTCATCGGATGACGAGGATGAGTTTGGTGAGGCATTTGAGATACCCGCCTTTTTACGCAAGATTCAATGAGGCTCTAAGCTATTTTACACACTATCACGTCTTCTTGATATTTTGCTGTGCACGAGTTTTTATTAACCACGGTTATAGCGAACATTGACATAACTTCCAAATGATATAGTTAATGTTTTCAACTTACTAAATTTCACTTTCAATATGTTTAGTAATTTATGGTGATACACTGTTTCATTAAATCTGAAAGTCGAATTAGATGAGACGTGGAAAATATTTTTCACTCAAAACAACGTTTCGTAATAATTCCTTATACACTTGTCCAGTTTCTTATTTCCCGACAAAAACTACCAATCTTATATTTCAGAAACCGGTAAGTTTAGTAGTAGGAGGAATTTATAAGTTATACTTTTGTTAACAAACCAAAGTCTTTGGTAACCTCTCGGGTGTAGAATGTAGAGAGTTGTCCTGCAAAGCATGTTGTGGCAGTTACGTACTATTAGTATCATTTTAAGCTCAGATTGTAGTACAATTGGCGATATAACTTATGACAAAAAATAAACGCTATTCTCCAGTTGACCTTAACGTTAATTTTGTAGAATTGGAAAAGAAACTTCTCGACCAGTGGTATAACGATGGAATTGTCGATAAATATTTAGCAAAGAATTCTGCTTCCCCAAAAACCTTCTCTTTTCAGGATGGACCAATTACAGCGAATAATCCGATGGGTGTACATCATGCTTGGGGAAGAACATATAAAGATTTATGGCAACGCTACAAAAACATGCAGGGGTTCAAACAGAGATTTCAGAACGGATTTGATTCGCAGGGGTTATGGGTGGAAGTAGAAGTAGAGAAAGAATTGGGCTTTACGACAAAAAAAGATATTGAAAAATATGGAATAGATAAATTTGTACAAAAGTGCAAAGAACGCGTAATGAAGTATTCAAAAATTCAAACCGATCAAAGCAAGCGGTTGGGTTATTTTATGGATTGGGAAAACTCATATTATACGATGAGTGACGAAAATAATTACATGATTTGGCATTTTTTGAAAGTGTGTAATGACAATGGGTGGTTATATAAAGGAAACGATTCGGTTCCATGGTGCCCGCGATGTGAAACGGCGATTAGCCAACATGAAATGCTAACCGAAGATTACAAAGAAGTGGTTCACGATTCGATATATTTTGAACTTCCATTGGTCGGCGAGAACAGGGAATTTTTCTTGGTTTGGACAACGACACCTTGGACAATTCCTGCAAATATTGCATTGGCCGTTGACGCCAAGCTTGATTATTCTTTGGTTGAGGGAAAAACGAAAGATAAGTTCTGGTTGGCAAGCGAGGCGGTAGAAAGAGTTTTCCTGGATAATTACAAAATACTTACAACCGTCAAAGGCAAATTCTTGGTTGGCAAAAAATATCGTGCTCCATTTGACACTTTACCCGCCGTTACTAAAGTAATGACTGAAAATGGTGATAAATTTCATATCGTAGTAGCTACAGATAGTCGGATTATGCCCATATCCCAACTCGAAGGGACTGGCATAGTACACACTGCCGTAAGTGCGGGAACAGAAGATTTCAAATTAGGTAAGCAACTGGGTCTTCCTATGATACCGGTTATCAAAGACGATGCAAGTTATCTGGATGGTTTCGGTTTCCTCAGTGGTAAAAACGCAAAAAAACATCCCGAGATAATTCTTGACTATCTTACAAGTGAAGATAAAAAAGAGGGTGTTGATTGGGTGTTTAAAATTGAAAAAATTAAACACCGTTACCCCGGGTGTTGGAGGTGTAAAACCGAACTTGTCTGGAAAGTAACCGATGAGTGGTATATAGCAATGGACAAGCCTTCTAGTATTGAAGGTGGTAAAACGCTTCGGGAACGCATGATCGATGTAACCAAGTTGATTACATGGATTCCCGATTTTGGACTAAAAAGAGAACTGGATTGGCTAACCAATATGCACGACTGGTTAATTAGCAAGAAAAACCGGTACTGGGGATTGAGCTTGCCCATTTGGGAATGTAAGTCATGTAAGCATTTTGAAGTAATCGGGGGTAAGGATGAGTTGGAAAAAAAGGCATGTAAAGGTTGGGATAAATTTACGGGTAAATCACCACATAAACCGCAAATTGATGAAATAAAAATTATTTGTAGCAAATGCGGTGAAGTGATGTCTCGGATTGAACCGGTTGGCAATCCGTGGCTCGATGCCGGCATAGTTATGTATTCGACAATTGCTCAAGACAACAAAGAAAAACCACTTTATCATCATGACAAAAAAATGTGGCGCAAATGGTTTCCGGTTGATTTCATAACCGAAAGTTTTCCGGGACAATTTAAAAATTGGTTTTATTCCATGATCGCCATGAGCACCGTTTTGGAGAATGAAAGACCTTTCAAATCAGTTCTCGGGTTTGCGACACTTCTGGATGAATCCGGACGCGCAATGCATAAAAGTTGGGGAAATTCGATTGAGTTTGAAGAAGGTGCGGACAAAATGGGAGCGGATGTAATCCGTTGGATTTACGCCAGACAAAATCCAATGGAGAATTTGCTTTTCGGCTATAAATACGCAGATGAAGTCAGGCGCCAGTTCATATTAAAAATATGGAATGTTTACAACTACTTTGTGACATATGCAAATAAAGAAAATTGGTCCCCGGCAACAACTTCCACCGAATCGACAAACGTTCTTGATGTGTGGATAACAGCACGATTAAATAAGGTGATTGAAGAAGTTACCAACCAACTAGACGCCTATGATGCTTTTCATGCAACCTCAGTTATTGAAAAATTCGTCGACGATTTATCGAATTGGTATGTGCGAAGATCCAGAGATCGAATTTGGGCTGATGATTCAGATTCCGATAAAACGGCATTTTTCCAGACGCTTTATGATACGCTGATTCATATATGTCTTCTGATGGCTCCTTTTACACCATTTCTCACCGACTCGATGTATAAAAACTTAACCGGTAACGAGTCGGTTCATCTCGCCGATTGGCCAAAATCCAATAAACTTGCTGAAAACGACAAAGACTTAATTTTACATATGGACATAATTCGCTCTGTAGTCGAGGCGGCACATTCGTCGAGAAAAGAAAATGACTTGCCGGTTAGACGGCCACTTATCAAACTGGAAGTATTTTCTCCGGCATTAAAGCCGGATGAACAATTACTAACTTTGGCAAAAGATGAATTAAATGTAAAAAATATTGTGTGGAGTAAATCCGAGAAACTCGAAATACAACTTGATACAACTTTAACCCAAGACCTCGAAAACGAAATGAAAGCACGTGAATTACTGCGCAATATTCAAAATGAACGCAAAAAACTTGGTATTGGTCTCGAGCAATTGGTTAGGGTAACCAGTCCGTGGATTCCCGAAGACGAAAAAGCGATTTTGCAGTTAAAAAACAAAGCGCTTGTCGCAAGTTTATCACACGGAGAATTCAGAGTAAGATTAGAATCTTAATGCACAAAACCAGACAATCTTTTGTTGATGTTGTTCTTTCTTTAGCTATCTTTTTTTTAGTTGCGATTAGTATTGGAGTTTTAAGATCGATATCGCAAAGCATTTTCCCCGTTTATTTTATCTACATTTTAACCGGCTTTGCGATTTATTTCATGTTTAGTAAATTCGATTTCAATATTTTGGTTGTGTTTTATAAACATATTTACGTTTTTTCGATAATTTTGCTTTTACTACCGCTTCTTATTGGAGAGATAACACGAGGTGCAGTCCGCTGGATACCGCTTGGTGCGGTTGCTATTCAACCATCGGAAATTGTCAGGCCCTTCCTGGTTTTATTTTTTGCAGTATATCTTAATCAAGGAACATTGACTTTCACGAGGTTAATTAAATCCGGTTTGTCACTTGTGTTACCTGTTTTCTTGATCATCGTTCAGCCTTCGCTTGGGGTTGCCGTTTTAACTACGGTTGCATTTTTGGGAGTTTTACTTTCTTCCTCGATAAATAAAAAATATATCTTTACACTCGGTGCATTTTTTATTGCTATCGTTCCGCTTTTGTGGTTTGTGATGGCACCTTATCAAAAAGTGCGCATACTTACTTTTATTAATCCTTCAACCGACCCTCTTGGTAGTGGGTATAACAGTATTCAATCTATCATTTCCGTAGGGTCGGGAAGAGTGATTGGTCGCGGTTTGGGTAAAGGCGTACAAACTCAACTTGCTTTTTTACCCGAAAAACATAACGATTTCATATTGGCTTCGGTTGCGGAAGAACTCGGTTTTGTCGGAACAACACTTCTCGTCCTATCCTTTTTTGCACTACTATGGAGATTGACTGTTTTTTTAGAAATTGCGCAAAACCCTATTGCTCGATCATATGTGTCCGGAATATTTCTAGTTCTCTTTTTTCAGGTATTTTTTAATATTGGGATGAATATGGGATTGTTTCCGATAACCGGAATACCATTGCCATTGGTTAGTGCGGGTGGTTCATCGTTTTTAGCTACGATGACAGCTCTTGGAATAGCCAACAATACACGAAGGAAAAGTAATTGAACTTGTTTTTAAGGCTGTTTATATATACAATACAGTTTGTCTACAATGAATACATACGCAGTAGTTAGAATACAAGGACAACAGTTAAAAGTAACCGAAGGGCAGGAAGTGTTAGTATCTAAAATTGATACTAAGTCTGTCGAGCCTGAGGTATTACTTATGGTTAAAGAAGGTAAAGTTAGTTTGGGAACACCGGTACTTAAAGACGCTAAAATTACAACAAAAATTCTCGGTGATGAAAAAGGCAAGAAGGTTAGAATTGTGAAATACAAGTCTAAATCACGATATCGAAAAACACTTGGTTTCAGACCCAAATATACCCGCCTTCTGATTGAAAAAATTGCTTAATACTAAATAAGTATATCAATGTAGATCGTACACATCTATATTGACAACCGTGAAAATATTTCTTATAGTGAACATTAGATAAAAAGATATGTCAAAACATAAAGCAGCAGGTAAAACAAGACAACAAAAAAGAACTCAGCCAAAGTTCCTTGGTGTTAAAGTGTCGGATGGAGAGAATGTTGACGCGGGTGCAATTCTTATCAGACAACGGGGTACAAAATACCAAGCAGGTGAGGGTGTCGGTGTAGGACGGGATCATACTTTGTTTGCACTTATGGGTGGAAAAGTAAAATATGGCCAACGATTGGGAAAAAAGAAGGTTTCAATAGTATCTTAAATACATGGCAGAAGAAGTAATTCAAGTCGAAGTAGGTCAGCTCCAACCAAATCCACTTCAACCTCGTGGTGCCATAACCCCCGAAAGTTTAGTTGATTTAGTTGATTCGATTAAACAGCATGGTGTTTTAGAACCATTGGTAATTGCCAAAACTCCAGCCGGATTCCAGATAATTGCGGGAGAAAGGCGTTGGAGAGCCTCAAAACTAGCCGGTCTCACACATGTACCTGCTGTGATTCGGGAAACTACTCCCAAAGGCATGCTCGAAATGGCATTGGTTGAAAATGTTCAACGATCTGATCTAAATCCTATTGATCGCGCCAAGGGTTTTGAGCGCTTAATGAATGAATTCGGACTTTCCACTTCGGAAGTTGCCGTAAGGATAGGTAAATCTGTCGCCTATGTATCCAACTCTATTCGTTTACTTTCACTACCCGATGCGCTTAAAGACGGTTTACTTTCCGGATTAATTTCGGAAGGGCACGCACGCGCATTGGCGGCTATCGACGATCAAAATCTGATGGTCGAAGCATACAAAATAATTCTGCGCGAGTCAGGGTCAGTAAGACGTGCGGAAGAATTGGCACGTCGTATGAAAGCAAAGTCTAAACAATCTATGCACAGACAGGGTGTAAGACGTGATCAGTTACGAATTGTCTCCGAGGAGATCGACAGAATGCAGGAAGATTTACAGCGAGCGCTTTCACCAAGTGAAGGTGAGGAAACCAAAAAAACTCTCGTTAAATTAATCCGATCAAGACGCGAGACAAAAATTCAGATGATATTTAAAGGTGGGGTTGAAGAAACGGATGCAATTCTCCAAAGAGTATATAAAGCTTTAACCGGCAATAATCAAGGTAATCAAAGCGAGTAACTTACGTCTTCAATTTTTCCGAGTTCGTCAGTCGGCCAATATATAATCCATGCTCTACCTGTTATCACGTCTTTTTCGATAAAACCCCATGATCTGGAATCCGAAGAATGACGTCTATTGTCTCCCAAAACGAAGTAGCTATTTTCGGGAATTACTTTTTCCTCATTTTCTTGTAAAAATGCACCCGGTAACGTGTCAAAAGTAGAAGGAAGATAGCTCTCTTTCAATTCGTTACCATTTATGTATAATTTATTTTCTTTGATGGCAACCTTTTCGCCCGGTAAACCAATAATCCTTTTAATAAACTCATCGCCGTTTGCTCCTGGAGCTTCAAAAATAATCACATCGCCTCTTTTGGGTTCACCGAAACGGTAAGACAATTTATCAGACAAAATGTATTCTCCATCTTGGAAATTGGGTAACATCGAAGCTCCTTTGATTTTGTGGGGTTGTAGGACGATAAGATATACGAACAAAAAAATCGCCACTGCAAAAACCACAACTTCAAGCGTGTCAAGAAAAAAACTGCTTAATTTATCCATCCAGCTATTATAAGTTTAAAAGCTTTTTAAAAACAAGCTCTCAATTTAATGAGACGACGATAAATACGTGCAAGAATTTGTCAACAAAGTATTACCACGTAATGTTGGAATGCACCATGATAATATTTTCTTTATTCTCGTTAAGTCTAAAACCACTGATTTCAATCAGTGGTTTTAGACCGAATCCTTATTGAGAAAACGGATACTACCGACTTTTGTCGGTAGAGATCGTCATTCATGACATTTCACGACAAATAGATAATACACACAAAAGGCAGTAACGCCAGAAAATGGATTTACGTTTTGGATGTTTTGAGTTTTGCATGTTAAAATCCACTAGGTAAATTGACCGCTTAGCTCAGTTGGTTAGAGCGCTGCATTCACATTGCGGAGGCCGGGGGTTCGAGTCCCTCAGCGGTCACCAGATGACTTAATGAGTGAAACGAGTTTAGTCAACTGGGGTGCAATAGGAGCGTAGCGACGAATTGCCATCAGAAATTATAATAATCTCTAATTAAACATAATATTTTAGTACAACTTATATATCCGTCTTCATCATAATAATATAGAAAACATAAAGTAGTGTTAAAGAAAAAATATGCTGGGTATTGTTGCCTAAAAAATTAAGACATATGGACGCTAAAACGCGCGATCTGGCTTATCTTCTTGTATATGTTGTACTAAATTACTATCTTGAAGAAACTCTAGTGCTTCCTTATTCGCTTTAATTGCTAAACTGGGAGTTAGCGTATACTGTTTATAGACTTCAAATATTCCTGGAATTTGGGCTATAAGTTCTTTTTGTGTTGACTCAATTAAGTTTCGTTGTTTTTTAATTTGTTCTGTAGATAGGGTCCCTTCTACCTCAAATGGAATGTCTAGTTCAATTATTACACTTGTATATTTAATTGTACCTACGCAGCCAAAATCAGTTCCTGGTATAGAATCTGTACCACTACCAATATAGCAACCAGTTCCATTTGTACTAATAGAGGGGCAATTCAATTGGTCGTAATTCGCGCAGCTAAATCGATCTTTTTCTGGAGCGATAACACAATTTCCATATGTGTAGAATACTGGTGGAGTTTGGGTGATCGATTCGTTTATGCAATCTCTCGCACAATCAGACCTAGGCTCTTGCAGATCCACAGTCCTAATTGCAATGTATTTACAGTTGCAGTTAGACCACACCGCACTACATCCATTCTCTGGCTTTATATAAGTTTGTATCGGGCTAGTTGGTTTGTTGATAATTGATTTTGTATTATCGGTTTCCCTCTTTAAGGAACAATTCTGGAATAGCTCGGGATAAGCTACTGTAAGACATAACTCCCCACCCACACAAGGGTTTGTGTCAAAAACAGGTCGACAAAAAGGTACTTTTTGACAAATCGCCTGATTAAAGAAGCTGCATACAAAGTTTTCTTTATAACCTGAATGAACTACCGTCAAGATAACATGTACCATTAATAAAAACGATATCATACTAAAAACGAATACAATTTTTTTCTTTCTTCTTTTTAAATTAACTTTTAACATAAAATGATTTATATAATTATATGATGAATAGATTTCAAAATATACATATTCTATCTAATGACTTTATCTAAAGGTTGTATATTCGGTAAAGTTGCTCAAAATGAGCTAAAAATGGTTCAAATCAATTGCATTGGGGTCACCAGTGGTAAACAAATACATAAATATTCTATGTTTTCACAAAACCACAAAGAAGTTGTAACATACACTTGATTCCAATATTAAGAGAAAGAATTATACTTTTTAAGAACTCATTATTCGTGAATTGTGATTGAATTAGATAGTGAGATTATTTAGTTTATATAATGAAACTACCCCACCGACCAAAAAACGATCGTTTGAAATCGGAAATTGCATTTAAACAATTGCACTTTTTGCCCGTATTTACTAAGATATTAAAGTTTGGAGTAATTTGATGAGTATATTTAGTTCGTTGATAGTATTATTGGAAACTTTTTCTCATAAAGTTCCACTTGAATTATTTACTTTGGTTGGCTCAATCATCGAAGAAGTCGTTGCCCCAATACCCTCTCCCTTTGTTATGGCACTTGCCGGATCGCTTGCGGGTGCACAGGGTCAACCGCTTTGGTATCTTGGATTTTTGTCTCTTTTTGGAGCTTTAGGGAAAACACTTGGAGCCTGGGTATTGTATATTATTGCCGATAAACTGGAAGATATTGTGATTGTTAAAATTGGAAAATTCGTAGGCGTAACACATAAGGAAATTGAAAATATAGGCAAACGGTTAAACGGAGGATGGCGGGACAATGTATTTTTGTTGATTGCACGCGCTATACCGGTAATTCCAAGTGCACCAATATCCATAGCGTGCGGTATTATTAAAATCAATCGCAAAACGTTTTTAACATCAACTTTTATAGGCACCTATATTCGAAACATGCTTTATCTCTATCTTGGATATGCGGGATTGGGTAATTACAAGCAGATTACTAGCGGTTTTGAGGGAGTTGAGTCAATTGGTCAGTTTTTACTTTTTGGTATAGTAGCGTTAATTATTGCCTTGTCCTACTATAAACGCAAACACCATGAAAAATAAACAAGAAATGTATATATCAAAGGGAGTAACGTATATCGTGATTATTGGAATACTGTGGTTGGCATATCTTGTGTTGCAACCTTTCTTGGGAATTCTTTCGTCGGGTATGATATTTGCAATATTTTTAAGGCCTTTTTTTAAAAAGCTCCTCACTATAACCCGCAATAATTCATTAGCAGGTCTTTTGACTGTTCTTGCCGCACTATTGTTTGTTGTTGTCCCCCTGGGTTTTTTAATAGGCAATCTGGTTTCCGAATTAGTCACGGTGGCAACAGACATTCAAAAAAATCCAGGTCGAGTAGTGAACTTTCACGCGGATTTAAATCGTTTGTTGACTCAACTGCAAATTCCATTTGATGTAAGCCTTTCAAATTTTAATAATTACATATCTCAAGTACTTTCGTTTATGGTGCGCAATGTGGGGGGGCTAGCTTTGCAGTCGGGGAGTATGGTGTTAAGTTTGTTTTTTACTTTGCTTACAGTATATTTTCTATTGGTGAATTGGCAGGGTATAAATAAATATATCGAAGGGCTTTCGATATTTCCCCAAAAATACTATGTTTTGTTGACAAAACGGACGATAGAAATAGTGAACGGTACCGTCAGAGGTAATTTGTTAATTATTCTCCTTCAATCTTTAGTGGGAATTATTGGTTTTCTGGTTTTTGGGATTCCTTCAGCATTTCTTTTGGGGGTAATATACGGGTTGTCCTCGTTACTGCCTCTGGTAGGCGGATTTTTACTTTGGATCCCACTTGTTTTATGGCAAGTAATTGGTGGTAATACGTTATCCGCTATACTTTTGGCAATTTGGTTTTTGGGATTAGGTTTTGTTGTGGAAAATCTGATTGCACCAAAAATTATTGGCAAAAGTACTAACTTACATCAATTGATAGTTATGTTTTCCGTTTTTGGTGGTATTCAACAATTTGGCTTATCCGGAATGATTTTAGGACCTGTCGTAATAGCCTTGACATTTATTGCACTTGAAATTGTTAAACAATTAAACTCGGAAGGGCAAACCAAATTTAGTTAGATTAATAGCTTACCCCTTATTATTTTTAGGCACCAAGTCATTTTTGCGGCATTGCCTTCGTTGACGATATAATTCTTGAAAGCTAAAAAAGTGTAGTTAAATTAAGTCTTGTCACACAGGGAAAATTACATACCCATCGGTTAAATACTATTTAGTAGTTAGTTTTTTTAGTCAAGCGGTGTTTGTTGTCGGACGTATTGGAAAAGCTATTATATAAATTCCAAAAAGGCTATTACATCATCTGGTAATTTTCGTAACAATTAAATATAATGAAACTGAAATCTTGAAGTAGTTGGTGGGCGAATAATGATGCCTACAAGTTTCGACTATCATATGAATACGTTAGCAGCAACAGAATTGATGGGAAATGACTCTACCAGATGGGATTTGGTTCACCAAAAAATCCACAAAGAACATACCCAGCCGTCGCGATTTGCAGTCGAACGCGAAAAACTTTTTCGCAGGGGTAGTATAGTGTGTGATCTGGGTGGTGGTAGTGGAAGTGACGTGTTGCATTTTTTGAAAAACGGTCACAGTGTCATATTGCTTGATATTTCCTCTTTTGCTCTTCAAGTAGCCGAAGAGCGTGCCAGAAATGCAAAACTTGATCAAAATCTGGTAACACATATGATTGATTTTGGATTACACGCTTTGCCTCTTAAGGATAACTCCATTGACGTAGCGTACTCCAGAATCTCCCTAAATTACTTCGGCCACCGACACACCGCAAAAATACTTCAAGACATTTACCGTAGTTTGAAAATCGGAGGCAGTGCTTACCTAACTTTCAAATCTCCCGCGGATGAAAAAGAAATGCTTCGTCTCGAGCGTAGCGCTGTTGTTTACGAAGAAGGTGTTTATATCGAGGCGGGTCAATTGCGCAGTAGATTTACGATCGAGCAATTGCAACACATACTTCTTAACGCAAAAATTCCCAATGCCAACGTAGAGCATTACGAAGAAGAGCTTGGCGACTCAGGAGGTGCTTTCAAACAAACGCTCTATCAAAACGAGGTAAACTTCACAAAAGTCGGATAATAAAATACATCTTGCAGGGATTACTAAAACCATCCGATCTTCGTTATATGAGTCTTGTGATAGTAAGACTGCTTGTATTATTGTTCAAAAATCCGTAGGCGTTCTATCGTAAAAATGAACTAAATAGTTTCAAATTTGCTTTGTAATTATAGTCTAATGCGCCTACTGTAAGGTGTGGATAGTTTATCTTATCTTCCTTTCGTATTAAAATCATCTTACGTGAGATTACTTAGAAAGACCACCATAGGGATTACTTGGACCGGCGGTTTCAGACTGTCGAGTAGGATAGTTGCCTATGCGAAGTTGGCAATAATTGCCAGGATTCTTAACCCGGAACAGTTTGGTGTTTATGCGATAGCAACTCTGGCTTTGGCATTTCTTGAAATATTTACCGAAACGGGAATTAATACTGTTTTGATTCAAGAGAAAAAAAATATCGATAATTATATCGACACAGCTTGGATAGTATCTATTTTTCGAGGATGTATCATTGGGGGACTTTTACTTGTAATGTCTTATCCTCTGTCGATTTTTTTTAAGTCTCAGGAAAGTAGAGGTGTTTTGGAACTAATTGTATTGGTTCCGATAATTAGAGGATTTATCAATCCGGCAATTGTGAAGTTGCAAAAGGAACTCCTTTTCAAAAAAGAGTTTGTTTTCCGATTATCGATTTTTATCTTTGATGCTTTGGTGGGTGTTTGGGTGACCTACTTATTAAAACATCCGATTGGTTTAATATGGGGATTTATCGCGGGAGCACTTCTTGAGACACTACTTTCTTACTTAATTATCCGTCCGATTCCACAATTTAAATTGGATACAAAATATCTCAAAATTATTTTATCGCGTGGAAAATGGATTACTGGTTCGGGAATTTCACACTATTTATTTAGCCAGGGAGATGATGTTGTGGTGGGTAAAATATTGGGTACGACGTCCTTGGGAATTTATCAGGCGGCGTATCGATTATCGACTCTTCCTGTTTCGGAAGTCGCGGATGTTATTGGAAAAGTAACCTTTCCCGTGTTTGTGAAAATATCCCACGACAAAAAGAAACTGAAATCCGCATTTTTAACAACCATGTTTGCAACCGGCATGGGTGCATTGGTATTGGGAAGTATTATCTATTTATTTGCACAGGAAATTGTAATGATTGTTTTAGGATCCGGTTGGATGGAGGTAATTCCGATTGTAAGGATTCTTATTGTATTTGGTGTAATTCAGGCACTTGTTGCTTCATTCAATCCGCTTTTTTTGGCTGTCAAAAAACAAAACTATGTGACAGGAATTACTACACTAGGTACGATACTGCTTGCTTGTGGCATTGTTCCTTTTATTAATGCTTATGCTTTGATGGGTACCGTTTACGCCGTAATTTTCGCCAGCATCCTGACTTTACCATTGGCGGTATACTATTGCGCAAAAATATTACATGACGAACCTATCGGCAATCATATTAACCAATAATAGCTATACCACCCTAAAAGATTGTCTGGCTAGTGTGTCGTTTTGTGATGAAATAATTGTTATTGATGATTTTTCAAGCGATCAGTCCGTCAACCTTGCGAGAAAAATGGGAGGTATTGTCTACGAAAGGGCTCTAAATAATAATTTTTCCAGCCAACGAAATTATGGTTTGAGCAAAGCCAAGGGAGAGTGGATACTTTTTGTTGACGCAGACGAAGTAGTTGATAAACGTCTTCGACACGAGATTCTCGATAGTTTGTGTAAACCATACGACGGTTATCTTATCAAACGCGTAAACTTTTTTGGCAACAAAAAAATGCTTCACGGCGAAGTGGGAAATGCATGTTTTGTCAGATTGGCAAAAAAGAATAAAGGAAAATGGACACGAAATGTTCATGAAACTTGGGAAATACAAGGAGAAGTCGGCATTTTGAAATATCCGATTTTGCATTACCCGGATTACTCGATTTCAAGTACCCTTGCTAAGATAGATAAGTATTCATCTTTACATGCACAAGCGAATAAAAAAGAAGGGAAAACCTCTAGTTTAACTAAGATTGTGATTTTTCCGCTTGTAAAATTTATCAACAATTATTTTTTTAAATTGGGGTTTTTAGATGGAATTGAAGGATTTATAATTTGCTATACCATGAGTTTTCATTCTTTTTTATCTTGGAGTAGATTATGGCTAAATCAAAAAAATATAACATCTCAACAATAATCATATTTTCGTTTTTGTCGATCTTTGCACTTGGACAGCTTATCAAGTTAAATATTGACGTCGGAGGCGCAACACTCGGAATCGCCCCGATCGATGTATTGGCGTGTATTGCCTCATTAATATATGTTCTGCCGAAAAGAAAAATTGACATTCTTGTAAAAATCCCCTCTGTTTTTTATGTTGCGTTTTTTTCCCTTCTTTTGTCCCTTAATGTAGTCTCATTGGGAGGTGTGATTGTCGGAGCCATGTATTTTGTCAGAGCACTGACTTATTATTTTTTCTATCTCTTTTTGCGTGAAAACGTCTCGGATGATACTCAATTGCGCGAGATTATTATCAAAACTTTAGTATTTATTGGTTTAGTCATAGCTTTATTGGGGCTTATTCAATATGTCATTTACCCGGATCTTACGGGAATTGTGGCATTGGGATGGGACAATCATTTATACAGGTTGGTAGGATCGTTTATCGACCCTGGTTTCACGGGTTTATTTTTGGCCTTTGCGATTTTGGTTGGTGTTTACATGCAATCAATAACGAAGGATCGAAGATTTGTCTGGATCATAGGTGTTATGGTTATAGCATTA
The DNA here is from genome assembly GCA_016700095.1 of Candidatus Woesebacteria bacterium. NCBI lineage: Bacteria > Candidatus Woeseibacteriota > Candidatus Woesebacteria bacterium. The sequence continues at coordinate 808,455 of CP065002.1, read as the reverse complement.
CTATTAACTTACTCGAGAGCCTCTTACTTAGCCTTACTTGCGGGGCTTGCCGCATTGTTTGTTGCTAATTCCAATCTCAGAAAAATTACGGCTGTTTATGCTTTTATTTTTATGATTAGTATTCCATTGCTTCCACGTCCCAATAGTATTGGCGTTAAACTTGAAAGGACTGGGACTGTGGTTCATCGAATAAATAATTACGACGAAACGATCAGTATATGGCGAAATAATCCTGTTTTTGGTGTCGGATATAACACGTTGTGTGCTTATAAAAAAGAAATATTAAAAAGAACTGATGTGGGTGAACATTCATGTTCGGGTGCAGATTCAAGTCTACTTTTACTTCTGGCAACTACGGGTGTAATTGGAGCATGTGCCTTTGTCAACGACGCCTTAAAGATAATAAAAGCAAGCATGTTTACGAAAAATGCTCTATTTACAGCCACGCTTTTTTCACTTTTCGTCCACAGCTTATTTGTGAATAGTATGTTCTATTCCTGGACAATGGGTTGGATTGGACTTATTGCTTGTGTTACGAAACTTCAGCAAACACTTACGACACGTCACGTATAAGTTAAGATAAAAAAGTAGTTGATACTCTACAACCAGGTTTTCTAATTTAAATTAAGTACATGAACGGTTATTCGCTGTAGTTTATTTTCAGCGTTACCTCGCTGGCGTTGCCCGAATCATCTTCTGCTTTAATGATGAAGGTATTTTCCCCGTTTTCTAAATTGGTGGTAGTTTTGAATTTCCCGTCATTGCCTACAACCACAAATCTCTCGTTCACTGTAACCCGTGCATTGTGCTCTGTTGACCCCTCAATTGAAATCTGACGCCACTTAGTCCCATAGAATGATGAATTGCTGGGTGGATTTGAGATTTCAATACTCGGCGGGGTGTTGTCAAAAAGAACCGTTGCGGAATGCGTTGTTGTGCTGGCGTTTCCGTACACATCTTTGGCGTAAGCTTTAATTGTGTTTTCACCATTATTGAGATTTACCGTTAGAGAAAATCTACCTGACTTATTTGCCAAAACGTCACTCTCTTTACCATTAATTGTGACAACAACCGTTGCACCGGGTTCTGTCGATCCATTTACGTCAATTGTTAGTTGATTGGTCGACTGAGGTAGGTCGTCGATTCGCGGAGGGGGTGGGGGTGTGGTGTCTGACTGTTCAACCGGAGAATTGCTTTGGGTAAGGTCGGTAATTAAGCCTGCGTACTTAACCACCAACGGTACTCCCAAAAATATTATTACTAGAATTAGAGAAATAGTAAGAAAAATTAAAAGCAATGCCGATCTGATATTTTTTTTCTGATCAATAGCGTTTTTGCGGCTGTATCTTCTTCTCATCATTAAATTCTAATCGTACTTACACGTATAAAACAAACTATAGCAAACTTTGGAACAAAATGGCAGATTATTTACGATTTACACTCAACTGATTTAATATTTTTTTGAATTTAGTCTTTATTTTTTTAAGCAACGAGTTTTTAGATATGCCATGTCTGAGCCAAGGGCGGGAGTCGAACCCGCGACCCCTGCTTTACGAAAGCAGTGCTCTATCCAACTGAGCTACCTTGGCATGCCTAACACAAAACACAATGCAATTTTACTACGTGAGATGTGGAGAGTAAATTAATTTAATAACCAAAGTCATTTAAACATTCATGAAGCAATTCCTCATAACCCTTGATAGTTGTATCGTCCAAAACGAGTTCATTGCGTTGATATGCCTGGGAAGATTTCATGGCAATATCGCTACACCTGGCAAGAATTACATTTGGTCGATACTGGTTCCAAAAAAGCAAACCGAGAGCGAAAGCATACCCGACAAGAATAGCCATATAAAACCTATCCTTGGTTTTAGATTGTCCCTGCATAATTTACTATATCACGCAAAAATAATGATAGTCAAAACAAGTGATCTCAACAATTTGGTATACCTATGTTTAACTAAATAAAACGTTAATGAACTGTGAGCGATGGACGGGAGTCGAACCCGCGACCTTCTGCTTGGGAAGCAGACGCTCTACCAGCTGAGCTACCATCGCATATACGATATTAAATTTATTCATAATTCGCTAAAAACCGTTGGCAATTAGCCCGCGTCTCAAGCGAAGCTGTGAACAAACTTTTCGAGTTTTTTTAAGAAAACCACGGGATTTAAGCCGTAGTTGTTTATTCAATTTTATTCAATCCACCAAAACGTATATCTTGGCTCATAAAAGAATCAAATAAACCAAAACTCGTTTGCTACGAGTAGTATATCAACCAGTATAACACGTGCACTTATCGAGGTATTACAAACACGTTTCCTGCGTGAATAATACTAGGATTAACCAGTTTGTTGGCTTTGGCAATATCAACCCATTTATAACCGTCCCCATATGCTCTTTCGGCGATTTTCCAAAGATTATCGCCTCTAACGACGGTATAGGTTTCTCCTTCAATTTTATCGCTTGGCATGTCACTCTCGCCTGTTTCGTCTGCATTGATAGTTGTATCTACGACTTCATCGCTTGCGGCTTCAGACAAAAGAGTTCCGCGATCAGGCTCGTTTGTGGGTGTTATTTCCACTAGGGTAACCAAAGGTTGCGTTTCCATAGTATTTGTTGGTATTACGGTCACATTTTGATTGTCGGCTAACTCTGACCCGATTAATTTCGGTTCTGTGTTAGGAAGTGTAAGCACTTGTCCTTCCTTGATGCTACCAGGACTTGTAAGATTATTAGCTTGTGCAATATCGGTCCAGTTATATCCGGTTCCGTAGTAGTTTTCTGATATTTTCCACAGATCTTCACCGGCAACTACTGTATGTTGATTTGTTGGTGTTTCCAATTCGTTAGTTGTAATTTCCAATTCGTCTTGAGGAAGAACGGAAGGTGTTTCTATCGTCTTGAAATAATTTACTACTAATACGCCAACGATAATTATCACAATAGTACCTAACCCCATGCTAATCGTGGATTCATTTAATTTAATTTTCTTTAAAAATGATTTCAATGTGTATCACCCCCAATTTTATAATTGTTTTATAAATTTACGTAGGCAGAAGAACAGAATTGGTAAATTTGTCTACCAAGTATGTAGATATAGGTTAGTAAACTTATTATATTCTACTACGCCGAATGTAAACTATAAGGTGTCTGTTGTCAAGTAGATTTGTGCGAAAAAACGACACAATTCGACTGGTTCTCTTTCGTTATCGCGATAAATATAAGTAAAGTAATATTTTCACGCATTAACACGATATGGCAATAAGAGTAATATTTATACTCATTAATATTTCACGTACATACACGAAGGCTAATACTTACTAAAATGTATCACGATAAGAAAAATATTGACAGGCAACTTTGTATTAATTTATTTATAGTAGAGATATTAATAATTACTCAGTGATATAAATTTGTTTACTAATAACGGAATACTAGATAATTTAATCAATTGAAGTGGCCGATACTTTGTTGTAGTTATTTGTTTAACCTTGTCGACTAACTAATTCTGAGTTATAATTCTCATGCATAATTAGCTTGGCTAATTTGTGGGGTAGTAGCTCAGTTGGATCAGAGTGTCCGCCTGTCACGCGGAAGGTCGCGGGTTCGAGTCCCGTCTACCCCGCAAACAAGAAAATCCTCACCAGAGTGTGAGGATTATTGTTTTATGGATCGGGACGAGAAGTTTATAGTGAGCTTGTCGGGCTAAGTCCCGTCTACCCAGGAACAGTTAAATCTGTGTAGTACGATGGTTAGAATAAGACGAAATAAAACAGCAGATGACGTAGTTTATCTAACTGCAGAAGAAGGACCAAAAATAGTTGGAAGTGCTGTAGGGGGGCTGATGGCCATTTGGACAATATTCAAGTTGACAAAGATTACAGAAGAAAAGGTGTAGGAAGCGAATTGTTGCAAGGTTTTGAAAGTCATACAGGTGGAATTACTGCAGATTTTAGACCTCAGGGAATGAGCGATTCAGAGCTAGAGGAATTCTATAAGAAAAATGGTTGTACGGTCGAAAATGGAAGAATTCGTCGTGTTTGATTTTATATATATAACGCGATTTAGCATTTATAGTTTATCTGCATCCTAATGCATGCCTCTGTGTCTTTGTATTTGCATCAAACTTTAAATTTAATAATGACCGATAATGAAAGGTACACTTATTGAAATCAATGCACAAATGCCCCCAAAAATTATCATGAACCATTCCAAACAGGTTACAAAACCGAAAGTATATAGTTCGTAGATATGCTTTTCCAATTTCAATTCTTTCCCTGTTGGATTTATCTTATCTTTTCGATATTTATTTATGTTAAATTGGTTTCGACATAGTAGACTGAAAAAATTAGATGGCAATATTTTAGCAATATATTTAATTATTCCCGTAAATGGAATAAGTGTTACTGATAAAAAGAAAATAGGAACTAAAATATAAATGAAAACATTATTTGTTCGATCGATTTTTAAAATATTAGTAATTACCCAAAGCAATATTAGAGGAACAATAAACCCAAGTATTAGTAAAGTTTTAATGAACTTATTCTTGATCAGTATAGGAAGCTTACTTTGGACTGAACTTAAGTTGTTATTTGAAACAGGAATTTCACTTACATAAGCAGACTTTTGATATTTGTTTGGTTTTTTATCTTTTTCGCATTGTTGAATGGCTTCTTGAACAGCTTTACGTTCTTCTTGGCTCGTAGTTTTTTCAATATGAGTTTTAAAATCAGATCTAGCTTGCTCAATTTCTTTATGATTCATTATTGACTTTGAGTTAAACATAATATCTTTATTCTAGCAAAGCTAAATATATAAACACAGACAAGGAAATTGTTTGTACCCGATTTGATTAAATAACCTAAAAATTAGTCGTTTAAGCATACACAAAGTCATGATATTCTTTCAGTAATTTTATAATAGTAATTACGAATGATTCTAGATGGAGTCCCGTCTACCCCGCAAACGAAAATCCTCACCAAAGTGTGAGGTTTTTTGTTTTATGGATCGGGACGAGAAGTTTATAGTGAGCTTGTCGAACCAAGTCCCGTCTACCCCGCTTCGTTTTTAGCTTCAATGATTAACCAAAATTGTATAGACAGTAGTGTTGGTTCGAACCTTTGATTATACTAACTATATGGCACTTAAACCACCAAAACTAAATGCTGGAGATACGATTGGTGTAGTTGCTCCAGCCCATCCGTTCCCCAATAACGATAATAAAGAATATCTGGAACAATATATGCTTGGACGAAAAGAGATCGAAAATATGGGTTTTAGATTAAAGGAATCAAAAAACCTAAGGAAAAGAGAATGGTGGAGGGCAGGTTCCCCACAGGAAAGAGCAGATGATATAAATGCTATGTATGCAGATCCAGAAGTTAAAGCTGTTATTGCTCATGACGGCGGAAATGATTGCATCACTGTACTAGAGCATTTAGATTACGAATTAGTTAAGAAAAACCCCAAACCATTTATTGGTTTTAGTAATATGACCAATATTCACAGTGCTTTTTACACCAAAGCTAATTTAGTGGGTTTTCATATGGGTTTGCTTTCGTATGAGTTAGGATGGGTATGGAACCAATTTGCACCGAACAATAAAGATAAAGGTTCAACTTACTTTAAGCAGGTTCTCACATCAGACACTGCTATCGGGGAGGTAAAACGACTAACTAAATGGCACAGTTGGAGGTCAGGAAAAGCTGAAGGACTCCTCTTTGGAGGCAATTTGAGTATGATAGACTCACTTATGGGTACGGAATATTTTCCAACAATTTCTTCACTTAGAGATTCTATTTTCTTTTGGGAGTTGGATAACTCACCTTCATATAGAGTTGAACGAGTATTAACACATCTAAAATACGTTGGGCTATTCGACGTAATATCTGGTATGTTGGTGGGTAAGTTAGTTGACATGAAACAGACATCAATAAATGGAATGACTGAACCTTCCTTTAAAGAAATTGTCTTAAGATGCACAAATGAATATAATTTTCCTATTCTCGCGGATGTCGACTTTGGTCATAAGATGGTTCAACTTCCGATGCCTATCGGAATAAAAACTTCAATAGATAGCGAAAAGCTAACGATGGCATTTCTAGAAGCAGCAGTTGTTTAAATAATAGGTTCGAACATCGTTCACTAAGTCCCGCCTCGATTTTTAGCCTCAATTGTTGTTTGTGATATCAGCATATTCTTGTATAATCCAACTATGACAGAAAGTCTTCCAGATGAAAATTCTAAGCGCTTTATGGCTATTCTTAATAAAAAAGTAGAAACGGGTAAACTACTTAATGCACTCGGACACATAACAGCTGGATTGGCTGGTGGGTCTGGAAAAAATAGTGAGATGTACTTTCTGCAATACAGGGATAAGGATGGCGGTACACATCCAAACATTTCACACTACCCATTCATTGTATTAAAAGCTGATAACTCCAATAAAATCAGAAAAGTAAGAAAAGAGGCAATTGAAAGAAATATTCCCTTTTCTGACTTTACCAGTACCATGACAATAGGAACATCACAGGAACAGCAAAATGCAACAAGTGAAACACCAGAAGAAGATCTTGAATATTACGGAATCGTTTTGTTTGGGTCAACTGAAGAACTTAGAGAATTTACAGGTAAGTTTTCTCTGTACAAATAATAGGTTCGAACTTCGTTCACTAAGTCCCGCAAACAAGAAAATCCTTACCAAAGTGTGAGGTTTTTTGTTTTATAGATCGGGACGAGAAGTTTAGAGTGAGCTTGTCGAACTAAGTCCCGTCTACCCCGCACACCTTTTGTCGTATTCGGGTGTTGGATTAATAGCTATAATAATGTAATGACATCTGAAATTGATATGCCTTCGATGCTTCTTGAATCATTTCTTGCCAGTATCCCCAATGCATTGAAAATTACTTGGCCGATTTGGGTATTTTTGTTTGTATCTCTGGTGGTAAGAATTGTCTACAAAATATACAAACTAAAAAGATTATCGAAGGCAGGAATGAATGAGATTGACAAAATGGATGGTCAGGCATTCGAAGAATACCTAACTAATTTGTTTAGGAATATGGGATATTCAGTAAGACATGTAGGTTCATATCACGGTGATTATGGTGCTGATTTAATTGTTTCAAAGAATGGAAAAACTATTGCTGTTCAAGTAAAACGGCATAAGTCATATATTGGTGTGGATGCAGTTAGAGAAGCGCTAGGATCAATCAAAATGTATAAGTGTAATGGAGCAATGGTTGTGACAAATAGTTATTTTACACGTCAAGCTAAAAGATTAGCACGAGTTAATGGAGTGGAATTGTGGGATAGGAATGTGTTGGTGGGTAAAATATTAGAGTTTATTGATTAGATTGCTTCAATAGCATAATCCACAAACTTCATATTCACAAATCTCGTTATTAACCGATGGTATCAGCATTTTACTTTGTCACTAATTAGTAGTATAAAGAGCCAAATAACAACTAAATTAAATTATGCGGTATATATTTTATATACCTGCCATTGTTCTCTTCTTATTTTTATTGTCAACAGATTATATTAATGCTCGCTCGGGTTGCTGTTCTCACCATGGCGGAGTGTGTGGTTGTGGATGTTGCGATGGGACATCATTATCTAGTACATGTGCTCCATATTATCCTAATTGCTCAGCGCCTGTATATGTTTATCCTACAAAAATGCCAACAAGGGTACCAACTTCAAAGCCTGTTTACGTTACTTCTACTCCCAAACAAAACTACAATCAATATAATAACTTAATTTCGGACTCTGAAAATAACTATAATCAAGAAGCTGACGATGATACTAATGATGACTCTGGTTGGGTATATACAGCGCTTCTTACGAGTGGTTTAGCTTATTACTACTATAAAGGATCGAAGAATAAGAAACAGTGATTGGGAAGTTGGATTTTTTTACAGTTCCCAAGTTATGGTTTAATTCGCCGTTAATCTAAAATTATCAAAAAAGCTTCCACTATTTCCATTCATTAATCCAGACTTGCCATCGCGTTTGGTTGTCGTAGCATGATGAGTAAACAATTTTACTCCATTTACATAAACATCTATATTTCCACTATCACTATCAGCAAAGGTTTTAAAAGTGTACCAAGTGGAATAGGCTGACAAATATGGATACTTGGTTACACTTGAGACTCCATTCTCCCATTGTTCTACCCATATTTCTGCATAACCAGGATACATTCTTATATAAATTAGGTTGTCATAATCTTGAAACCAAATAACAAAACCGCCATATCCAGCAGGATCATTGTGCTTCATATCTACTTCAAGTGTTTGTGTACTTAAGTTAAGGTTATCGGCAAAAATCATATACCCATCACCTCCGTTGGTTTGAAGCAATTCTCCATTTTCAACTCTCCAGCTACCTAGATCAGAATGTACTTTATGTGAACCAATGATTTCCCAGTTGTCTATGTTGCCGTCATTAAAATCACCTGAGAACACTACTGAAGAATTAGGGCATATAAAACTAGCATTATTTCTTTCTTGTTCTGCGTAAAACGAAATGTTTGCTGTGAAACTATCTGTTTGTGCAATGTTCCCAACATCACTCGGTAATGACCATCCAAATCCTAAATAATAGCTCTCATTTCCGTTTAAAGATTGACCAGATATTCCAGTAAAGATGTTGCTTGTACTATCGGCAAGTGCAAAAGTCGCTGATTCATTATTTACGTTTTCAGTTATATTCTCATCACAGTCTTCTTTATAAATATTATCTCCGGGAACTGCAGGAAATAAATCGCAAACATCAGCCCAAACATGGAAGGTCATATTTTGCCTTAATTCACCATCCCAGAGATTAGCTGCATCTTCCTGAGTTTCTCCCAATTCCTGCAATTCAGGTTCAGTCGAACTCGTATCATCATTTGAGGTTGAAACAATTGCCATACACAGCCAAGACGGATTATCTTCTACTCTTAGATTTATAGTGTTTTCTCCGTAATCACCTGGTTTGATATCGGAAAAATTGAATAATTTCTCGAGCGCTAAATTAGTTGAGTCCCATGTGCCACACTCCGTTGAAGCCTGTCCATTATACGTACATTCACTACCGACAAGTAAATCCACCTTTCCCGCCTCAAACACATTACCTTTTGAAGTTTCTGTGTCACTGAAGAAAGCATTTGTTGAATAAACGACTAATATCCCAATAATACCGATTACAAAAAAACTACTTAATACTTTTTTCATATTAATTCCTATTTACTATATACCCTAATTCTATATTTAATATGATAGTAAAGGTGAAATAATACAAGGATTAAATAAAGTGTGAAGTTCTAAACTCATCCCCCTTCGGCAATGCTCAGGACAATGCATTTAGCCTGCCACGATTTTTTACTTCTGATATAATTTATTCATGACAAAGTTGTTGAATATTGCCACTGACCCTAAGCAGTATGATCGCAAGGATGTTAAATATGAAGGAGTGAAAGGTCTAGATGATCCCCACCGAAAACATTTTCTTTATTGGATTGAAAAAGTACACCCCAAATGGAAAGACAAAACAGTTTTAGACATAGGTGCTGGCAGTGGGTGGTTAGTTAAATATGTAAAAGAAAAGGGGGCAAGAGAGGCTGTTGGTTTTGATCCTTCATCAAACAACGTAAAGCTAGCTAAAGAAAATTTTGATATTGAGTTAATAGAATCTAGTTTACAAGATTTTTTTTATCCCGAGAAAGAATCTTTTGATACTGCTATTGCACTTTATGTTTTGACCCACGTTGAAGATTTAGATGGTGCGTTTGAGAAGATCTCAGAATATCTAAAAAGTGGTGGAATGTTTATCGCAATTATTTCGGATCCTGAATATGCTAAACGACCCAAAGAAGGTGTGAGAAAAGACATTGAATATCTAAAGGGTGATAAATATAACACTTTTATAATCAGAGCTTACAGAAAGACAGGGACCATAGCTGACATTGTAAGAGATCCAAAAGCATATATCGACTCTGCTAATAAAAATGGATTCATTCTTAAAAATCAGATTAACATGAAACCGAGTAAGTATTTAACAGAAGCTTACGAAAAACACCAAAAGCTAAAAGAAAAGAATGTAACTTTATCTCAAATGCTTGTGTTTGAAAAGAAATGAAGCTTTTTTTTGCTGTGTATTAATTCACATAAAACAGGTTCGAACATCGTTCCCTCCAGAGGCGGGCATCCACTAAGTCCCGCTAAGATTTTTTATCTTCTATTTTATAGTACCAAATAAAGAAAATGTGTTATTCTTTTATATGGATTTAGAAAAATCATCTAAGAATCTTTCATATTTTTCTTCTATACTTTCTGTCATATTATTTCTCGGTAGTTATTTTTCTTTAAATATATTAGATCAAGACTCTATATTTGTGCTTTATTCTCTCGTAGGGTCTTTTATATTTATAATTTTAGTTGCTGCTCTAAGGTTCTCAAAATATAAACTATCGAAAGTTTATATAACTCTAGTAGTAGTTTTCTTATGGTTTAGCAGTATATTAAGTTTTGTAGATGGGTATGGAATCGACATCATACCAGTATTACTTTTTAATATCCCGCTTACTGTATATTCATATCATATTACAATAAATCATGATAAAGCTGGTAGTACATTAAAATTTAAAAGAACTGAACGAGATAATGTCTATAAAGGGCAATCATTGTTTTTGCTACTTATGGTTGCTCTAATAGGAGTCCTTGTTACTGAGGTAAGTGTCAGATCAATCCTAATTTGTGAGAGAGAGTTGATTTTCTGCATATATATATTTTTTGCACAAATAATTGGAGGTATGGTCTTCTCAGTTGGCGTAGGATTAATAGCTGGTCTGTTTTATTTTATTTGGAAGAAAATAAAGTCAATGCCAATATACCTCTGGGAGTTTACCAGATTCGTTCTGCTTGTATCACTATTAGTTTCGATAATCGCATTGCTTGGGACTAAATATACTTAAATTTAGGTATGGCAAAAAATAAAGGTTATCAATCTGATCTACTAAAGCCTGTTTCGATTATTAGTCTCAGGAATGTATATCTTGTTGGGACCAATTATTCTTGATATACGAAATACGAGTTATGAAACTCTCTGAAAATGCTATTGATAAGTTATTAAAAGTTATACGTGCATTCTACCTGTTCATGTTCTGTTTTGGTATTATTTCTATTGCAGCTCATTCTACTTCGGAATTAGTTTGTTGACGGGCGTATTGGGAATAATTATGGGAGGATCAATATATATGGGACTCAATCAGAGAAAGCCTTGGGTTGTTTCTGTAATATTCTTTTTAGCTTCACTTGGGTTAATTAGCCAATTATTCACCTTCCCAGAAAATATTAAGGAATTAATTGTAAAAGTATTTATCCTACTCTTTAATTCCTTTGAGTTATACTTTTTCACCCGTAAGGAAGTAAAGAGACACTTCAAAGCAAAAAGTATATTACTCTTTGGTTACTAGTTCTGGACATACCAGTTTCAAACATCGTTCCATCCAAAGGCGGACAGGCACTAAGCCATGCCAACTTTAGTTCACGATTTGCCAAAATATGAGGAAGGTTTTACATCTTGTTTGTTCGACTGCGGTGCGAATATCAGACTGGCTACAGAACGGTGAGTTTCGTAGAGAAATCTTTTGTTATTCCCGTAGTTTTGTCAGTAAAGGTCATTGTTCCTTCATAAACACCTTCAGGAACGTTGCTAAACACTTGTATCTCTAGTTGTATTGTTTGGCCTGCATAGTTTGCTCCTGAGGCTGGACGCCAATTTATGCCTCCCTGATACTGTGGTGTACCTGAAAACAGAAAACTTGTGGATCCTGTAGAAGTGAATGAAAGTACTCCATACACTTGACCGGTGTTATTTACGACAGTGTCAATCGAGTTTTTACTAAATACATATCCCATCTGATTCTTTGGGGCAGTCGTGGGTGGTGTTGCTGGCGAACTAGTAATTATTTGTGTAGAAGTAGGTGCTGGGGTGCTAGTGCTAGTTGGATTTTGTTTTGTGTTAGTATTACTGTTTGATGAGTTCTGTGCAGCGGTTGGTGATGGTTTAACTGTTTTTGGTAACTTGACACTTTGACCAGTTGGCGTAGTGGTTTCGGGTTGTGGGTCAATGTCCGTTTTCTCAACAACCATCTCAGTATCGTTTTGAATATCAGTTAATTTATCTGGATTAGATTTATTTCTGTTAAGATAAAAAAGTGCACCTACAACAATCAAAACAAGAACAATTGGTGTCAAAAGATGGACAAAGCCCTTCCTCATTGTTATTCAGTGTAGCACTGTTTGCCGGATAAACAAAAACCTCACTGTTTATTTGCAAACAACAACTACGCTCTCAAGTTGCTTGTGTGATGAGTTCCGCTCTTAATTGCTTTTGATATACTTCAAGTATGAAATGGCATGCTGCTGAAATAAATGATTTGGCTAAAATTGACCAAGAGCTGAGAAAAAAGTTGGAAAGCGAAGATTCAAAAACACTTTGGGATAAAATAAATAAAGTTGATAGAGAAAACACCAAAAGATTAAAGAGCATAGTCGCAGATATCGGACTGCCAACTATCTCAAAAGTGGGCAAGAAGGCTTCGTGTAATGCATGGCTTTTGGTACAACACTCACCCGATTTGAAATTCCAAAAAGCTTATCTCAAAATGATGCTGAAACACAAAAATGACATTGCCCTAAAAAATATAGCATTTTTAACTGATAGAATTTTAATGTATGAAGGGAAAAGGCAGATTTATGGTACACAAGTGTCATTTGACAAAAAGACTAATAGATGGGAATTATATCAAGTAACAGATAAGAAGAAATTAAATAGACTTCGAAAAGAAATGGGATTAGGTACAATCGAAAAATATCTGAGAGGTTTTTGCTAATACTTATGTAAATAGGTTCGAACATCGTTCCCTCTAAAAGCGGGCAGGCACTAAGTCCCGCAAAGGTCATAATTACGAACTTTTTATTGTCTTGTATTAGTATCTGTAATCTTCTCGTTTATAAGGTCCTGTTTTCTTAACGCCGAGATACTTTTCCTGTTCGTCAGTAAGTATAGTCAACTTGCCACTAATGCCAGGGAAGTTGAGTCTGGCTGCCTTCTCGTCTAATTCTCTTGGTAAACGATATATTTCTCCCTTTTTATATTTCCCTTTGTTACCTAATAAATCCAATATTGCAAGAATATGATTGGTATATGTAATACTCATTACTCTTGGTGGATGCCCGTCACCACCAACGAGGTTTACTAAATACCCCTCCGCAAGTAAATAAAGTCGTTTGTCTGGACTTAACGTTATCTTTTGTAAATTATCGCTTATTTTTTCGACAATATGTTCCCTAGATCGAAGAAGGTAATCTGTATCTATTTCCATATTTCCATGACCCATATTCATAAGTACAGCTCCGTCATTCATTTTTTGAAGATCTTCTCTTGCAACTGTCTTAACACATCCTGTTGCGGTCACGAATATCTCTCCAATCTCAGCAGCCTCGTTTCTATTTACTACACTAAAACCTTCCATATATGCCTGCATGGCAATTATGGGATCAATTTCCACGATGTGAACGTTTGCCCCCAAACCTCGAAGTACTTTTGCACACCCTTTTCCTACTTCACCATATCCATAAATTACAGTCTTTTTTCCGCCAATCTGTAAATTTATACTTGACTGAAGACCCTCAATTAACGACTCTCTACTTCCATAGATATTGTCGAACTTAGATTTAGTAACAGATTCATTCACGTTTATAACTGCCGTATTCAGTCTTTTTTCCCCTTTTAAATTATAATGGGCGTTAACTCCACAGGTTGTCTGTTCGCAAGTGCCCAATATTGTTTCATATGCTTCTGGGTACTTTTCGTGTAAGAATCGAGTGATATCGCATCCATCATCAATTGTGATATCTGGCCAAACTGTATTCCCGTTTTTGTCTTTAAATTTAGCAGCTTGTTCAAAGCACCACTCATATTTTTCATCTGTTAGTTCGCTTGTTGCAAAGATAGGTATACCTTTTGAAGCAACAAAAGCACAGGCATCGTCTAGTGAGGCATACTTATTATCTGAGCACCAACGGAGATCTGCACCTAATTTTTTTAGAAGCAGTATAAATGCTGCCGTTTCATAGGTTACTATTACACAACCTGTGATTTTAATTCCGTTTAGTGGTTTTTTATCTTCATACAATCTAGCCAACTCCTCTAAACCTGGCATGTCCATCAATGAGATCTCAACAGCCTTTTTACCTTTTTCTGCAAGTGAAATGTCTTTAACGTAATAGTCCATGAGGTATTTTACACATTTTACCTATAATTGTACAAAACTTGTGTATGTCACTGAAGAATAACAGTTTCAAACATCGTTCCCTCCAGTGGCGGGCAGGCACTAAGTCCAGCCCCTTTTTGATATAATTTAGTTATGAACGAAGTAACTGATTTAGAACCACAACTTCAGTACGCAATTGTAATACCTGAAATAGTTAGACAATTAGTCACTGCTAAAGAAAATTCAATTCCATACCCTCCACTCCGAAGAGAAGTACTGCAAAATCCGACAGATGCAATTGTGAATTGGATAGATGTGCATGACGGGAATGGAATTGTTGTATATGGAGAAGCACATCATCACGGCGAGGGAACGCTGATGCATGAAGTGGAACTTGTTGAAAGTGTTGCGAAAAAACATGACCTTAAAACAGTTTTTTTAGAAGAAGACGAAAGCCAATCAGAAAATTTGAGAGCTTATCTCAAAACAGGAGTAATGCCAGAATCCTTAAAAGACTACCTAACTAGAGATAGTCTACGTAAAGACTCTATCGGACACAACTATAAGCTACAACTCGTAAGTAAGTGTTACGAACTCGGTGTTGAGGTCGTTTTTATTGATGATAAATCAAAAACTGACAGAGACGCAGATTGGATTACTAGAGTAGAAAACATACTCGGAAACAAAGTGGAAGGGGTGCATATATTAATCGCAGGTCGAGCACATGCATACAGAATGCCGATGCAGACAGTAAAACCACACTTCGTTGGTCAACCAGAGATACCCGGTCCAATAAAAACCAGCGTTGCAGGTCTTCTTGAAAAAAGATATGCAGGCAATGTTTTGACTGTTAATTCTTTAACAACAGAATGCGTGGAAAACAGTGATAGTCGCGTAAAGCTTGTTGACACTGGATTTTTACAGGGCTTAGCTGACCTTGGTGTAACAGAACCGGTAGCAATTGAAACACAAAAATCACCATATGGTGATAGATTGCTTGAAAATTCTAATACTCTAAAAGCTGGTGAATATGATCTAACTCTCATGTTGCCAGGTCGAGATCTATCGAAAGTACATTCTTTAATAAAACACAAAAAGTGAGTAAGAGTGGGGATTATATAGCCAAACCGGTTTTTTACTCACCCCCATCTTTCATTAGAATTTCAGAATGGCAGGGTATTTTACCCGTCATGATTTTTATAAAAGATAAATTAGAGTTTACTGAAATGTAGCTACTTTTTTCTCAACCTTATCTACTCTCTCGACAAGCTGATCAAATTCGTCAACCGTTGGTGCACCGTCTTCTAGCTCAGCAATCTGTAATCCAAGTTTATTTATTCTTGATCCATTTTTGTCAATCTTTTTGGAAAGTTTTTCTTCAACATACTTTATATCTTTACGAATTTGAACTTGTCCATCAAGAATTGCTTGAAGTATTTTTGTATCACTCATAATCCCATATTCCCATATGAAAACTTTTCGGTCAAGATGAATGGGCAGTAGTATGTCTAAATGGCGAATCCGGTTCTAAACTCATTCCCACCTTACATTGAAATTTCAGAATGGCAGGGCATTTAGCACGCCATGATTTTTCGCTTTTGATATACTATAAAAATGCCGAAAGTTAACAAATTATTCAGGCTATCAAAGTCTAAATCTAAAAATATTCACTTGATACCTATTATTTTATTGACTATGGGAGTATTTACGTTTGTTTTAGTTTCATATATATTTCTTCAAAAAGTGGAGAATACACTAAAAAGTTCTACATTTTCCAGACGACCTTGGGACAATGATGAGCAAACAATCAACCAACCATCAGCGATTATGCCTAGAAATCTTGCTGAGATGAGTCAACCTCATGAACAAATATATAGTTTCACAGACTTCGGAATTTATTCGCCACAATTTGTGGATGTAAGTATGGAGAAAACTGAATATAAATATAGCGGAGCAATAATTACAAAAAGGCAAATATATTTAAAGAGTAATATAAGCGTTAATAGTTGGACTATCGGTATTGATCCAAGTAAAAATGAAGTGGAACTTCCCCTATTGCCCAATAGATTACTAAACACAAGATCACCTTCAGGTGTTTATTATGATTTCCCAATTTTAGATGGCTACGAGGGTGGACCTTTCGTGTCTGGTGAAAAATATGTTTCTTGGAGAATCCCAGAAAACATCTCACCTGATAAAACATATATAAATGATGTTGGTATAAATGTAATCAAAAAATATAAAGCGTGTCCAAAGTCTGTATGTGGCGTAAGAATGGAGTTTCATACAATTAACAGCGAAAGTAATAGGCAAGTTTTTTTTACACTTAGTAAAGAAGTAGATTATTTTGATATAGACGAGAAAGAATTAAACATGAGACTCGAAGCGGCGTTTGTTGAATTAGAACATTTTTTTGATACGCTTTCATTTGAGAAATATTAAAAGGAAGATCTTAAGATAGTTCACTAAGTCACTTTGTAATTATCAATCTGAAGTAAAGAAATACTTTTACAAAGAAGCGATTTTCTTTTCCACTTTTTCTACTCTTTTTTCCAGTTCATCAAATTCCTCGATTGTTGGAGCACCCGCCTGCAGAAGCTATGCTTTTAGCATTGCGGGCAGGTCATCTTCTAACTCGGCAATCTGTAATCCGAGTTTATCTATTCTCGATCCATTCTCGTCTATCTTTTTGGAAAGTTTTTCTTCAACATACTTTATATCTTTACGAATTTGAACTTGTCCATCAAGAATTGCTTGAAGTATTTTTGTATCACTCATAATCCCATATTCCCATATGAAAACTTTTCGGTCAAGATAAATCGGTAAGTAGTATGTCTAAATGGCGAATCCGGTTCTAAACCCATCCCCCTTCGGCAATGCTCAGGACAATGCATTTAGCCCGCTTCAATTTTTAGTCTCAGAAATTAATGGTTTATTGTATAACTAGTTCTAGCTCAAACTTATCTCAATGCTTTAGTTTTGATATACTTCGCTAATAGACAACTCTGATTATGCAAACGTTTTAAAACTAGTGATTTCCAACATTCCATCAGAAAAGTATTTGGTATTGGGTTCTGTAGCAACTCTCTCTTATACAAATGAGATTAATTATACAAGACAAATACACGATATTGATATTATTATGGACAAAGAACAAGTTTTGAACGTAAAAAAATCTTTGTTAAGACTTGGGTTCAAGTTGAGTACATTTATAGATAAAAGAATGCCATTCTATAAAGCGTTAGTTAAAAAATCAAAGTCGAGATATCTCCGCTTTTCGAAAGACGGTATTGCCATAGAGATATTGTCTACATATTTTGAATACGAGGGAGATACATTAAAATTTGATTTGTATCCTAAAATTTGGGTTAAAATCCCTGCAAAGTACTTATCGAAATCTAACTTTGAAAATGTATCTTTTAGTACATTAAATATAGACGTTCTCTGGGGAATAAAGAAAATATTAAATAATACAATTGGACGGATAGTAAAGTTTAAAGAAGCACAAAGGATGAATGACTTATTAGCGTTGGAAAATCTTGTAGACTTAAAATCAGCAAAAAAGAAAATTTCAAGCTGCAGATTCGGGGTTAGTAAATGGAGTTTTAGAGTTCCAAGTTTACTTCTCAGATAATAAATACCAGTTTCAAACATCGTTCCATCCAAGGGCGGACAGGCACTAAGCCATGCCAACTTTAGTTCACGATTTGCCAAAATTTGAGGAAGGTTTTACATCTTGTTTGTTCGACTGCGGTGCGAATATCAGACTGGCTACAGAACGGTGAGTTTCGTAGAGAAATCTTTTGTTATTCCCGTAGTTTTGTCAGTAAAGGTCATTGTTCCTTCATAAACACCTTCAGGAACGTTGCTAAACACTTGTATCTCTAGTTGTATTGTTTGGCCTGCATAGTTTGCTCCTGAGGCTGGACGCCAATTTATGCCTCCCTGATACTGTGGTGTACCTGAAAACAGAAAACTTGTGGATCCTGTAGAAGTGAATGAAAGTACTCCATACACTTGACCGGTGTTATTTACGACAGTGTCAATCGAGTTTTTACTAAATACATATCCCATCTGATTCTTTGGGGCAGTCGTGGGTGGTGTTGCTGGCGAACTAGTAATTATTTGTGTAGAAGTAGGTGCTGGGGTGCTAGTGCTAGTTGGATTTTGTTTTGTGTTAGTATTACTGTTTGATGAGTTCTGTGCAGCGGTTGGTGATGGTTTAACTGTTTTTGGTAACTTGACACTTTGACCAGTTGGCGTAGTGGTTTCGGGTTGTGGGTCAATGTCCGTTTTCTCAACAACCATCTCAGTATCGTTTTGAATATCAGTTAATTTATCTGGATTAGATTTATTTCTGTTAAGATAAAAAGTGCACCTACAACAATCAAAACAAGAACAATTGGTGTCAAAAGATGGACAAAGCCCTTCCTCATTGTTATTCAGTGTAGCACTGTTTGCCGGATAAACAAAAACCTCACTGTTTATTTGCAAACAACAACTACGCTCTCAAGTTGCTTGTGTGATGAGTTCCGCTCTTAATTGCTTTTGATATACTTCAAGTATGAAATGGCATGCTGCTGAAATAAATGATTTGGCTAAAATTGACCAAGAGCTGAGAAAAAAGTTGGAAAGCGAAGATTCAAAAACACTTTGGGATAAAATAAATAAAGTTGATAGAGAAAACACCAAAAGATTAAAGAGCATAGTCGCAGATATCGGACTGCCAACTATCTCAAAAGTGGGCAAGAAGGCTTCGTGTAATGCATGGCTTTTGGTACAACACTCACCCGATTTGAAATTCCAAAAAGCTTATCTCAAAATGATGCTGAAACACAAAAATGACATTGCCCTAAAAAATATAGCATTTTTAACTGATAGAATTTTAATGTATGAAGGGAAAAGGCAGATTTATGGTACACAAGTGTCATTTGACAAAAAGACTAATAGATGGGAATTATATCAAGTAACAGATAAGAAGAAATTAAATAGACTTCGAAAAGAAATGGGATTAGGTACAATCGAAAAATATCTGAGAGGTTTTTGCTAATACTTATGTAAATAGGTTCGAACATCGTTCCCTCTAAAAGCGGGCAGGCACTAAGTCCCGCTTCGTTTTTAGCTTCAGAAATTACATAAAATTGTATAGACACCTGTGTTGGTTCGAACTTCTGGTATACTTCCTTTATGGATGCTGTTCTTATACTTGGGGCATTTTTTACTTTATATTTAGCTTTTTATTTAGCAAAAAATACCAATATAAACAACTGGCTCACGAAAAAACAGAAGAAAAAACGTGAACGTTTCATAATAATATTGTTGGTTCCTTCGTTTATTGCAGTGTTAGGATTTTTTATATTCTTAGACTATATACTCGTACTTTCTTACTACAGTTTAAGTGTTAGTAGGGGATTGAACCAAATTTACTCTATCTTGTTATCAATTTCTATAATACTCATTCCTACGCTAAGGCTTGCAAAAACAAAAGACAACTCTACTGAATGGAATCAGTTATCGGGTTTAATGAAAGTTATGAGCTTTGTACTTTTGGTACCCTCATATTTCTTCTCAAGAGGATTGCTGATATTGGTATTTGCAATCGTGCTAGATTATTTTAACAGCTTATCCAGCGGTGGTTTAATTATTTACTCTGTATTATTAATTGTCGATTTCTATTATTGGAGATATATAGCCAAAGTATTTTCATTGAGGAATGATCCGCTGCTCTGGAAATACTTCAAATATAATTTCCTAGAGCTAGTACTGTTTGGTCTTCTATCACTCACTATGGCAATCCTAAGATTAAATATCATTTTATAAAAAGTGAGTAAGAGTGGGGATTATATAGCCAAACCGGTTTTCTACTCACCCCCATACTTTGCCAGAGCCATGATGTGGCACGAAATTTTATCTGCCACAACTTTTATAAATAAATGAGGGTTTACTGAAATGTAGCTACTTTTTTCTCAACCTTATATACTCTCTCGACAAGCTGATCAAATTCGTCAACCGTTGGTGCATCATCCTGAAGATGTGCAACATCGGAACCGATTATGTCAAGTCTTGTATTTACCTGTTTGAATCCATCTTCAATTTGTTTTTGAAGTTTTACTTGTCCATCGATAAGAGTTTGAAGTATTTTTGTATCACTCATAATCCCATATTCCCATATGAAATCTTTTCGGTCAAGATGAATGGGTAACAGGATCCAGGATCGTTGCCAGTAAAAGTTGTAAAGAACTTAAACTTCAGGAGGTGTTTAAAGATATAATGATAAAGAAATTATGAAAAATATAATGTTAGATGTTAAATCATTTCAAGAAACTCTTGGAGGTGGTTACTGTGGTCCAGCTTCGCTGAAGATCGTACTAAATTATTACGGTATGAAAAAAAGCGAGAAAGAATTAGCAAAATTGTGCAATAGAGATGCTGACTTGGGTACAGATGACAAATCTATGAAGAAAGCTGCTGAATCACTTGGATTTAGGGTAGAAATAAAAAATGAGTCTAATTTTGATGATATCTTGGGTTGGCTTAAGAAAGGAGTACCTGTAATAGTTAACTGGTTTACTAGGGGTCGATATTATTACCCAGAAGATGAAGTTGCAGATGGACACTATTCAGTCATAATTGGTTTGGATGAAACGAGTATTTATTTACAAGACCCGGAAGTGGGGAGAGTGCGAAAAATAAAACGAGAAGATTTCTATAGAGTTTGGTTTGATTACACCTCTAACTTCATTGAAAAATGGGAAGATTTAATCATCAGGCAAATAATTGCGATTTATAAATAATATCCAGTGTTTATTGTGGGTGTGTGGATCATGATTTCAAATATGTTCTAAACTCATCCACCTTCGGCAATGCTCAGGACAATGCATTTAGCCCACTACAATTATCAATCTGAAGCAATGAAATACTTTTACAAAGAAGCGACTTTTTCTTCCACCTTTTCTAGTCTTTTTTCAAGTTTATCAAACTCTTCAATTGTAGGTGCGTCGTCTTCCAAATCTGCGATTTGCAATCCTAGCTTATCTATTCTCATCCCATTGTTATCCACTTTCTTTTCTACTTTTTTAATATCGTCTCGAATAGATTTTTGTCCATCAAGAATTGCTTGAAGTATTTTTGTATCACTCATAATCCCATATTCCCATATGAAATCTTTTCGGTCAAGATGAATGGGCAGTAGTATGTCTAAATGGCGAATCCGGTTCTAAACTCATTCCCACCTTACATTGAAATTTCAGAATGGCAGGATATTTTACCCGTCATGTTATTCACCTCTGATATACTTCATATATGCCAAATACAAGATTTGCAAAAAATACAAAAATAGATACATATACATTTAGTTTGTTTGAGTTGGCAAAAAAGATTTCAAAGACGGCTGAAAACTATACCAAGGAGTATTTCATAGGTGGAGGATTGGCGATTGATTTATATGTAGGTAAAGTAACTAGAAATCATCATGATATTGATTTTCATCCGATGTTAGATGACTATGAATGGTGGAAAAGTTGGTTCGTGGAAAACGGATACAAAATTGATGAGCCTGCCTCTGATAGTTATCCCGAAACGTGTAAAGTGCTTGACAAAGACTGTCAGGAAATTGTTGATATGTGGCCGTTCAAATTAACAAATGGTGTTCTGGAAATAAATAAAGAAGGGAAATATGTTGATGCACATAGAAAATGGTATGAAAATGAGACAGTTGAGTTTGAAGGTATAAAAATTAGAATAGAAAATCCGTTAAGAGTATTAGATCAAAAGAAAAGGCACTTTAAAGAAGGTCAAGACCTCAGGATTCAAGATAAACACGATTTTGAAGTACTAGGAAAATATTATTGAATAGCTTGGGAGCTTTGGCTAAATAAGTCCTGCACTTATCCACATCTTGTTTTTTCACACTAATGCGGCATTTTGCCCGTCTTTGAAGGCTTCTTGGTTACTTGTAAAATTGGATTTCTTTAAGTTCACAAAATATTTTTAGATAAATGATTGTCTTGACTGGATACAAAGTAGAAACAGTAACTTCTTAATTATGATTATTTTCTAATCAAATGCTTTCTATGTTTGATATGACTTCTTCGATGTTTTGGTGAACTTCTTCGGTGCTACTGTGCGTTGTAAAAAATGAAGGCAATATTTCGATAATTGTGCCATTATCTAACCTCAAGATGTATATCTTTCTACCGTCTCGAGTAATTTTATTTGTTACGGACAATATTTGAACAAGCTTCTCATTAATGGTTTTTGTTGATGTTGAATTTAATTCATCCTCAGATTGCAATAGACCTATTGCAAATATTTCTTCTCACGATTATATTTTTTTAGAGTTATCGCGTTTACTTGAAAAAATTGTTAGTGGAATCTATAAACTCCACTAAATTACCCGAAGGGTCATAAGCAAAGTAATTACGTTTGGGACAATCTAAATTAGTATTGGTGTCTTTCATGGAAGTGCCATCGTCGGTGTCAAAGACTCGAACACCTTTACTGATTAGATTTTGTAAAAATGGGATTAAGCCTTCTATTGTTATGGCAAAATGGTGAAAAGTATTCTTTCGTATTTGATTTGGATTTTCGTTAATATGGATATATTGATTTCCAACTTTCACCCACAAAGATTTTCCAATTACTTTTTTCTCTAAACCCAGTAAATCGCAATAAAAATATTGAGCTTTACTTTTGTCGTTTACGACAATGGTTACATGGTTTATTCCAACATGCATTGATTATTTATAGCATAAGATGATTATTTCATAATTTTGCGATTCTTAGCGTGCATTGTCCGACCATTCTGTCATAAATTATCTTTCAACTTTATTAAATCCTTTATGACTAGAAAAGCATGCGTAACTGGATTTACGTTTTCATAAACTTTCGCGATATTACCTTTTGGATTAATCAAAAACGAAGTTCTGGCAATGCCAAAATATTTTTTACCCAACATGTTCTTTTCTTGCCAGACTCCATAAGCGTTAATTACTTTTTTATCAATATCGGAAAGAAGTATAAACGGTAAAGTATACTTTTCTTTGAACTTTTTATGAATCGCAATGCTATCTGCACTTACACCTAAAACTACAGCATTGAGTTTTTCAAATTCTGAAAAATTGTCACGGATTTTGCAAGCCTCTTTGGTGCAACCAGGTGTATCGTCTTTGGGATAAAAGTATAAAAGAACCCACTTTCCGCGATACTTGTTTAAAGTGTTAATCCGACCATTCTCATCGGGTAAGGAGAATTTGGGAGCTTTAGTGTTTTGACTTGGTAATGCCACATTGTAAGTATACAAATTTTCTTTTAATTTGAATACTTAAGTTTACATTACACAAGTCGCAAAAAAATAGTAAGAATTAGGTCCATTATTGATTTATGAGATGACAAAGTATCCCTTAAACTAAACACGTTTTCTGCATAGTTATAATTAAGCATTGATAGAAATTCTGGAAGTTTAACTTTTTCCATACAATGTCCGACCTTTGCCGTAAGGCTAGTCAACATTAATTGATCTCTTGAGTATAATTTTACTTATGACAACCGAGCACTCAGATTCGAGATTTAGTTATCATCCCCATGTATTTTTTGGCCGATGAGGTAGTAGTTAGCAAACAAAAAAGTGTTAGATTGCTAATTGTCTTTTTAATAATTACTTTGGCTTCGATTTCACCATACGCCATTTCTAGTAACAAAATTGTTATTGGTATAGTGACCAGTTTGGTGAGTGTTTCATTGTTACTGCTTATTTTTGACAAAGGCTATACCGTCAATAAGCTTAATCAATAATTTATCTATATTAATAGTATTCAAGATACACATATTATTATCTTTTCGGTAATATATGTGTTTTTAATTCGATACACCTCATTAACGTCAAAAATATGACAGACTTAAACAATCCAGTTGCATATAAATGCACCTTATAAATTCGCTATAATTAATTAATGTCGGAAGAAGTTACCCCAAACCAAAACAAATTTGAACGAACTCCTGCCAACGAAAAAGATATCGCTTACTTAACTAGTATAATTGGTGCGGATGCAGTTCTATTTTTGGAGAAAATTGGAGCAAGTGTTGGTCTGTATGATGACGTTCATGTTGGCGAAAGACGACCTTTAAGAAAATTATTCGACAGATGGTACCCGCGAAAAATGGATTATGTAGTTACCTATGGTGAAAGGGAAATTGTTTTGTTTACTTCGCTGGCAAAATCAGGTGAAAAAAGCGTAGAGCCGATTATGCATTTTGAGGAATCGGTAAACAAAATCTCAGACAAGATTCAACAAGGTCATAAAAAATTAATTTCGATGGCATGTATACCCGAACCGTCAGGGATTTAGACAAACCGCCAACAATAGACGCGGTTGATTTCATGGTCAATATGTCTACTTTTTTGAAGACGATTGATCCCACTTGCCAAGTAAATTTGTTTCCGTCCGATGAAAAACGCCGAAAAATATACACTAATAGATTCAAAGGACACGACAATATTAATATTTATTAAATTGTAACAATAGTTATAATTTGCCAGTCTTGCCAATCTGCATTCGAAACATAGGTAAATATTTTTTACATTGTGATAACGGTATCTTCCTGGTTTGTTAATACTACTTCAATTTATTAAATCAACCTACAAACTGTCGATAAACAATTCTTTTTTTGAAATTACGTTATAGTTAAAAAAGTAAGTACCACCAAAGTGATAAGGTCTTTCAGCAACAATGACTTCATTTTCATTAATCCATTTTCTGCAGAA
Organism: Candidatus Woesebacteria bacterium; assembly: GCA_016700095.1. Taxonomy (NCBI): domain Bacteria; phylum Candidatus Woeseibacteriota; species Candidatus Woesebacteria bacterium. Next base: position 783,427 of record CP065002.1, on the reverse strand, counting down.
AGAATATTGTTGACCGGATTTAAGTTTGCTAACGGGAGTCAAAGTTACTATTTCATATCCCCAGTAACCCGAACTACCCCATTCAATGCAGGCATGTTTGAGATCTGGTGATAACAAGATATTTCCAAGATAATCAATTTGGGCGCTACCGGGAATAGCGAAAGTTTTTGTTTCTTTATCTGAATTAAGTACCAGCGTTTTGTCTAGATTGGCGCTTTCTTTCCATTCCGCTGTGCCGCTTTGGTTGGGGATTGGATATTGATTGAACTTACTTTGGTACTCGGTAATTTCACCGCTTGCAAGATGAAGTTTAAATATAGATTGTTTTGGGGTTGGCCCAAAATAAAAATACTTACTGTCACCGGAAAAGAACATCCGGTATGACTGATTATCGCGTTCACCGAGTTCTGGTTGTTGAAATGTTTCAATGTTTTTTAATACCAATGCCTCTTTGTAGTCGATTGAATTACTGTCAGCCGGTTGTAAGCGTGTGCTATATGGACTTGTCACATCAAAGTAAAATATAACAACTTTATCGGGAGTAAGAAGTGCCATCACATTATTCGAGTCGTTCCAGGTAATTATTCCCGTGAGATCGGAACTGCTTCTTAGTTTGCCAAGGGTGTTAATTTCCTTTGTGAGAATATCTATGTAAGGATCGTTTTCATTTACTTCAAACGACCATCTGATCGGTTCTTTTCCTGATGAGTCGGCGGTATAATAATCGCGTGAACGAGGTTGTATGTTAAGTGAGGCTGTCCAGTTTTCGTGCATATCAGTTCGGGAAAAATAAAGAAGCGCGACGTACTTGCCGTTTGGACTTTCAACCGGATCGATATTTATATAACTACTATTTTGTTTTGGTGTGCTTGATGGCACGGTTGGGGATGTAATTGGGTTCATGGATGGCACACCTTTTGTCGGTTCCTTGAAAACAAAAGTGGAAAAATTATTTGCAGTTATAATAAATAGCAATACAGTAATGATCAAAATGCCCAATAGCGCGAATTTTAGATATCTTTTGCGGATTATATATTTACGGAATCTATCCCAATACATGTTATAAATAATTCTACTGTTATAAAGTTGTTTAGTAAAACTGGATGTTTTTTGTCAGATTGTGAGATTGAAAACAATATAGGATATTAGATGAAAGACTGAAATGAACGAAGATTGGAGAAATAATGTAAATACCACTATGGTTGGTATGGAGACAGCGCTTAATTATCCAAAGATGTTTATAACACAACAAAATGGGGTAACAATTCTGACCTTGGCATATTTACATTAGATGAAAGTCAGATTTCGTTAACCAACATTTCTTCATGGACAATGGTGTTTATTTGTATAAGTGGTAATTTTCATTACGTTTCTCAAATAAGCCTTCGGTCTATGTAAACATACTGTGGTATCGATTGTGGTTTTAACAATAATTATTATGGCTATTCACGTAATAATTTTTTTCTCAAAATATTATATGAGATAATAAGTTTATGGCTGAAGAAAAGGGAATGGATAGAAGAACTGCTATGAAGATTATTAGTGGGACAATTTTGTTTGGTAGCGCAGCTGCAGCCGCAGCTACAAAAGGGATTAACCTAAATAAAGTAGCCGAGGGTCATAATAATCTGCCAACAACGCCAATTGCTCCAGACAAAAAAGCTACTCCAACCGAACAATTAGTTTTTAACGAGAATGGAGTGAAGGTATGGTACATAGACGGCATTCCCGTTAGCTGGGAAGACAATAACAACAAAGGCGAATTTGATAGAGAAAAACTTTTGGAGATTCAAAGACAAGCGGATGAAAAAAATGAACACATGGTTGCTCAGGTTGTACGTGTGCAAGGTAACGAGGTAGTCTCTACACCTACGCCAAAGGAAGTATCTGCAAACGAAGGAATAAAAAAATTACCAAAGGATGTAGTTAGTAGAAAAGATCTAGCTGACCGAGGGATTGAAATATTTGATACTCCCAATGTAGGATTTCATATAAGGCAATCAGCATTTAGTGAAGGTGGATTAATGGAGCGATATAAAAAAGGTGGAGAAAGAAAATTAAAAATTTTATTAACAACTAATCCTACTTTAACCCAAGAAGCTTTTTTGGGTTTACAAAATGTAGACCATAAAGTAATTTTACAAACACTAATTTCGGCAGACGAGGCAAAACATCGTTTTCAGGTAAATTGGAAACCTGGGGATAATGAACAGCTTGAGCGTCACGAGCAATTGTTGCCATTTATTACAACAGATGAGATTGTGAAGTGGGGTTTAGTTGGTGGAGTTGGGATTGCTAAAGGATGTGGGGATGAGGGAGGCTCAGTGGATACGGATTATTTATTTCTTGCGATAAGTGAAAAGCAGGCAAAACCGCAAAGTATTAAATGCATTCAAATATTGGTTGGTCCGGAAAATTGGAGCGACGCAGGTTTTAATGTCAGTTTGCATCAAGTAGATTTAGATGAAATGTTTGCCCCTACAAGACCAATTTACCTTGATCCGACCCAAAGTTATACCGATCCAAAAAAATATACCAGACTCGCTTCACATGGGGAAGGTACTTTCGAGTGGAAGGTTTTAGCAGGGGTAGATCCAGCTACCAAAGATCCTTACTTTGTTGCGATGCATGAGTTGGAACATATGAATTTTTATGCCCAAAAAGCCGCACAGACCGTCAACCCAGAAGGAGTTGAGAATATGCGTTTTTATAGTGAACAAGAAGTTGATTGGACTACGTGGAGTAGACTAAAACTTGCATATGATAATTATATACTAGGTGATGATTCTGATTATCCAATTGTATTAGAAAACAAAAAAGACAATTATTTTGTTATTGGATAAAACTTTAAAAAAACAATAGTTGTATATTAATTTCACCTACGCCAAGATAATAAACTTGGGTGAAAAGTTGACAGGAAAAAATTACATTATTCGGTAATTATAAAAATATAATACTTGTGTAATATGGGATATTAAGTACTAATAATTGAATAAGGAATTGCTACTAGGTTTATTAAATGAAGAACGAAATTAAAAGAGATGTTCCTATCGAGCCTAGTTATTTTTGTGCTTACCCCAAAGGTTCTAAACAACCTGATCAAACAAAAATAAATACATACTACTTGTCAATTGGGTGTCCACACCTGGTTGATCTAAACCATAGAGACGAGGAGTCAAGAAAGAATGATACTAAATGATTAATGAGAATTAAGTAAACTAGCTACTTTCTGGTGATTGATTTTTAGTTTAAACTTATTTATCATTGCTTATGGGTGAAACTTTACAGCCATTGGAAACCAATACGTTTGATTTTCGTCAACTCAAAGCGCTAACAGAAGATCTTCATGGCAGAGGTGCTGTTCAAAAGCATACAAGAGAAACAGTTGTTACTAAAAAGTACGATGTTTATTGGGCACGAACACCAGATCGACTAATGGGTTATGATGTGCAACTTACGCTTAACTCGAATGAGCCTGTTGATAAGATGAAAATTACTAGCCAAGGAAGAGATGAGCAAATGGGTGTTTTGGCTAGAGTTTGGAAGTATTCCGAAATAGAGGGGGTTCCGCACGCTATTTGCTACAAACTTCTACGTGGTGCAAGTGGAAAAGACATCTGGATAAAACAAACATCAGATAAGGTTTCCAAGGACACAGAAAAAGGAGTTGATTATTGGGACCTAAGTGAGTCGTATCAGGTTCTCGATAAAGTAGATGGTAAAATGTTAAGTATGGATCTCAAGACTTTCTCACAGGCACAAAAACAACTCCAATCTAAATAATCACTGTTGTTTGAAAATTTAATATCTATTAGTAATCCTTATAGTTCATTGATTACTGTGTCTATGTAAATAATGCTAATGTTTTATTATCGTTGGTATTATAAATTGTAATCGATACTTTGTTTTTCTTTAGTGTTATGCTTCGAATGTAGCTCATCTAGCCGTAGGTTGAAAATTATGTGTCTATCCGGCCTCGTTCAGCTGTATTAGACGAAAAAAGTAGTGTGGTTATTGACAAAATCAGCTAAACAAGAAGAGAAAATAAATTTTGCGTGAAAATACTGTGAGAAGTTTGCTGAATTACAAAAATCATTTACAATATGCCAAGTGAAATTCCTTGTTTGACACATATCTATGAGTAAAGAAAACACAATGTCACCACATGTGGCCGGCACTTTAACAAATGTCGGAGCCGGTATGGCGTATGTTGCTTCACTTTACGAAAGAACGAGAAGTTCATTTCCGAACGATCCTCGTATTGAAGTATCAGCCAATATCGCAGCCTATGTATTGATAGCAGCAGTTATGACCAACTTAGTTTTATTAGTGCGACAAGTGGGTGAAGATTATGCATCTGGGAAGCCTCGTATAAGTGAAGATGATAAAATGTTAATAGCCAATATAGCTACGACTGCCGTGTTGATCGGCCTGAATGTAATAAATGGTAATATTTCATTCTAAATACTTCTTTACCAGAGTAACTTATGATTGAGGTATATTTAATTTTGCGAATTCTACGTGTCTAAGATATGGCTAGTAATTTGTATTAGGATAAATAAAAAATAATATAAGAAGTATAAAGTAAAATATCGTGTATAATTTCTGACATGTCAAAAGAAGGTACGCCGGCACTTGATTTAATGCTAAAAATAGATGCTGGTGCAGGTGCGTTTGCTTTGTATTCAAACTTCAATAGGGGCATGGGAACCGTTTCTGCAGAATTGGCAATTGCTAACGTGGCAATAAATGCTGTGGTATTGGGATTGGTGCTATATGCACATAAAAATAAATTTTCTTCGGACAAAGAACTAAATAAGGCTGGATTGAGCACGATGTTGTCATTAATGGTTGTGGGTATAAATGTCCTGGCGGGTAACATCAACATATGAAAAGATAGTCTGAATTATCAGTAACACCTCGTGGAGCAAATGGAAAAAAATTAGATACAGTTAGAGTTTCAATTATAGAGCCTGAACCAGAGATTATACCAACTGATAGTGAATTAACCGATTATGAAATTGGAGTTAATAAAACGCTACGAGAGATAGCAAGGCAGGAAAAAGGTACTTATGTTGATTATGTTTCTAGGTCTAAAGAAAGATAAGATTTCCTGTAAATATTTAGTACATAACAAAACTCACGGACTAAAGTTCTTGACATTTTTATTACACCTTCGGTGGTAAGACAATTTTTCATTCACGCAATAATCGTGTGGCAATATGGATAGGAAAAATAAAAAAGAAAGACTAGAGTTTAAAAATTGACCACCTCGGTTTCGTCATCTTTTTCACCGGGGCGAATAAAAGTTACCTCTCTTGGCTTTTCCGGGTTATAACTTATTGCTCCCGTAAAATTACCCACACCGCCTATTTCAGCCTTTCTGCCGATCGCAGTGACCCCACCCGGACCTGCACATACGATCCAAACGGTTGAGTCTTCACTATTATATTCTTCGTAGTGTGGATGTCCCGGGAAAATTGGTCGTAATTCCTCAGTTGTATTAAATGATTCGATTAACCCCCTTACCCACGCATTGTCTTCTGGGGCGTGCATCTTGGCATCATCTAGTGCGGACAAAAAAGGTATGTAGGGACCGCCCAGAGCATCAAGGGTTACATTTATATATTCAGAAGTCAACGGTTTGCCAACTGTTTCAGTAAGAATCCCGGGTAGAGTTTCGCCTTCTGGAACTTGACCTTCACTTACCGATCCGTCTTTTCCTATTTCAAGCCACTTAATGGCATCTGCTTTATTAAAAGACACAGTAGATTGAACGCATGCGATGAATACTCCACCTGGGTGGATTGTCATATAATACGAATCACGTCTTAGATCGTTGTCGACAGGTCTTGTAATTACAAGACCGTGAGCTATATTCCAATCTGGCCTATCTTCTGGGCCACTAGTTAGAATTTTGTCAGGTTCAATTTTTTTTAAGGCATCCTTAAAATCTCCAGGAATACCTTCGGAATCGGAAAGACGCTCAATCACACCTTGTGCATGAGTTTGTGCTGCGGTTAAAGGAATATCTTTATTGAGTTGAGATGTAGGTTCGTTGTCACTCATAGAATTATTCTAGCAAAGTTAAGTCTTATTTACCACTTCGTATAGTTTTTCAACTGAGGAAGGATCGTAAATTGATAGACAATAGATGGGTAAATGTAATTTTTTAAAATATTTTTCTACTTTTACTAAATCTTTTTTGTCGACCAAATCACTTTTGGTTATTAGGATAACCTCTTTTTTATTTAGTAAATTTTGATCAAACTCTTTGAGCTCGTTTCTAATTGTTTTGTAGTCTTTAGAAGGATTTGTGCTTTCGGTTGAAATGCAATGGAACAAAACCGACACTTTTTGTATATGTTTAAGAAATTTAATTCCTAAACCCTTTCCCGTACTTGCTCCCTCAATTAACCCCGGAATGTCGGCAATAACTTTTCCGTTGGGCAATACACCAAGATTAGCCGATAGGGTGGTGAAATTATAATTGGCGGTTTTTACTTTAGCGTTAGTCAGTGCGTTTAAAAGTGAACTTTTCCCTGCGTTTGGCAGTCCGATAAGTCCATAGTCTGCAATGTAGCGCAAAACAATTTTTACTTGCCGTTTTTGTCCTTTTGTCGCAGGAATTGTGTTTTTCGGAGTGGTGTTTCTGGATGACCGCAGATCAAAATTACCTATTCCTCCTATACCGCCATTACAAAAAAGAAAAGTTTCTCCTACCTTTTCAAGTTCGTACTCTTCGTTTGTATCCTGGTCGACGATAAGCGATCCGACAGGAAGACTTACGATAATATCGTTTCCCTTGCGGCCGGCTTTTTTATCCTTGCTTCCATGGTAGCCAAACTCGGCAGTAATTATCCTTTTTCCTTGGAATTGAGAAAGCAGTGTCAAATCACTACTTGTTGTTATGTAAATATTTCCGCCATCACCACCATTGCCGCCATCGGGACCTGATTTGGCGTGTTTTCCAAAAGAAACGGCACCTTCACCACCGTCGCCGGCTTTAAGAATTATGTGTGTTTCATCGATCATACCCTGATTTTATACGAAATATGCTTTTTTACCTAGAAATAAGTAAATATGTTATGCTAAATAGAAATGAGTACTATCGACAAAGTTAAAGCTTATCAGCGCTTTGACTCGCGTGGCAATCCTACGGTAAAAGTTGAAGTTACGGTAAATAACCACACTGCTTCAGCAATGGTTCCTTCCGGTGCTTCAACAGGTGATCACGAAGCTTTGGAGTTACGAGACCACGGTGAGCGTTTTTTGGGATTAGGTGTTGAAAAAGCTATCGGCAATGTAGAGGAGATAGAAAAGATTTTGGTTGGTCATGACATTTTCGATCAGGTAAACATTGATAAGCTGATGATCGAACTTGACGGAACTGAGAATAAATCAAGACTTGGAGCCAATGCCATTCTTGCGGTTTCGATGGCTGTTGTGCGAACTGCTGCTTTGGTTTCCGGCAAAGAAGTATTTCACTACATAAATAGCTTGTTTGGAGAACCCAAGATGAGTCTTCCCATTCCCATGATGAATATAATAAACGGCGGAGCACATGTAAATTGGGAGGGTTCGGATTTCCAGGAATATATGATTGTGCCCAGTGGAGCCGATACTTTTTCACAAGGGTTAATGTGGGGAGTAGAAACATACCACGCCCTTAAATCGCTACTTGGTAAAAAAGGTTATTCGACTCTTGTTGGTGACGAGGGTGGATTTGCTCCGAATATCCAGTCAAATACCAAGCTGATTGACTTAATTACCGATGCTATTGTCCAAGCAGGGTATAAACCCGGGGAGGAAATTTCAATCGCCCTTGATCCAGCCGTATCTGAAATTTATGACAAAGACAATAAAAAATACAAACTGCACACGCAGAATCGTGAATTAACAAGTGATGAAATGATAATTATGTGGGAAGAGCTTGTAAATAATTATCCGATTATTTCACTTGAAGATGCCTTGGATCAAGATGATTGGGAAGGGTGGACGGCGTTGACCCAGAAATTAGGGAAAAAAGTACAAATAGTCGGTGATGATTTTTTGGTTACAAACACTAAACGGATAGACCGGGCGATTCAGGAAAAATCAGCCAATGCACTTTTGGTTAAATTAAACCAAATCGGAACGGTTACAGAAACCCTAAATGCGATTGCAAAATGTAAGGAAGCTAATTGGAATACAATTGTCTCTCATAGATCAGGAGAGACAGAAGATGCTTTTATATCTGATCTTTGTGTAGCAACTGCATCCGGACAGATTAAAACTGGTGCCCCGGCAAGAAGTGAAAGGGTTGCCAAATACAATCGTTTACTGGATATTGATGAGATTGATTTGGTAAAACTTAGTCAGACTGTTGAATTCACCGGTAACACTCCGTTTACAGGAAAACAAAGGTAATGAGCAAATTGCTTTGAAGCACGTAATGTTTTTAATTATTACAAAACACACTTAGATAGTGTAAATAAACGGTATATGAAGATCGTGAAAAACATGACGAATATTGAAATCGTTGATTTGTTACGCGCGGTTGCCGCCTCTTATAAAATCAAGGATCAGACAAAAAACAGGTTTCGAATTATCGCCTATGAACGCGCTGCGGATGCAATTGAACATTTATCAAGCGAGGCGAAAGATTTGTGGGATGACAATAAATTGTCCGAGGTTGGAGGAATCGGGGAAAGTATAGCAGGACACTTAGGTGATATTTTTGAAACCGGAAAGTCGTCGCATTTTGCAACAGTGCTTGAAGGAATCCCACCGTCAATATTTGAACTTTTAAAAATATCGGGGATTGGTCCAAAAACCGCTTTCAAATTGGTAAATCAATTTGAAATCTCGGACGAACATCCATACGAAGATTTTGTAAAACTGGCAAAAGAGGGTAAGTTAAATCAAATACCGGGATTTGGAAAGAAATCAATAGACTCACTCATTAAGTCAGTCACAGAGGTTGAGGGTCGGGAAGTTAGACTTCTTCTGCCATATGCCCAGGAAATTGCCGAAGAGATAATTAATTGGATACAAAAAGATAAATGGGTACAAAGAGCCGATGCATTGGGTAGTGTAAGAAGAAAGGTTTCTACTGTCGGTGATATTGATATTGCCGCAAGTAGCGATAATCCCCAAAAGACGTTGGAACATTTCACCAAATATCCCAAAGTTTCAAGAGTATTAGAGAAAGGAGACAGATCCGCCTCGATTATAATACCGGGACAAAGACAAGTTGATTTGATGGTGGAAAACCCTGATGCTTATGGTGCTTTACTACAGCATTTCACGGGAAGTAAACATCACAATATTGCTCTTAGGAAATATGCTCAAAAACGAAATTTAAGTCTATCGGATTATGGATTTAAACCCTTGGCGGGATTTAAGACTTTAAAAGAAAACGCGAGATTCTTTAATAAAACTCTCGGAACATATCAATTTGCCAACGAAGACGATCTTTATAGATTTATCGGTCTTGAGCCTATTCCACCTGAACTGAGAGAAGACCGCGGAGAAATCCAAATGGCGGAAGATAAATCTTTGCCTTGCCTTGTAGTCCTGGATGATATTAAAGCCGATTTGCATATGCACTCTAATTTCAATATAGAAACCTCACATGATTTAGGGCTATCAACGATGGAAGATATGCTTGAAATAGCAGATAGTCTAAATTATGAGTATCTTGCTTTTACAGAACACAATCCAAGTAAAAGCAAACATGACACTAACTCAATATATAGTCTATTAAAGGAGAAAAAACGTATAGTTGAAGAAATTAATTACTCATTAAAAAATAGTACTAAACACAGAGTAAAGAAAGTGTTCAATAGTTTGGAAGTAGACATGTTGCCTGAAGGTGGCTTATCTATTGACGACAAAGCGATGGATGTTCTGGACTTTGCACTTTGTTCAATTCATTCATCGTTTAATCTTGACCGGAAACGCATGACAAGACGTGTAATAAATTCACTTATGCATCCTAAGGCAAAAATATTTGCTCATCCGACGGGAAGAAAATTAAACGAACGGGAAGGCGTTGAGTTGGATTGGGAAGAAATATTTGCCTTTTGCAAAACAAACAATAAATGGCTTGAAATTAACGCATCACCGTCGAGACTCGATTTACCCGATATGTTGGTGCAAGAAGCTCTTAAACACAAAATTAAATTGACAATCGGTACCGATAGCCATCACAAAGATAGTATGTTAACGATGAAGTACGGGGTATATGTTGCAAGGCGTGGACACGCGCAAAGTAAAGACATTGTTAATACGTATTCTTTAAGTGACTTCGAGTCGATGCTATAATTTATTTTGTTCTACGAAACTTCCGATACTTATATCAAAGATGTAGTATAGTTGTATTGTAAGAACTAAATTTTACGGCATAAAGAGTCGTACGAAATTACTTTTCGTATTTGAAAGGTGGTGATTAAATATGAATATATTAATAATTGTTTTAGTATTGGCGGTTGTAGTTTTGGGCTATGGTGTTTCTGTATATAATTTTTTCGTATCCAGTAAGGCCCGCATAAAAGCTGCTGTACAAGAAATCGGTAATCAACTGAAACGTCAAGCCGAATTGATTCCTAATTTAGAAACGTCGGCGAAAGGTTATCTCAAGCACGAAAAGGGTATTTTTGACAAATTAACCGAAGCTAGAAAAGCAGTTGCTTCTGCCATTAAATCTAATGATGTCCAGAAAATGTCAGATGCAGGAAGTCAATTGGCTTCCGTTATTCCCGCTTTGCAGATTGCTGTCGAAGATAATCCTGAACTGAAAGCAGATGGAGTTGTCACCAAACTTATGGATGAGTTGCGTGATACTTCTGACAAAGTAATGTATGCACGCAGACTTGTAATCGATTTAACGGCGGACTATAACGTTAAAAGAGTAGCTTTTCCATCGAGCATAATTGCAAACATTTTCAAATTTGCCGAACAACCAGGTTTAATTACACCTGAAAAAGGAGAACATGTTGAAGTAAGTCAATCTGATACAAAGACACCTAAAGTCAATCTTGAATAGTAACTTTGGTCAGATATACTTAGAGAGTTTTCTTTGATTGAAGACTTAGTGTTTTTATGAAAAATATATACGAATCTCAATCGGCGAATAAGCAAAAAAGCGCACTTATAGTAATTTTGTTTGCTATATTTATTGCGGTTGTTTTTTATGTAATCGGAAATGCGTTTTCTTACTATCTGGGTTATCAACCGGGAGGACTGGGTATTGTCGGGATTGCGTTAATATTTTCGGGACTTACCAGTTTGGGTAGCTATTATTATTCAGACAAAATTGTTTTGGGCATTTCGGGCGCAAAACCAGCCAGTAAGGAAACGTATTATGATTTTTATACGATTAGTGAAAATATTTCACTGGCAACAGGATTACCGACTCCAAAATTATACGTAATAGAAGATACGGCTCCGAATGCTTTTGCAACCGGAAGAGATCCGGAACATGCAGTAATTTGTGCAACAACCGGATTACTAAGCAAGCTAACCAGAACGGAACTCGAAGGTGTAATCGCCCATGAATTCTCTCATATTAAAAATTACGATATCCGACTAATGAGCATCGTATCGGTTTTGGTCGGATCGGTTGCTCTACTTGCAGATTTTTTCTTGCGCATGACCTACTTTGGCAGAAAAGGAAATTCTGACAGAAAGGGATCTCAACTTGATGCGATACTGTTTGTTGTTGCTATAATCCTTGCGATTTTGTCGCCATTCATTGCTCAATTAATCCAACTTTCAATATCAAGGCGGCGAGAATTTTTGGCAGATGCTTCAAGTGTTGCAATAACTAGACAGCCGTCGGGATTAGTATCAGCCTTGAAAAAAATATCCGGTGATCATGAAGCGCTTGAAGCAGCCAATAAAGCCACCGCGCATTTATATTTTGAAAATCCATTCAAAGACAAGGCTAAAAGTGGAGTTGGCCTATTTGCTAATCTTTTCAACACACATCCGCCGGTTGAAGATCGGATTAAAGCTTTGGAGGAAATGGCATAATTAAGCATCTCACCTCGAGAATACGTTATTAACGGTTAATATAGATATTCATTCTTTCGATTAGACAAGTTTACGATTGCTTTAACTCCAAGTGATTGGGGTTAAAAAAATCCAAGCGATCCACGACCACGCTAGTCGTATTGAAAACATTAAAACAAGCTTATTAAAAATAGACTGGACACATTCTTAAGGCAATATGGAATGTGAATACCTTTTGGAAATATATAGAGGAAAAACTAGCTCTTTTTAGCTTTAGGCTGATCCGAGGTGCAAGCACTGCATTTACTGGCACGGTAGGGAATGTTTGTTAGACAAAATGGGCATTTTTTGAAAGTTGGATCGCTTTTTTTTGCATCATCCTTTTTTCCAGTGATTACTTGTATTTCCGAATCAAATTTATTAATTGTTTTAATAACGAAAAACATAGCAACAGCTACAATAAATAGAGAAAAGACGTTATTAACGAAAGTCCCGATATTTAAGGTGGCAGCATTGGCATTTACAGCTTCCGAAAGAGATTCGTATGGCCCGGAAGGGTTGCCGTTTTTAATTACGAAGTAGAAATTGTCGAAATTGGCACTACCCAGAAGCACGCTAATTGGCGGCATTATGATGTCGGTTACCAGCGACTTGGCAACGGTAGAGAAAGCACTACCAACGGTAAAACCGATTGCCAGATCGACGAGATTTCCATGAATCAGAAATTTTTTGAATTCTTTGATCATCAGTTGATAATAACAAAATAATTGCAGTTAATAAACACTTTGAGCTTGCAAGCGATCCCAATCAAGCATTAATTAGCAGTCTTGACATAGGAGTGCTAGTAGTGTTTAATATACGTATGACAAACGGCAATGAGCATCGGATTATAATAGATACTCCCAAAGAGGAAGGGCCTTTTTTGCCCAAATACACTATTAATCTTACTACAAGAGCAAAAAGCGGAAACCTCGATCCCGTGATAGGAAGGGATGTTGAAATAAGACGTACGATGCAAATACTTTCAAGACGAACAAAAAATAATCCCGTTTTGATTGGTGATCCGGGGGTTGGTAAAACGGCAATCGTAGAAGGTTTGGCGCAAAGAATTGTGGCAGGAGATGTACCCTTTTCTTTGAAGGATAAGGATTTGCTCGTCCTTGATATCGCCTCACTTCTTGCGGGAGCAAAATTCAGAGGTGAGTTTGAAGAGCGGTTGAAGTCGGTTGTTAAAGAGGTTGAGGAAGCTTCGGGCAAATATGTGTTATTTATTGACGAACTGCACACCATTGTCGGCGCCGGTGCATCCGAAGGTGCAATTGATGCTTCGAATATGCTTAAGCCTTCACTGGCTAGGGGAACTCTTCGTGTCATTGGGGCAACAACCATTAATGAGTATCGAAAGTACATCGAAAAAGATGCCGCACTGGAAAGGAGATTTCAGCCAATTCTTGTGAACGAACCCTCCCTGGAAGACACGATTGCGATATTACGTGGTATTAAGGAAAAATACGAGATTCATCATGGTATTCGCATAACCGATAATGCCATTGTTACGGCGGCGAAGCTTTCGATGCGCTATTTACCCGACAGATTTCTGCCCGACAAAGCAATAGATTTGATTGACGAGGCGGCAAGTTCGTTAAGAATTGAAACCGAAAGTATGCCTTCCGAGCTTGATCTCAAGAAACGAAAAATTACACAACTGGAAATCGAATTAGCCGGTCTGAAAAGGGAAAAAAGTGAAGGAGTTAATATAAAAAGAAAGGATTTGGAAAGCAAGATTAACGTCATAAAACAAGACGTAAATAGTCTTGAAAAAATTTGGAATGAACAAAGGGGGATATTGAAAAAACTCCATGACCACCGAAGTAAGATTGATGAATTGAAAATTGATCTTGAAAAAGCGGAAAGAGATGTCGATCTTACAAAAGCGGCTGAAATTAAGTATGGCAAATTACCCGTTGAAGAAAAGCAGGTTAAAGACCTGGAAACGCAATGGAAAAAAATTCCCGAAAATGAGAAATTATTACGCGAAGAAGTAGATGGTGAAGATATTGCCATGGTGGTATCTAAATGGACAGGTATTCCCTTAACGCGGTTAATGGAAAGTGAAATTTCCAAACTTACCAACCTGGAAAGTGAACTTGCTAAAAGAGTAGTAGGTCAAGATCGGGGGTTAAGTGTAATAGCCAAAGCGATAAGAAGAAATCGTGCGGGTGTTGCTAATTCCACCGGACCGATTGGTACATTTTTGTTTCTGGGGCCAACCGGAGTGGGAAAAACAGAAACTGCAAAAGCGTTGGCTCAATTTATTACAGGTGATGAAAACAACATGATCAGAATTGACATGAGTGAATATCAGGAAGAACATGCACTTGCGAGATTGATCGGTTCACCGCCCGGTTATGTCGGATACGATGAAGGCGGGCAATTAACACAAAGTGTTAGGCGTCGACCATATGCTGTTTTGCTTTTAGATGAAATTGAAAAAGCACACACCAATGTTTTTAATTTACTTTTACAGGTTTTCGACGATGGCCGATTGACGGACGGAAAGGGAAGAACTGTCGATTTTAAAAATACGATTATTATAATGACGAGTAACTTGGGTAGTGGCATTATTGGTGCACACGATAATCTGGATAGTGTCGAAGAAGATATTAATAAATTACTTAAGCAAACCTTCAAACCCGAGTTTATAAATCGTCTGGATGCAGTTGTGTGGTATAACAAATTGGATATAACAGTAATCAGGAAAATTGTTGATATGCATTTAGCCAAGGCGCAAACACAACTTCTTGAGAAAGAAGTTGTTATTAATTTCAGTGACAAGGTGCGCGATAAATTAGCAACCAAAGGTTACGATCCGGCTTATGGCGCCAGGCCGATTAAACGTGTATTGAATGATGAAATTATGGATGAAGTCGCTTACGAATTTTTGGAAAAGACTATCCGTCCGGGTGATGAGATATTTGTCGATTTGGATAAAAAGGATAAAGTTGTAATTAGCAAAGTAGACTGAGTTATTCGACTTCCCGATTTGAAATAATCACGTAAAATTTTCTGAGTGCTACCGCGGTTGTACCCCAAGCCATAGGAAACCATAAGGGAATAGCTTGTAATTTATGATAATCCATAATGAGATCCCAGTTTTTGAATTGACCTATGATGGACATGACAATTGCCAAGCTTCCAAGAAGGAAGAAAAACCAGTCCCACTTTTCTTGCAGAAACATAAAATAAAATACGACAATGCCTATTGAGAATATATTTAATAGTTTAATATCGGGGCTGATAAAAGTAATCACGGTAAGCCAAATAAAATACATGACATAAAAAATTATGATAGAGGTTTCTGTTGAAATTAACTTCTTTTTAGTCATTAATACAGTTTAGCATATATTTAGAAAGTGTATTTGGCTAGCATTGACATAACTAATGGTAAATGTAAAATAACGATATAATGTTAGATGGTTATCGATATCAATTTTGGCGTATCTGATGGGCTATAAAAGATAATAATCTACAAAGTATAAACTAGTCTGAACGCTGGTTTTTTTAAATGACATGGCAAAAATAAACTTAACAAACGAAGAAGTTGCGCATGTGGCTAAGTTAGCCCGTTTGAAATTAACCGACGAAGAAATTGAAAAATTCAAAGTTCAACTTTCGGAGGTGGTCAATTACGTCAGAGAACTTGATGAAGTGGATACTTCTTCGTTGGTACCGACATCACAGTCGATAAAAATGAAAAATATTACAAGGATTGATGCGACTGATCCTTCGCGCACTCTAACACAAAAAGCGGCTATTGCAGGATCAAAAAGAGTCGAGAATGCATATTTTAAAGTACCAATATTATTGAAAAAGAGAAGTATTAAACGATGAAAATTCCACTAACGATTAATGAAACCAGACAAGGTTTAAAAAATAAGGATTATAGCGTAGTCGACGTGGTCAACGCTTATTTGGACAATATTAATAAACACGATAACAAATTAAATTCTTTTATCACGGTTTCGACTAGTAAAGCACTAAAAAAAGCCGAGGACTTGGATCTGGAAATACGCGATAAGGGTGACAAAGCATTTGATGAATATCCGCTACTTGGGGTGTGTGTCGCACATAAAGATCTGTATCTAACCAAGGGCATACGAACAACGGCAGGAGCGAATGTGCTCAAAGACTATATCCCGCCGTATTCTTCAACCGTGGTAGACAGGTTGGATCGGGCAGGATGTGTAACACTGGGAAAAACCAATTGCGATGCATGGGCGCACGGTGCTTCGGGAGAAAATTCGGATTTTGGTCCGACAAAAAATCCGTGGGATATGACGCGAGTTCCCGGTGGTTCATCAAGCGGTTCGGGAGTAGCTGTTGCCTCAAATTTTTCTCTCGTTGCAACAGGTACCGACACAGGGGGATCAATTCGTTGCCCGGCAAATTTTTGTGGTGTATATGGATTCAAACCGACATATGGTGCTGTATCGCGATACGGTGTTGTTGCCATGGCGTCGTCCACCGATTCCATGGGTAATTTTTCAAGATGTGCCAGAGATTGCGAAACACTATTTAACGTAACTAAAGGTACTGATGGATTTGACAGCACGGTTACTAATTTTGATTACCCGATCGAAAAATCCGCCAATAAGGAATATGTAATTGGCATACCCAAAGAATATTTTGTTGAGGGTATCGAGAAAGAAGTGGAAAAAGCGGTTATGGACGCTTCAAAAGTATTTGCAGAAAATAAAATTAAATTACAAGAAATAAGCTTGCCGCACACTAAATATGCAATTTCAGTTTATTACATAATTCAGACGGCAGAGGTTTCATCCAATTTGGGTCGGTATGATGGCGTGCGTTTTGGTGAAAACAGAGCGGCGTTTTCTCCGGAAGCAAAACGGAGGATTATGTTGGGTAGTTATGTCTTGTCAAGCGGTTACTATGATGCCTATTATTTGAAAGCCATGAAAGTCAGATCAAAATTAATAGAAGATTTTGACAATGCCTTTAGTCAAGTTGATGCCATTCTTGCCCCTGTTATGCCCACCAGTGCCTTTAAATTAGGTGAAAAGACGAGTAATCCTTTGCAAATGTACTTGGCAGATATATTAACGGTATCTGCAAACATGGCGGGTATTCCGGGTCTTGCTATACCATCGGGATTTACCAAAAACGGATTACCTCTTGGATTTCAGTTAATGGCTCCAAGGTTTGGCGAGGCAACACTTTTTAATTTGGCCAGTATGTATGAGACGTGGGTCGGTTATACACCCCAAGTTGCCGTGTTGTAGTGTCATGTTGTCAGAATTCAAACCGCTTCTTAGAAACAAAAACTTTGTGCGTTTGTGGATTTCGCAAATACTCTCGCAGTTGACGGTCAATGTAATGAACTTCCTTCTTCTAATATTGCTTTTTAACGAAACCGGATCTGCGATTGCTGTTGCACTTTTATGGGTCGCTTATGCCTTACCTGCAATTCTCGTTGGCCCCATAGCTGCAACATATGTAGACATGTCCGATCGACGGAAAACCTTGTTATACACCAATTTGATACAAGCACTAATTATTGCAGGTTATGCATATGTTCAATCCCTTAGTATATTTTTACTTTATGGTGTTGTAATCATTTATTCTTTCTTCAATCAGTTCTATGTACCGGCGGAGTTTGCAACTTTGCCTTCCCTTGTTAAAAGAAAACAATATTCGTTTGCGAACGGTCTTTTTTTCTTGACACAACAGTCGTCTGTGGTTTTGGGATTTTCGCTTGCGGGTATTTTAAATAGTAAACTAGGATTTGAAAATACGATGTACTTGTGTTCTGTATTTGTTTTTATTGCCTTTCTGAGTGTAACCGGACTTCCCAAAACCGTCCTTAACAAAAAAATACCTAAAAACTTTGATGATGCCTTTTTTGCTTTTTTCAAGGAAATATCGCTTGGTTACCGATTTTTGAAAAGTAAACCAAGTATTTATATTCCTTTTATTCTAATGCTTTGTTTGCAGATCACTACCGCTGTTGTTGTTGTAAGTGCGCCGATTGTGGCTTTACATATATTTAAAATCAACCTCGATCTGGTGGGTGTATTTGTGGCTGCACCGGTTGGAGTTGGCGCAGTTTGTGCGTCGATTATTGTACCAAAGTTGTTGAAAGTTAAGCTGAGGAAAATTACTCTAATCAAATACGGGCTCGTATTCCTATCGTTTTCGATGCTTTATTTGTCGTTGGTTGCTGGTAGGTTAAACATTATGCTCAGGATGTCAACCGGACTATTTGCGCTGATGGGAGTGGGGATTGCCTTTATTTCAATATATATTCCTTTACAAACACAACTTCAGGAAGTAACTCCCGTCGGAATGCGCGGAAGGGTATTTGGAAATTTTTGGTTTATGGTTACAATAGCAACAGTATTTCCGGTTATATTGTCCGGGACAATTGCAGAACTATTGGGTATTCGGGTTTTATTGTCTATAATAGCTTGTGTATCAATTGCTGGTATATATGTTATCAATACATATGGATATCAGTTTTTGGAAAAAAACGGTATGGGTAAAAAGGCAAGTGGTTGAAGTAGAATAAGTTTTTCGTTGGGTGATTCTAAAAAATATGTTGACTAAAAAAATTAGAAAATAAAATGACAAATGATTTAACACCGGTTATTGGACTTGAAGTACATGTCGAGCTTTCAACTCAAAGCAAAATGTTTTGCGCATGTTCAGCTAATCACTTTGGCGTAAAACCGAACTCCAATACGTGTCCTACATGTCTAGGTCTTCCCGGAGCTTTGCCTTATATGAACGAAAAAGCAATTGAAGATACGATACGTTTTGGTCTAGCCTTTGATTGTAAAATCGCAGAATTCAGTAAATTTGATCGGAAGCATTACTTTTACCCCGACTTACCGAAAGCATTTCAGACAAGCCAATACGATCTGCCGTTTTGTTCCCTGGGTATGTGGAAGTCTGACAAGTCAACTATTCGTATAACTCGCATTCATCTTGAGGAGGATACGGCGAAATCGCAGCACCGAGTAATTGATGGAAAACGGGTGTCTTTGATTGATTTCAACCGAAGTGGTGTACCGCTTATGGAACTTGTCACCGAACCTGATTTTGCTAACGTTGATGATGTTGTAAGTTTTCTAAAAGAGGTGCAAAGAATTGTCAGATATTTGGGTATATCAGATGCCGATATGGAAAAAGGAAGTATGCGGCTTGAAGCAAACGTATCAGTTGGACGAGTTGAGGATGTCGAAAAAGGAAAACTGCCAAATTATAAAATCGAATTGAAAAATATAAATTCCTTCCGTTTTCTTAAACGTGCGGTAGAAATTGAGATAGGACGCCATAAAGAGCTAATCAACAAAGGCGAGAAAATCGCTCAGGAAACCAGGGGATATGATGAAGCACAAGACACAACTTTCTCACAAAGGAGCAAAGAAGAGGCGAAAGATTACCGTTACTTTCCTGAACCCGATTTACCTCCTATAACTTTTGACAAAAAGACCATCGAAGCGATTCGGGCGACTCTGCCCATGCTTCCTTCGCAAAAACGTGCAAATTACAAGAAAGATTACCAATTGTCTGATAGTTATATAGAATTTCTTGTTGAAGATAAAATAATTGCGGAATATTTTGAAACCGCAATGTCATGCGACACGGGAAACAAGCTGGGTCCAAAAACAATTGCAAACGCTATGGTTAATCAAAAACTGCATGAGAAATATCCGGAACCTGCGGGTTTAGTTAAAAAGTTAATCGAAATCACCCAGATCAGCTATGCCAGTACCGAAGAAACGTTGGCTGCGATTGATAGTGTAATTTTTGAAAACCCGGCAATTGTTAAGCAATATCAAGAAGGTAAAGGACAAGTAATCGGATTTCTTATTGGCCAAGTACAAAAAATACTCGAGGGAAAAGCAAATGTAGTATATGTTCGCGAAAAATTGCTTGAAAAAATAACTAACTAATTCATGGTGCGTCAATCTCAAGGATGGGATTAACGCTAATACATGTTAACAATCTAAGGGCAAAATTTGTGAAGTAAATTAACAAGTTGAAAGCTTATCAAAAGACGTGTTGGAAATTTCAACCGTTATGTCAAAGGTTTTCTATACTACGACAGTATTTACGCTTCTGGTTACCAATATTGCAATTATCAATAGCACAAAAAAGATTATTAGAACAAGGGCGAGTAGCTTTTTGTTTGGAGGTGAAAAAACAGGCTTAATTACTTTTATTTTAGTAGTAGTCAAATCCTTGGCTTGTGTGCTACTTGGGGAATTGGGTGATTGAAAGTTTTCCATAAGCTATTATAACAGTATATTATTTTAGCAGTAATTATTTAACAAACGGAATTAACTAAATGGACAATAAAAGACTAAATGAGTTTCTTGATGAGGTATTTTACAAATTAAAAGAAGCGGGTATTGACGTATCGGACATGCAATTGGATCATGTTGCATACCAAACCAAAAATAAACAAGAATACGAAAACTTGACCGGGAAGGTGTCTAAGTTCTACAAAAATCTATGGGAAATTGTGATAGACAATCGGAGAATAAGCGTAAACGAGTTTACTCCGCATATCAAATATCGCAACTATGTAATTTCAGCTATCGAAATAGTAGAGCCCAAAGACAACGAGAAATGCAATTCATATTTCCAGCACGCGGAATTTGTTATAACTTGTGAGTTCCCTGACCTAATCAATAAATACCCCAATCTTGACTGGAATACGACACATATCTTTCGTAAAGATTTTCCCAGATTAAAACTTGAACTCGGTAATACTATTGAAGTTAAATTTCATCATGCTTCAATTTTGGCGAAAAAATAATATGTATCGTCGCATACATAATTGACAATCAAACGCCCCCCGGTTACTTATTGGACTCTTTTGGGTACGGGTATATTTACTTAAAGAACTTGCTGAGTGTGCGTTGACATATTGAAGTACTTTGCCATGGCACACTTAAAATACGTATGATTTTTCATACGAGCAACTTTAAGTTTATGTACACCAAGTGCTGTTATCGCGACTATAGTTTTTAGTTACACTTCGTGGTGATGATCAAGCTCCGCCTGATCTGCTTCGGCTTTGGTTGTGTGAACTGTACCTTCCGGATGATTGCTAGGCGCGTAAATAGTGTAGAGTTTGAGAACTTCAGTTTCGTGTATGTTAACTACATTATGTTTACTTCCCGCAGTGACAATAAAAACTTCATCTTCGTTTACTATAAATTCTTGATTTTCGACAATAAACTTTGCACTTCCTTTTTCGACCCGAAAGAATTGATCAACATTTTCGTGAACTTCTTCACCGATTTCTTCTTTCGGTTTAAGACTCATTGCCACCAATTGCATCTTTGTGCCGGTAAAAAGTACTTTCCTGAAATTATCATTATTTAAAGTTTCTTTCTCTATGTTGGTTGTATAGCTAGTCAAATTAATCACCTCCATTTTCAGGATACACATAAAAGGCGAAGTAATAAACACCTGGTACTAATAATTATTTATTTCATGTTTGTCACGACAAATATCAAAACGACAAACTTGAGCACGAGGATGAAGACTATCCGAACACGACGTATGAAATTAAACAACACATGCTTGAAGAATTAACAAAAGTATAAGATTGTGAAGCTTCAAATATTATGCAAAAAATTTACTTGTTTCAAACCAACTTCGATGCTAAGAACAGTGATACAGTCGCATACAAAGTGAATTAAATTAGTAATAGCAACAAAATGTCTTGGAAGTTAATGTTATCACAACATATTAAACTTAAAAGTCTTTACATGGGATTTACATAACTTGCTATAATGAGCCGGAATGGCTAATAAGTTTGTTCATCTACATCTACATACCGAATACTCCTTGCTTGATGGTATGAGCAAAATAAAAGATTTGTTCACCCATGTCAAAGAAAATGACATGGATACGGTTGCCATAACAGATCATGGTGTTATGTACGGTGTGGTTGAGTTTTATAAAAAAGCACAGGACGCGCAAATAAAACCAATTATTGGAATGGAAGCATACACCACAAATATCGATCTGGACAAACGTCCCGAAAGAAATAAATTTAAAAATTTCCACCTTCTATTATTGGCCAAAAACAACGAAGGATACAAAAATCTAATGAAGTTGACATCGATTGCGCATCTGGAGGGTTACTACTATCGACCGCGTATTACACGAGAAATATTGGCAAAGCATGCAAATGGATTAATCTGCTCTTCCGCTTGTCCGGCAGGAGAATTGGCGACAAGTTTAATAGACGGCCAGTATGATGAAGCACGAAAAACCGCCCAATGGTTTTTGGATGTTTTTGGTGATAATTATTATCTGGAAATTCAACGCCATAACTATAAAGACTACATTGACACGGCAATTAATAGCGACGTCAAACAGGAAATTACTAAAATGGCAAATGTTGAGGAGATAATAAATAAAGGTGTCTTGAAACTAAGTAGAGAACTTGCAATTCCGATTATTGCTACGAACGATAGTCATTATATAAAGAAGGAAGATGCCCAAGCGCAGGACGCTCTTGTGTGTATTGCGACAGGTAAAGATGTTTCCGATACCAAAAGATTGCGATTTATCGACACTCCTGAGTATTACGTAAAATCACCCAGTGAAATGATAGAGCTTTTTAGGGACGTTCCCGATGCAATCGAAAATACTGTAAAAATTGCCGAGAAGTGTGAAATCGAAATAAAACTTGGCGAATGGTTTTTCCCTAAAATTGATATCCCCAAAGGCAGTACGCCGGATAGTGAACTAAAAAAATTAGCTGTTGAAGGTCTTAAAAAAAGGTACGCTGAAATTACACCGGAATTAAAACGCAGACTGGCTTATGAAATCAAGGTAATAATTGACAAGGGATATCCTGAATACTTTTTAATTTATAAAGACATGACCGATTGGGCTGCAAAAAATAAAATTCCCATAAACACCAGAGGTTCGGCGGCGGGATCTTTAGTGTCATATTGTCTTGGTATAACGACAGTTGATCCGATACGGTATGTATTGCCTTTTGAGAGATTTTTAAATCCGCTTCGTCCAAGCGCGCCGGATATTGATTTGGATATATCAGATACAAAACGGGAAAAAATGATAGCCTATCTGACGAAAAAATACGGTGAAGACAAAGTGGCTCAGATTTCAACTTTTGGAAGAATGCTTGCCAAAGGTTCTGTTAGGGATGTGGCGCGTGTCCTCGGTTACCCATACAATAAAGGCGATGAATTATCTAAACTCATACCTCTTGGTTCGCAGGGTTTTCCCATGTCGATAGATCGTGCTTTCAAAGAGAATCCTGATTTTAAAGCTCAGTATGACACTGATGCCGATTCGAAAAGAATAATTGATTTGGCAAAACAAATTGAAGGAAATGCCAGGCATATTTCGGTGCATGCAGCCGGGGTGGTAATTTCTCCAACCAAAATGACGGATTTCACCCCCGTTCGCCACGAACCTTCCGGAGATAAAGTTATTACTCAATACGAAATGCATGCGTGTGAAGATGTAGGTCTTATTAAACTCGATATTTTAGGAATACGAAATTTATCCATCCTCGAAGAATCGATTCATTTGACTAAACAAGTTAGAAATGTTGATGTTGATTTAAGTAAAATTCCTCTAGATGATAAAAAAACTTTCGAAATGCTCACCAGAGGTGAAACTTTTGGCGTATTTCAAATGGGTGGAAGCGGTATGACCAAGTGGCTGATGGAACTTGCTCCGGAGAGAATAGAGGATATTAACGCGATGATCGCCTTATACCGACCGGGTCCTATGGCGAATATTCCTGACTATATTGCCAGAAAAAAAGGGAATCAAGAAATTGTATATGCCCATCCGAAGATGGAGAAATATCTCGATAAGTCATTTGGTATTTTGGTTTATCAGGATGATCTTTTGTATACCGCATTGGAACTTGCGGGATATGACTGGAAAGAAGTGGACAAATTCAGAAAAGCTGTTGGTAAAAAAATACCGGAGGAAATGGCGCTTCAACACATTAAATTCGTTGACGGATGTGTTGAGTTCTCCAACATGACGAAAGAAGAAGCTGAGGACTTATGGAAATTATTTGAACCTTTCCAGGGTTATGGTTTTAATAAAGCTCATGCCGCAAGTTACGGAATGGTGTCATACCAAACTGCGTACATGAAAGCAAATTACACCGTTGAATATATGTGTGCTTTGCTTACCGCGGAGTCTAACGATATTGATAAGGTATCCGAAGCCATTGCGGAATGTAGACGGCTTGGGATTAAGGTACTTGCTCCCGATATTAATGAAAGCGGAACAGCTTTTACTGTTGTTAAAGATGAAGATTCACTTGATAAGCGCGCGATAAGGTTTGGACTTGAAGCCATCAAAAATGTTGGCCAAGCTGCAATTGAGGCGATATTGGAGGTAAGAAAAGATAATGAATTCAGTTCATTTTTGGATTTTCTTAAAAGAGTTGATGCAAGAAAAGTTAACAAGAAAGTACTTGAAAGTCTTATTAAAGTTGGCGCAATGTCGCGATTTGGAACTCGCGCATCGCTTCTTGGTGCCATGGATGAGATGAGAAATAAAGTTGCAAAACCAAAAGGTTTTGAAAATCAGCAAGGACTATTTGGTGTCGATGAAGTTAAGACTAGTATAACCAAAGAAAGTGATGATATTTTGCTCAACGCCGAGGAATTTTCCAAGGATGAGATGGCGAATTTTGAAAGAGAATTGATGGGATTTGCCTTGTCTGCAAAACCCTTGGGTGAGATAATTGGACCCCTAAAAAGTGCAGCCACACATAACATTGATGAAATAGTATCAGAAAACAGTGCGGTTAAAAACGTAAAAATTGCCGCAATTATTGACGATATTAGGTTGGTAGTTACAAAAAAGTCGGGTAAAGAAATGGCATTTGTCAGATGTAAAGATGAAACGGGTGCGATAGATTTAGTTGTTTTTCCGACTATTTATACAAAAGCTAAAGCGATGCTCTTTGAAAATCAGCCGGTTTTAATTACGGGTAAAATGGATATGCGTGACGATTCAATTTCAATTTTAGTGGATGAAATTGATACGATTGAGAGTTTAAAACAAGGTACCAATACTTTTAATATTCGGATTCCTGAGGGTGTTGATGCCGAGCAATTAAAGCAATTGAAGAAAATATTACTTGATAACCCCGGGTCGCAAAAAGTATGTTTGATTTTTGAAGGGAGTAATAGCAGACGAGTTGATTTGAATTTCGGGATAACATGGAGTGAAAATCTATCAGCGCTCATAGCTTATGTATTTGTGAAACCAGTACTTATTGCTGGAGATATTGAGGAACCTCTTAACTAATCATTTAATGATCTGGTTTTTAGATATAATTTATAGTAAAATATCCAAGATTACGAAATAGATAAAGTATTTATAATAAAATGGCACTATACGCAACACACAATAATACAAAATTTGGAGTAGGTGATACTATTCGGGTAAGTCAAAAAATTAAAGAAGGAGACAAAACCAGAATTCAAGTATTTGAAGGTATGGTTATTAAAATCAAGGGTAGAGATGTAGGAAAAACCTTTACTGTTAGAAGAATCGGTTCTCAGAGAGTGGGAATAGAAAGAATTTATCCTCTATTTTCGCCAATTATTCAGGAAATTAATGTGGTAAAAAGTGGTGTTAGAGGTGTCAGACATGCAAAGATTTATTATACGAGAGATAAATCCACCAAAGAAATAAGTAAAATACAATCAAGAGCAAACAGAAGAGGCGCGGCAAAACTTAAATATTCAAGCAAAAAAGATATTCACAAGGTTCTAATTGCTAAAAATACTTCTTTACACTCATCTAAGAAATCAAGTAAAAAAATATCCAAACCTGCCGATGCGGGAAGCAAAAAATAATTCTTCAAATTTGGGCAAAAAAGGTGAAGACTTTGCCTGTAAATTTCTTGTCAGACAAGGCTATAAAATACTTAAACGTAATTACAGATCCAAATATGCAGAAATAGATTTGGTTGCCCAAGTGGATGACATCTTGGTTTTTGTTGAAGTCAAAACAAGAAGATCCGCTCGGTATGGTTTACCCGAAGAAGCAGTTAATACTAAAAAGATAGAAAAGATTAAAATGGCTGCGTACTATTACATTCAAATGGAAAAACCTAAAACCAACAAATATAGAATCGATGTAGTTAGTATTGTTGTCGATAAAAACGAAAATGTTTCAGCACATATAATTCAAACTGGATGAAAGTAATACGACTTGAAGTGGGACAAATGAAGGCTAATTGCTATCTTGTTATTGACGAAAAACATGATAGCCTTCTTGTAATTGACCCCGGTGATGATGCCGAATATATAACTAGGATAATTAGCGATTTGTCGGCTAAACCGGAAGCTATTTTAATTACTCATGGTCATTTTGATCATCTTTTGGCGGCAACTGATTTGAAACTTATTTACAATATTCCGATATATATGGACAAAGAAGATGAATTTTTACTTAATAATATGGAAAAAAGTGTTAAGCACTATTTGAATCTCGATAGTCCTCCCAGACCGCAAGTTGATCACTATTTAGAAAATACACATCTTACTATTGGCAATTTTAATATTAAGATAGTTAAAACACCGGGGCACACACCGGGAAGTGTATCGTTGTATATTGAAGATGCTAAGTGTATTTTTGTGGGCGATGTGATATTTAATAATGGTTATGTGGGTAGATATGATTTTAAATATTCAAATAAGGAGAAGTTGTTTGAATCAATTGATACTATTCTTACATTACCCAAAGAGACTGTCGTTTATCCCGGCCACGATACCAGTACTGACATAGCTTCGTTGAAAAAGTTATTTTCGTCATCCAAAAGTTGATTTTTACCCAAGTAGCGTATATAGTACCCTCTTGTATCTTTAAAGTAGTGTTTTTTTTGAGATAGATTTGCGTAACTAGCCTGCCAAAGGGCTTTATGTGGCGTAAAATACTTAGTGTTGACGGCCAGTTAATAGCTACGGGAATAGTGGTTTTAGTTTTTGCTGTTATAAATCCCGGGCTTGGAATTAAAGAGAGCAAGACGAGTTTTGATATTGAACCAAGTTACTTATCGCACGATTTGGTAGATGTGGCGGTAAAACAGGATGATAAAAAAGTCGCACCCGTGATTGTACAAATAACTCCATTACCAACCCTGATATCAAAACCCACCACTTCATTTGTTGCAAGTATAACTTTCGATGTGGCAAGAAATAAGGAAATAAAAGATATTGAACCAACACCGAAACCAACCGAAACCCCACAGCACTTTGTTGATGCTACCGATACCCCGAATGCCATAACTGATTTAATTGATAAATACGCTGTTGACTATAACGTAAGTTCGACAAAGATGAAAACGATAGCCAAATGTGAAAGTGGCTTTAGATCAGACGCCGCAAGTGCGACGGGGACGTATGTCGGATTGTATCAGTTTCATCCATCAACCTGGATTTCCAATAGAAATGCCATGGGCTTGGACCCGGATCCTTCTTTAAGGAGTAACGCTGAAGAGGCAATTAAAACAGCTGCATATAAAATGGCGCGTGATGGATATGGTGCCTGGCCAGTTTGTGGAAAAGTGTAATCATTGATATACTTTTGCCATGCGAAAAGAAAGCCGTGAATTTAAAGATTATAAGTATAATGTTCTAAGTTACTTTGAAAAATTAGCCAGTTTTCCAACACAAGCTGACCCCAACGGACTTACGAAACTTGCTCAGAAAAGATTTGCAAAGTGTGCTACCTATATTGCCACTTCATTGAAAGAAATCGGTTTACGGGATGTAGTTCTAACCAAAGAGGGATATGTTTATGCAACCATTCCTTCAAACGTAAAAAACACTTCTCCCGTTGTTGCGCTGATGGCGCATTACGACACCGCACTTGAGAATCCGGGAAACGGAACGAAGATTTTGATACATAAAAACTACCAGGGTGGTGATATTAAACTACCCAAAGGAAATATTGTTATTGCCGAGAAAGACTTAAAAGGAAAAATCGGTCACGACATTGTTACGGGATTGGGAGACAATCAATTGGGGGCAGATGACAAAACGGGTGTAGCCGCGATACTCGATTTGGCACGCTTTTTGATACAACAACCAACTATCAAGCACGGCACGGTAAGGCTAATTTTTAATAACAACGAGGAAGTCGGCCGTGGTACCGAGTATTTAGATTACAAAAAACTGGGGGCCGATTTTGCGTATTGTGTCGACGCGGGAGAGGTGGGTTTACTTTTTGAAGAGAACTTCAATGCTGAGGCGGTAACTATTTCACTTACCGGAGAAACAGTTCACCCGGGATTTGCCAAAGGAAAAATGACCAACGCATTGCTGGTGGCTCAGGAATTTATAAATATTTTAAACAATAATTTTTTGTCACCCGAGAGGTCAAACAAAAGAGAGCCGTATTTGGGTTTAAATAATATTAGTGGTACATGGACAAAAGTGGATATCCATTATTTACTTCGTGCCTTTGACTCACAAGATATTGATAAAATGAAAACAGGCATAAGTGAGGCAAAACAAAAAATTCTTAAAAAATATAAAAAAGTTCAAATCGAGGAAAAGTGGGATGAAGTTCACGTTTACAAAAATGCAGGAGAAGTCATGAGAAAATTCCCGCTAGTCAATAACATGGCAGTAAAGGCTTATAAAAGTGTCGGTGTGAAACCGAAAAAAGATTTGGTTCGTGGGGGATTTGACGGAGTTCGCATGAGTTTTGATGGTTTACCAACAAGTAATGTATTTAGTGCGGCTATTAATATGCATGGACTTAATGAATGGACGACAAGACAAGATCTGGAATTGACGGTACAGATGTTAATTAAACTATGTACTTTATGGAGTAAGGTAAAAAAATGACATTATTAGACAATTTAAAAAACGACACTCAACAATTGGCAAATCCCAATAAAGCCAAAGATTTGCAGCGCTACTTCAAAACCGGCAAAGGGCAGTACGCTGAGGGTGATATCTTTTTGGGACTCACAGTTCCACAAAGCAGAATAATTGCCAAGAAATACATAAACTTATCAATTACACACATAAATAAGTTGCTTTCTTCGACGTATCACGAGGAGCGTCTTATCGCACTTCTTATTATGGTGCACCAATTTGCACTAAGTGACGATGTAAAAAAGAAAAAACTTTTTAACCTATATCTGAAAAATACCAAACATATTAACAACTGGGATTTAGTTGATTTGTCGGCAGGTAAAATTGTGGGTGCTTTTTTATTCAACAAAGACAAAGCAATACTAGCGAAATTGGCAAAGTCAGATCTTTTGTGGGATCGACGAATTGCGATTATTGCAACCGGTTATTTCATTGCACACGACAAATTTGCTAAAACATGTGACATAGCGCGCATTTTGCTTTACGACAAGCATGACTTAATTCATAAGGCGGTGGGGTGGATGCTTCGTGAAGTCGGTAAGCGTGACAAAAAAGCTTTGGAAGTATTTCTCAAAAAATATTACAAAAACATGCCAAGGACAATGCTTAGATATGCAATCGAAAAATTCCCGGAAAATATCCGTAAATTATATCTTCAAGGAAATATTTAGGAAATGTGTGAGTGACCGCATTGTTTAATAAATTGAAGAAAATATATTTTAGTGGTTTTCGATCGTGATATTTATGTTTAAACTGTATATATGAAGGCAACTTTTGCACTTGGGTGTTTTTGGCATCCCGATGAAATATTCTCAAAACTCCCCGGTGTTACTAATGTTATTGTTGGGTATGCGGGCGGTAGTCAAGAAAATCCAACATATGATATGGTGTGTAGCGGTAAAACAGGCCACGTGGAAGCGATTGAGGTTTTTTATGATCCTGAGGTAATTTCTTATGAAAAATTACTAGATACTTTTTGGTCGAGTCATGATCCAACACAGACAAACGGTCAAGGCGTTGATATAGGTACACAATATAAATCAGTAATATTTTACCACGATGATAAGCAAAAATTACTTGCAGAGACATCGAAGTTTAGTCAGGCAAAACTACACAATAAAGAAATTGCCACGCAAATAATCCAAACCCCAAAATTTTATCAAGCCGAAGAATATCATCAAAAATATTTATTGAAAAAAAGAAACAAATGAAAAAATTAGTCTTTCATGGAGCGGCGGGAACAGTAACGGGATCATGTCATTTGTTAATCGGTGACAACAACCGTGGTTTGATGGTTGATTGTGGTATGTTCCAAGGAACGAAGGAAGTATGGGATTTAAATTTTCAGACCCCGACGTTTACCGCGGGTGAAATTGACAACGTTCTTTTAACACATGCACATTTGGATCATTGTGGGCGATTGCCTTTGCTTGCGCGCATGGGCTTTACGGGAAATATTTATGCAACGAAGGCAACACGCGATTTAACCGAAATAGTGTTATTTGATGCAGCCCGAATTCAATCGCTTGATGACGGCGTCGATCCTCTTTATACCGAAGAAGATGTCGAGAACATACTTTCCCGGTTTAGAATTGTAAACTACGAAACGGAGTTTACAGTGAGCGGATATCAAGTTGTATACAAAGATGCCGGGCATCTTCTCGGTTCGGCAAGTATTTTGGTGACGCAAATTGATAATGCTAAATCAATCGTATTTAGCGGTGATTTAGGAAACACCCCCGACATGCTACTAAAACCTACAAGTTATTTTTCCAAATCAGACACTGTTGTTATGGAAAGTACTTACGGTGATCGGGTACATCCCAAAGAAGATGCTCTTAGAATTTTACAAATGGAAATTAACGCCTCAGAGAATGATAAATCGGTTCTCATGATTCCGGCATTTTCACTTGAACGCACACAAATGCTACTTTATATGATGAAAGAATTAAAACGGCTCGGATATATCAAAGAATCAACACCGGTATACTTAGACAGCCCGATGGGGATAAACGCAACCGAAATTTATAAAAACTACATCCCTCTTTACAACGAAGGTATTATTAAAGAATTTAGTGAAGGTGACCCCTTCGATTTTCCAGGTTTAATTGTAACCAGAAGCGCGAAACAGAGTAAGCGTATTGAAGGTGCCGGTGGTGTCCGTATTATTATCGCAGGAAGTGGCATGATGACCGGAGGAAGAATTGTCGCGCACGCAGCCAAGTATTTGTCGGATGCAAACAATCGGCTTGTTATGGTTGGTTATCAGGGCGAAGAAACTTTAGGGCGTGAGATTAAAGAAGGCGCCAAAGAGGTTGAAATTGATGGGGAGACGATACCCGTTAATGCCCAGATAAAGGTTATCGATAGCTTGAGTGCACACGCCGATCAAAAAAAGTTATTAACTTGGTTAGATAAAATCCAAGGTGTAAGTAAGGTTATTTTGATTCACGGAGAAGACGATGGTCCGAGAGAGCAACTGGGCGATAAAATTAGGGAAATGTACAAAATTGATAATATTTACTTACCAAAACTTCACGAAGAGGTGCACTTGTAAAGTGTGAAAATATGTATTTCTACTTTGCAAAAACGACTATTGAAAGTGCGACTGAAGCCAAGCGGTGATCAATCTTTTTCATAGAAAGTTTGTGGTCGTTTAGACTGTGGATGTCTATTTATTCCATTTGCGATATTTGCTTTTGGCGATTTTATAAAGGGTGGAAAAGATGTAACCGGCTCCGTCCAACTTAACACTATCTTTAATTTCACCACTTGCCTGTCTTACATCCAAGAGCGTTTCTTGAATTAATTTAAGTGTCCGAATAGCAAAGTAAACAACCAAGATAATTGCAACTGTTGACGTAGCTACACCGATAGACAAAATAATTAAAAACACGGTTAACGCATCCATATAAGTTATTTTATCGATCTAACCTTAAAAGAGCAAATGCATCCAAATAAAATATTATAGTTTAATGTATTAAACTATATGTTCTACTAATAATTATCGATGTTTTTTATTGCTAAATTGGAGTGTTTATACTTTGATATAAGAAAGCGTTTCAAAATAAGATATGTATCCCAATCGAAATTTCCGGGGAAAAATTCTTCTACCGGATCCATAAGTTCTGACGAAATAGTTATAAGTTTGTAGTATATCCAGTTATTAACTATATGTGTTTGGGTCATGTGTGTGTTTGATTCACTTATTGCAACAGCAGATTTGAATGGCCAAGGTTTAACACGTGTATTAGCAAAAGCTTGCGTAAAGCGTAAATTATATTTCATATTTTGTTCTTTGCATGAGCAGGCACCATTACATTTACCGATTTGATATGAAAAACACGGTCCATCAGCATGTTCAAGGCCAAGAAATCTGGGGCACAATAGGTAAGTATTAGCTAAGTCGCGTAACGCTTCTATCATTGCCTTTTTGGATGTGTAACATGACAGAATTGAATACATATTATCCTTATTAATTTCACTTTCCGATACTTGTTTGATCGCCCTATATCCATTAATTACTGTTTCCTGTAAAAATATACGGGCTCTAATTTGGGAAAGAGATTTATTCATAAGCGGTTTACCCTTTATTATTTCGCGTTTCTCCAATAGTTGAGCACTTAAATCTCCGGCTGTTTCTATGGTTTCAATATTTTGAGTATATTTAGCCAGTAAAAGGTCGGTTTGTGGTCCTTTACCGGGAGTGAAATGGGAATATATTCGTGTACGCAAAGATGTGCTTTTGCCAACATATAACAACTCGTTGTCCATGTTGTTTATTCCACCAAAAAACTTGTAAATACCCGATTCACTGGTAAATTCATCAAAGGATTTTTGATTTGAAAAAATAGGTAAGCTCGGACCTTTCAGTATTTTTCGTACCGCCTCTTCAAAAGTATCCTTTCCAAGGTCGGTTTTTGCCTTTTGAAAAAATTCCCAGATTGCATGTGCATCATCATACGCGCGGTGCCTGTTGGGAACATCAATCGAAAATCTTTCAACGATACTTGATAAATTATGTTTAGAATGATTGGGGTAAAGAAAGCGCGATAGTCTGACCGAACACAAAACCTTAGCCTTAAAAATATCATTTAGTCGGATGAATTCTCCCTGAAGAAACGAATAGTCGAACTTTGCATTATGTGCTACAAAAATTGCTCCTTCGGTAATTTCTCGTATGTCAGATTTTATTTCTTCAAACACAGGAGCCTTGTCGGTAAGCTTTGGATTGATACCTGTCATATGTTGAATAAATATCGGAATATGAGTTTGCGGATTAATTAGCGATTGGTATTTGGTGACAATTTTTTCGTTTTCAACTCTGATAATCCCAATTTCGGTTATTCTGTCCTGGCTGGGACTACCGCCGGTTGTTTCGACATCGACAAAAACCATCGGGCTTTTGGGGGAATAATGAGTTTTAAACATGCCATCTAATATAACATATAATAATTTACTACTAGTAAACGATGCCGCTTAAAATAAGTAATGTCTATTTTCAATAAATGCTATAATAACTTATGCAAGTCATTCCCAAAGGCGACGAAATTGAAATAAGGATGCAAGGCTTCGAAATTATCTGGGGATTAAAAAGACTAATTAGGATTAAAAAAAATCAGATCAAATCTGTGAGTACAACTATGCCAGAAAATACGATTTGGGAATTACGCATACCGGGATCATTCTTCCCGGGAATTATAAAAGCAGGAACATACTTCACGAAAATGGGTAAAGCCTATTGGTATGTAACGATGTTTAAAAAGCATGTCATCACCATTGAATTAGAAGGTAGTAAGTTTAAGCGTATCGTTATTGGTTTCAGGAAAGAAAGCGAAAAAGTAGCGGCAAAAAATATTTTAAGTTAGAATAAAGCATGACACCAAATGACCCCGAGATAGAAACGTTCGGATCGAAAATGGACGCACCAAGACCCTTTGGAAAATATATTTTCGCCCTCTCAGGCGTGCTTCTTTTGGTTATAGGTATATTTTTTATTTACAAGTTATCAAACAGCCAAATTTCGCCATTTGGCCAACATGATGACACATCAAAGCCGGCAGACGAGATGAAGGTTGAAGCTTTTAAATCAAAGGATGACTTTATCGGTTATTTACAAAAAGCGAGCATAAATACAAGCATGCTAACCAACGGGGTTAGGGAATTAGCTGACTTAAACTCACTTAAATTACAAGCTCCGTCAGTCGGATTTGGGGATCAGATGGATTCCACGATTTCAGAGATTCAATCACCAGATAGGGTATCACAAACCAATGTTCAAATTGCGGCTCTCGATGAACCCGATATTATTAAAACTGACGGTAAGTCTATTTTTTACTCACAAGAGTACGGCTACTTATACGAGCCATTTGAGCTAAGGTCAGGTATTGTCGACGATGTGAGCAATGTTGAACAATCGCAACCAAGTTCTATTGGTTCCTCTGGTATGATTCGGCCTCCCGTGAGGCGTATCGGAACTCGGATTATTGATTCATTTCCATCCGAAGAATTGGCGGAAGTCGGTTTTATAAATAATAACGGCAATTTACTTCTTGATGATAATAATTTAATCGTAATTGCCTCACAGGAAATAACGGGAATAGATGTAAGTAATCCACAATTGCCGAACCAAAAGTGGCAACTAGCACTTGATCAGGGAGCATATGTTCAATCAACCAGGCTATTTGATGGAAAACTGTATGTCGTCACACAGAAAGCTGTCGACCAGAATTTACCCTGCCCCTTTTATGTAACCAAAGAATCGCAAGGAGTTATGGTTACGTGCGATACGATATATCATCCGATTTATCCGGTTAGTGCAGATAACATTTACACAGTGATAAAGATTAATCCGGATGACGGAAGTGTTAGTACTCACGCGTCGTTTATAGCACCATCTTACCAAGCGATAACGTATATTTCTCCAAACGGAG
Source organism: Candidatus Woesebacteria bacterium (assembly GCA_016700095.1). Taxonomy (NCBI): domain Bacteria; phylum Candidatus Woeseibacteriota; species Candidatus Woesebacteria bacterium. The sequence goes on along the minus strand of CP065002.1, from coordinate 748,551 downwards.
TATTTTTGACATACACATACAATGAAAACGTCGTTCAATTTGTGATGGATTTTCTCATTAATGAAGCAAATATTTTACCTTACGATGTCATTAAAAAGCTAACACAATTAAATAGTTATGAAATAAGTGATTCTTCAAAAATGCAGGAAGTTTATGTCATTTTGGATGCCTACAGAATGTCTTTAAAAGAATCGGATCGCGACAAATTCCAGAAAGAAATTGAAAGTAAATCCGAAATCTACACCCGTGATCACATAAGAGAATTTGAAAGGACTGGAATTGTAAAATTTGCATTTCCAGATTTAGAAGTAACTCAAACAGGTAGCGTTCCCGGAACTATTTTGAATCAGTTTTCCATCGACGAATATCAGAATAATTTACGGGTTGCGACAACGATTGGTGGTAGGATGGGTATTCCCTGGGGGAATACGGAAAGTGTAAACGATGTGTATGTTTTGGATAGCAGTTTAAAAATTACGGGAAGTATTAAAGATCTTGGTTTATCAGAAAGAATATATTCGGCAAGGTTTGTTGGTGACAAAGGTTACCTGGTTACGTTTAAACAAATAGATCCGTTTTATGTAGTGGATTTATCGGATGCCAAAAAACCAACAATGGTCGGTGAATTAAAGATACCGGGTTATTCGTCTTACTTACATCCGATCGGAGATAATTTAGTATTGGGTATTGGTATGGATGGTTCAAAAGTCAAAGCAAGTATGTTTGATGTATCAAACCCCGCCCTTCCGGTTGAGAAAAGTGTGCTTTCACTAGATGAGTATTGGTCCGACATTCAAAATACACATCACGCCTTTTTACTTGACGATAAACACAAAGTATTTTTCTTGCCCGCCTCAGGTAGCGGTTATATTATTTCTTACCAAGACAACCTAAAGACAATATTCAAAACTTCACCCATTAATGCCAAACGTGCCGTATATATTAACGATCTTATGTACATTGTTGGTGATGACAAGTTGATAGTTGTTGATGAATTAACTTGGACCGAAATCAATAGTTTGGTGTTTTCGCAATAACTTATTTTGATAGATTCTTCATGGTATATTAATACATGTCCGACGATAAGTTTGAAGAAATATTAAACAAAGCGCTGGAAAGTATTCCTGGGGAATTTAGAAAAAATATAGAAAATGTCTCGATAACATATCAAGACTTTCCAACCAAAAAGCAATTAGACAGCGTAAATGCTCGAGGTTTACTTTTGGGTTTATACGAGGGTGTACCGACAACACGAGGGTCAAGATATATGGTTAAATTGCCCGACAAAATAACCATATTTAAAATACCGATATTGATGTTTTCAAAAACTAAAAGTGTTGAAGAAACAGTACGTGATACTTTAATTCATGAAATCGCACATCATTTTGGGATGAATGAAAAACAGGTTAGGGATGCTGAGAAAACAAATGGCAATAAATACAAAAAGAAAAAGATTTATTAATTATGGAACAATAATACTGTTTACCAGTCTTACGGTATTTCTTTATATTCGTGAAAAAAACTTCACAAGAGATTCACAACCTCTGCCTGAAATTTCTCGCAAGGAAATTGTCACGTCGAAAAAAACATGTTGTGACTCTAAACCTGTTACTTTGTTTCTGGGAACCGTAACTTCTGATCCGGACAATCGACCGGAATTCATAAATGAATCAATAAAACTTGCAAGTATGATGTCTGAAAATAAAATATACCTCAAAGGAGTGTGGGAGTATAGCGATTATTTTGTAGCGTCTTTGGATACGGGTGGAGCGTTGTCACTTAGATACACAGGAAAAAGAGTATTAATAGATGCAGAAAGCGATGTAGGAAATACACTAACGATTAAAAAAGACGGCGAAGATGTTGTAGTGGCTCAAAAACTTACCAACGGACGTGAAGTGCCTACTATGATTTTAAAAAGAAATTATTATGAACTTGTAAACGATGAGGAAGCGGGCATGCATACATTGGACATAAGTACCGACAAAAAGGGGCTCAGGATCTACTTACTAAAGGTTGATTAATTTATACAAAAATAGCTTCCGATAGGCGAGCTTTCGGGAAGTTTAAAATTGTCGATATAAAAAGCTGAAGCAGAACCGCCATCCAGGTTAAGCGCATCGGCGAAGTCATAAAGCGAAGTATTTTCAATTTCTGTTAACACTACGGGTAAATCGGCAAGTTTAGGTCCAAGTAGCTTGGAGAAAGCATCGTAGATAGCGATAAATACAATGTCGTTCTCTCCGGTTACGGCTACGACGATACGGCGAGCATTTTTGTCGTTTCTTATCGACAGCTTTTGGAATTCATCATTAACAATTAACAAAGGTCCGCTCTGGACAGACAGCCGTAAATTATCAGAAGGAACATTTTGCGTAATTCGTGGTGTACCGAAATCGTTGATGGAAAAATACCCGTTAAACAACTCGCTTTGCGTAGTGTTTTTGATAGTTTTATAATTTGACACAAATTGCCCGATAGGTTGATTATTGGTGGTATAAAAACCAGCATTAACCAGTGCGCTACAGTTATTCTCCTCAATAATGTTAATTGCCGATTCCGGTTCCTCTAAATTTGAAAAAAGACCGGTTTCGTCCGGGTTAACTCCATTAATCAATGCAACCTCGTAAGATTCACCATTAAATGAAATCTTGTGTTTTTCAAATGAGACTCTGGTAGATGGTTCACCTAACACTTCACTTGTAGAAAGATTAACCGGATCGACATTGTTGTCATGCAATCGGGTTACCGTAACACTGGCAACAGTTAGTGCCATCATGAATACCAATAGTGTAAATCCCAGTACTTTCATATCTTTATTGTACTTTAAATTATTTTGAATTGCATAACAAACGATTTAGCACGACCGTAATTTCAAGAAGGTTATCAATCTATCGGAAGTCTGATGTCAAACAGCACAAAGGGAAATTACTTTAAAGTCAGGTAAAAAGTTTCAGGAATGTCACCCATTTTCCATAGAGCTATGCCTGCGTAGTTCTCGTGTGCAAGTTTGAGTTTGGCTGCAAAACTTTTTGTATTTTCATACCATATAATCCGATGTATTCCGTCCTTGGTGTATGTTAGATATGGAGATTGAAAATTTTCATCATAGAATTTTTCCACGCCTTCTTTGTTTAATATTTTTGCTACCTCGTTTAAGGTTAGATCATCGCCTTGGGTGGTTCCGATTTGCCAATCGTAGGCGTAAAGTCCGATACCCAGGATGCGCTTTTCTTTAGGTATTGTCTTATTTGCATATTCGGTCACATCATGTAACCAGTCGATGGGGGCGATCGGACCTGCTACTGACCCGTTCCAGTGATAGTCGTATGTCATAATTCTCATATAATCGACACTTTGCGCCAGTTTTTCCCAATCTTGCGCCGCCGTTGCATGCCATACACCTTTATCGGTAGTTTTTGGGTGAAGCGTTATTGCCAATTTTTTGTTATCTGCATGTAGTTTTTTGGAAAGGGTGTCGATAAACTTGGTATACGCGTTTTTGTCCTCAGCCAGGAGTTGTTCGTAATTAAGTTCTATTCCATCGTATGGCAAAGCAAGGTCGACAAGCTGTGATATATGATTTTCCGATAACTCGGTGGAGTTGATTATTTTTGACACATTTTCTCCCTTAAAATTGTTACTTACCGAAGGTATGATTTCCAGCTCCGGATGGTTTTTGAGAATCGACGCTGTCTTCCCTGTTTGGTCTCGGGAAGTGATGGTTAAATCATCGTTTAACTCGTAAATAAACGGTGAAACCGAAGTGAAAGTATTTTTATTTTCGCTTATTTCGACTGCACCTTTATCAAAGTCCCACCAAGGTAACCAGCCCGAAACACTAAAATCAGTAGCAACATATGACGACGGCGTATCAAGAGGCTGTTTGGGTAAGGATTTTTGCGGTTTAGTGAATAAAATCGATAGTAAAAATAATAAGAAAATACAAAACACTATTGATGGTAGGATGTACTTTTTCATTTAGGCTGATTGTACAATAAATACGCCTAAATTTCACATGAGTTTTTGTTTTCTGCGCTACAAGTGTCAAAGCCGGAATCTCCAAAAGCCGTGTCGTTACCGTCATCTCCTGTTAGTTTGTCGTTTCCCGAACCGCCTTTCATTAAGTCATCTCCTTCTTGGCCGTAGACAATATCATTTCCGCTTTCTCCTTCAAGAATGTCGTTTCCTCCACCCGAATAAATCGTGTCATTTCCGCTTCCTGCTTTAACACTGTCATTTCCATTTCCGGTTACAAAAACATCGTTTCCCGAAACATCCATAATCACATTGTTGCCATTTCCGGTTACAACGCAATCGGAACCGCTGCCGGGATAAATTTTGTCATTTCCATCGTATGAATAAATTAGTTCGTTGGCGGATGTTCCGTTAATTGTGTCATTGTTGGGAGTACCGTGCATAACTTTTGTAATTATTCCCGCCAGATGTTGACACTCATGTGGTAAGTCGATTTCGGGATCGGGTGTATCTTTGTCTTGTGCAAAAAAGGTTAGATCAAACTGAGTTTGGGTTAATTGGTATGTATTTCCGGCATCTTCATCGAAACATATTTTTATATCGAAATCTGCTTTAGTGTTTTTAGTTAGATTAAGGAGATAAATACCATCAGGGGTAGACTGGTGATAAAAGTCCGTTAATGTTTTGGGGTTTGGATAACCAAAAAGAAAATTATTGTTACTTTGTATTACGATAGACAGCACTGAAGAAAGGGAAGCGTCATCAACGATATTTTTTGTTTTGATAAAAATCTTTTTCGTTTTGCCTGATACGTTGTTAACATTAATTCTTCGTTCGACGCAGTCGCCTGGTTTAAAGTCATCCATATTAAATACGGGTTCGCCGTGTGCCACTCCAAAATCGACAACAATACCCGATCCTGAGTTGTGGTGTGAAGCACTTACTGATTGTTGAATTTTGATAACAGGGTAACTACACGCAGCTAAAACGGCAGAGAGTAGTAATATTTTTATATTTGTTCCTATCATGTTAGTCTAAGTTTTCACCTAACGAATTTTCGGTTGCAAATGTAGAAGTAGGCAATGCTTCTAGGGAATCTTCAAGTTGTCCTTGGGTGTTAACACTAAAAGTGTTACCGACATTTACTTCGCGATCAGAAAGTACGGAATACGTCGCAACAGCTGAAGTAAGCAGTACTGTTAAAAAGACAAAAGGCAAAAGTATGGACGAGCTTTTCTTGATCGTGAAATTTGACATATATATAGGATTTAGCTTTTTGGATTTAAAAAATCTTTTCTTAAATTCGTTTACGAAAGCAACAAGGAGTGATTTGATTTCTTCGTAAATCACAATTGTCGCAGGAACGATAATAAGAAGAATAAATCCGCTTGGCGTTTTGGCAAAATTCGTGACGTATCCGGCCAAGGGTACTGTTAAAACGACTTTCCCCTTTATTTGGGAGTTATCGATAGTCCAGGGGTCAATTGTTTGGTTGGCATCGCCTGCCGTTTTGTAGACAGGACTATTAACATTTTCCTTGGCAACAATCCTGTGCGTTACGACGTTTCCCATACTACTTGTAGGTGTAAAGGTAACTATGTCGCCTTGTACGTAATTAGATTGTGGTTTAGAGACAATTACACTTGCTGTTTTTATAGCCGGCTCCATAGAGCCCGAATAAACAGTAAAAAGTAGGGGAGTAGTACTTTTTATCTTATTTAAATTGACGGGAACATTTTTCGTACTTAGTCCGTCAAGAATCTCAAAGGTGAAAACCCGATCGATATACAGCCCAGTCAAAAAGACCAAAACCCCTGATATAAAGAGGATTACCTGAAGGAGTTTTTTAATATAGTTTTTATACATTTAACCAGCGGAAGTTGTTAATATTAAAACCGTCTTTGGCGGAGTGGGTTTTCCCACTCCGCACTAAATATAACTTGCTAAATAAGATTCCCTTAATCCTGCAGGTAGATATTTCATCCACCTGCAGATTAATAAGAGAAAATTTAATTATGCGGATACTGAGATCCAGATACTGGATTTGGATCTACGTCGTTTGTTCCGCCAATATGTATTGCTGAACCATCTGCCCAATAGTTATTTGGTGCAGATATGTCAGGTGTTACTGAGCCGTATGTCATTACTTTTGTTCCAGTCATAAAGTTATTAAACTCGACTACTGAACCGTTATAACTACTGTCAGCCCCAATTGCTTCACCAGAACTTGTGAAGTGATTATAAGCAACATGTGCTCCAGTGTAACCGCCAATACCAGCACTGTTGTCGTAGATGTCGTTGTATTTGACCTCCAACGTCCCTACGTGTGTATTGGTATAGATACCTGTTGTCAACTCGTGTATTAAGTTGTTGGTAATTACAACGTTAGAATATGTTGAGGTACCAGGAAGTGTTGTTTCAACACCTCTTGAACTTGCTTCGTTGTTACCATCTATGTCATTAAACGATATTTCAACATTACTTAAACTTCCATTTAAGTAAAATGCAGCATTGCTACCTAAAATTGATCCAGGATTTACAATAAATCCAGTTACTTTTACATTGTCTGATTCAATTTTTACTCCACCTTGAATAGTCGCTGTATTTGTTGGACCGTTAACAGATGCTAGTGTGAGGGGTTTGTTTATGGTAACAGTTTCGTTATAAATTCCATTGTTAACACAAATAGTCGCTCCTGAACTTGCGTCATTAACCGCACCTTGGATGTTAGCACTTACGGTTGTTGTACAGTTTGGTACTGAGTAGGTGTCGAGATTAGCTCCGACTTTTGGTAATTGAACTGGAAAACTTGGTGTCCAGCTAGAACACAAGAATCCTGCGTTGTTTCTAGATTGAACTGCATAGAATTCAAGATCAGCAACGAGCATATCAGTTTGAGATGCGTTGTCGACACTTACTCCGCTACACGAAAAACCCGTAGCGTTTCTTTCTGCAGGACTTTGATTGTTCCCCTGTGCGATAGGAGTTTGTAACATATCACCAAAGCACCAATATTTTCCGATGTGGAAAGTTGTATCACCTGGAACTGGACCACCACCTAAAACGGATCCTGCTGAATCAGCAAGTGATATCTTTCCTGCACCGCTCAAACTGCTTACAGGACCATCAAGAAATACGTGTTCATCACTTTCTAAAACGTTATCACCATCATCTATCCAGAAAGCAAATTTTACTTCCTGATCAAGTTCTCCTTGTCCTAAGCCAGGTTCGGCACAATTAGCGTCATCGGCTTTTTCTGGGTCGGTACAAGTCACATCATCATCGGCTGTAATTCTTGCCGCTGCACACATATATGCGTCATTACTTCCTACGTGAACTGAAATCGTATCCTCTCCGAAGTCACCGGGTTTAAGATCGGAAAAGTCAAAAAACTTTTCGACTGTTAAATCTCTTAAATCCCAGCTTGTTGCAGTACTTGCTACAACTTTTCCGGAAGGCGCTGGATCATCGGTTAGATAATCAATCACAAAGCTTGAGTTATCAATCTTTAAATCAATATCACCTGCCACGAATTTATTTCCTGTTGAAGTTTCAGAATCACTAAAGAATGCTTGGGTTGCGACCACTGCAAGTGTAGCAATCACTCCAACCGTAAATAAACTAGTTAAAATTTTCTTCATAAATTATCACCTCCTTTCTCGGGCAGTTTGCCCTTAGGCAAAAAGTCAACGGTAGGTTAACTTTTTAGTAAAGGTAAACTAGTTAGTACAGGTTCCATATACGGCGTCGATCGCATCCAGGTCGTAACCATCGGCGGTCGATATGTGTAACAATGGATCAGTTGAGTCAACCACTTTAACGTATTGAATCGAGGAAAAACTTGTTGATGAAATATCCAAGTAATAAATACCGTCGCCGCCGGGTTCACTTGTTATTGTCCCTGCAAATTCGTAAGTAACATTGTCGTTACTTACGTAAACGTTGGCTTTTTCCAAAGGATAAGAATCTCTGCCACCAGTAATTTCATGGAATGAAAGGTCAACTCCATTTCCATCACTGACAGGGAAATTGAATTTAACAATTATTTGTCCACCAAATCCAAGTGAATACCATTTGGGATTATTTAAGTCGTTACTGTCTGGAATGCCCAATACGTTTTCTGTGACACTTCTATTTACCAAAACATCTGATCCATTATTGCGTTTGCCTTGAATCGAGGAAATGACACTCGATGCATAAGTAACTCCTGGTGTGCAATCAACGCACTTTCTAAGATTGGGATCCCATACTCTGCCTGTACCGTTATCAGGAGGTGATGCATTAGGGTTATTGCGGACTTGAACTGCGTAAAACTCCTCAGAGAAATTAAGGATGTCTCCCTGTGCCCAATTGGTGACTGTGGAATCAAAATGGAAGCTCTGGGTAAGATTTACATTAGTAAGTCCCGGGAGTTCTCCGAGTGGAATCCAACATGAAACCATATCGGGAAGAAGGTTGTTGTGAGTTGGGTCTACGATTACTTCGTCGACAATTTCGTCGCCGTTTCGATCGATAGATAAATCGTATGTAAGATAATTTTGAATATCGCTTTTAATACCGTTTTGCGACTCTTCCAAATCCTCGGGTTCGGTTTGCTCGCCTTGTTGTGAAGTTACATCAAAAATGTGCATCCAGACATACGCGGGATTTGAATTAATAAACAAGTCTTTGTTTACGTCAATATTGTCACCCGGTTTGAGATCGGCAATATTTACGATCCCCACCGTATCGTTCGTACCATTGATAAGCAGGTCGATTGCGCCCGAGACAAATTTATTGTTGGTGGAAGTTTCAGTGTCGGAGAAGAATGCGGAGGTTAAATTAACAGTCAAAATTAATGTTACTGCAATTACAAAAATACTTGTAACAATTTTCTTCATAAAACGTATAGTTACTCTGATTATTTATTGATAAAAACAAATCGAGAATGAAAAGTATTTTCATACTAACAATACTATAAGAAAAGCGTCAACTGCATCTATATAGTAGTTACATGTCAATAAGTACACAAAGCAAATCAAAGTAAATACAACTATAGTATGGTCTTGTTAAGGCTATTTCTAATAAACTACTTAAATTATGCCGATAACTATAGATATCTAAGGTATAAAAGAGGATGTTTATAGTAATTAAATTATGACATGTGGAAAATACTTGAAGCTTACTTGGCACTAGGGAAAAAATACAAATATCCGACACCTACCCAAATTAGTAAGACAACGATGATGAGAAACACGATAAATATAGTGAATTTTGAGGTTTGTTTTTTGGCTTGAGTGGTCATGGCAACACTTGGATGTTCGGAAGTTGCGACTTCACCTTGGGGTGCTTGTGGAATCGACGGTTGTGGGATGGGGGGATTTAAGACCGAAGGAGTAACCGTAGCTTGTGTGGCACCAGACGTTACAGGTTGGACAAATGGACTAGTTACCATAGGCGGATCACTTGGGGGCATGGTTTGATTATCCATAACTAATACTGGCACAACAAAAAATACATTTCAACTGCTATTTTAGCCGAGATTTCAAGAACTAAAATAAAAATATATATTTATAGCGCTACATCTCACGATCACAGACAGTGGTTTGTGGCTAACTCGTGGTAGAAGTAAATATTAAGCTAATTAATTAAAAAATATCATTTTACAAATGAATGTTTATCCTTTAAGCTTAGTTGATATGGCCGGATTTTTAAAAACACTTCAAATAATGGGACTTCTGTATGTGTTGTCGGTTGGTGCGATGTATTATCTTTCTCAACGCACAAAACAACCGATGATTGTCCCCGGCGATATTTACAGAAGGAGGGAAGGTCGCGTGATGTATATTCCAACAGGTGGAGCGTTGGTTCTAATGATAATTCTCTATATTGTTTTAATAAGAATTATTCCGGGAATATTTGGACAAAAGTAAATTTTCGAGGTCTTAAAATGCCTTTAAATAATTAGCTTAATAGAGATTATTTGTCGGATGTCGAGATAAAATAATTAGTTTGCTTTTTTTATACATGATATTTGAACTACCACAACTAAGATATTCATACGCCGCACTTGAGCCGTATATTGACGCGCTGACGATGGAAATACACTACACCAAGCATCATGCAAGTTACGTAAGTAATTTGAATAAAGCACTTGAGGGAGTAACTAATTTGGAAAAATTGACGGTTGAGGAACTTCTGATGCAGGTTGAAAAAGTACCTGATAATATTCGGCAAACAGTTATCAATAACGCCGGTGGTCATGCGAATCATTCAATGTTCTGGCAAACTCTTTGTCCTGGTGGGGTAGACCCCAAAGGTGAAGTAAAAAAGATACTTACGTCCACCTTTGGAAGTTTTGATAAATTTAAGGAAGAATTTACCGCTAAGGCTTTAAGTCTATTTGGTAGCGGATGGGTATTTCTTGTCATGGGGGAAGACAGGAAACTCTACATAAAAAGACATTCATTCCAAAATAGCCCTTATCTATATAGGCATGTACCATTACTGGGATTGGATGTATGGGAACATGCTTACTATTTGAAATATCAAAATCGTCGAAACGACTACGTAGCAGTATGGTGGAAGATAGTTAATTGGGATGAGGTGGAGTTTAGATTCGAAGCTCAAGGGCAAAATAAACTATAGACATTTTAGCGTTGATATCTTTAAATAATTACTGTACTATCTAACTCATGGCCGCACAAAAAACCAATACGAAAACAAAGGTAAAGCGAAAACAAGTATCTCCAAAGGCTACTAAAGTAAAGAAAGTTACAAAACGTGTGACTAAAAAAGTAGCACCTTCGGTGTCAAATTTTGAAACTATACCTCAAGTAAAAACAAAAAAAATATCGAAAAAACTTTCAGTTATCTTTTTGCTTGTATTTTTGGCAGTTCTTGTCTATACGGCACGGGGACTGATAATAGTTGCCACAGTAAACGGTAAACCGATTTATCGGTGGACCGTAATAGATAGACTGGAAAAACTTGGCGGACAACAGGTCGTTGACGAAATTATTCAGGAGGAATTAATTAATCAAGAAGCGGCAAGGTTGGGAGTTAAGGCTAACGAAGATGAAGTTAGTAAAGAATTGGAAAAAGCACGACAAGCATCCGAAGCTCAGGGTATGCCTTTAGAGACAGCTTTGGAACAAGCAAACCTCACAATCGAGGAATATACCAAATCAATAAGAATTCAATATACGGTTAGAGCAATGCTTCAGGATCAAATTGAAGTAACCGACGAAGAAGTAAATACAACTTATAACGAATACAAAGACAGCGAATCATTTGCCGACATTCCCGAAGAAGAAGCCAAAAAACAAATACTCGAAGGTCTGAAAGATCAGAAATTACAAGAGAAAGTCGTTCAATGGATGGATGACTTGAAAAATAAAGCTTCAATAAAAACCGTTGTAGAGTATTAGTAGTTGTTGATATGTTTGATACGCATTGCCATCTAAATTCGGATGAATTTGTTCATGATCTGAAAACGGTAATTAACAATGCACGAGATAGTGGTGTCAAGCGTTTCTTGGTACCAGGTTTAGATCTAGAGTCTTCAAGAAAGGCGGTAGAAATTGTCGAAAACTTCAAAGGCGTGTATGCCGCAATCGGTATTCACCCAACACAAGACTTGGAAAACATTAATATAACCGATGCGTTATACAAGTTGACTGACCTTGCTAATTCCAATGTTAAAGTTGTAGCCATAGGTGAAGTTGGTCTTGATTACTTCAGATATCAAGCAGGTGAGTTTATGCAGAAAGAATTCTTTGTCAGTCAAATTAAACTGGCAACAAAATTAAACAAAGCACTCATTATTCATAATCGTCATGCGACAGATGATATTATAAAAAGTATTGAAAGTGTGGGAAGTAATTCAATTAACGGTAGGGCAGTTTTTCATTGTTGTCCACCTGAGAAAGATGTACTTGAGTACGCTATTGCTAACAATATTTTTATCGGTGTTGACGGAGATGTTACTTATGATGATACCAAAAAAGAATTTGTGAAAGACATCCCTCTTGATCTTCTTGTTTTGGAAACAGATTCTCCTTACCTTACGCCGTACCCCACAAGATCGGTAAAAAAGTATCCCAATGAACCAGCCAATCTGAAATATATCGCCCAATGTGTTGGCGAAATTAAAAATATAAATAGCGATGATTTAGTACATATTTGCACAAGTAATGCCAACAAGCTTTTTGATCTAGACTGACTTTTTATTTTAATCCTCAAAAATGGCCCCTGCCGTTAACGGGCAAATAATCAATGGAACAATCGGTGATTTTATTACACCAACTACTGTTATAATTAAACAATGCTTATACTTGGGATAGATCCCGGAACCGCAACGACAGGATATGGATTTTTAAATATTCATAAATTGCCCAAAGAAGGTGAAAAGCTAAACGGACATTATACAGCGGGTGATTTTGGGTTAATCGAAACCACAATGTTAAATACCCCTGGTGAGAGGCTTTACTTCATTCACAATGAATTGCGTAAAATTATCGAAAAACACAAACCGCACGTAATGGCTATCGAGAAAGTATTCTTTGCAACTAATCGAAAAACAGCAATTCGCGTCGGTCAAGCGCAAGGTGTGATGCTTATGGCAGCGGCACATTTTAGTATTGCAGTTGTCGAGTATTCCCCGATGACAATCAAAAAAATTGTGGCCGGAAATGGCCGAGCTGACAAAAAGCAGGTACAAAAGTCGGTTAGAGATTATTTGGGAAACAGTATAAAAAGTAAACCAAAAAAGAAAACGCATTTTGACAATGAGGCTGACGCATTAGCCGTTGCACTGTGTCATGCCATGTCACTAACCGAACTTCAAGAAGATTAGCTTATGAAAAAAAGACCAAAAAGTTCAGTCAATTGGGAGAGGGCATATGATATTCAAGTGAGAATTGCGGATTTGGTATCATCGTTAAATATGACCTGGATTGATAATTCGTCAATATACTGTTTTCGCTCAAAAAATTCACAGGCTCGAGCATATGCACGTATTTGGGGTTTGGGGCAAATTTGGCAACAAGCATTAAGTCAAAAACCGTCCTACTGCATTGAAGTATTATCGGAAAAATTTGACTCACTAACAGAAGATAAACAGGATGAAGTACTTCTGCATGAACTTTGTCATATCCCAAAAAACTTTTCGGGAAGTTTACTACCGCATATCAGAAAACGCGGGTCAAGAAATTTCCACGACAGAGTACATGAATTAGTAACACTTTACAAAAATAAAAAACGCTAGATGAAATTAATTTTGATACATGGTGATGATATTGAGCAAAGTAGAGCTAGACTGCAGAAGTTTATCGACAGTGCACGGGATAGAAAAATCGAAATCATAAAAATTGACTGTGCCAAAGAAAACCTTCAGGAAAAAATGTCGGCAAACACGTTGTTTGAAACCAAGAAGCTTTATATATTAGAGAATTTGGGAAAAGTGGGTAAAAAGGAAATGGAATGGTTTAGTAAGTCCAATGATAAAAGTGAAGATACGAGTGTTATTTACCTGACTTCGCGAATAAGTGCCGCAGTAAAGAAAAATCTCCCTAAGGTCGCTAAAGAGGAATTATTCGAACTTCCGAACGAAATATGGATGTTTTTGGATTCTGTTTATCCTGGGAATTTAGAGAGATGTTTAAATTTGTTGCATAGAACGCTCGACAATAAACCGGCTGAGTTTGTTGTTGCCATGCTTGCCGGACATTTAAAAGATTTGTATCACGTTCAAACCGATCCGGATAGTTTCAAACAATCTCCTTGGCGCATCTCGAAATTGAAAACGCAAGCAGCAAAGTTTGAGGGTGATAAACTTGAAGCATTTATTCACGGTTTAGCCGAAATCGATATCGCCTCAAAAACATCAAGCGATAATTTAGCTGATTTACTTGACTTTATGATTATTGACAATTTAGAATGAATGTCATTATGAAGATTGATGCTTCCATCTTCAAGGCATATGACATTAGAGGTATATACCCCGATCAACTTAACGAGGATCTTTTTTATGGTTTAGGACACGCTTATGTTTCAGTTGTTAATCCTCAAGGTGAAGTTATGGTTGGTCATGATGTGCGTGTTTATTCGGAACCACTTAAAAAAAGTTTAATTGAAGGTCTTACCGATGCTGGAGTAAACGTTGTAGATGTCGGTTTGATTTCTACTGATATGTATTATTTTGGTGTCGGAAACTTTGATTTTGCGGGGGGTATTCAGGTTACCGCTTCACATAATCCACCTGAATGGCACGGTGCCAAGATGGTTAGGGAAAAAGTAATTCCTCTTACTCTAGAAACTGGAGTATCACAAATTAGAGATTTTATCGAGAAAGGAGTATTTGAGAAAAAGCAAAAAGGAAGTGTCAGAAAAATAGATATTGTCGATGACTACTGTAAATTCGTTTTAAATTGGGTTGATATAAAGAAAATTAAACCCATGAAGATTGTTTATAATCCTAATTTTGGTTTTGCGGGGAAGGTATTTGAAAGACTGATCGAATTGGGTAATTTACCGTTAACAATAATTCCCTTAAACGCGGAACCTGACGGAACTTTTCCTAAGGGTAGGCCTGATCCTTTCATGCCCGAAAATCGAGTAGAATTTATAGAATTGGTTAAGTCCGAAGATGCAGATTTGGGTATAACTTGGGATGCGGATGCTGATCGAGTGTTTTTTTGTGCGGATGGTGGGGTGTTTCTTGAACCTTACTATATGAATGCTATCTTGATTGAGGCAATTTTAAAGAAACATCCATCAGAAAAAATTATTTACGACCCAAGGTATACCTGGGCGTTGATTGATAGTATTAAAACAAATGGGGGAACGCCTGTACTCGAGAGAGTCGGACACTCATATATTAAGCAAAGGATGAGGAAAGAAGATGCTTATTTTGGTGGCGAATCGAGTGGACATGAATATTATCGAGATTTTTGGTACGCAGATAGTGGTATGTTACCTGTTGTACAAGTACTAGAATATGTGTCTGAACATTCAAAAAAACTATCTGAGATCGCAAGAGTGTGGATTAATAAATATGTAATTTCGGGAGAAATAAATACAAAAGTAACCGACGTTGACATGGTGATGGAACTCATTAAAGCAAAATATGGAGACGGAAAACAAGAATTTGTAGATGGCATTTCAGTTGAATATGGTGATTACAGATTTAACGTACGTTCATCAAACACCGAACCCTTACTCAGACTAAATTTGGAAGCAAGAACAAAAGACGTTATGGAGAAAAAAAGAGATGAAGTGTTGAGTTTGATTACGCAATATGCCATTAAAGAGTAAGCTTCGCAATCCGAATCGTTAGATCACCAATCAATTGCTTTCTTCCCCAAAGCTTTTTTACTATTGATTTTTATATCTTCGACAAAGCTTTTATAAGTCAGGTTGTTTTTAAATTGGACATCCTTATTTTTGTTGAAAAACTCAAGAACGATATTCGGATTAATCCATGAAGTGTTTCGTGTTCCAAGATAATTAGAATATGATGAATATGCGGATTCCAAACTCTTTACCATTCCGAGGGGGTTAAGGTGGATGTAACGGGAAAGGTGAAGTAGATAGTGATCATCCGTAATAAGTGCAGCCTTATATCTTCCCTGGAACAAAGGCCCAATTCTATCGTAACGTTTATTAAAATACTGAGAGTATCTGGTTGAAACAGACTTCATGAAGTTTTGCATTGATGATATTTCAGTTTGTTGAACTACGAGATGAAAGTGATTTGGCATCAGGCAATAACAAACAAGCGATATTTTGTCAAAGTAATTATTTACCGGTCTAGGAATACCTTTAAAGGTCTGTCCTTTAAAGCTTACCTCAATTTTTTTAAATGATTTGGGAATGGGTTTGATCAAAGCATCTTTAAGATAACTCAAAAAGACGTGGTAATCTTTACTGTCAAGAAATATATGTTGTTTTGCCACACCTCTGTTATATATATGATAGTAACCACCCTTTACATAAGTTTTTAAAATATTTGGACTAGGCATAAATAATGTTACCTTTAAAGGACAGACCTTTCAAGGATTGGAAAGATTAATATTCGACGATATAGTCATATTATGGTTGACATCAACTCTCGAGAAAGTATTTCACAACTAGATCTGGAAAATGTTCTTGGTTCGGTTGAGGCACTACCCGATCAATGTCTCGACGCTTACGAAAAGGCTAATCTGGTTAATGTTCCGGAAGAATTTGGTAATATCGAAAACCTTGTTATGGCCGGTATGGGTGGATCGGGTCTTGGTGCCAGAGTGATTGAAAGTGTATATTTTGACACCAACAAATTTCCGCTTGTCCGGGTAAATGACTACAATATCCCCAATTTTGTTAACGAAAATTCGCTTGTAATATGCTCATCGTATTCAGGAACAACAGAAGAAACACTCGAAAACGTTCGACAAGCACTCGAAAGAAAAGCAAAATGGATGGCGATTGGAACCGGAGGTACGTTAATCGATGAAGCCAAAAAACACGGCGTTCCTTACTATCAGATTGATCCTAAATTTAATCCCTCCAATCAACCAAGAATGGCAATTGGATATTCAATTGTTGGTCAACTGGTATTGGCTTCAAAATTGGGATTATTTGATTTTACCAAAGATGATTTGGATCAACTTGTAATCGCAATGAAAAGTATATTGGAAAAAAACAGCATTGAAATTAATGAAGCCGACAACGCTGCCAAAAAACTGGCAAGGCTTATGTACTCAAAAAATATATTTTATATTTCAGCTAGTCATTTAACCGGTGCTACCCATACTATCAATAATCAACTCAACGAGAATGCCAAAACGTTTTCAGCCGACTTTACTATTCCTGAATTGAACCACCATTTAATGGAAGGCCTGATGCATCCATCCACTAATTCACAAAATCTTTTTATGTTATTTGTAAATTCCAACCTTTACTCCGATAAAATTAATAAACGATTCGGAATAACCAAAGACGTTGTGGAAAAAAATAACTTGAGTTTTTATCATTACACATGCACCGCGCAAACCAAGTTATCTCAGGCTTTTGAACTTATTCAGTTTGGTGCACTGGCAAATTTCTATTTATCGATGCTGTACGAACAAAATCCGGCTCCAATTCCGTGGGTTGACTATTTCAAAACCCGTATGGGGCAACCTTTGGGGAAAAATTAATAATCATCTTGCCAAAACTGAAATTATCTGCGAAGATGAGTATTAGCTGAAACTGCCTTATGTCGACTAAACCACTTATTGCCTTTTTTAGAGATATTGATAAAAACGATCTACCCATGGTTGGGGGAAAGGGCGCTAATCTTGGTGAGATGACTCAAGCGAAGTTTCCCGTTCCCGGTGGATTTGCGATAACCGTAGCTTCATACGAAATGTTTTTGGCGCATAACAATTTAGCAGATCAGATTGATCTTTTTCTCAAAGACCTTGATGTCGATGATTCCGACAGTCTCCAAAGGCAATCTAAAAAAATTCAGGATCTGATTATTCGTGCACCAATTCCGGATGAAATCGGCTTTGAGGTAAAAAGAGCTTATAAGAAATTATCACCGAGATTCAAAAAACAATTAGTTGCAGTTAGGTCATCGGCAACCGCCGAAGATTTACCGGGTGCATCATTTGCAGGACAACAAGCGACATTTTTAAATATCAAAGGAGATACCAATTTACTAATTGCTGTCAGGGAATGTTGGGCATCGCTTTTTACGGCTCGGGCAATCTTTTATCGTAAACAAAATAAAATAAGAAATGATCAGGTAAAAATTTCTGTCATTGTCCAGAAAATGGTCCAGTCAGATGTGAGCGGTGTAATGTTTTCAATTGATCCTGTCACAAATGACAAAGATCGAATTATTATCGAGGCAGTGTGGGGATTGGGTGAATTAATCGTTCAAGGATCGGTTTTACCCGATAGATACGTAGTACAAAAAGATACCTATGCAATTTTGTCCAAAGAAGTCTCCGAACAAAATGTCAGATTGATTAAAATAGGATCCAAAACGATCGAGCAAGAAGTACCCGCAAAAATTAAAGATAAGCAAAAAATATCAGACGACGAGGTTGTAGCTTTGGCTAAACTGGCAAATAAATTGCAAGAGCATTATTACTTCCCTCAAGATATCGAATGGGCAAAAGAAAAAAATGACTTATTTATAACGCAAACAAGGCCGGTAACGACGATACCCGATAAAAATAAAAAATCACATGATGATAAATCGACAAAACTCGCAGGAGGTGAAACTGTTAAGCATGGTGATTTGCCCATTCTCTCGGGTTCTTCGGCTAGCCCTGGAGTAGGAACGGGGCCGGCTAAAATTCTGAAAAGCCCTAAAGAAATTAATAAAGTTAAAGAAGGAGACGTGTTGGTTGCCGAGATGACTTCACCTGATTATGTGCCTGCCATGAAAAAGGCGAGTGCAATTGTGACCGACAAAGGAGGGATGACATCACATGCTGCAATAGTCTCAAGGGAATTGGGTATTCCGTGTGTGGTCGGTACCAACGACGCAACCAAAAAGCTCAAAGAAAATGACATTGTTACGGTTGATGGAACGACCGGGAATATCTATGTTGGTACGAAAGTTATACACAGCAAAGCACAAGAAGAAAGTAAAAATTACTACAAGGGACGCACGGCTACTAAGGTGTATGTAAATTTAGCCGAGGTTGAGATGGCAAAAAAAGGTGCTAAACTCAACGTCGATGGAGTTGGCCTTCTTCGTGCGGAGTTTATGATTGCCAACATCGGTATTCATCCCAAAGAAGCAATTAAACTAAAAAAGCAGGATGTATTTATTGAAAATCTTATCAAGGGCATGTCTACGTTTTGTTCTGCTTTCGGAACACGCCCAATTATTTATCGCGCAACCGATTTCAAGACTAATGAATATAGGTCGCTTCAGGGAGGAGAGTCTTGGGAGCCACAAGAACCAAATCCGATGTTGGGATTTAGGGGTGCATATCGCTATATTGCACAACCTGAAGTTTTCAATTTGGAGTTACAAGCTATCAAAGAGGTTCGCAAAATGCACAAAAATCTTTGGCTTGAAATCCCCTTTGTTAGATCTCCTGAAGAATTGGCAAAAGTACGACGGCTTGTCGCATCCAACGGCTTGTTTGAAGATACGAGTTTTAAGTTTTGGCTAATGGTTGAAATTCCGATAAATGTAATTCTTATTGATAAGTTTTTGGATGTTGGTGTTGATGGCATATCGTTTGGTTCCAATGATCTGACGATGCTTGTTACCGGTACGGACCGTGATAATGAAACGGTTGCCGCCGATTTCGACGAGAGATCTCCTGCAATTTCATGGGCGTTTAAAAGAGTAATAAAAGCTTGCAATAAACGCGGAGTAAGTTCGTCTATTTGTGGACAAGCGCCAAGTACGTATGATGATTTAGTTGAAGAACTAATTAGATACGGAATAACGAGCATTTCTGTTAATCCTGATGCTGTCGATAGGGTGAGAAATGTTATTCACGAAGCAGAAAGAAAGTTGGCTGTCGGGAAGTAACTCGAATTCTATGATTTATTGCGTTGTAATTGCCCACTTTTGTGGGTTTTTTGTTTCGACCAAAGTAACACATTGTACGCGGAATCAGCAATGGTACGACAAGCGTGAGGTTGTGGGTTAAATTTATTACGTTATAGGAAGCGATAAGTGCATTAATACGCATATAATAACAAATTCGATTATTGGATAAATAATATGTCTACAATAACAAAAATATGGGCACGAGAAATTCTTGATTCGCGTGGTGTTCCTACCGTCGAGGCGGCGTGCCAGTTGGGGACAGGTCATATTGCGGTTACCAGTGTACCCGCGGGTGTATCAACAGGGACACATGAGGCAGTTGAAATGCGCGATCTGGACGAAAAACGTTTTTTGGGCAAGGGTGTTTTGAAAGCTGTCAAAAATATTAACGACATTTTAGGACCAAGTTTAAGCGGTATGCCTGTCGAGAATCAAAACGCCATTGATGACAAACTCATTGCTCTTGATGGCTCGTCAAATAAATCGAAAATGGGATCTAATGCTATTCTCGCCGTGTCGCAAGTTGTTGCTAAAGTGGCGGCTTACGCCAACAACACGACTGTCTATCGGTGGATTGCTTCGCTTGCACAAGGAGTTGGATTATCTCCCGTAGTCCACGTACCTTCACCTATATTTAACATGGTTAATGGTGGACTGCACGGCTCCGGAAATTTGGATTTTCAGGAGTTTCAGGTAATTCCCGCGTCGAGCAAATCATACACAGAAGCTCTGCGAACAGGATCGGAAATATATATGACTCTTGGTAAAAATTTAGATCGACGAGGTGCAGTGCATTCGGTTGGTGATGAAGGTGGCTATGCTCCAAATCTATTTACGAATGCCGATGCTCTCGAAGTGGTTGTCGAATCAATTAAGGAAACCAACTATTCGCTTGGTCGAGATGTATTTCTCGGACTTGATGTGGCAGCTAGCGTATTTTATAAAAACGGAGAATACACCATACGGGACAAATCGACACCCCTTAAAGACGAAGGACTGATGGAATATTACAAAAGTATAAATAATCAGTATCACCTGGCGATTTTAGAGGACGCATTTCATGAAGATGCGTGGGACAGCTGGAAGAAATTGTATGCTGAAATGAAAGATCAGGTTACGATTGTCGGTGATGATTTACTTGCAACCAATCCCCAACGTGTTGCAAAAGCCATATCGGAAAAAGCGTGTGATGCAATACTTGTTAAACCAAATCAGATTGGGACAGTTACGGAAACACTAAAAGTAATTAAGCAAACCAGAGACGCAGGTTGGAAGGTTATCGTGTCTCACAGATCGGGGGAAACAAATGACTGGTTCATCGCAGATTTTGCGGTCGGGGTGGGTGCTGACTTTGTTAAATTTGGAGCACCGGCAAGAGGGGAGAGAGTTGAAAAATACAATCGCCTTCTTACTATCGAACAAGAATTGTTGAAACATTAACCCTTTCACGGTATTTCTTCTTTAATAAAAGGTGTCTATACTAAACCAAATGATAAATAAACATAAAAAATGTGTCGTATTGGCAATTCTTGACGGTTGGGGAATTGCATCGGAAGGACCGGGTAACGCCATAACTTTAGCCAATACTCCCAATATCGACCGATTGACACATTCCTTTCCACATACTGAGCTTTCTGCCTCGGGTGAAGCAGTCGGATTACCTCGAGGTGAAGATGGAAATACTGAAACCGGACACTTAAACATTGGAGCAGGGAGAATTGTTTATCAAGATCTTGAAAGAATAAATATGGCAATAGCTGAAGGATCCTTTTTTGACAACCAAGTCTTAAATGGCGCAATCGATCACGCCACAAAAAACAACTCCAATGTTCATTATATGGGTTTAATCGGCGCTGGCGGCGTCCATTCCGATATTCATCATTTATATGCACTCATTCAATTGGCAAAACGCAGAAATTTTGAAAGGGTGTATCTACATCTTTTTACAGACGGAAGAGATTCTCCCACAACTGCCGCAAAAACATATATTAATGAATTATACGAAGTATTGAACAAAGAACATATCGGAAAAGTAGCAACTTTGATGGGGAGATATTGGGCGATGGATCGAGATGAAAGATGGGATAGAACCAAAAAAGCTTACGAAGCGTTAACGGAAGGCAAAGGAGAGAAATATGTACATGTCATTGATGCCGTTGAAGCCTCATATAACAAAGGTAAAACCGATGAATTTATCGAGCCAAGTATCATTACCGATGACAAAGGTGATCCTGTGGCGATTATTAAAAACAATGACGCATTGGTATTTTTTAACTTCCGAATAGATCGGCCACGACAACTTACCAAAGCTTTCGTGCTTAAAGATTTCTCGAACGCTTCCGAACTTCACGAATTTGATCCGTATCGAATCGACTATGAAAATACTCACAATGAACGCCTGCGTGAAAAAATTAACACTTTTGACAGACGGATATTTTTATCAAATATTTATTTTTCAACCATGACACAATACAGTAAACCTATTGTGGAAGCAGGAGCGAAAGTTGCTTTCCCCCCTGTTCCCGTTGTGGATCCGC
Organism: Candidatus Woesebacteria bacterium; assembly: GCA_016700095.1. Classification (NCBI taxonomy): domain Bacteria; phylum Candidatus Woeseibacteriota; species Candidatus Woesebacteria bacterium. The sequence continues at coordinate 726,504 of CP065002.1, read as the reverse complement.
TTGGAAAAATAATATCCGAAAATAACTTGATGCAGCTGAGAATAACAGAATCGGAAAAAGAACGTTTTGTGACTTTTTATTTTAATGGCTTACAAGAAGAACCATACAAGGGCGAAAAACGGATAATTATCCAATCACCACAAGTTCCAACGTATGATCAAAAGCCGGAAATGTCGTCGCAGAAATTACTTGATACCCTGCTTAAGGAAATGACTACATGTAAGTATTCGTTGATAGTTGTTAATTTCCCGAATGTCGACATGGTTGGCCATACAGGCAATATCGGTCCTGCAGTTAAGGCTGTGGAGACGGTTGATTATTGTATTGGAAAAATTGCAAATTATGTTCTCGCGTATGATGGCGTACTCATTATTATTGCTGACCATGGCAATGCTGAAGAGATGATAAATCTAACAACAGGCGAGATCGATACCGAACATAGCACCAACAAGGTGCCGTTTATTGCCGTGGATGCAAAACTTATGGGGAAAAATATTACCTTGACTCCGGGGATTCTTGCTGATGTGGCACCTACAATTTTGTCGTTATTGAATATCACCATCCCCCAAGTAATGACAGGAAGGGATTTACTCAAAGGTCTTAAGGACTAATAAAAGTACCGGGTGGTATTAAAAAGAACTTTTCGTAAGTAGTCTATTCTTATTAAACGAAAACTTCTTGTAGAAGGCGTAGTTGAAGTAAGGACGTAGTCAAACTTATCCTTAGAAAAAATAGGTTTTTGAGCTGCATTTCATTTACTAGCTAAAGTTTGTTAAAAAAACAATTACCGATACTTCATTTTTGGGGGTTGCAATGACACAAATATTGTGTTATTTTTGCTTAATCTTCGAATTAGGGAAATCCGTTTTCAACAATAGACTTTTCTATTGGGAAAGGGGGTGATAAATAATGATGTACAGATTGAAAAAAGACCTAGGAGGATTGAAAAAGGGAACACAATTACAGTTTGTTTCAGGTGTGTTTGTGTCAGGCGACACTAGTTTTGACCCAATGGATGTATTGTCTGATGTAGATCACTTTGAGGAAGTTGACGCTCAAAACGTCGAGGAAGAGTTTTCGCTTTACGATACTCTTTAGTAATTGTTAAAGATATTAATTGCTTATCGATTATATTCATTATAAGCGGTAGGTGAAATAATATCGATGTTCTGTAGCGTTTGTCTAATTTAAAAAAAGAAGTTTAATTTTTATACTTTCTTATAAGCCCCACAACTTTTCCTTGAACTCTCACATTTTTAACAAATATTGGACTCATGCTTTGATTGGCGGGTTCCAATCGAATACGAGTTGCTTCTTTGAAAAATCTTTTGAGTGTTGCCATACCGTTATCAAGCAGTGCAACAACAATATCCCCGTTTTGTGCAATATCAGTTTGCTCGATGACAACATAATCTCCATCTCTGATTTGTGCTTCGATCATTGATTCACCCCTGACCTTGAGAACAAAGATACGCTTTTTGCTATCGGCAAAAGAGTTGGGAATTGAAATACTTGCATTGGGATCGGTATAAGGTTCAATTGGGGCTCCCGCTGCAATAAAACCAAGTATGGGAACTTCAAACTCTTTTTCAAGCAACTCCTCACCAACACCGACTAATTCTATCGATCGCGTTTTCCCACTTTTGCGTTTTATCAAACCTTTGTGTTCCAATGCGGTCAAATGCTCATGAACAGTAGCCAAAGATGAAACGTTGATGGCATCGGCGATATCACGAAGTGTGGGTGCAGATTTGTTTGTCTGTATAAACTGACGGATGAAATCGAGAATTTGTCCCTGACGTTTGTAAACTATTGGTGCCATATTTTTTTAAATCTTTAACACTCTTATTTATACAAATAAAACCCGAATTGGTCAAGAGGTAATTTAGCCTTGGATATTCGGGTTGTATTTGGTATTTGTTTCCGCTATTATGTAGAGTGTGCAAAAATTTAAATTAACATCAACTTATAAACCCACAAAAGAGCAATTGTCGGCTATAAAAAAACTTGAAATAGGAGTTAACAAAGGAGTTGACTATCAAGTTCTTTTGGGCGTTACGGGTTCAGGAAAAACATTTACGGTTGCAAATTTAATCGAAAAACTGCAAAAACCGACTTTGATAATTTCGCATAATAAAACATTAGCGGGTCAACTTTACCAGGAATTTAGGGATTTCTTTCCAGATAATTCGGTTAATTACTTCGTGAGTTATTATGACTATTATCAACCTGAAGCTTATATTCCCAGTACCGACACGTACATCGAGAAAGATGCCGGTATAAATGAACTAATCGATAAACTCCGTTTGGCTACAACCGCAAACTTATTAACCAGAAAGGATACGATTGTTGTAGCATCCGTATCGTGTATTTATAATATAGGATCACCAAAAGAGTATAAAAACTTCGTTTTTACCTTCAAAGTTGGAACCACAATATCGCGAGAAAACATTATTGATCGGTTAGTGGATTTGCAATATGACAGGGGAGACTTTGGATTTCATAGGGGCACATTTAGGGTCAAGGGGGATAGTATTGATATCTATCCTGCTTATCAGGATACAGGGTTTACAATAGAAATCGATCAAGGAAAAATTTGTAAAGTTAATTCCATCGATCCGGTTAGTGGTGAAATAATAGAAAAAGACAGTAAAGATACCTTCTTTTTGTATCCTGCGAAACACTTTATGACTGATACATCAGAGCACGAGGAAACATTTAAAAAGATATTTGCCGATTTGGACAAGCAGGTCAAATTGCTTAAAGACAATGGCAAAGAACTGGAGGCGCACAGATTAAAGCAAAAAGTAACATATGAAATGGAAATGCTAAAGGAAGTAGGATATGTAAAAGGAATTGAAAATTATTCGATGTATTTTGACAAAAGAAAACCGGGAGATCCGCCTTTTACCTTACTTGATTACTTCAAAGAACCTTTTGGGAAAGATTGGTTGGTAATAGTAGATGAAAGTCATATCACATTTCCTCAAGTACGAGGTATGTATCAAGGAGATAGGGCGAGAAAAACAACCTTGGTTGACTATGGATTTCGTCTGCCTTCGTCTTTTGATAACCGTCCTTTGACATTTGACGAATTTATGCGGCGAATTCCTAACTTTATCGCTACAACAGCTACGCCATCGGAGTGGGAATTGTCGATTGCCAAACATTCTGCCGGAGAAAAAAACGAGGGAAATGGCGTCGTTGAACAACTTATGCGGCCAACCGGTATCCCCGATCCCTTAGTGGAAATAAGACCGGTGGGAACGCAAGTTAAAGACGTTATTAAAGAAGTTAAAAAAAGGGCGTCAATGAAAGTGAAAGAACGGTCGCTAATTACCACACTTACAAAACGAACGGCTGAAGACTTGGCGGGCTATTTAAATGACCAAGGCTTGAAAGTGCACTATTTACATTCCGATGTAAAAACTCTTGAACGAGGCGATATTTTGGATGACTTAAGAAAAGGTACATACGATTGTTTAATCGGAGTTAATTTGTTGCGCGAAGGGTTGGATTTACCTGAAGTATCTTTAGTTGCGATACTCGATGCCGACAAAGAAGGCTTTTTAAGAAGCGAAGTTTCGCTTATACAAACAATGGGGCGAGCGGCAAGACATGTGGACGGAAAGGTTATCTTATACGCCGATAAAATTACAGGGTCGATGGAAAGAGCGTTAGGTGAAGTGCGAAGGCGCAGAGAATATCAACTATATATGAACAAAAAGTTAGGTATCAAACCGACACCGATAAAAAAACCTATTCGCGAAAGGTTAATTGACATGGACAAAAATAGCGAGCTCGAGGTGTTGTTTGACAAAGATTTTGGCAAGACTACTTTACCGGAAATAGACAAAGAGAGTCTCACTCCGGTTGACAGGCGTAAATTAACGCGTAAACTACGCACTGAGATGAGGTTGGCGGCAAAAGATTTGAATTTTGAATTTGCGGCAGAAATTAGAGATCGAATACGGCTACTTGAAAGTTAGCTAGATAAATTAGCCTTACTATAATGAATGACAAAATAATAATTAAAGGTGCACGAGTACATAATCTAAAAAATGTAGATCTCGATGTACCCAAAAATAAATTGGTAGTATTTACCGGTGTGTCGGGGAGCGGAAAAAGTTCATTAGCATATGACACGATTTATGCCGAAGGCCAAAGAAGATATGTGGAGAGTCTCTCTACGTATGCCAGGCAGTTTCTTGGTGTTATGGAAAAACCCGATGTAGATTTAATTGAAGGACTTTCCCCCGCTATATCAATAGATCAGAAAGCCGCATCGAGAAATCCAAGGTCAACAGTCGGAACGGTTACCGAAGTTTATGATTATTTAAGACTACTCTTCGCGCGTATTGGTCACCCGCATTGTCCGGTTTGTCAAAGAGAAATAAGCACACAAAGTATTGATCAGATTGTCGATGCCATCATGAAGATGATACTTGATACCACCAAAAAGGAAAAAATTATTAAGCTTATGATTTTTGCTCCCGTTGTAAGAGACAAAAAGGGTGAATTTGGATCCCTATTCTCGAATTTAAAAGCCAAAGGATTTAAAAAAGTGAGAGTGGATAAGACGATTAAAGACTTGGGTGAAGATTTTGTGCTTATAAAAACCAACAAACATACCATCGAAGCCATGGTTGATAAAATTTCCATATCACACAAGGATTTGAAAGAAGAAATATTTCAAAGCAGTTTTAAAGGGAGACTGACCGATTCGGTGGAGCAAGCATTAAAATTGACCGATGGACTAGTTATCGTTTCCAAAATACTCGATAAAACGTTTGACATACCCGAGTATCCTACAAGTTTCGAAGACCATTTGTATTCACAGAGTTTTGCATGTCCTTATGACAATATACAAATTCCGGAAGTGGAACCAAGAACTTTTTCATTTAACTCACCACACGGAGCTTGTTCCAAGTGTTTCGGGATAGGTCGATTACAAAAAATCGCCCCTGATAGACTATTTGCACATGATATTTCAATTATGGAAGGAGCGATACTTCCTTTCTCGAATATATTTGAAAATCAAACATGGTATTCAAGGCTAATGCTTACAGTTTGTGAAAAAAACGGCATTAATCCAAGAATTCCGTTTAAAAATCTTTCACCGGAAAATGTTGATGTGTTGTTACATGGCACAGGAGACCGGGAATATAAGGTTGAGGGTAAAAACAGATTTGGGAAAAATACTTACATTTATGAAACGTTTACGGGAATTATTACCGAATTAACCAACCGATATAAAGCAACGGAAAGCACCTGGGTTAAACAAGAGATTGAGAAATATATGCGCGAAAAAACTTGTGAAGAATGTAATGGTAAACGTCTGTCGAAAGAAGCTTTGTCGGTTACGATTTGGGGTTTGTCTATAGCCGAAGTTACGAACATGTCGATTACTCAGTGCGTCGAATGGATCCACGGTCTATCTCAAAAAGAAACTTTATTAAATACAAGAGAACTCGAGATTGGGGATTTAATATTAAAAGAAATTTCCAATCGTCTTTCGTTTCTAATTTCGGTCGGTTTAGAGTATTTGACGCTCGATCGATCCGCCGCCACTTTGTCCTCAGGTGAAGCGCAAAGAATACGACTAGCAAGTCAAATTGGGTCGGGACTTACGGGAGTACTTTATGTTCTCGATGAGCCGACAATCGGTTTACATATGCGTGATAATCAAAAATTAATTGACACGTTAAAAAAATTAAGAGACTTGGGGAATACGGTTATTGTGGTTGAACACGATGATGAAATGATGAAACAGTCGGACTATATCGTTGACTTTGGACCAGGTGCAGGAAAACTTGGCGGGCGAGTTATAGCTCAGGGCACGTGCGAAGAAATAGTGAAAGACAAAAATTCCATTACAGGTGATTATTTGTCAGGGAAGAAAAAAATTACACACACAAAAAAGTTATTCCTCGAATTGGGCAGCAAATCACTTAAATTGACAGGAGCATCTCAGTTTAATTTAAAGAACATTGATGTTGAATTTCCGCTTGCAAAATTAGTCGTTCTAACGGGAGTGTCGGGAAGTGGAAAATCAACACTATTGGTCGAAACACTTTATCCGGCTCTTCAGAACGAATTATCACATTATTACAAGGAAGATTTGCCTAAATATACGGGTATCGAGGGAGTGGAAAATGTCGATAAGGTAGTGTTAATCAATCAATCTCCGATTGGTAGAACACCGCGAAGTAACCCGGCAACGTATACGAAAGTTTTCGATAATATTCGCGATGTCTTTGCCAACACCAGATCGGCAAAGACGTTTGGTTACAAAAAGGGGCGGTTTTCATTTAATATAAAAAGCGGTAGGTGTGAAGCCTGTGAAGGTCAGGGGCAAAACAGAATAGAAATGCAGTTTATGAGCGATATTTGGGTAACTTGCGATGTTTGTAAAGGTACTCGTTATAATTCGCAGACGCTTGAGGTAGAGTATCGAGGTAAAAATATAGCTCAAATATTAAGTATGACGATAGACGAGTCGGCTGAATTTTTCCATGCACATCCTGCAATTTTATCAAAACTTGAAACTTTGCAGGCCGTAGGGCTTGGTTACATGGAACTTGGTCAATCAGCGACAACACTTTCGGGTGGAGAAGCACAAAGAGTGAAGTTGTCGGCGGAACTGGCCAAAAGACAAACGGGTAAAACAATTTATATTCTCGATGAACCCACGACCGGACTGCATTTTGCAGATATTGAAAAGTTGCTTAACGTATTACGACTACTGGTCGAGAAAGGAAATACGGTTGTTGTTATCGAACACAATATTGATGTAATTAAAAATGCCGATTGGATAATTGATCTTGGTCCGGAAGGTGGCGATAGAGGCGGACAAATAGTTTATTCTGGACCTTACGAGAATTTGAAATCAGCAAAAAACTCATATACAGCCCAGTATATTAAATGACGACATCTTAATTTCACACGTAAATATTCAATAACATTCAGGAAGCTTATATTAACTTACACTTCAACCACAGCATATTGCCAACTTTTTAAGCTGTCCGGTTTTAATACACTTCGAAAATTAATAAAGAAAAATTTAGCTTTACAATAAGGTATACTTTATGAGTCTATGTTGAAAAATATATTACTAACGCTAATTGCACTTGCCGTGTTTGCATTTCCAAAACAGGTATATGGCGATGAATCGTTTAAGGTTAACTCGTTTGTTGTTTATGACATCAAAGAAGACGGCTTGGTAAAAGTTTCACACATGGTTAGTATCGAGAATTTACGCTCGGATGTCCATGCAGAGAAATTTAAATTAACGCTTGAGAGCTTGTCACCGGAAAATATTAAAGCAAGCCAAAATGGTAAGGAAATTGATATTAAGGTTGAAAGTGATGTCGGCGGTACAACTATCGACGTTGTTTTTGATGAATACATTGTCGGTTTAGGAAAAACACGTGAGTTTACTATTCTTTACGACGATCGTAATTTAGCCATACAAAAAGGTGAGATATGGGAAGTAACTATTCCTAAACTTAAAGATTACGATACTTTTGATAACTATGATGTAGAGCTGGTTATTCCCGATACTTGGGGATCGAAAGCATATATTTCACCGGAACCGCGTCTAACCAATACTATTGCCGGCAAAAATGTATTCGAATTTGGGAAAGAAGATGTAGTAAAAAGTGGTATTACAGCGGGTTTTGGAAAATTTCAGGTATTCACATTTTCACTCGCTTATCATTTGGAAAATCCGATAAACAAGGCAACTTCAATTGATATAGCACTTCCTCCCGATAATTCAATACAAAGAATGTACTATACGAAAATTGATCCACAACCAACAACGATTCGTATTGATGATGATGGCAATTGGTTGGCGCAATTCGAATTACAACCACGCCAGCGGTTGGATGTTAATGTCCTGGGATCTGTCGAAATATTTGCTGTTCCCAAACCGCACATGACATTTTCATCCGATACACTTGCCCAAAACTTAAAGGCAACTCAATATTGGCAGAGTGATAATCCAGAAATTGTAAAATTGGCCAAATCTTTAAAGACTCCGGAGGCAATTTATAACTATGTTGTAAATACTCTTTATTACGATTATGAAAGGGTATTACCTAATGTATCCCGACTAGGAGCTGTTGAAGCGCTCAGTAATCCCGACTCTGCTATATGTATGGAATTCACGGATTTATTTATAGCATTAGCGCGGGCAGCTGGAATACCTGCCCGTGAAGTAAACGGCTATGCGTATACGGAAAATCCTGAAATTGAACCACTGTCATTAGTTGCCGACGTGTTGCATTCTTGGCCTGAATATTGGGATGAAGTATCAAAAGTTTGGGTGCCAATCGATCCTACGTGGGGTTCAACCACAGGTGGGGTTGATTATTTTACGAAGTTAGATTTGCGCCATTTTGCCTTTGTTATACACGGAGTTAACGACCGTGAACCATTCCCCCCAGGATCGTATAAATTGGGTCCTAATCCTCAAAAGGATGTCTGGGTGAACTTCGGACAACTACCGCAAGATCGGGAGAATAATTTGCAAATAAAAGCTTCGAGAACAAAGGTTGTCCCGTTTTTGGGTAGCAGTGCGCTGGTAACAGTTTACAACCCAGGTCCGAAGGCCGAATACAATTTGTCATATAAGGTTAGTCTCGATGATAATTCATTGGACAATAGAATAGTCGAAGTAATACCGCCGTTTAGTGAAGTGGTGTTTAAAACAAAAATTCCCTATGGAGTTCTTGGTTTTAATACACCCGACATGTTGTCGGTTACGGTACAAGACATTGATTTAAGTATCCCTACTTATAAATATATCGTAGTCATTATTAATTTAACAATTATATCGTCTATCCTTCTTATTTTTATCTTAATATTACTTGTAAAAATGGGTAAATTAAAACTACATATTATTCATAAATTTAGAAAATAAATTATTAAGTTCCCACATATGCTCGTAAACGCAAAGTATATTATTAAGAAAAAATCGTTCCTAAAAAGTCTACCTACTACGCCGGGTGTGTATTTCTTTCAAGATAAAGATGGGAAAATAAGATATATCGGAAAAGCAAAAAATCTATATAACCGGGTGTCTACTTATTTTCTCGGAAGCATTGAAGGAAAGACTAAAATTATGGTAGGGGGATCTTATAAAATTTCATATATTGAAGTGGCAAGTGAACTAGAGGCGTTACTTCTGGAGGCCAAATTAGTTAGGAAATATAAACCTCAATATAATTTTGAATTACGCGATGACAAGAATCCGCTATATATAAAAATTACAAAAGAAAAATATCCAAGAGTATTGACTGCACGAAAAATTGACGAGAGCGAACACTTAATTTCGTTTTACGGACCGTTTCCATCGGGAGAAAATGTCCGGGTGATACTTAGACTACTAAAGCGGGTATTTCCTTTTTCAAATCACGTACTGGAAAAAAGAGCTTGCTTGGATAGTCAAATAGGGTTATGTAATCCGTGTCCGAACGACATAAATATTCAAAACGATATAAAGTTAATAAAAGAATTAACTCGTAAATACACAACAAACATCCGCTTAATTAAAAAAGTACTTGATGGCAATATTGACAAGGTAAGAAATGAATTAGAGAAAACTATGAAAGTATTTGCCGACAAAGAAATGTATGAGGAAGCGTTTAAAGTCAAAGAAGTATTAGATAAGTTAGAATACATTACTCAACCGATAATTAATATCGATAAATACCTTATTAACCCAAACTTCATAGAAGACATAAGACGACAAGAGGGTGAAAGCCTAAATAATATTTTACAAGAAAATGGAGTAAGCATCGACAAATTGCATCGTATCGAATGTTTTGATGTTGCCCACATTTCAGGTGTGAATGCGACTGCCTCAATGGTGACGTTTATCGATGGCGTGTCGGAAAAAAAGTTATACCGGCATTTTAAAATTCGGCAAGACAAAAAAACGAGTGATACCGATTCAATGAAAGAAATTGCACGAAGGAGAAAGGCTAGACTTCGTGATTGGGGTACACCTGATCTGATCGTAGTTGATGGTGGAAAAGGGCAAGTTAGTGTTTTTTGTGACGTGTTTTCCGACACGAAAATTCAAATAGTAGGTCTTGCAAAAAGATACGAAACACTTGTGATCAAAAATACTCAAAAACCAGCACAATATAATCTTGTTAAACTACCCAAGGGGCCTGCATTAAATTTACTACAACGACTTCGAGACGAAGCACATCGTTTTGCAAGAAGGTATCATCATCTGCTGGTTGCACATGACATTCACAAGTAATGAGTTAGTAATTAATAGGTGTCTGATACAATAAACTAGGACGGTAATATTTGACACCTGAATATAATAATTTCATACTTTGTAAAAATGAAAAGAATATTTAGACATTTTCTAATTGAAGCGCTCGCATTATATTTTATTAATAAAAATGTAAACGGTTTAATCTTTGATGGAGGGCTTAAAACCTTTGCACTGGCCTCGGCGGCAATTACACTCGCTACATTATTTGGCAAGCCTGTGATCAACGTTCTTTTGCTTCCTTTGAATCTTGTAACCTTCGGATTATTTAGATGGGTATCTTCGGCAATTGCTCTTTATTTGGTAACCTTGTTGGTGGATGGCTTCCGTGTTGCCGCTTTCAACTATGGGGGATATGTAAGCAAGTGGCTTGAAATTCCAAGTGTTTCCTTAAGGGGAATTCCCGCCTTTATTGCATTTTCTTTTCTGATATCACTTTTGACATCATTTTTGCATTGGTTGAGAAGGTAATATTATATTTGAACTGACATCTCTTTGCAGTTATAATACGAAAGATGGACACATTTATTCTGGTTGTACAAACAATTTTTGCCCTTATGGTTACGGGGCTAATACTTATTCAATCAAAGGGTACCGGTTTTGGTCGGGCTTGGGGCGGAGGATCGTCCTTTACTAGACGAGGACTTGAAAGACTGGTTTTCAAAGCAACATTTGTGTTTAGCGCTATCTTCATAATCATATCAATTACGGCATACGTAATATAGCGATTTTACACATGAAGACTATCCGATATACTCTTCGCTTAACATACGCATTTATAAATAAATTCAAAGCTGTTTTGTTTTTAAGTATGCTTGTGGGTCTTATCTTGTTTATTGTGGTATCAACTATTGCTCCCCAATATTTTGGTAGGTCAAGTGTGCGGATCGGTATTACAGGCCGTTATCAGTCAAATGAATTACCTCCAGAAATTCTTAATGAAATTGGTGATGGTTTGACTTCCCTTGATTCAACCGGGTCGGCGGTGCCAAATCTCGCACAATCGTGGGAGAGTCAAGACAATGGTAAAACATGGATATTCAAAATTGATACCACTAAGAAATGGCAGGATGGATCACCCGTAACAAGTGAAAATATTTCTTACGAGTACTCCGACGTTGAAATTCAAAGACCTGATTTGGAAACTATCGTGTTCAAACTAGACGATGCTTTTTCGCCGTTCCCGACTGTCGTTTCCAGACCAACCTTTAGAACCGGTTTGTTGGGTACTGATTTATGGAAAGTTGAAAAAGTGACGGTCACAGGTAGTTTTGTTTCCGAATTGATAATGAAAGACAAAAAAGGTAACCAAAAAATATATCGTTTTTTCCCAACAGAAAGCGGTACGAAGTTAGCTTTTAAAAGAGGAAAAATTGACAAGATTGTAGAATTGTTTGACCCAGCACCTTTGAAAGATTGGAAAACTGTTGAGGTAAAAGTAAATACTAACAAAGACAAAGTTGTAACTTTATTTTTTAACACCAAAGATAAATTATTCGCCGACAAATCAATAAGACAAGCGTTTGTGTATGCTATTAACAAAGACGATTTCGAGGGTGAACGAGCCATAAGTCCGCTATCGCCGGATTCGTGGGCATTTAATTCACAAGTAAAAAAATATCAATATGACAAAGAAAGAGCCAAGGAATTACTTAAGGAAGTCCCCAGTGAGCTTTTAAGTGAGGAAGTAAAAATTGTAAGTACACCATTTTTGCTACCTCTAGCCGAGAAGATTTCCGCTCAATGGAATGAGCTGGGAATTAAATCGATAGTTCAAGTTACATCGGTTGTCCCAAGCGAATTTCAGGTATATTTGACTATTTTTGACATCCCCGATGACCCCGATCAATATCCGGTTTGGCATTCTACTCAACAGCTGACAAATATCTCAAAATATGAAAATCCGCGAATCGACAAGTTGTTGGAAGACGGAAGACTGGAAGTGAAAAGAGAAGAAAGAAAAAACATATACTATGATTTCCAGAGGTTTTTGGTCGAAGACATGCCTGCCGCATTCTTGTATCATCCGCTTACTTACGAGCTGACAAGAAAATGATTTCCCCAAAAAGTTTGTGGTTTGTTGGTTTAGACCACCAAGCTTTGGTTTATGCACTACCGGGTAAAAAAGCGTGTATTCACGTATATGAAGTTTAAAGCTGTTAGTCAGCAAACTTCTCCCTTTAAAATTACTGTTTAAATATTTATAATATTGATATGACTAAAAAAAGACTTGTCAGACCGCTTAAGGGTAGAATGGTTGCAGGAGTTTGCCTTGCACTTAGTGATTATTTTAATGTCGATCCAACTATTGTAAGAATATTCTGGGCTTTTCTACTCATCCCGGGTGGATTTCCGGGATTAATTAGTTATGTTATTTGCTGGATATTAATTCCTTCGGAATAATTACACTTAAAACCTCGTATCAAATTATTGTTTGCTTGTTATTTTGTCTTTATGCCTTAGAATTTGTCTTTTTACTTCCTCACGAAGTTTAGTGAGTGCCACAAAGAAGTCGGCATCAGATTCTTCGGAAAAGATTTTTGTACCGGGTAATTTCATTTCGAAAGTAATCTTATAACCAAATCTTGATTCTTTTGATACATGTACGACGGCATTTTTAACATCTTCAGGAAAATGCTTTAATGGTCTTTCAAGATCTTCGCCCAACTTTTTTTCTATTTCACTCTGAACCGTACCTGCCAGGGGAACTCCACTTGCTGATATTTGAAGTTTCATTGATCTAGTATAGCAAATTATTTAATTAATAGTTTCAAATTTTCCGTCAAGATGTAAGAATAGCAAAACAACTTCAAGGTGAGGATGATCCGTCAAGATTCTATTTTTAGCAAGCTTTAGATCTTTAATGTGTCTTTCATAAGTACTTTCGATTCCATAAGCACCACATTCCTCGTGATGAATTATAACGGCCTTTTTCGTCTTGTGAAGATTTACCGAGATATCAATTTGTTTCATAACCACATCCAAATCTTTAGTACTGCCTGCAAATCCAACCATGTCAAAAGTTTGACCATTCAGGTTTTCGTCAGTCCAACTTCTTATAAACTTTTGAAATCGAAAATCAATGCAACAAACAACTATCGCGTCGCAGATGTGTGACATGTTATTATTATATAAGGATTTTGTTTAAATTCAAGACTGGCTAAACGCCTTAAACGGTCTTCTTGTTAACCAGCTTCTCGTATAAAATTCACGTGGAATAATTTGAACTTCTGTGTTTCTATCTTGCCACAAGAAACATGCAAATGGATAGGTGTCGTCGTGTGATGCGTAATATTTATATATTTCTTGTAATCCGGTTTGCATAGTTTCACAATCGCGTATCTCGGTTATACGAGTGTAGTATGGCTGACCTTCTATTGGTGTATGGAGGTCTTTGACAAGCTGCATGCCGGTAGGAGAGGTTTGACCAAGATCTTCTTTGTCCAATATCAATCTGGCTCGATAAATATCGGGGGTTTTACTAACTGCGTTTACTAGCGCTGTGACGACGTCATTGTTACTTAGATCTTCTGATGTGTTGAGCAAATCACTGAGGTACTTATCTAACAACAATAAACGTTCTCTAATTTGCACATAGTGAATAGCATGTTCGGGAAGTTCTCCCAAAGCTTTTTTGAGAGCAGAGATCACTTCGGTTGTCATAATTGCTTTTTCGAGCGTACTTCTAACCCCCTTGGGGGTGGTTTCTATTTTTGTTTGATCATGTATTCCAAATTTATCTTCTGCTTGCACTTTTACATTTTCTTGAGAGGTAAACCATCTAGTGGGATAGTCATCACCTGTTATTTCTTTTAGCAAGTGATTTCCGAAAGAAAACGCTACAGGTGCTGTACCTCTTAAGAAATAATCATCCAATAAAACTACCATTTTTGACCATCGATTTCTTTCTTGAGGGGAGGAACCATGTCGTTGAGGAATCTCTGAGTATCGAGTTTGCACTACACATATTTCGAGTTCTTCGGTAAGAAGTCCAGGTTGATCTGGCGCTTCATGTGGTTGCTCTGACGCGGGTAATTGGCCATAAGCGTGAGTTTTTGATAAGACATAAAGTGGATACAACAATGCATCAGTAGAAGTATCATTGCCAGATGAAGTTAGTGGTTTTCGTTTTAACAAAACTAGTCTTACAGATCGGATATCTTGAATAATGTTGAGGTTTGGAAAATCAGTTTGCAGACTATCAGGAAAGTTAAAACTTGTACCAAGAAAATCAATTTCTTTATCATTCTCGAGATTTAAAATGTCGACCCCCTTTTGTTTTTTGTTTGCAGCTTCAATAATAGCGTAGTCAGCAACGGTTTCAGGTAAATCACTTGCAGTGTTTGATATATAATTATCAATTCTAACTGCAGCTCTTGATATACCCAGTAGTAACAACTTTTCAGCTTCAGAAAAAACGATATTATACGATTTTTCTACACAAGTTATCGTTTGTGCCACTCTACTTTCTTGTCCTTTTATCCTTTCCAGTAAGTTGTCATTGGGTGAGCCAAAAATACGGAATTGATCATTTGCTCGTTCCTGTAGTAACATTATGGGATATATTATATAATATTTACAAAATATATGACAGATAATGTAAAGGTTCCTGTTGTATGCATGTTAAGGGATTTTCAGGCGCTTTCGTTTATAGAAAAACGCATCAAAATGAACGAATCTTGCGCACTTGTTGGCATGCATGGATATGGAAAAGATATAATTTATGAGGAGTTGGTTAAAACCAATTCAACAAAAATTCTCAGTTGTGAATGGAAAACTATTAATGCTACTGATTCAGATAAGCTTAAAGCGTTTATACATAGTATTAAAACTGATTTTAGAGGAAAACTGATCATTAATTTATCCACCAGATCTGATGAGTCCTGGTTGTTTGATAAATTAGACGATCTTCGACTGCAAAATAACGCTACTTTTGTAAGTGTTGTTTTTTCAAATAAAAAGGAAGTACAAAAAGCACTAGAACGCAAAAATAAAAGTTTGTATCGATCTCTATATATTTTACCTAACGCAACAGACAAAGATATAAGAATACTAATTAAAGATTTTATTAGAAGGTTTGACTACAGTCCCTCCGAGGAGCAAATTGACAACATTGTCGAATTATCAGGTGGGCATATCGGGCTCGTGAAGTCACTATATTTACTTCTTGTGGACAACGCCAGTTACAACTTAAGTATTGATAATTTACTAAAAGAACCTAGTATTATTTATCGTATCGACAGTTTTTTCGATGATTTCACTAATGCGGAAAAGAAGTTGTTATCGGATAATAAATACTCTGAAATATTAAAATTACTACATGCAATTAATGAAAACAACAAGACTATATCTCCGCTGATAGATGAATATATTAGGAATACTTCGAACACAAACTCAAAAGAGAAAAAGCTATTTTCCTCTTTCACCAAAAAGGAAGCTAAAGTATTTGCGATATTTGAAAATAATTTAAATACTATTATGACTCGCCATGAAATAGCAGACGTAATATGGGGACTGAAAGTAGATGAAAAATATACTGATTGGGCACTTGATCAGATAATTTATAGATTACGGAATAAACTTAAAGAAAATGCTTCTTCCTATAAACTGCTAACAAAAAAGGGTAGGGGGTTTGTACTTCAACGAGCCTAATTTGTTATTTAAGTGTTAGATAAATATCAAGAAATTCAATTTAATATAGGATAGTATTCATTGTATGAAATCTGATCTTGATACGTTATTACATACCTCTTGTCAAACGGTATTGGAAAAATATGGTAAAGATAGGGATTGGCTAAGGTACGCTACACCTTGGAAAGCTGGCTGGATGATAGAAAAAACCCCGGACAATCAACAAATTAGCGTCTTGAATGAAATAGTAGCGCTTGCTGTGGCGATGGGTAAATTTGATGAAAGAAGGGTTGTTCAAAGATTAAGTGAACTTGTAAACAGCTAATTACCTCGGTCGATACTTCGTAAGGATCTTTTGTTTGGTCAATTCTTTTCTTAGTGATGCCTCAACTTGCACCAAGTCAACGTCGATTGGTTTTTCGGTAAGAAGTTTCTCCGCCCTCCTTTTAGCTTCTTCAATTTTAGCCTGGTCTAAATCCTCTGCTCGTTCTGCTGTGTTTGTAAGTATCTCAACTGAGTTTTTGTTTACCTGCAAAAGACCGCCGTCAACATATAAGTTAGTTGTCCCTTTTTCGTCTTTGATTAAGGCTTCACCGATTCCAACAATGGTCATCAAATCAATATGGTTAGGTAATATGGTAATCTCTCCGTTTACAGTGGGGATAGTAATAGACAACGCGTGCGTTGATTCATACACAACCCTTTCGGCTGTGGTAATTGTTACAGTTAACATATTAAATAATAAGCAAGCTATATGGTGAAGTAATTATTTTCTATAAACGTGTGCAAAAGAATATTTCGTAAAAAAACTAAATATGTATTCTTGAAACCTTAAATTTCCGTACTCACGTATAAAATATTAGGTTCACAAAATAGACTATTTTTTATTGGTCGAATTAATTACTTCATCGATTGTTCCAACCATGTAGAAATTATTTTCATTAATGTTATCAAGTGAACCGTCGAGAATCATACCAAAACCTCGTACGGTTTCTTCAAGAGTAACATATTTGCCTTCACGCCCCGTAAATTGCTCTGCAACGTTCATCGGCTGGCTCATAAAACGTTGAATTTTTCTAGCTCGTGAGACAAGCAATTTATCCTCGTCCGATAATTCTTCAACGCCAAGGATGGCGATAACATCTTGCAATTCTTTGTAGCGTTGCAGTACTTTTTGTACGGCTCGCGCTACTCGATAATGCTCTTCGCCTACAATCAATGGGTCCAAAGCTCTGGAGCTTGACGACAAGGGATCAACAGCAGGGTACAAAGCCTGTTCGGCAATCGCGCGTGACAAGGTGATACTACTATCTAGATGTGCAAAAGTTGTTGCCGGTGCCGGATCGGTGTAGTCGTCAGCGGGTACGTAAATAGCTTGTAAGGATGTTATGGAACCACTATGTGTGGAAGTGATGCGTTCCTGCAGTTCTCCCATTTCTTTTGCCAGTGTCGGTTGATAACCTACAGCCGACGGCACTCTTCCAAGTAAAGCAGACACTTCGGCTCCGGCTTGTGTAAAGCGGAATATATTATCTATAAATAAAAGCACATCTTGACCTGTATCGCGGAAATGTTCGGCAATTGTTAAGCCGGTTAGAGCTACACGTAGTCTCACTCCGGGTGGCTCATTCATTTGACCAAACACCAATGCGGTTGACTTGAGCACTCCGCTTTCGGTGGTTTCTCTGATCAAATCATTACCTTCGCGGGTACGCTCACCAACGCCGGCAAAAACAGAGACGCCTTCATGTTCGGTTGCGATGTTTCTAATCAGTTCTTGGATAATAACAGTCTTTCCGACACCTGCTCCTCCATAAACTCCTACTTTTCCTCCCTTTAGAAATGGTGCCATAAGGTCGACGACTTTCATTCCGGTTTCAAAAATCTCAGGTGTAATGTTTTGATCAATCAGTTCCGGTGCGGGCTGATGAATTGCACGCAGTGTATCTGATTTAATTGCGGGTTTACCGTCAACGGGTTTGCCCAATACGTTGACAATTCTTCCTAAGGTTTCTTTTCCAACCGGAACCATGATTGGACTTTTGGTATCAGTCACAAGCATACCTCTAATTAATCCTTCGGTCGCACCAAGAGCGACACACCGTACCGTTTTTTGACTAATATGTTGTTCAACTTCAAGCGATAAGTCGGTACCGTCAACACGTAACTCATTGTAGATAGAGGGAAGATTACCCCCCTCGTAGTCAACGTCGACGACGTTTCCCATGACCTGTACTATCAATCCTTTATTGTTTTTCATTATATTCTTCCTCCGTTTATTTCAGCCAATTCCTGAGTGATGGCAGCTTGGCGTTTTTTGTTAAACTCGATTTGCAAATCACCCATTATTTCTTTGGCATTATCTGTTGCCGCTCTCATTGCCATCATCCTCGATGAGTATTCCGACGCAACTGTTTCAAGTCGTTTTTGGAAAAGTTGAGTTTCGATATATGTAGGTACAAGTGTTTGTAAAATTGTTTCTTCATCAGGTTCAAACAAAACACCTGAGGGGATAGTTTTGTTTGTCAATTCCTGTGATTCAAAATCTGATATTTCCAGTGGTAACAATTTTAAGGTTTTTGCTTCCTGAATCATCGAATTAATAAAATCTGCATAAAGAATTATAATTTCGCCAACTTCTTTAGCTAAATAACTTTGGGTAATAAGGCGGGTAATTGGTTGGATATCGGAAGTTGTCGGCGTTTCCGGCATATCGGAAAAGTCAGCAACTACATTTAAACCTCGTGATAAAAGTTGATCGCGAAGTTTTTTGCCAATCGTTACAAACTGTACTTTTTTGCCTTTATTTTCATAATCTTGCGTTTTTTTAACGGCGAGCTTCAATAGATTAGACGGCAATCCTCCGGCAAGTCCACGCTGTGTCGAAAATACGATAAACATTACGTTTGTAGAGTCACTGTATTTAATATCAATAAATGGATTGGTAACGCTTGTCGCATCTTTGGATAAATTCAGCATGACGTCATACAATTTGTTGGCATAGAGTTTACCCCTTGCCGCGTTGTCCTGCGTTTTTTTCATTCTAGAAGCTGCAACCAACTGCATGGCATTGGTAACCTGTGATATATTTTTCACTGATCCGATTCTTTGTTTTATTTCTCTTAGTGTGCTCATAGTGAGTTTAATTTAAAAAACTTCTCGACGCCTTGTGTGATATCTTTGTTTTTTTCTTTCATCAAATAATCGGCTAGTTTGTACTTAACGTCCAGGACATTTTCTAAATCAATTTTATCAAAATATCCTTCATTGGCTGCATAAATAACGGCAATCTGTAAATATGTCGGCAGAGGAGAGTATTGCGGTTGTTTTAGAATTTCACGAACACGTCGCCCTCTTTCAATTTTGTTTCTGGTAGCTTCATCCAGATCGGCACTTCCGAACTGCGCAAATGCCTCTAATTCTTTAAATTGCGCCAGATCAAGGCGCATACGGCCTGCTATTTTTTTCATTTCCTTTGTTTGTGCGGCACTTCCAACTCGCGAAACCGAATTACCCGGATCGATTGCCGGTCGAAAACCTGAATTAAAAAGATCGGTCTCAAAGTAAATTTGACCATCGGTAATTGAAATGATATTTGTGGGAATATAGGCACTAACGTCTCCCAGTTGTGTTTCGACTATTGGAAAAGAGGTAATTGATCCACCACCCAATTTATCATTTAATCTGCATGATCTTTCGAGTAACCTTGAGTGTAAATAAAATATATCTCCAGGATACGCCTCACGTCCCGGGGGGCGTTCAAGAATAAGTGACATCTGACGATAAGCCCATGCATGTTTTGTTAAATCGTCATACACAATTAAAACATCTTTTTTGTCTGCCAAAAAATATTCTGCAATTGCGGTTGCCGAATAAGGGGCAAGATATTGAAGTGCGACAGAATCAGAAGCAGTTGCCGAAATTATAATTGTATATTCCATCGCATGGAATTTCTCTAGTTTATCAATAATGTTAGCCACCTGAGAACGTTTCTGGCCGATTGCGACATAGATGCAAATTGGACGATTCTTCGCGTCTTTTTGATTGATAATCGCATCTAACGTAAACGCTGTTTTTCCTGTGCCACGATCGCCGATTACTAATTCACGTTGTCCTCGTCCGACCGGAATCATTGAATCGACAGATATTATTCCGGTTTCCAGAGGGGTATCTACACCTTGTCTTTCCATGACGCCCGCTGCAATTTTCTCGACAGGCATCATCTTTACTTTCTTGAAGTTCGTATTTTTCCCGTCGATAGGGTAAGCGAGACCGTCAAGGACACGCCCCACCATATCGTATGATGCAGGTACGCTCATTATTTCACCTGTTGATGTAAATGTGTCTCCGGCGGATACCGATTGGACTTCGCCAAACAAAACTGCACCTACTTTGTCGCGTCCTAAATTAATAACCATTGCGCTCACACCGCGTTTAGTGCAGGTAATCTTTTCTCCATACGAGACGCTACCAAAACCTGAGAGTAACATAACTCCGTCTTTTGATTCTTCTACTGTACCGAGACTTTTAAAACCTTTAATCATAAAAATTATTTTTCTTGTGAAATGCTATGGATCGGGGTATCGACGTATATATTATCTTGATAGGTTATTTTTATACCTGCGACCAAATCTTTACTTACCAAAAACTCCACATCATCACAATCCGGAAAACTGGCGAGAATCTTTTTCCTGATATCTTTTTTGTCTTTATCTGTTAGTACTACGCCTGTCACAACTCGTGCATTACGAGCTGCAACCGGACTATTTAGATTATTCATGATTGCAGAAAACGTTTGATTGCAGCTTTGGTAAACTCTTCCTTTTGCTTATTTGTCAAAAGATTTCCAAGCATCATTTCGGCAGTCTCAAGTGCTACTTTCTCCATTTCTCGTTTAGCATCCATGCTTGATCGATTTTTCAAAACGATCGATGTGGCTTGCGCTTTGGACAATATTCTATCTGCTTCTGCCTTAGCTTCTTTCTCGGCATTCTTTTTCATTTTCGCAATGTCTAATTTTGCATCCTTTAACAAACCGTTTAGTTTTTGTTTATTCGATGAATTCAACGAATTTAATTTCTCATCCATCGATTGCTTATTTTTTTCTAAACCACGATGTAAATCTTCGTTTTCTTTCAAAGTTTTAATTCTTTGATCGAGAAAATTGGATACCGGTTTATATAAGTACTTCTTTAATACAATAAAGAGTAATCCAAAATTAATTAGCTGAAATACAATGACTTTTAAATCTATTCCTAATTGTTCCATATACCTTATATGTGAACGTTAGACCACAAAAAGGATTATTAGAGAAACAACTAATGCATAAATCGCAATTGCTTCCGCGAAAGCGATGGCCAAAATCATGTTTGTCTGAATTTTGTCAGATGCTTCGGGATTTCTACCGATTGCTTCTAGTGCACCTTTTGCAATAAGACCAATACCCAAACCAGGTCCTAATGCACCCAATCCGATTGCAAGAGCTGCTGCAAGTTCTTTAAGTGTCAAACCTTCCATATCATTTCACCCCCTCTCAAAATTTGTAATATTTTAATTTTCATAGTTAGTGCTTACTTACTGCCATACTGCAAAAAACAAGTGTTAGCATCGAAAAGACTAAAGCCTGAATCAAGCCGACAAATATTTCCAACCCCCAAAATGGTATGGGGAATATAACTGGAACCAATGATCCGATAACAATCAATAATACTTCACCCGCGAATATATTTCCAAAAAGCCTGAAAGAAAACGAAATAATTTTCGACACCTCTCCGATTAACTCTAAAAATCCGACAAAAAATTTAATCGGATTTGTTACGTTTATATATTTACTGACGTGCAATTTTACACCCAAGTGTTTTAGTCCGTAGTAATGAGTTCCAAAAACTGCAATGAGGGCTAATGAAATTGTGGTATTGATATCTGCAGTTGTAGCACGAAGTAGGGGAGTAAACGATTCATGGTGATCGACGGTGTGCTTTAAACCAATTCCGCCAAATCCAGGTAATAAAGCGATCCAATTAGAAAAAAGAACGAAGATAAAAATTGTCGTAATGAGAGGAAAGAATTCCGTTACATTGTGCGGAGCTATTTGTCTGGTTAATTTATACATTGCTTCAACAGGAATTTCTATCATCGAGATTGCCTTTGTAGGAATAAGTGAGAATTTTGGTTTTGCCCAAATTGCAACAGCAATAAGAAGAAATGACACAACGAGCGTTGTTAACATGGAATTGGTTACAGCAAATCCTGCTATGTGAGCGATTTCTTCAGCCGCTATCGATATTTCATGCATAAATATGTTTCAGATTATATTGAATACCAAAAGAGTAAGTTCAGTCAAGCACTTTCTCACACCTCGCAAAAAACGATTAGATCATAACACAAAAAATGTCTACCTTCCACATGTACTTATTTATATAACGTAGAACTTTATACATTTTGCTATAATACCTTAGATCAAGGGTAAGTACATTAATTTATAACCTAGTCTAAGTAATACTTGGTGGCTGTAGCTCAGTTGGTTAGAGCGCCGCTCTGTGGAAGCGGAGGTCGCGGGTTCGAGACTCGTCAGCCACCCTAAGTTACTGTATTAATTCTTAAAAGTGAGCTGTGTTAATTCATTTCACCTGTAGGGTGATAATCTTTTTTCAATAAATCCATTTTGTGACTGTTCTCATAAAGCTTTCTGTAGGATTAAGGTATATCCATGTTCGAATGTCCGATGGTAGCTGATCCTAAGTTACCGTACTAATTCTAAAAAGTGAGCTGTGTTAATTCATTTCACCTGTAGGGTGATATACTAACATCCGATGGCAACCGACCCCAAATAGAAACTATTCCTACTTAGCTTTGGCTAATATAATCAAATGTTTTTCTCCGCCTGCATCATCGACCTCAGAGAAAATGATGTCAAACCCTGCTTTTTCAATCAGCTCCTTATTTTTATCTGCACCGTAATGACTCCAATACATTTCTGATCCACAGAAATTATCTTCTTTGCCTACCCAATCATTAGCTCCCATCGTAATAAGCAAGTATCCATCTGATTTCAGAAAAGACTTGAACTTCTTCAGTAAGTCAGCATGGTTCTCTCTTGGGGTGTGAAAAATGGCGTAAAAAGAAACAACGGCATCTACTTCATATTCACCATCTTGTAGCTCAGACATGTCACGGACTTCGTAATTAGCTTCTGGTACATATGATTTTGCCAACTCTATTTGGGCTTCAGAAATATCGATACCTGTTACTTTCATACCTTTTGAAACAAGATAGCTATCAATTGGTTTACCGGCTCCACAGCCAACATCAAGAATGCTTGATCTTGGAGACAAAACATCTACCAACTTAGCTAGATGTTTTTCATTTTTGAATTGGTCTCGAAATTCTGAAGTATAGTTTTTAGCGGCAATGTTGTAGCCTGCCTTTACTTTTTGATTGATATTCATAATGAATAATTATATGCCATTTTCCTGCCAAATACTTCATAAAGCTTTGTCATATCCGTTATAATTAGTTCGAGTTGCTCATCTTAGTATTTGCATATTGAATAAGTAAATATTAACATTAATACATGAAAGATGAAAAAGGATTTGCATTACCATTATTTTTGTTTTTAATAACTATGATAGTTGCGATTGGGGTTGGAGTAACATTTTTTTCAAACAACAATAAACAGAATCCTTCTAAGAAGGATATTAGTAAAGACTCCATTATTGATGAAGATGAAAATTCCAATGTTATTGAAGGTGAAGTAACAATAATATATAAACAGATAAATAGTGACCAAGTGCATGACAACATAAGTATAACCACTTCCAAACATGACGACAGTGAAGATGCCATTGGAATTCAAAGCAGTGAATTATGCAAGAAAGGACAAGATAATTGCGTGTGGTTGGAAACTGAGACAAATAGCAAAAGAGTTTATAAGTATAGATTTGTGGAGCCTTGGCCAAACAGTTTGAAACTTGGTAGTGATTACGATTTATCATTATCTGTCCGTTTTTACAATAATGAGGAACTCGAAAAATCTCTAGAAAAAGAAACATCTGCACCAGTAATTGAATTTGTAGATGAATTGAAAGTTATAAAACTTGACCAGCGAATAAAGACTGTGAATTTTGAAATTACCCCTGTTTTTGCAGATTAAATGTTTTCTAGCCTGAAGGAAATTCGCACTCTACTGTTCAGTCAAACATTGGTAAACTGAGCTTTTTCTTGAAGTAATAACATGCTTTTAATCACCTGATAATCTACTGAAATAGGCACGAAATAGGTTCGAACGTCGTCCAGCCATCCACTCTAAGTTACCGTATTAATTCTTAAAAGTGAGCTGTGTTAATTCATTTCACCTGTAGGGTGATAATGTATTTCACTTAAAAGTGAGCTGTGTTAATTCATTTCACCTGTAGGGTGATAATCTCCTGTAGGGTGATAAACCTTTTGTAAGTAGGGAAATAAGAGAGGGCATTTTAAAGTGGAAACCACTTGAGTGGACGGTGGACAGGAATAATAGTGCAGTGGTCGAGAACATTCTCCATTTCCTACTTCATATGGTTGATAACAAAAGTTCTCATCAGTATCATTGCACCTACGTTAATGGAGAACTAGTGAAATTTGAGATATTTCCCCTGGAATAGTGAAATAATAGCGTTTTGCTAACTTTGTTTCAGTTTATATTAATTGCAGATTAATTGTGATGAAGTTTAATAAGATATAGAAAACTATTTATTTTTTTGGACACTTTCCCTCAATTTTAATTTGATTAATGGAAGGTGTGAATGTCGAAGTTAAATTACAATCTGCACATCTTTTGGGTTCATAATAATCCGCCAATGATCTGTTTTGGGCTGAAATAAATCCAGGACAAGTCTGTATTGCTAGTTTTTCCTCATTTGTTAAACGTTGGGAATATCTTAGTTTTGCTTCACACATGTGGAGATTATAGCAAATTACTGATCGGGGGTATCAATATATTCGTATACGACGATATTATTAACTTTAAAATCTTTTATTTCATCGTCGCTTCCAATGGTTACTGATACTATGTTTCGCGCACCATTTACCAATCTTTTCGGAGGTGTTTTAGTACCCCGACCAAATAAACCAGAAAGTCTACTCTTTTTGGGAGCCTCTGGGGCAACTGTATCTACCTGAGTTCCATCGTGATAAAACGTTTGTTCTGTTCGCATACCACCCATTCCAGGACTAGCTCCGCCTCCATGAGATCTCGCATCTTTCTCGGGATCGCGCACGAGAGGTGTGTTTGGTAAGACGATACTTTTCTCACTAAATGTCCCGCCCAGAGAAACTGTTGTGATTTGCCCACCCATTTTAACTAAAACATCTTCTGGAACAATTTTTCTGACAACATCTAACAAGCCGTCAGTTTCACCTTGAATGCCATTATCATAAGTTTGCCCTTTTTCTTCTTTTGGCTTTTGAACTATTCTTAATTCAAAGTCGTTAACGGGATCGCCATAATAATTTGCCTCTTTTTCTACCATAAACATATTATATAGCAAACTAAAAAAAATGACAGGTTTTTTACTTTATAGGAATTCCAAGCTTACCAAGCAAAATATCAATAAGACATTTTGTATTGATATGACTATTAACGCTTTTATTGGGGGATAATATTATAAACTCGAGAGAGGTAAAGATTGTCTTTTGTGGTAAGTGGTGAATATAAGCTAATCTTCACACAAAGGATATGGATAAATAGATTAATTCTTCAATTAAAGAATTTGATTAATTTTGTTGAGGATTTATTTTAGATTATGATTGGCCTACCCCAAAAGAAACCTTCGTATTAGAAAATGAGTTTTCTTTAACATTCAAGAGAAGTATCGCATCTATTCCCTATGTTGATTTTCGATATGAAAGTGAAATTAATTACGACAAAGCTTTTGATGATTTTTACAGTGAGTTAGTTAAAACATATCTTAAATTTTCTGATCCAACCGGTCATAAAATAGGAGGTTATCCCAATTTCACTCAAGATGATCCCAGAGGCAATGATAAATTCACAGATTATTCTACCTTATTGTTTCAAATGGACAGTGAGTATTATCCAAAGCAAAATATTGCTGAAATAATGTGGGGGGATGTGGGAGTAGCAAACTTTTTTATTAAACCAGTAAATCTTCAAAAACTAGATTTTAGTGATGTGCTATATACTTGGGACTGTTCTTAATAAGCATTCTGTAAGTTTAAGGTATATCTATATATGAACGTCCGATGGCAACTAACTCTAAGTTACCGTACTAATTCTAAAAAGTGAGCTGTGTTAATTCATTTCACCTGTAGGGTGATAAACCATTTTGTGACTGTTCTTATAAAGCTTTCTGTAGGATTAAGGTATATCCATGTTCGAATGTCCGATGGTAGCTGATCCTAAGTTACTGTATTAATTCTTAAAAGTGAGCTGTATTAATTCATTTCACCTGTAGGGTGATATAATCCATATTAGATATATACCTTGTTACTCCAAGTATTCTTTTTAATAAATGTTCGTAGTAATATTAATATATTGTTAATATTTAAACATGGATTTACCTGAATTACCCAATATATTAAAACAATACGAAGATAGAATTAATAAAACTTTTAAGGAATATATTGCTATTAAAAGTCAAGCTGTCTCCGAGGAGTTATCTCCAACTCAAAGCAAATTTGGGGGTAAGCCATTGCTAATAGATGAAGTTGAGTACCCCAAAAATGCCGCAGGTCAAAAGTTGATATTTTTGGCTCAGATAAATTTTGAAGAAGTACCAAAACTTGCTGATTTTCCGGAAACAGGGATTCTACAAATGTTTATATCTGATAACAATTTAAGGGGTTTGGATTTTGCCAACAGAACAAAACAAGATAATTTCAGGGTCTTGTATATTTCAAAAGAACAATTCATTAATACAAATCCGATTTTAGATTATGATTGGCCTACCCCAAAAGAAACCTTTGTATTAGAAAATGAGTTTTCTTTAACATTCAAGAGAAGTATCGCATCTATTCCCTATGTTGATTTTCGATATGAAAGTGAAATTAATTACGACAAAGCTTTTGATGATTTTTACAGTGAGTTAGTTAAAACATATCTTAAATTTTCTGATCCAACCGGTCATAAAATAGGAGGTTATCCCAATTTCACTCAAGATGATCCCAGAGGCAATGATAAATTCACAGATTATTCTACCTTATTGTTTCAAATGGACAGTGAGTATTATCCAAAGCAAAATATTGCTGAAATAATGTGGGGGGATGTGGGAGTAGCAAACTTTTTATTAAACCAGTAAATCTTCAAAAACTAGATTTTAGTGATGTGCTATATACTTGGGACTGTTCTTAATAAGCATTCTGTAAGTTTAAGGTATATCTATATATGAACGTCCGATGGCAACTAACTCTAAGTTACCGTACTAATTCTAAAAAGTGAGCTGTGTTAATTCATTTCACCTGTAGGGTGATAAAGTAGGGTGATAAACTTTCATAAATGGATATCTTCAATACTTTTTGCACCATTGTTTATTACAGCATCATAAATTTTGACGCTCGAGAGCTCATGCTTCGAAATTTGCTTTTCCTCACGCTGATGTTTGATTAGAAGTATGCTCTCACAAGCGTCTGGGGTTAATTTCTTTTTTATTTCGTTAATGTATTCTCGATCTACTTTTTCAACAGAATCAAGAAACCATATTTCCACTTCCCACATCTTATCTTCAAATACATTTCTAAGATTTACAATATAACCTGCTGGTCTGTTTACTCTCGGATGCTTTACAAAATCCCCATATTCATACTTTTGGAATTTACTGTTTTTCACAAAGGAGTTTAAACATTCGACTGAAGCTTCTCGAGGGTTCTTGCACTCAACTGTAATATCAATATCCGGTCCATACATCAAGTCCAATGCATAACTGCCTCCAATACTCACTTTGCCGTGTGAAGACAATTTCTCCACTATACCTGTTTCCTCAAGAATTCTCTCTGCAGTCTTTTTGGTTTCCCTGGAGAAACTTAGTACGTCCATATAAGCATTATATTAAATAGTTTTTATTACTCCTAGATCCAACCTGATTATTGTTACGAGTTATTATTGGCAACGATTAAAAATTACACTTTTGTTAGTGCATATACTAGTTTTACGTCACGGTTAAATACTAAATGTATAGGTTGTATTAAAATAAACTCGTGTATAATTAATCCCAAGTACCATCAAACCATGTACTACGGCGAAGTGGTATTTAGATATTGTAATTTTAGCGGTTTAATCAATGAAACTATATTTATCATCATTTAAAATTGGCGACGAAGGGCAAAGGCTGGCGCACATGGTAGGCGGGAATAAACGCATTGCTATTATTTCCAATGCATTAGACTGTTATTCGGATTTAGAGAGACGTAAAAAAGGTGAAGATCTTGAAATTGCCGAGTTAAAACTTCTCGGATTAAAACCCGAAATATTAGACCTACGTAAGTATTTCGGAAAACGTGATGAGTTGGAATTATTCCTACGCAATTTTGATGCGGTTTGGGTTCGCGGTGGAAACTGTTTTGTACTCCGTGTGGCGATGAAAAAAAGTGGGTTTGACGATATCATAAATAAATATGAAGGTTCTGATTTTGTTTATGCAGGGTACAGTGCAGGTGCGTGTGTTTTATCTCCTTCACTCAAGGGAATTGATTTTGTGGACAATCCACTAGCTCTGCAAGATGCCTATCCCAAAGAAAAAGTTTGCTGGGAAGGTTTGGGCATAATTGATTTTGCTTTCGAGCCTCATTACAAATCAGATCATCCGGAGTCTGCTGACATTGACAAAGAAATTGAGCATTTGATTGATAACAAAATCCTTTTTAAGGCGTTTAGAGACGGTGAAGTGTATATCAAAGATTACGATAAATAAGTTTAGAAGCGTAAGTTGTCTACTTCAACAACCTATTCAACATAAACATCATTCTATTGCACAGCTTTCCTTATTAAAGAAATAATATACTTCTCAAAATCAATTCTCAGGTGACTAAAGTTAGGAATTTCCTTTTGCAGTTTATTGTAAATACTGTATGACCAAACAGGAACGCTTTTTACCATCTCTTTGCTGGGTAATCCAAACAAAGAATTCATACGAACTTTTGATCCGATAGTCTCATCAGAATATTTTTCGGTAATATATTTTTCGATCTCGTATGGAATGATGTAAGAAATTGCGTTATAAATATCCTTTTGGGAGTTTGAGAAAGGTTTGAAAAATATTTTTATTTCTGTCTTAAGCACTTTCGGATCAAAACCGTGATCTTCCGCTAAAATATATAAGTCAACATATTTCGTATCAGGTAGTACTTTTTCAAGGATTTTAATTGTACCAAAGACGGTATTTCCTTGACCTATTTCATCGTCAACAAATAATACGTGTTTTATACTGGAAATACCCTGAATTGTATTTATTACTTTACTGAGGTAGGTGTTTGGATTTAGATATTCATTTCCGCTTGATACATTCTTTTTTGTAAATCTGTAATAGGGAATAGTCAGTAATTTGGGAATGACTAAACCAAGTTCTATATAGACTAATTCCGCAATCTTTGACATTGACATTCCGGAATCACCGGCGCCGACAATAAGATCAAAGTGTATATTTTGATTGACAATAAGCCTTTTTAGTAATTTGACATAATTATGGAAATTATCTCTGCCTTTATCTTCTAGTTGCATAGCTTCATGTTATCATTATTAAGTGGACTTTATTGTAATAATGGTACTATGTATATTTTTCAAAATATCTTGTTTAAGTAAGTCATATTTAATAAATGATTCACAAAAAAGTTGCCGTAATCGTTTGGACCATCGACCCTGTTGGAAAAAGAAGATTTCTCATTCGCCATAACAAACCTTTTAATGGCTACGATGACGAGTGGACTATTATATTTGGAGATATAAAAAAGGGGGAAAGCTTGAAAATTGCCGCAAAAAAAGAGACAAGTGAGGAATATGGCATTAATACTTTTGATGAAACTAAAAACTTAGATTATAAAATCGAGTTTGACGGAAAGCATGGACCAACTGAGGCTCATTTTATTGCCTTAAAAGTAAAAGATATAGATATCCAAATTATTCTTTATGAAGAAAGTATTGGTTATGATTGGATGTTGATTGAAAGAGTTTATGAAGTAATGAAACACGAGGATGAAAAACAGGCCTTTACTCTATTGTAAACTTATCTCTATCGCGTATTCATGTTTTTAAAAAGTTATGTTTTTTGGGATATCTTATTCTTACTAATTTTCATATTTATTTTTTAATCAGTTCTAATACCTGTGGAAGTTTTTTATACCCATCTTCTGACCCAAAGTGTCCACCACCCTCAAGTAATATATATTTGGCATTTAACCTATTACTCGTATCTTTGGCTGCCAGTGCGGTATAGTAAGGATCATTATCGGAGTGAATTACATAAATATCCTTAACGTTTCTTTTTATAGCCTTATGGTTTATCTTTGTTTTCCAAAATGATTTATGACCTTCACATAAATCATCGTAATCCCACACCGAAACAAGAATCATCTTTTTAAACTTGTATCTTTCCGCCAGTCTCATAGCTAGTAAGTTACCAAGGCTATGTCCGACAATAATTGTGTCTGTATTTAAAACACTATTTGATTCAATGAACTTAAGAATTTTAGCCATATTGGGTGCATCTTTTCGCATCTCTGGAATATCTGTGAAGTTAGTTACATACCCGATCCTTGCTAACTCTTTTTGTAGCCATGGATACCAATTGTCGGAAATATTTGAATACCAGCTTTGTAAAAATAAAACGTTTTTCATGATAAACGGTATTTTAAATATATAATAATAAAGAAACAATTGTAAAAAGTAGTTGTTTTTAAAACATTCGTAATTACTTGATTAATAAAAGGAAACTTTTGTTATTTTTTATCTATTAAATATATTCATATAACTACACATGCATTGTCTATAAATAATCAAGTGTACTTATCTTGACAAATAAGTAATATATTTTTATTAGAAGACCTATAGTGTATAATAGGTTTCATGAAATATGAATTATTTATAGAGACAAGCTTTGTTAGAGTCCTAACCACGCAAGATGGATCACCCTTTCCGGCGCACACGGGTGAGATTTGCAAGGTTTGCCCTGCACGTATATCACAAGCTTGTACACCCTTTGGTGGTATAGTCCCACCCATGTGCGGTGGGGGTTTAAATAACCAAACTCTTGTACCCATAACACATATAGAAGATATGAATTGTTATAATAATCTATCGGAATCATGCATTATTTAAGAAAGTAAAACACGGGGTAAGTTGCACACACGTAATTTTGAAATGTTGTATAAACATACCCGGAACAGTTTAAATTAGTTAAGGAAAAACTTAAAATATATTAAGTATTAAATATGGCCTGCGAATATACAAAAGATGATACATGTTGGTTGGTAGAAATGCGGCAAAAAATAAACGGTCTTGGAATTCACGAAAGAACCGCAAGAACAAGAGCATCGAAAGCCAGAAATATTGATGAATTTATTAGGTTTAGCAGTGAGGCAAATAAATTTCAAAATGATATCACAAGACTAGATATTGAAATAAACTCTAGGGGACCGTGTAAGAATTGCGGGCAAACCTTTTGAAGTATTTTCTCAACCAAAGTATTTGTATTTGAACAGCTTTGTCTTGTAACACGGAAAGTATTTTTGTTTAATCTTTACTTGATCAATATTTCAGTGTTTTTCTTTGCAGGGTCCAACCTTTTCAATGCCTGGTTTGAAAGATGGCGTAAGGTCAGATTAACACTTATTTAGTTATCAATTTCACGCATATCATGGGTATTATTAATATTTACTGTTAAATATCTGATTTGGTCATAAAGTCCGCTTGCATTCAAAGTGATTTCTTGCACCAGGATTTTCTCGGATGATAAAAACCCAAGTACTTTGTAAAATTTGTTGAAGTTATCGCCAAGGTCAATTATCTTTGTTTCACCGACTTTATATGACGACTGACCATTTATTGAAACCTCGTTACTTAGATTCATAAGAATACGCTTTGTTCTATCTCCACAAAGTGACGTAGATAAAATATGTAGAGTATCGACATTGAACAAAAGATTTGATTTAACGACCGAATCAATGCGGCAATTATCAAAAGGTTCTTCAAAAAGCACAATTTCTTCCTGTGTCGTGTTGTTGACTAATACATACTTACCGGATTGCGGAAGATTACTGCTGTCAATATTTACATAGTCATAGTAGAGCATATATACCTCGTTTGCAAAATGAAACTCTTCAGTCAAGCCATTTTTGTTTTGAGATAATTCATTTCTCGATAACGGTTGAGAGAATTTGTAAGATTCATTTGTTTCAACATCTTCTAATTTTGATCCCCGTAATCCATGGTTAACCGAGTTAAAAGAAATACTTGCGATGGCAAGTCCAGTAGAAATTCCAATTACCAATATTAAAAAAGGGTGTTTGTGAAGAAACGTTAATATATGAGAAATATATTTTTGTAACTGCATTAACTAATACTACATCAAAGTTAATAATTAGCGTAATCTATTATCATCTACTTTTTAAGAGTAGGTATTTGAGTAGTTATATTTTGGTTGTATGATATTAATTGTTGGGAGGTGATTAATTATGAAGGTACTTAAATTTGGAGCTGTGTGGTGTGCAGGTTGTCTTGTCATGAAACCAAGGTGGGCAGAGATTGAAAAAGAAAATCCGTGGCTAGAAACGATATATTTTGATTTCGATGAAGACAAACATATGGTTGAAAAGTACAAAATCAATAATAATCTACCAACCTTCGTTTTTCTTGACAGAAATGAAAATGAAGTGCTGCGCTTAAACGGTGAGGTGTCAAAAGAAGAATTACTGAATGTAATTAACGAGCACAAGGGAGAATAAAACGACAACGCAAATAGGAACTTGGGTGTAGTGTAAGTAATCGCAATCTATGATCAAAATAATTTCGAAACTGATTTTTATTGTTGTGTTATTGGTAATATCCGTTAAACCTGCAATGTCCAAAGACGCACAAGTTAACGTCTATTTCTTTTGGGGAGAAGGATGCCCTCACTGCGCCAAGGAAAAGCCGTTTTTGGAATCTCTAGAGAGAAAATATCCCGAAGTTAATGTTGTTGATTTCGAAATATGGAATAACAAAGACAACAGAGAATTGTTGATGGATGTCAGTGAAATACTAAATTTTGAAGTGTCCGGGGTACCATTAACCATTGTCGGCAACAAAGAATTTGTCGGTTTCAATGAATCGGTAATTTCAAAACAAATTGAGAACCACATTAACACATGTATCAATAATTCTTGTGATGATTCTTTGGCAAATTTGGTTGGACTTACAAAGAATAATTTAGAATATGGACAAGTTGATGTAAGTGAAATAAACGAAACACAGGCAAAAGACAACCAAGTATTTCCCGATAAAATAGATATTCCTATTTTTGGTGAGATAACAACAAAGTCATTATCACTTCCTATTTTTACTATAATATTGGGGGCATTAGATGGCTTTAATCCGTGTGCGATGTGGACTCTTTTATTTCTAATAAGTTTACTTCTTGGCATGAAAGATAAGAAAAGACGATGGATTTTGGGAACGACCTTCATAATTACATCGGGGTTTGTTTACTTTCTATTTATGGCTGCGTGGCTAAATATAATTTTGTTTATCGGATTTATTGTATGGGTGAGATCCTTGATCGCTCTGATTGCACTTTTAGGAGGCAGTTACAACTTAAGAGAGTATTTTGTTAACAAAAATAGCGGTTGTAAAGTGACAGGTGATGAGAAACGAAGAATAGTATTTGAAAAAATTAAAGCGATTACACAACAAAAAAAGTTTGCCATAGCTTTAATGGGGATTATAATTCTTGCTTTTGCTGTAAACCTGGTTGAGCTAATCTGCTCGGCAGGATTACCAGTTATTTTTACGCAAGTTCTTAGTCTAAGTAATCTCCCCACGTGGCAATATTATTTATACATGATGTTGTACATTTTTATTTTCATGCTTGATGACCTATTTGTATTTTTTACAGCAATGCTTACTCTCGAGATGACGGGTATCAGCACCAAGTACAGTAGGGTATCACATCTAATTGGCGGACTATTAATGATTACAATTGGCTTACTTTTGTTTTTCAAGCCTGAATGGTTAATGTTTGGGTAAAATATACGATACATAACTTCAAGGTTGTGGTCTTTTGTCGCCAAGTTATGACCATACTTCATTCCCGACTTAACAAGTCGTGATTTACATATAGATGCAATTATTATTCAGCTAACATAAATCGTGGTAAAATACAAAAATGTGCGGAAGATTTGGCTCAAGCTTTGGTGCTCAAGATTTAGCAAAAACGTATGATTTGATAAGCCAGCCTGATTTTGAGATTAAATCCAACTCGGACATTAGGCCATCACAGTTGATAGTCACACTTACCAAAAACTCTCCACTAGTTGCACGGCAAATGCGTTGGGGATTTATTCCTACATGGGCTGATCCATCCAAGACTAAAATTAAACCGATTAATGCAAGAAGTGATAAACTTGGTGGTAATTTTTATAGATCCGATTTTGAAAGTAATCGCTGTCTAATTCCTGCATCATTTTTTTATGAATGGAAGAAAGAGAAAATAGAGGGAAAACTAGTAAAAACGCCTTTCAGGTTCAAAATTAAGGATACTAATATATTTTCATTTGCCGGCATTTACTCATCACACCAAGATGCCGAAGGAAAAATCCACTATATGACAGCAATCATTACAACAAGTGCAAACTCGTTAATGAAAAAAGTGCACGACAGAATGCCTGTTATTATTGATATAAACGATACTGCAAAATACTTTGAAAGTTTACAAAAAGCCAAGATGTTATTGAAACCGTATGATGAGGAAAGGATGGAGTGTGAGGAAGTAAATACAGTTTAGATTGATGCTTATAAAGCTTAGCGACAATTTAGCTATTCGTTGTCAAATTATCTGCAAATTACTTTGTTTTCGCTTTATAAATAATTAGGTTGTCCGCGGAATCGTACACCATTTCTCCACATAACGTGCTATTTCCAAACGGCAACTCGTATTCTACTTTGCTGATACCATTAAGATTCAGATGTAATTTACCCGCTTGAGTGTATTCTGGTAATTCCCCGCTTGGCAAATCACCCACTCTCCATGGTTCACCGCTTTGGTTTTGTTCTCCTTTGATTGACATTCTTTCGATTATTCTAAC
Source organism: Candidatus Woesebacteria bacterium (assembly GCA_016700095.1). NCBI lineage: Bacteria > Candidatus Woeseibacteriota > Candidatus Woesebacteria bacterium. Next base: position 691,313 of record CP065002.1, on the reverse strand, counting down.
ATAACTTTGCATGGATATTTAACATTTTCAACAAATACTTGTATTAAAATGAATAAGATTTAAACTCATTACAATGCTAAAAAAGCAAATACTAATTTCTGCTGAGTCACCCAAAATCTACGACGAGTTTTCATCACTTGGTATCCCTTGCACATTTCGTCTTGGGAAAGTTGCTCACAACCCATCACAAGACTTAGATACAATTGAATTTGCTCACACACTTTCTTCATACTTAGCGCAAGGGGCTTTCCCAGACAACAATACGATAAGTATCGGAATTACAACAATTGTAGTCGTAAATAATCACAAGATAAAAAAACCTACCGATGAAAATAATTTGTACGAACTATTCATCCTACTTTCAAAAACACCACATACATTTGTAACCAGTTTTACGCTCCTTGACGAAGAAAACAATCATAGCCAAAGTAATCACAAAGAACATGTGGTAGAAAATTTTACGAACTACTTAGGGCAATCTTTCAACAACCCTCGAAGCAAGGTAAAGAATATATTTGATGATATGTTTTATAAGTACTCACTTGTTGGCGATCTAGTCAAAGAAGCGGTGAGTAATTTTATACATCCATTAGAAAATGCGAACCAAATACGTACCTCCATACCTGTATATCAAAATTCACTTAACACTTCAATCTTTAAACATGTCGATAAAAATGTTTACGAAACTACTTCATTTGATAAAACTGGGTCATCAACATCTTTTAGTATCTATAACGTTTCTACAAACGCTTCGTTACCTAAGACTGGCCACACATCAACAACGGAAGTATTTCGCGATAGTCAAAATATAGTCACTCAAAATGATACCGTTCACACGGTAGAGCAAAGGATTATTAACAATGAAGCACAAATAATATTGGATAAACCAGATAGAATTTTTCAACAAGATATGACACGCGAGAAAGATGTAAGCCAAATAGAAAAGACTGGTATTCATTTCAAGTTTAACATGAATTTAGACAAGTCTCACGACTCTGATAACAATTTACAAGATGTGAATAAAACGACGTTTAATAAAAGAGCCAATCAGAAATCAAATATACAAAAAGAGAGAGTTAAAGAACATGACAGCGATTTGATAAGTAATGAAAACACAGAAACAAGCACAAAAACACATACCGAAAAAGGCAATAAACAAAGTATACGGACAAGCACTCATACTAAAAAAGATTTTGACAAGCGAGAAAATATTATTAATAATGTCGGGAAAATAGTTGAGTTATATCAGTGGTTTTCACAAGGGGATTTCATTACCCGTTTTATTTTTGCGCTTATAATTGGTTTGGTTATTTCTCTAGTAATGTTTGGCATTGCAGTATTGTAACCACACTTTGCTATGCATTAGTATTTTTTTCGTAAACGGATGAAAAGGTTCGCAAAATGAGTCAAACCTGTGAATTAACTTTATATTTTTTTTCAAGATCAAAACCTGGTGGATACTATTAGGTGGAAGTTTTGTTATTTAAATAATGCGCTTACTTACAACTATTAAAGATTAGTGTGTCGCCAATAGTATGGTTTAGTTACTAAAATAAGTATAATAAGTTATGCATAAAAATATTTATGTCTCACAGGCGAGAAAAAAAATTAGTCCTTTAACATCATACTTTGAAAATTTTAGCCGTAATTTCACTAAGTCATACGAGAAAAAGGACAATTTATCGGGTGAAAATGTGAAAGTGAGCCAAACGCTAGGCAGTATTTCCTATGTGTATGAGAAAATCCGTAATTCCGTGGAGTATAAAGGCGAGAACGTAATCAGAAGAAATGCTGTTGAAAGAATACTCAAAAGACTTCTTTGGGAAAAACCAAACTTGGAAAACGTTGATTTTGAGAAAGTATCAAGCACTTTATTAAAAGAGTTGGTTCAGGCAAAATACCTCCAAAATGACACTATTCCGGTTGAGAGTATAGGTGAAGTTGCGCAAATACTAAGTAAGTTTAACTTCATACTAAAAAACGCTAAATATTTGGCTAAATCAAAAAAGGATATGGAAGGTTGGTTAATTGGCATCGCATCAAGTGAAATAGAAGACTTACTTGATCCTTCCAACCGTGATCTTTTTGTTGATCTAATGCATCACTGGTTTATGGCAAATTTTACATGGAATGACGATGAATTAACCGAAGAGGAGAAAAGTTTGCAAGTCTATTTAGCAGTTCACCGGTCTTATACCAAGTCGGATGATGCGATTATGCGTTATCATTTGCTCACTAAAATATTTTTAACATGGAACAAAAATACAAAAGAAGATATTACACAATTTATTGATAATTTTTCCGAGATCTATGGTTTAATTGAAAAAAGCCTAAGTCATCCCAAAAGATTTCTGATATATAGAAAAGTGAAAAAAAGTGTTGCACCTTTCGATATTCTCCACGAAGTAGCTGTAAGTGAAAAAACTACACTAAATAAACTTGTTAATAAACCACAATTGTTCGAAGAAAATATTAGGCAGGTCTGCCTTAAAAAATATCAAGCTATAAAAACCAAAACAAGGAGAAGTATCCAAAGAAGTGTTGTTTATATTTTTGTAACAAAAATATTTATCGCACTTCTTGTCGAAATCCCGATCGAAATATATCTCGATGGTTCAGCTGATATATTTCCTCTTGTTTCAAACGTATTATTTCCACCCTTTTTAATGATATTAGTTGGATCAACCATAAAAACACCGGGTGAAAAAAACACCGATATCATTGTTAGAAGAATTCAAAACATCGTGTATCAAAAAAATACAAATAAAATTAGTGAATTTGCCTTAACATCCGTCAATAAAGGCTCGAGGTTAAAAACTATTTTTTCACTTTTTTATCTAATTACCTTTTTAGTGGTCTTTATGCTTCTTGCATTTATTTTAAGTTATGCGGGTTTTTCCGTAATTGCAACATTGATTTTCTTTGCATTTCTATCGTTAGTTCTCCTTTTTGTTATGAAAATTAAATTAAACGCCAATGAGATTAAGATATATTCCGATGAAGGAACAATCGGATTAATATTTGAAGTTCTATCGCTACCGTTTTTAAATCTTGGAATGTATCTTTCTCAAGGATTTTCGAAACTGAATATCTTTTCTGTAATTTTAGATTTTCTTATTGAAGCTCCACTTAAATCGATGGTTGAGGTATTGGAGGAGTGGTTTGCTTTTATCAGGAAAAAACGTGATGAAGTTGTTGACGTACCTTAAATAACCACTACCTAAAAGGTTAAGGTTTTCTGGTGAAAAGTTTGATCACAGCTTCGCTTAAAGTACACGTTCAACACGTAGCTTTCGTGAAGTTTAAATAACAAACCCAATACCATTCTGTGCGAATACCACGATGTGCAAGTGACGATTAAAAAGCAACTTTCCCCTTGTATTAATCATGGCAAATAATCTCTCGAAGCAATAAATATACTTCATTTAATTAAAGTAAGTATTACAAGTACTTTCATTATTAATTTATATATTCTCAAAAAAACTGCTAAAATACACGTATGATTATAGGACATGGCATCTCTAAAAATTACGGCACGGAAAATATTTTAAGTAATATTTCTTTTAAAGCCGGTAACGGTAGAAAAATCGGCGTTGTCGGAGCAAATGGTTGTGGCAAAACAACTCTTTTCAAAATAATTGCGGGAGAGATAAGCACGGACTCCGGAAGTTACCACAATCACGGCGAAACAATTGGATATGTTCCTCAAGAATTTGAATTTCCCGACGTAACTATCGGAGAATATCTCAAGAGTAAATTAAGTGAAGAGTGGGAAGAGTATAAGATTGATATTCTAATAAGTAAATTAAAATATGTAAATTACAATCCGGAACAAAAAATATCAACACTTAGTGAGGGTCAGAAGATGAAGGCAAAAATGATTGAGATGTTACTTGTCGACCCAACCATTCTTATCATTGATGAGCCAACCAACCATCTTGATATTGAAGGTATTGTATGGTTTGAAAATTATATTAAAAATTTAAATGAAACAGTCCTTCTAATTTCTCATGATCGACAATTTTTAAACATGGTAGTTGATGAAATATGGGAAATCGAAAAATCAGGTATCATTCGCTTTGTTGGAAATTACGATTTTTACAAAGAAGAAAAATTAAAACTAATTGAGAAATGGGATAATGACTTCAAACTATTTCTTAAAAAGAAGGATAAACTCGAACAGTTGTTAGCGAGTGCGAGAAAAATATCGGACGGAAAAAGCCGAGGAAAGGCAGTCAGTTCAGCCAAAAAAAGGATCGAAAGAGAAACTAAGGGAGAGAACGAAAAACACAAATATGAATCAAAGAGGCTAAAGGATATCGAATTTGTGACAGATATTACACATCGAAAAATGATGCTTGCCTTCAAGAATGTAAGTAAAGTTTATGACACTAGGGAAGTTTTTAAAGATTTAAACTTTAGTGTCTTGGGAGGAGAAAAGGTTTGGTTGTATGGTCCAAATGGTGCGGGTAAATCAACAATCGTTAAAATGATAGCAGGAGACGAACAACCAACCCATGGTGAAATAGAAATTGGCAATAATGTAAAAATGGGTTATTTTGCCCAGAAACAATCAAAAATATTAGATAATCGAAACTTGCTTACATGTTACCTGGAAGAAACAGGCTGTGCATACGGAAAAGCCTTCGGGGAATTGAAAAAGTTTTTATTCGAGAATGACGACCTAAAAAAACCGGTCAAAAATTTAAGTCCGGGTCAAAGGGCGCGATTTGCTCTGGCAATATTTACTCACAATAATTATGATTTGCTAATCTTAGATGAACCGACAAACCATTTAGATATCGAAACCAAAGAAGTTGTAGAAAATTCTTTAAGAGAGTTCAAGGGAACGGTTGTGTTGGTTTCCCATGACAGGTATTTCGTCGAGCGTGTGGGGATTACCAAGATGGCAAATCTAAGAAACGCTACGCTAAGCGTCTACAACGTCTAAATAGTCCTCTTTTCTAGCTTGAAAATTACAAACGTTTAATAACAACATACATTCAAAAAAGGGGATACGTGACCAATCCAAGTTACTACCAAGGTAGATGAGTTTTCTTGCGCAATATAACTTACTGCTTCGATATTTCTCCGTTAATCATTTCTTTAATACAGTGTATTATAAAATATCGATGATTTATGAAAAACACTGATTACACTTATTTGATTTTTGCAATTTTCTTTAGCGTTATTGTTACCGTTGGTGTTTCTATATTTTTTAGCAAAACACAGAACGAATTGGCTAATAATACTTATTCAACCGATTTACCTCAAACAATAAATCTACAGGAATTAAGTAAAACTGCTGCGATAGATACCGAATGTGATACGCTTAACTTACTTGAACACGTTGCTTACACTCAAGACGAAATAATAAGTGTAAAACTAATTGATGACAAATTGTGTGAAATGGATCTAAGTTGGGATAAAAAGATTGTGTATCCCTCCGCGTGGCATGCTATGTATCAAAAAACAAAATGGCCGGAGATTTCTTTTTACGAAATATCCGAACGTGAAGATAATTTACCCGATATAACTTTTAGAAAAACCAGCCTTGTGTACGACAAAACTATCGAAAATTCGCTGGATGAATTTCTTACGGCTCAAGACGAACAAATAGCTCACATGGCAGATAATGACCTTTTGGTATCTCCGCTATTTGTGCGTGATAATGTCATTGAGCAAACCTCATATGACTTTTTTGGTTATGAGGCAATAAAAGTTCATGTAAGAGCCTCAACTAATCTTGATTCTTATTATTATATTTTTATCGATCAGGATAACGCAATATGGGTAGCCATATTTTACGACGACGAGCTTATTGCAACGAATAAAGAATATTTATCTCCGGTCGTCACTTCGATTATTACGAATTAAACAACTCTGGTAATTAAGGGCAAAATCTGTAATGCTTAATAAGTGATTAATCTGCCAAAAAATATCAATCCGGTTGCATATTTTTGTGTTGAATTTGGTATAGATAATGAGTTACCTACTTACGCCGGAGGGTTGGGGATACTTGCCGGAGAAGTAATAAGTGCCGCCGCTGATATTAATTTTCCCATGATTGGTATTGGCTTGCTTCATAAGGGTAGAAAATTTGTCCAACATATCGACGAAACCGGTTATCAGCACGATTTGGATTCTGTATTTGACCCAAACACCTCTTTTCTTAGGGAAACGACAATTAACGGAAAACCTTTGATTATTGAAATATCATGTGGAGAAACAATAAAAGTACGCTCGTATTACATTCGTCTTGCCGACCACACTTTATTGTTTTTTCTTTCACCAAATGTTGACGGAAATTCCGAGGATTGGCGAGGACTTCTAAATACCATCTACTGGGGAGATGAAGATACTCAAATCAAGCAAAACATATTACTTGGAGTAGGTGGCGTCAAATTACTTGAAGCCTTAAAAATTAAGCCCTCTTTCTATCATTTAAATGAAGGTAGGCCTGCTTTTGTCGTTACGGAATTGATTAAACATCTTTCTGGTGTAGACAAGAAAGATGTCGAAAATTCTTGGAATTTAGCGCAGCAGTCAATTGTATATACTAACCACACTTTGGTAAAAGCAGGGAATGTAAGTTATGATCCACAAAAAGTTAGGCATTACTTAGAATTGATTGACGTACACAAACAACTTGATATCAACTTTATTATTGAAAAAGGAATTGAACAAGAAAGCAAGAGATTTGATATGACGCGATTTGCCCTAAACGCTTCACACAAGGTATCCGCAGTTAGCAAAGCGCATGGTAAAATCTCAAAAAAACTCTGGCCAAACTATAATTGGTATGCAATAACAAACGGAGTGCATTTACCACGTTGGCAGACACATGCTTTCAGAAACACTTCCATACACGACCGAGACTTATGGGACAATCATGTAAGAAAAAAAGCTGACCTGTCAAAAATGGTGCTAAACAGAACCGGTTTCAAATACGACCACAATCGTCTTGTCGTTACGTGGGCTAGACGGGTAGCCGGTTATAAGCAACCAAAAGCTGTAATTTCTGACTTAAACCGACTCGTTAAGATAATTACCCGTGAGAACAAAGCTATTCAACTTTTGTTTGCCGGCAAAGTTCACCCAGGCGATGACCAAAATAAGTTAGTTCTCCAGGAAATTATTCGCTATATGCAAAACGAGTTATCGGGATACGCTATTTTTGTACCCGATTACGACATATCACTCGCTAAATCTCTCGTATCAGGAAGCGACATATGGTTAAACACACCTAAACCCAACGAAGAAGCATCGGGAACATCAGGTATGAAAGCCTTGTCAAACGGAGTTCTTAATATGACAACGGTGGGTGGTTGGGCAAAAGAGGTCAACTGGGAAAATGTAGGTTGGAAACTTGATGACAACAATTTAAGTGCAAGTATTTATTCATCACTAGAAGAAGCTCAAGACATTTATTATGAAACAACCGGCGATTACCCTAAAACGTGGGTCGAGAGAATGCGTAAGTCTATCGAGCTTTCCAAAAATTTCACAGCCGATAGAATGCTTAAGGAATACGTAAAGTATTTATATTCTTAAAGTTCCTCTTCTTCCTCTTCTTCTTCATCACCAAGAGTTACATGTGTGGCAATAGTAGGTTTATCGTCATTTAAGACCTCATCGGCTAGGTAAAAATCATCTCCGGGTTTTAGTCTCGTAGTGTAATCGTTATTTGAATCTGCCGTGTCATCATCGGACTCGGGATCAGGTGAAGATCCTGCAATCGTATTTTCACCATAAACTTCGTCGTCCTGCCTTTTAATTATTTGTTTAATATCGGTTCTCGACATACAGGGGAATTTTACTATCTCACCGGAATCAAAACAAGAGGATGTTGACAACACGATACCAGATGTTTCACAATGGTATAAGCTATCGAATATGCCAAAAGACACAAAAAGTAAACAATCGTTGGATCAGATTGACTCAATTGAGAGCCAGTTGGCGGAAGATAGTGAGGAAAAAGTAATTAGTGTACGCATCCCTAAAAAGAAAAGCGAAAAAGAGGTTCCTCAAGAAAAAGAAGAAAAGGTTAACTCTTCGGATGATTTGCCCACACATGACGAAAAAGAATCAGATACCGAAAAAGCTGGTGTACAAAAAGATACTCAAGAAGTGGAAAATGTATCCTCTTTTAGCTTGCTTGATGCCGACAAAAAAGATGAAGATACGAAAATGGATAAAATACATAGTCCAAAAACTCCTTCACCCGACACGACTGGTGACAATGAAAACCCCGGAGAAGCAAAAACCGAGACACCGGTTTCACCTGATATAAAAAAGGATCCGAAAGAAGAAATTAAACAATGGCTCGATAGTGCCGATGGTGAAAACTCAAACGATGAACCTTCAGGAAATAAATTAAAAATATTTATTGTCTTCGTTATTGTCGCAATTGTACTCGGAGTCATAGGCGGAGGATTGTTTTATTATCAAAAAAATACACCTGATGCGATTGATAATACCCAGGTTACACCTACCCCGAATACCGTAATTCCAAGCCCAACTCCGCTACCCAATGTGACAACCAAACCTCTTGATTTGGAAAACATTAGTGTCAGTGTATTAAATGGATCGGGTAAAGCGGGGGAGGCGGGTAAGGCGGCTAAATTATTGACAGACGCGGGCTTCCAAGAAGCAACACCTGACAATGCCGACAGTTCAGACTTCACCATCACTTATGTTGTAGTTAAAAAAGATGCACCTGACGGATTGTATAAAGAAATTTCAGAGGTATTGGGCAAAACATATCAGGTAGAATTATCAGATGATATTCTCGATGACAAGTCAGAGTTTGACGCAGAAGTTACAATCGGTAGTTTAACTGCACAAGAAAGTCTTGAAAAAAGCGAATCCGAAGAAGAATAAGTTATTTGACTTCCTTTCCCACAGCCTCCGATAGATTTTTGTAACCGTCTTTTTTCATAAGGTCAACTATGCCTTCGTTTATTTGGGCGATAAGCTGAGGTCCCTGATAAATCATGCCTGTAATAAGCTGAACCAGAGTTGCACCCTTTTTAATTTTTGTATAGGCATCCTCAGCCGAGAATATGCCACCTGTTCCTATAATAGTTAATTTAGCTTTGTATTTTTTATATGTTTTCTCAATTAAAGCATTAGACAAATCCCAAGTGGGTTTTCCGCTTATCCCGCCTTTTAATCCTTCGGGGATAGTATCTTTGATGTTTTTATCCTTGTGATTTTTATTTAAGTTACCAATAACTACACCCGATACACGATATTTGATGCAAATTTTAAGCAACTTATCAAAGTCATTCCAGGCTAAATTGATAGGCATTTTAACAAATAGCGGTTTGTCGTATTTTATCGTGTTAATTTTCTTAAGTAGCTTGTCTAATTTTTCCGGTGTGGTAAACGGTTCCCCTCCGAATGTATTCGGGCAACTGATATTAAGAGTATACAAATTACCAACTCCCGCTTCGACTACTTTTTTGAAACACGAATAATAATCATTAATGCCACCGATGGTTGTTGAGGTAGTTGAACTATTTGTTTTAGCTATCGAAATACTGATTGGAAAATCCTGTGGAATATTGGATGTTTTTAGTTTTTGAATTATTTTTTTTACTCCAATATTTTTCAAGCCATAATAAACCACAAGCGCTTGTGATTTTGGCAATCGATATAACCTTGGTTTTGGATTTCCCTTGTAAGGTTTAAAAGTAATACTTCCTATTTCTGCAAATCCGAAACTGACATAGGGGAGTATGTCCACCAGGTTGGCGTTTTTGTCAAATCCTGCCGATAAACCAACGGGGCTTTTAAAGCGAATACCGTTTACTTTTTGCTCTAAGACGAAGTTTTCATAGTCGAAAAAATAACCGGTTAAGGTTTTGGTAAATGCGTACTTACCCAATAACCCCCCCACAACAGTAATCGTGTCGTGTACCATCTCAGGATCGAGTTTAAAAAACACCGGTTTCGCAAGGGTGCCGTAAAGGCGTGCTATCGTTTGGTAATTCATGCTAAACGCATTATAGCAAAAATCCGCACCTTTAACTTAGACTAATAGTGTGATGACTTTATATATTTATTTATAAAGTGTAAGTGTAAAGTGTAAAATACCGTTAATGGAAAATATAAAACCAAACGCCAGGGCATATGAACTGTTTCTTGCCCAGCATGGCATAAATCCGGTCGATGAAAAAGAGATCGTACCAGGTATAAACCCCCAACGTCTTTCGTATTTAAGACATTTAAGAGCACAGGAATATCTGCAAGGCAAAAAAGGAAGAAAAAAGAAATCTAGACGCTAATCATTAATCGACAACTATTCTCTCTCGGGCCAAGGATAAGGCATTAGTGAGGAAATAGGTATTTTATTTATAAGTCCATTCTCTTCAATAATTATTTGAATTTCAATATTACTTTTTAAGCTACTTTCCCATATCAACTGTTTACAAATATGACAATTTGGTCCCGTGATGGCAATAATATTAGTCTCACCATGTTGTGCGGCATGTGTCAAAGCGACGGCTTCAGAATGCATTGTCAGTGTCGCTGTGTCGGATTTGTAAGATGCACCTGTATAAATATTTCCCTTGTCAGTAAGCACACTTACACTAAAACCTTCGTTTTTGACTGGATAGCAATGCTTCATGGCTTTTTTGGCCATATCAAGCATTTTTATTAAATCGGCATGAGGTATGTCGTATAGCTTTCTTTTGTCTACTGTCGTATAAGAGTATTTCATAACTTGCGCTAAATATAGTTACATAGTCAATGTCTAACTATTTATTAGTCAAAAGGTTTTAATGTTATTGCAAGAAATCGGTAATTAAGTTTGCAATTGAAAATTTGGTATCGTTTCGCGGATCCTCGATAATAGTCCAGCCTTTTATCTTTACTAATTTTTCAAGTTCGTAATCATGCTTACCCACTACAACTGGAATATCCACTTTATCTAAAAAAGTAAAATCAGCGATACTGTCTCCAAAACCAATCGTCATACTATCTTTGTTTATGTCACTAAATATTTGTTTGACTATATCCTCTTTACTTTTGGAAAGTCCGTTATTTCTAATCACTTCACCCGAAAAGACATTATTCTTCTTTACAATTTCTGTCAAATAAGATGTATCGAAATTCAATTTGTGTACCAAAGGATATACGATTTCATTGATTGAACCGGATATTGCTATTGTTTTTGCGTTCACTCCATGTAGATAGTCAATACTTAATTTTGCGAATTCATAAACCTTATTAAAATTATATGCCCAAAACTTCTCTGCCTTAATTTTAATATCTTGATAACCTTTTCCCTCCAAACCCTTGGTGAATACATTAATTGATATGTCTACGGCTTGATCATAAGTAATAATATTTTTCTTGTATTGCAAAAAGGTTTCTTTTAGTTTGTCATATTGTTTGACAGGGAAGTCTCCTTCCGAATGCATAAATTCAACAAAATCAATCAGACTATAACCTTCATAAATAGTCTTGTCTATGTCAAAGATAGCTGTAATGTCTCTTGTCATGTGAAGATGTAAGTCATTTTATGGAAATTATAAATTATCGCGCCATCTAATAATATCACTTGATATTTTAAAACAATCGATTACTGGAAGATATAGCCATAAACATACGGATATTTCAACTGCTCTAGTTATCTATTTGACTTACACTTATGTAACTTTTTCAATTTCTTTTTTTATACTTTTCGAAAATAGTATACGTGTATGACCGACAATATCAAGTTTAATATTAATTGCACCCTTTATCGTTAGATTCTTATTCGGTATTACATGATTATCAAGTGAAGGATATATATTTACAATTTTAGAATTTACGCTTGTAATTGCATTTTGCCTTACCAGTAGTTTGGACCCAGGTTCAATTTCTTCTAAGTTAAATACTTTCAATTTCCCAAATACACTTCCACCAAACGGTACGGCAATACATATTGCCTTGTTTATACGTCTTTCGTAATCGGGTAACAGCAACAACTCCTTGGCAATAATTCCACCCTTACTGTGTGCAACAATTACAAAATTCTTGAGGTCGTTTTTGTCGATCAAGTTTTTAACTCTATTAACGCTTTCTTCTATCGAGAGAGTGCCGTGTACCAGATTTTTTACAGGAATTATTTTATAACCTTTTCTGTTTAACACATCACCAATTTGTTTCAAGCAATACCAATTTCCTCCAAAACCCGGAATGATTAAGGCTTGTTTTTCGCCAATATTCCATATGGCGGGAGGTGTTTTGTGAACAATCGACAATATTTTCAATTTGAGAATTAGAAAATATTCTCTAAATACATCTAAGATGTTTTTAATCATTATCGTAAAGTAACCAAATTTGTTAAATCGAAAAATAAAAAGAAGTTGTGTCTAACTTCGCTCAACGATCCCTTCTTTACTTTTTAACATCTTTAGAAAAAATACAGACTAGTTACACTATGTCGTAATTATATTTATTAACAAGAAGGTAAAAATACCTTGATATCCTGGAGCGGGAAACGGGTCTCGAACCCGCGACCTTCAGTTTGGAAAACTGACGCTCTAACCAACTGAGCTATTCCCGCGAATCTTTGAGCGGGATAAAATATTTCTTTCCCCCGCAATTAGCTTTCTATTCTACTACATGGCAAAGAATCGCTCAACGACATAAGCATACTGCGTTTACAAACTACACCTCGTGTATTCAAAAGCGATTACCAGTATTAATGATACGTAAAAAAGTACATTAAATATAAACGAAATATTTTTATATTTTCTTCTCTCCAGTAAATATACCAGGTGGTATGTCAATGCCAAAATAAATCCCAATATCCCGGCTATATAAATATCGGTAGATTTAATAATTGGTGTTTTTAGATACCCGATTGTAAACAATAGATACCCAAAAAATAACTTAAGGAAGAAAGTTTCACCTTCTGATAAAAGAATTTTTATGTTTACAGTCTTTTTTGTTACTACCCCAAGGGAAAACTTAAGGATAATAAAAATGCCTATAATTAGCGATATCGTAGCTAATTCTTCGCTTAAATATTTAAGTGTGTTAGTTTGTATTAGACAATTAAACATTGTTACTTTTCATTACTGATTCTAATTTTATAAATACAACTCCAACAATGCAAAGAAGAGTTGAAGTACAAGCCGACAGCATGCAGTATGGGCAAATTGATTTAAGTACAATTAACTGAAGATAGACGAAGTAGATTGAAGCAAGTAGTCCTACAAATGTAAAATAACTAACGATTTTAAGTAGTCTCTCCTTTTCAAGCAACCACGACAAGACACTAAGCACTAATACTAAGCCGTAATACAACATACCGGTTAACGACAGGGGGATTATACCAAATATTACAGAGTACTTACTGGTTGTAACTTCCTGACAGCCACCCAATGTACAACCACCAAGGGGATTGATGTAATGCTCGTACGTCAAATAGCCGGCATCAACTAATCCAATCAGCGCTATAAGTGACAATATTATCCAGATTTTTGACTTCCACTTCATTATTTAGTGTCGGGGTGGCCGGGCTCGAACCGGCGACCTCACGCTCCCAAAGCGCGCACTCTGCCAACTGAGCTACACCCCGAATATTAATTATTAAATTCCAACAAACTTCGCTTTCAACGCATACACGTGTATGTAGGTAAATAGCTAATCTTTTTCAGATAACTAAAAACTAATAGCCATCATCTAAATTGTGCCGAGGGCGGGACTTGAACCCGCACGACCAATAATGGTCACAAGATTTTAAGTCTTGCGTGTCTACCGATTCCACCACCACGGCATATTATTTATTTAAAAATCAAATCACCTGCAAGCAAAGCTTGACAAGATTTGTCGTTTCACTCCTCCTCACACCTTGTTCGGACAAGCTTGCGTGTCTACCGATTCCACCACCACGGCATATTATTTATTTTAAAAATCAAATCACTGCAAGCAAAGCTTGACAAGATTTGTCGTTTCACTCCTCCTCACACCTTGTTCGGACAAGCATGCGTGTCTACCGATTCCACCACCACGGCATATTATTTATTTAAAAATCAAATCACCTGCAAGCAAAGCTTGACAAGATTTGTCGTTTCACTCCTCCTCACACCTTGTTCGGACAAGCTTATGTGTCTACCGATTCCACCACCACGGCATATTATTTATCTAAAAATCAAATCACCTGCAAGCAAAGCTTGACAAGATTTGTCGTTTCACTCCTCCTCACACCTTGTTCGGACAAGCTTATGTGTCTACCTTCCTGCAACTACTAACGCACTGCCTATTGCAGGCGAGCTTACCCGCAAATGTTAAAGTATAAGTTTTTAGGTGTGTCAATAAGACTACCACCCTTAAAATAAATACATATTAAGTCGAACTTAATATTAGAGGTATTTTACCATTTCGACATAGCTTTGGGCAAAGTAAATATTAGCAAGGGAACATTCTCAAGCCAACGCCTCATCATCAATAATCTTATTAAAGATGTTTTGTTTACGGTTAAATATTACAACCTCGTATTTTTCTTTTAGTTTCGCCATCTCACTCTCGTTTTTGGTATTTAATGCCAAGTAATCCTCTCGCAGTTTATCGATTGTTTCCTTCCATGTAGGTTCGCTAATTAGCTTAGCCAGTACATTTAAATACTCCATAACGGGTACGGTTGTTAACATCCTTGACTCGAGAAGTTCCCATCTTGTCAAAACAAGTGAATTATTGACATCTTTGGCAAAATATTTAAGTAAAGGCAAATGTAATAATTTTTTCCTCATACGCGACAATCTGAGACGCAAACTACTCAGAGAATTCACTGCCTGATCCATACTCACCGCCTTACCCGAATATACTTCCGGGTATTCAAGTGCGTCAATCTGTAAATCAAGCTGAGCTTCAAATTCATATGCTGACATATATCCGACTCGTCCGATTGAGAGCAATTTTTCTAATTCTGCTTTTTGAATCTTTAAGGCTTCGTACTTCAGACTATTCTCAATTGTCTGCATGTCTTTTTCAATAATAATTTCACTTAAGATGCTATTTTTATCGTTAGTAATTTTTTGTTTCCATTCGCCAACCAGATCACTCGTCAAAACACCCTGTTTATACTTTCCAACAATCCCATACAATTTCTCATCGTGGACAAGTTTGTTTTGTTTTTTGGCCAGTTCTTCCATGCGATCCGGTAAATGCAAACCCAATTTAAACAATAAAGGCTTTATCGTTAGTGCATTTACAAATAAAGTAAACAAAAGACACCCCATGGTTAGATCAAATATTACTTCATAGTACGGATAAGTTGGCGGTATGGAAAAAACGAGAACGAGTGGTATCACTCCTCTTATTCCACCCCAGTTTAGAACATGTTGCCACGAAAGTGGAACGTTAGGCTCGTTTCTAAAAAAGCGAGTAGTGTTTGTAATTAAAAGCGTCAAGTATACAGAAAGTGATCTTGCCGCAAGCATTGCAATGATTGCATAGGCAATAAAAATATAATTCAAACTAAAGATATTAAGTTTTAACGTAAAGGAAGCGAGAAAAAATACGATTGATAAAGCAATAAAACCCAAGTATTCCCAGGTTTCCACCACAAAAGGCATGATTTTGTCGGATATTTTTGCCTTCCCAAAATTGCCCAACACAACTGCGGAAATGACACAGGCAATTACGCCCGAAAGGTGGAAAAAATGCTCGGCTGCTGCAAACGAGGTATAAGCCAAAACGATTGTTATCGATGCTTCAATCAATCTATCCGTGTGTATTTTTTCAATTATCCATATCGCGACAAAGGCAATTAGTACACCAAACACCATGCTTCCAAGAAAAATATATACGAAGTGAAAAAAACCCGCCAACATTGTGTGAGCCGTAAAATATGACGACCCTAACGCAATTCCAAGTAGAATTTTAAATAAGATGACAGCCGTGGCATCATTAAACATGCTCTCTCCATCAGCAATTAAACCCAACCTCCTTGGTGCCCCTAGATTTTTAAAAATCGCAAGTACCGCAATCGGATCGGTAGCAGATATCAACGATCCAAATAATAAAGCTGCATAAATTGGCATACCCGTGAATATATTTAATATAAGTGCCACTGTTAGTGTCGAAACGATAATCCCAAAGGTGGCAAGAAAAGTTATCGTTTTAAACTGGATTTTGAATTGATGAATGTTTATTTGGATTGCAGCCTCAAACAGAAGTATGGGTAAAATTATCATATAAATAATATCCGTGTTTAGTTTTATATGAAGAGGAAGGGTAAAATAATCAACCAAAAACTGAGCGGTAAATCCAAATAACAAAAGACCAACAGTATAGGGAAAACTGGATTTTGAACTAATATGCCGTAGAATTGCAATAATTAACAAAAAGACACTTACAAACCCTATGTTTATTATGATTCCGTGCATATTTAGATTATTTTACATTAGAAGTTCGTTATTATAGCAATTTAGCTTCGAGCAATTTATTTCTTACCACATTTAAACTAAATATTTCTAACACTACACATGGTTTTAATTATTTTAGTTTCTATATTTGGTTAGCTATAGTATCCTAACCGGAATAGACTGAATTGTTAGATTTGCAGCGGCGTCCAAATCCCAGAACTGATCCTGCGTCGTTGCGTTATTTGCAATGAATCTATATAGCTTGTGTTTTATATATTCCTTTGGACTCAGTCTTCTTTCAAGTTGGATATTGGGCTTAAGAACGTGTACCGACCACTGCGAAGGATGGATATCTATGTTAATTTCTTTGTGTTTAGCAAGACGTACAAGTATTTCATTAATACGAGGTTCTTCCATAAAACCATACTTGTATTTTACTAAAGTAATACTTCCTTTCTTATCGTCTTCAAAAAATTTTTTCACCTGATATTCTTTTTGTGTAGCGTGAGGTACTTTCAACCTGGATATATGAAGTAATAGTATGTGTTTGGGTAACATACCAACTCTTTCCCAGTATACTTGTTCAAGTGTAGAAACCGTACTATTTTCGTCCAGTATATTTTCCGAGGACATGAAGACCACCGATTTATCGACGAAGTGTTTTGCTGTCTTTTTTATGTCAACTAGGTTTTTAATTGTTAACGTACCTAAATCACGTAACGCATGCTCGGTATGTTTTTCACCCCAATTCCACGATTTCATAATTACATATAGTGAAAGGGCAATCATTAACGGCACATAACCACCTACAAAAAACTTAACTGAATTAGACAACAAAAAGCTTAAGTCAATCAAAGCCAGGGGTACAAATAACGAAAGGGCTTTTATTTTTGACCAGTTCCATTTATCAATGGTTACCTCGATCATAACTAAGGTAGTTATAAACATTACAAGAGATACTGCTAATCCATATGCAGCTGCCATGTTACTGCTGGATTTAAATACAATAACCAAACTAATGCATCCCACATATAATGCCCAATTTACAAAAGGAACATATATTTGGCCTTCATGGTGTTCATGTGTATGAATTGTTTTCGTGAAAGGCAATAATTTAAGATTAATAGCTTGAGTGGTCAAAGAAAATGCACCTGTAATTAATGCCTGCGATGCAATTATGGTTGCAAGGGTAGCCAAAACGACCATTGGAATTAGAGCCCAATTTGGATACAGGCTAAAAAATAAATTACTATTAATTACTTGCTGACCGGACAAAAGAAACGCCCCTTGGCCAAAATAATTTAAAAGTAATGCTGGCATTGCAACTCAAAACCAACTCATGCGAATAGGTGTTCTACCAAAATGCCCCATGTCTGCGTACATTGCTTCACCTCCAGTTACAACTAGCATTACGGAACCCAATATCACCATGATGTGTTTTATGGACTGGTGGTTAACAAAATGAATAATATAAATTGGATTGATCGCTTTTAAAATCTCAGGTGTTTGTAAAGTATGCCAAAGACCAATGGTTCCAATACAAATAAACCAAGTTAAAACAATTGGTCCAAATATTTTTCCAAGTTTAGCCGTACCCCTACTTTGAATAGCAAAAAGGCCGGTAAGAATGACAATTGTAATAGGCACGACATAATGTTCAAAATCGCTTGTAAGAACATTTAGTCCTTCAACTGCGGATACTACGCTTATGGCAGGTGTAATTATCCCATCTCCAAACAGTAAACCTGCACCTAAAACCAACAATGCCGAAAATATTCTTTTAAATCTCGATTTGATCGTTGAAATTAAACTATAAAGAGCAAATACACCACCTTCGCCTTCGTTGTCTGCTCTCAGCACAAAAACGATGTACTTGAAAGAAACAATAACCGTTATTGCCCAAAATACCAATGATATCGCACCCAAGACGTTTAGTGTTTCAATCTCCAGGTGATGGTGAATTCCAAAAAATATTTCTTTAATTGCATAAAGTGGGGATGTACCAATGTCACCATACACCACGCCAAGTGCGCCGAATGCCATCATTAAGACACTGGTATTTTTATTTGTTTTCATAATTAAGCACTTATCCTCTTTACGATATTAAACTACCTGTAAGTGGGGGATGAATATCACTTTTTCCAGACTCTTAAGTATACAACAATTGTGTATATTATCTTTTACATACTATTTAAATCAAGTAGCAAGTAACTGACAGGGGAAATGTTTATTGTGAATTAATTACCGATAATTAGTGTGTTTTCTCACTTAAACCTTTAACCCAAAATATTACTCTCGGTATCTTATCTCTTGCCAATCCCGAACAAAGTGCGTATCAGAAGGTAGAACAATCATTAAATATTGTGCCCCCGGAAGGAGTGTAAACCCCCATATCTGGTTCGCAAAGACCAGTGTTCTAATACGAGTAAAACGAGTATCAAGGTTCTTATTACGAGTAAAACGAGTATCAAGATGCTTATTACGAGTAAAACGAGTATCAAGGTTCTTATTACGAGTAAAACGAGTATCAAGATGCTTATTGCGAGTAAAACGAGTATCAAGGTTCTTATTACGAGTAAAACGAGTATCAAGGTTCTTATTACGAGTAAAACGAGTATCAAGATTCTTATTGCGAGTAAAACGAGTATCAAGATGCTTATTACGAGTAAAACGAGTATCAGAAAGTAATATACTTAATATATATTGTGTGCCCCCGGGAGGAGTCGAACCCCCATATCTGGTTCCGAAGACCAGTGTTCTATCCATTAAACTACAAGGGCATGTAGGCTTGAAATAGTTTAATCAACAAGCTTTGCTTAACCATTAAACTACAAGGGCGCACTGCGTGAACACCCAACAGTCAACAACCAACAAGTAATACTATTTCCGTATCTTTATCCCAGATCAATTAGACATAGAAATCAATGCTTTATATTTAATCTTTGATTTTTAATATTTAATCTATGATCTATTATACCTGACAAATATTCAATTGACACTTACTTCAATCTAAAATAATCTTAATAATGACAGGGGGTGATTATTATAAAAAGATACAAAAAATTCATGATGTTGTGGGTTGCTAATTCCGCGTTACTTTTTTCTGCGAGTTTGCTTTTCCCGGCACATTTTACATTGGGAAATAATTTGTTTACACCCATACAAGCGGCGATATTTACCGGATTTGTCTGGAATTACATTTTATGGCAAATCGAGCCAACATTTACTGATCTTGAAATAAAAGTGAAAGGTCAAACAAATATGGCACTTGTCTATTTAGTCATAAACTTTGTCTCACTATGGACCATCGCCAGAATGGCGTTTGCATTTGGTTTTGGAATAAGCAGCTATGTTTGGGTATTTATACTTTCTGCCATTGCAAACTTCGTACAATATACCGTTTGGACAAAAACCGAAAAGGCAAAAAAGTAATAACGTACATGCTACCATCTATAACCAATAGTCGGGTGGGTAAACATTTTTTTGTGAAATTAGCTATAATTTCACCATGGCTACTATCAGAGAACAGCTAGATGCAATCGAAAAGGAAATCCGTGAGACGCCGTACCACAAAGGTACCGAGCACCATATTGGAAAACTCAGAGCAAAAATTTCTAAGCTCAAATCGGAAGAAATTGCAAAAGAGCAAATTTCCAAAGGCGGAGGTGGTGGAGGGTATGCCGTCAAAAAACAAGGTGATGCAACCGTTGTCTTAGTCGGTCCGCCATCCGTCGGAAAATCTACCTTACTTACTAAATTAACAAACGCTAAAAGCAAAATTGCTCCGTACGCGTTTACGACACTGACAGTCATTCCCGGAATGATGCATTACAATAACGCAAACATCCAAATACTTGACGTGCCAGGAATTATTGGCGGAGCAGAAAAAGGAAAAGGTAGAGGCAAAGAAGTTTTGTCGGTTGCCCGTGGAGCCGACCTAATAATAATTATTACGGACATTGATAATTTAGAGCAAGTTGCCAAAATAAAAACTTCCCTTTACGGAAATGGCATTCGACTTGATATTAATCCACCAAGAGTTACCGTCGAGAAAAAAGCTCGAGGCAATATTCAACTAAGAAACAATATCAAACAAGACTTAAACCTGGAAACGATAAAAGAAGTTGCAAAAGAATTCGGCTTCAGAAATGCCGAAGTAACAATCAAAGAAAAACTGACTATGGATAGACTCATTGATGCATTTGCGAGCAATAGAGCATACTTACCTTCGTTAACGATAATAAACAAATCCGACGTTGATAGTCGAGCTAGACTTCCGGATGCACTTAATATCAGTGCCGAGAAAGAAATTGGATTGGAAGCATTAAGAGAAGCTATCTGGCAGAAACTGGCATTTGTGCGTGTTTATCTGGTTCGACGTGAAGAAGAGCCAAGTTTTAATAACCCGATAATTGTTGCACGCGACCAAACGTTACATCAAATTATTAATGATGTGAGTACGGATATGGCCAAGGAGATAAAACAGGCAAAAATATGGGGGAATGGTGCAAAATTTCCCGGACAAACGGTGTCACTCTCAACTAAAGCCAAAGACGGCATGCAGGTTAGGTTTATTTAACCTTCATCTTCATCTTTTGCGGTTCCCAAAGGCACTTCGCCAAGTTGTTCAAGTCGACTCCATGTAGCACCCATTAATCTCGCCAGTCTATCTTTTGACGCTCATGCCGGATCTATTGGTGATCTTAAGCCACTTTCAAGATGAACTTGTAAATTATAAACCTCTTTTTCATGTAATTCACTAATATATTTACGAAGTCTATCCTTGGGACCTCCGTTAAATTCATCTTCGATCATATTTTTATATTTGATAAACTCTGCGTGATACTAAATATTTACATACTCTATCACAATCTTTATTGCACATATAATTTAGTGGTTAACGATATTTTTGTGGAAATCTTCATAATACTCTCGATTTTCTCTTTGGAATCTATCACTAGCCCGAGGGACATCCTCATGTTTTATATATTTACCTCTTCTAAGCAATAATTCGCCGTAGGCGGGGATCGTTATACGTCTTGTGTTGTTATTTCCACTCGGTCTATTGGTAATTTGCTTAGCGTCTTTCAATAAATTATTTTCTAGATAGATAAAACTTTTCCCTTGGTCATTATATCTATAATCAATCGCCATATCATCCTGATTTTGGAAATCACAATCAACTACAATCAAATAAGTGTCCCCAAATGCAGTAATAGCACCGTAGTTACCATCTCCACCTATATTTGCTTTATTGTCTTCAAATTTACACTTAGTCAAATGTGCAAGTGACCCAGCGCAAAGTACATCTACCGCCGATCCGGTATCGTTAGCCGTATTATTTACAAAACTACAACTTTTTGCAAAAAATTGACCACCCATAATAGAAACACCACCTCCACACACCTTGGCATTGTTGTTTAATATAGCGCAATCCACTAAAGTTACTTTCGAATTGCCCATTGATATACCTCCACCATCTAAATATCTAAACAGATTTAACTTGTCTCCCGGATGATTTGCCGTACTCATCCGCCCTTTAGTGTTCGCTGTATTTCCACCTTCTATTTTAAGATTAGACATGGTTACATTTGCCTCATCGCCTACAAAAACTACATGACATGCGCCATCTCCTCGTAAAACAGTATTCCCAATACCGACTATTTCAAGCTCCACTCCGTCGGGGATACGTACTAGACTAAAAGAGGGTTTGTCTACTTCAAATTCACCTTCAAGATAGATCACTTTCTCACCCGACCCAATCGCTTTGTCTATGTGTTCTTGTAAAGTAATTTCTTTGTCAGGCTTAATGATTTTATCTATTAAAGCCACTCTAGGTTCTTCTTCCACAAGGCTCATATTGATAGCTCTATTTTATACTTTGAGTCATTGGTTATCAATTTAATAAAATTTATTCTCATTAAATCTAAAACCATTGAATTTAATCAGTGGATATGGATTGAATCCATGAAGACAAATACCGTCTCCCCAGGTCGGTAGGGGGCATTATTCAAATAATGTTAATTTGAATATGTATAAACATCTCATATTTATTATTAATGATTTCAGGATGATTGTTTAACCAATTAAATCAAGTTTATAATACCTTATGCCTTGGCAAATCTATCTTATAATTAGTATTATTCTTATCTCATGCAATGGAATATTTCATCGAAGCTTATTGAAAGATGATAATTCGAGTCCACAAGCACAAACTGTCGCATTTTTAGGTCTAGGTGGTACTGTTGCAGTAATTATTGCAATAATACAAGGAAAGCTGAATTTATTATTTTCTCCAAATCTTACCGTAAATTTTTTACTTCTTGCCTTACTTTTTACTCCTGCATATTTACTTAAATATCGCGCATATCAACTTATTGGTGCATCTGAAGTGGTAATGTTTTCTGTCACAGCTCGTTTATGGAACGTAATTGGGGCAAACATGTTTCTCAATGAAGTACTTACTCTTAAAATACTTCTGGGGACATCTTTGATTATTTTTGGTGTAATGCTTACACGCTTTGAAAAAAGAAAACTAGTTATAAATAAGGGTATTATTTTTGTACTAATATCATCTTTCCTGTTTGGGATTGGTGAAATAAATGGATTTCACATATTAGATTCTTATGATTCTACAAACTATCTTATTTATTCTGAATTTATTCCTGTTGTAGCATTGCTAATTTTGCAACCAAAGACTGTTCGTAAACTAAAGTATTACTTTCGTAAAGAAAAAGCAATTAAAATCTTACTTCTTAGTTTATGCGATGCTTTTGGAATGCTCACGCTTTATCTCGCTTATCAAACAGGTGGAAATGTGTCCCTAATTGGCCCACTCAGGGCGACAAGCATAATTATCACCACAATTATTGCATTTATTATTCTCAAAGAAAGAAACAATATTACCAATAAATTAATTGGCTCAGTTATTGCAGTACTTGGTGTGGCTTTGCTTTTGTAGTCTATTCAAACTTTTCGTAAACAACGTGATACAAGCGTGGCGTTAGCCTTGCAGTAATCATACTTTTCAGTAGAAAACAAGGCTATTCAAGCCGTGGTTGTTTTTTTATGTTAAAGAAACATGTTTTCAAGAAATGCAAATATAAATACTGAATTAAGCTTTGAGAAAACTAACTGATTTTTCTAATTTTATAAACACCTGCTTTTTTTCCGGAAACCAACGTGGTGTATTTATTTTCAAGAATCAATCGGCTCGGGTATTTTTCAAGTAAATTTTCAATAAGCTCTTTTTGGGCGGTGAGAACAACTATAATTCCATCAGCTTTAAGCACACGATGAAACTGCTTTAGCATTAGCGCGTAAAAATTAGGAATATCTTTGTTCGTATCAAACAATCCCCATGGTGGATCGGTTACGATTTTGTTAATTGAACTATCGTCAAATGCTTTCAAACTAAGAGCATCAACCGAATCTACTATCACCTTCACATTAAATTTCTTGCGAAGTTTCGTCAGTAAATCGTTATCAATTTCACCTGCATGTATTTCTTTATGGGGGAAAAATAATCGCTGAGCCGTGATAGACCCATGTCCCGCAAAAGGATCCAGAAAGATGTCGTCTTTTTTTGGTTCGGAAATTAAACAGAGTATATAGGCAAGTTCGGGATAAAGTTCGCCTTTACTTAGTGTCTTTTCATAATTTGGTCTGCCGGTAAACTGAACCCCCACCAAAGCAAAACCCTCACTACGGATGGTTATTAGAATTTCCAAATCTACCAGACTTCGATCAACCACAAAGTTACTTTGCAACGAAGTAATCTTATGCTCTAGTTTCTTTACAATATTTTTATCTAGGGAAACGTGCTGATTTTTGATTGCCGCTCGTATGCGAAACCTTCTGGTTCGATGAGGGAAATGGTTTTTAAGATCGGAAAAGATATTGTCATCGGAAAGCATACTTTTTGAGATTTTATATAGAAAACGCTCGTCCACATTGTGATAGTGTTTTAATAATAAAAAGCTATTATTGAAATATTTTAGATTCTTTATTTCGTTTGGTCTTGTTGCGGTTTTATAAATCACCAGCCCGTCAGTCAGTAAATCTATGTGGATATCTTTTATGTTTTCCAACAAAGCTTGAGATACAACTTCACTAAAACCGGTTGTAAACGTAGAAAAATACGAGGTCATACCTACACATTATATCAGTACTTCCTAAGTTGTTATTTGTTTGTTTTACAAATTAATATCCGGTTAAATCACACTAAAATTAAATATAAGTATATATTTAAAATAACGCAAAAAATAATTTATCAAATAGTAGTAAGTAAATAGAAAAGAAAAAGAGGTCACAACAGATATGGATAAGATAAGTTAGTAATGTATTTGTCTTTTCTTTAATCAATCCAAGAACCAAACCTGATGGAATACATGAAAGCATTTGTAAGGCTACCGTTTGCCAAGGCCAAATAGACAAATTTACTACATGCCAAAGTGAAAATAGTAAAGTTGTAAACCATATCGCCTTAGATATTTTTAACAAGCTACCTCGTATAACTTCATGTGACTTAGTTTGAATAACACCTCTTAAAATAAATTCTTCTCTAAACACAACAATTATCCAATTGACCAAGTGAATTACAGCCAGAGAATCAGAAACATTTTTAATGTGAAGAGAATATAAGAAAAAATAGCTAACTAAAATTAACACAAGTAATGCAAGAGCAATTACCTTGCGCAATTTCTTTGGAATCTCTAAACCGTAAGACTTGCCGGTAAGCACAGATATTGCCAATAAAATGATAGTTAGTGTTGCAACTTTAATCAAAGTTATCGAGGTGTCCGGTAGAGAAAACATTGTCACGACAGGTGCAATGATTAGTCGCTCGATTCCGGTAATCAAAAACGGCAACATTGTCAATGAAACAATCGTTTTTACTCTGGACATACAGGTAGTATATCTGGTTTATTCTCGTTAAGTCTAAATCCACTGATTTCAATCAGTGGTTTTAGATCGAATCCCTAAAAGAAGACGGATACTAACGACTTTTGTCGGTAGAAGACGTCATTGCCTATTGCGTCACATTGCACGAGTTATTAGCTTAAATTATTGGCGGCAAATATAGTAAACTTGTAATTGATGAAACCAAAGTTAGTACTTGTCACTTTTTAAAGAGTCAACACATGATCGAGACACATCCATTTGGTAGTTTTATTCCCAATAAATCAAAGTATTTATTGTTGGGAAGCTTTACAACGAAAGAAGCTTTTGACGATACGAAAAAAGCCGCATATGTTTGGTTTTATTCAAACGGGGGAAGAAATCAGTTTTGGCCGATCATGGAAGAAGTGTATGGACTCAAATTAACAACACGGAAAGCCATGCAACAGCTTTTTTCGAATATACATATGGCTTTAGCGGATATTATTTATCAATGTGAAAGAAAAAATACAAGCAATCTTGATATTAACCTGACAAATATTGTCTATGCGTTTGACAATATAACTAAGATTTTAAAAGAAAATAAGATCGAAAAAATATTTTTTTCCAGCAGATTTGTCGAGAAAACGTATCGGCGGGTTTTCAAAGATATCATATGCCAATATCCCAAAATTGAATTGATCACACTACCTAGTCCATCTCCACGGTATGCACAAATGACGAAGATTGAAAAAATTAGACGCTACAAAGAACTGTTGCCCAAGTTAAAGTAACACCCTCGGCTTTTTTGATAATCGACGCACTTTCGACAAATTGGTTACCTGTCATTTGAAAATAAATAGATAAATTGATTTATCGTTTGATGACCATCCTTTTATATTAAATTCGTTATTGAGTGATGAATATAAAACCGAGTCCAAATAAGTTTATCCCAATAACTATGCCAAACCCAACCCAGCTTTGTAGTTGTAATTTATTAAGAAACTACAAGATGATATGAGAAGATTTCATTAAACAACCTTAACTTGTTCAACGTCTTTCATTTTACCATCGGCCATTTCAAACAATACTGCCGTCTTATCTTGAGATTCATTGACTACTGCATGGGGAATATGTGGCGGAACAGTTATAAGTCTGATTTGCCCGTTGGGATGCATGTGCTCAGTATATTTTTCTCCTTTCTCGTCAAGCCAGACAAAAGTTAAATCTCCAATACCGATAAACCATTCTATACGAGGGTGTTTGTGATTTCCACCAATACTTTTTGGCGCCAAGTGTATAATTTGCATATCTTTTATAAGCTTTTTATCAATCGGAATATCCTCGGTATTTAAAACCCATACGTCTGTATCCGGTTTTTTATAAGTGTAATTTAGATTTAATATAGTTGGTGATGACATAATTATTATTTCCCTAACTTTGTCTTTTTGAGAACTTACTTTTTACCCTTAGATCGATTAATTGTTTTTACTGTCTTGAAAATTACTTTGGGACAAAAAGCGCTCTATTTTATTAAGCATATCTGACGTGTCTAAATACGACTAAATAAAATTAGTAACTGCTTGTAACGAACCGGATATCTTACTTCCTTCCTTATATATACAAAATATTGGCACAAGAAAACTGTCTGCCCAGCCCAACTCGATACCTTCACCGATAGCAGGGTAAGAAACTTCAGCAATAACAAAATGTGAATTTTTTATAATGTCTTTTGAATTTACAAACTCGTCCGTTTCGTGTGGTAATACAAACTTATATTGTGTATTTAGGGGAGAATTTCTAAGTGGAGCATAAAGATCACTTTTATAGTCAAAATCCCTTGAATGAGCTACATAAATTTGTAACATATAACATATTGTAACTTATATGTCGTTTATTTTGTATGATTGCCGCGTTCGGATTACATAGTTAATCGGTTCGGTCATTGTAGTCGCAGGAACTGCACTTCTTCTATAAAAATTCACACTAATTGTCATACTTCCTTCGAAATACAGTTACCAGCACAAGTTGTTTATTCAATAAAATATATTTCGAAAGTGTAAATATATTTTTTGTTTTGCATGTTACTTAGTGGAGCAAATTACCGCCTCCATAAGATATAATGGTTTTCATGCACATCATTGAAGAGATTTCAAGTCTATTAAAATTGGTTAACACAATACATCCTCAACGAGTGGGCGAATTGGTTACTAACGGGTCAATTAAGTTGCTTGTCGAAAACAATCAGCTTGCCGAAATAACCACTAATCATGTATTCCTGTGCGGACATGATATTACCAACAAACTATTTGCCAAGTCGGACAAATTGGATAAAAAGATTAAGTTGGAAGAATTGGCAATTTTCTTTAGTAGAACGTCAGATTCCTTTCTAAGACTAAATCATATAGGTATAAGTTATGCAGTGGCGGATATCAATTCTGAAGTTTCATTAATTAAAAGCTTCTTGCTAAATACTTATTTTAATCTTTATGAAGAGCCGTCCGGTGATCCAAATACAAAATGGTTATTTGTGGGCGATACTGCTAATTGGGAATCGTCATTATTTGAGATTGTTTTGACAGAAGATATTAACAATTCTGAAAATTTATGGCGCCCTCATTTTCAAATTGATATAGACACCAAACTGAAACAAGGTGAACTGGAAAATCATTTGATTGATTGCTTCGGTAAAGATTTTATTCAGTGGAAGTTAAACATTCCTGGCTACGGAATAGTTTTGGAAATGGGAATGTTGGGAAGTGTGCAAGGTACCAAAATTTATCTGGGTGTTGGTACCAACACAAGAAACACACAATTTCACCGAGAAAAAATATTGCAAAAACTCCAATAAAACTTCAAATACACAGTTTTCAAGTTATAATCAGTTTACCAAATGATCTCTGTGGTGAAGGTGTCTTTTGATTTACCTTAAGCTTTGCTTACTTAAGAAGAATTGATGGTACAACTTATGATTCGGTTTGAACATAAGGTGTCTTTATGGTTCAATTCTTCCAAATATTTTCAATAATTTTAGCTTGTCTAAAGTGATTATCCCTGTCCATTCATTTTTTGCTTGATCCCAATCGCTTTGAAAGTTGTCTCCCCACGACCAAGTTGGAAACCAAGCTCCGCTACTATCTTGTGTATCTATTTCATAATCGAGATTTTCCCCAACCGACTTCGCCAATTTGTTAATAAATATTGAATCTGGCGAATCAACTACTTGTAGCGGTCGTAACCCGTATCCACTCCACCTAGATAAATCTTTAAGGATGCATGAATCAAGAAGTCTTAGTAACTCTAACTCAATTTCTTTTTTAAGGGTTTCATTTAAGTTCTTTGATTCATACAATCTTTTGCAACACAAAAAATCGTGCATTTCGATCTCATTTAAATTCCTCAGTTCAGTAAGCACTCTGGTGCTAAGTGATAATATCGTTTCAGCCGGAACAAGATCCTTGTAATCATACAAATACCCTAGTATTTCAGCTGCCGGATTTAGATGAAAACCATGGAAGTTATCTTCTCTGTCAGTTTGATTCCACCATGGAGCGTGTGGCGCATCTTCTGCTTTCCTCGGAATAATTCTCCAAGACTGATCAGCCTCATTGTAATTTTTCAAAATATATTGAACCGCTGACTTAACGAAATCCAAATCTCCCATCTCGATTTCTAAAGATCGTAAAACCTGAAGGGCTATAGATGTTCCCAAAATTGAACTAGCGGGAGTTCTCAAATCAGGCTCCATAGCATTACCAAAACCACCGTCTTCGTTTTGAAATGTCTTTAAGGCACTTATGACACCCTGAGAAGATTCGCCAGCAAAATGAAATTTTACGAGTGATTTTTCGAGAGGACGACCGTTATTTCGAATCCATTCTTTTGCTTTTTCTAATGATACTTTGGTCAATTTCTTCATTTTATGTATTTGTCAAGTAACTTTGTGTACATTTCTGTAGTTAATTGTCATATGGAGCTGGTCACCGTAATTGGCTCGGACCTATTTGATCTTGATGACGATATCAAATCATATCTACTCAAACATTCTGATATGTCATTTGCAACAGCGGTAAAAATAATTCTTCGCTATTACGTAACAGCTGACGTTATTTTACAACTAAACGTATTCGAAGACTATCTTGAGAAAATAAATCCATTTCTATTTCTTGAAGCATTCGGCAAACGTCACAAAGATCGAAAAATATGCTAATATTTGGTTACCGAATGGTTTCTGTAGTGAAAGTACCTTTTAAGGGAGCGAATGTTGGCATTGATATATCAATGATCCATCTTGGCTACAGAGATCGAATCTAATAAGATATAACTATGACTGACACAAATAAGAAATGGAAATTAATTAAATCAAAACTGGTATTTGAATCAAAGTGGCTTTCTGTACTTGAAAATGATTACGAACTTCCAGATGGCAAAGAAGCAAAAGGTTATTACCATCTTTCAAGACCAAACTACGTATTAGTTATTGCAATCGATAAGAACAACAACCTCATTGTTGAAAAGAATTATCGAAGGGGAGTTGATGATTTTGTATACGAACTACCGGCGGGTTGGATAGAAGAAAATGAGACTATCGAGCAATCGGCTAAAAGAGAGCTATCTGAAGAAACTGGATATTCGGCAGAAGTTGAGATTATCGGCAAAATCTATCCTCAACCAGGATTTAGCTCAATGTTAGCCTATATTGCTTTGGCGAAAATCGACGATTCACAGAAAGGGGTGCAAACGCTAGATGTTGATGAAGACATCAAGTACGAATTAATCAGTCTAGACAAAATAAAGGAAATGATTGCCAAAGGTGAAATAAAAGACATGGGATTTCTTGCGGCACTTCAAATTGCATCGTTATAAAACATAGGTTCGACTCCGGTTACCGGTATAAATTTTCCAAGGCTAAATACAAAACGTCAAAAATAGTAACTCGAACTCGGGAAAAGATTGATTTCTTGAGGAAAATTGGAGAAAACTCAAAATCATTTCGCTATTGAGCGGGTCACCGTACTTTGCTCGAACCTGCCCAGCCTGGATGACCATGTCAAATCATATCTTCTAAGCCAGTCTGACATGACGTTTCCTACTGCTGTCAAAATTATACTACGGTCTTCCATTACTCCAGAATTGATTTTACAACTGACAGAATTTAAAAACCATCTCAAGACTGTTGATTTCTATTTGTTTCAGGAAGTCTTTGGTAAAAAGAAGAAATCAAGTCTACAATAATAATATGTCTTGGCAAATCTATTTGACTATTAGCATTTTTCTTATTTCCTGTAATAGCTTGCTTCACCGCAGTTTATTAAAGGACGAAAACTCCAGTCCACAAGCTCAGACTATTGTCTTTTTAGGGCTTGGGGGGATTATTGCTATTGTCATCGCACTTGCTCAACACAAATTGAACTTGTTTTTTTCGCCACTCCTAATCTGGAATTTTCTCCTGCTTATAGTTTTGCTAACCCCAGCTTTCCTCCTTAAATATCGCGCCTTTCAACTTATAGGGGCTTCAGAAGTCGTTATGTTTTCTGTCACTGGTCGCCTATGGAATGTTATTGGAGCTAATCTTTTTCTTCATGAAGCTATTACCCCAAAAATTGTTCTAGGAGCAATTTTAATCTTATGTGGTGCCATGTTAACTCGCTTTGAGAAAAAGAATTTTACCATAAATAAGGGCGTTATCCTGGTACTTTTCTCAGCTATATTTTTTGGCTTCAATGATATCAATGATTATTTCATTCTGCAAAAATTTGATTCCACCAACTATCTAATCTATTCATATTTACTTCCCGTATTTGCACTCACATTTCTCCAACCTCAATCACTCAAAAAAATCCGTTACTACTTCCGCAAAGACAGGGCTTTTAAAGTTCTCCTCTTAAGCCTTTGTGATACCTTGGGCATGTTATCTCTATACCTTGCCTATCAGACGGGAAAGAATGTCGCCGTCATTGGTCCCCTTAGATCCACCAGCATTATCATTACTGTAGTGCTCGCGATTTTATTTCTCAAAGAGAGAAACAATATCGCCAACAAACTCATTGGATCACTAGTCGCCGTTGCAGGCGTAATCCTACTTCTTTAAATTTCTTAACGACCTAAAAATATGTTACTATCCTATTACCGAATGATCTCTGTGGTAAAGGTGTCTTTTGATTTATCTTAAGCTTTGCTTACTTAAGAAGAATTGATGGTACAATTTATGATTCGGTTTAAACACAGAAATCGACAAAATAATATGTCGTTAGAAATCATATCTTGGAATATTTTAAGCGGTGGATTTAGCGATTATGGAAGCACCGAAAAAAATCCCAAGCGAATTGTTAATTTGGCTCGTGCCATTAAAGAACTAAAACCGGACATTGTTAGTCTTGTTGATACCTATCGTTGGACAGAAGTTTTTACACCAGATGATTTAAAACACATATTTGAATACCCCTGCGTACAATCCGTTAAACTTAATGATCAAAGATTAATAAAAAAGGGGCATGACAATGGCATTACTGTTTTCTCTCGAGTCGCTGGAACGGAAATTCAAACTGTTTGTCTTGCAACCAGAAATGCCATAAAAACCCACATTGTAGGAATAGATGTATTTTCTGTTTATTTTGATGATGTAAGTGAAGACACAAGGATTAAACAAACTCAGACCGTTTTAAAATTGGTTGATCCAAATATCCCAACCATAATTACGGGCGATTTAAATACTTTCGATGAGCAAGATTTAACTGAGACCGTAAATAATCTGAACGAACTTGCCCAAAAATACCCTGGCCCGATGAAAAGCATGGAAGCATCTCTTACTGAAATGGAAAGAGGAGAAGTAACTAAATTACTTGTAAATAATGGTTTTGTTGATTTGGGATTAAGTAAGGGAAATACTGTCCCTGCAAAATTGTTTCCTCTTCCAACCGACGAACCGATATTGAGGATTGATTATGCATTTGGAAACAGCCAAGTGAAATTAGAGGAATTCAAAGTATTAACTGAGGAAAAATATGGAAATCTCTCTGATCACTATCCAATTTGGATGAAAGTTTCAATTTAGTAGGATCGTAAAAATTCTTCAGGTTCTGAAATCTATGATCATTAAAATAACAGTAGTTTCAAAACTGTGATGGCAACCAATAGATAAAATAATTTTTTTATCCAAATATCACCTTTATTAATTGCGACATGGGTTCCAATGTATCCACCAATTGTCATTCCCAGAAAAAGAACTGCGCCCATTTTGTAATCAATGAAATTATTATTTGCAAAAATTACCAAAGAAACTACTGAAAGAAAAAACCACGGAATAATTTTAGTTGCGGCAACTTCGAGAATTGTAAGACCAAAAAAGGACATTAAGTTATAAGAGATTAATATGCCAGTACCTCCGCCAAAAAATGCAGCAAATATCTGTACAAAAAAATAAATGACTGAGCCAATAATCACCTTAGTAATACCAACCTCATTATGTTTGGTGATTACTTCAGACATGAAAATATTGCCTCTTTATTTTACACCGTCCACGGCTAACTAACTTAATCAAATCTTCCAAGTTATGAGACTTATACAAGTGATATACTCGAGCTACCGAATGATTTTTGCTGCGAACTTACTTTTTGAGGGAGCTGATGGCACATATTGTGATCCACCTTAGCCGCAGAGATCGATTTTAAAGTTCTTCTTCCGTTTTTACCTCAATTCCGTTTTCCACTAACAAATCTGCTGTAACACCATTTCTGTCCACTAAGTTACCAGAAAAAGTCCCATCATAAATTTTACATTTACCACAAGAAGGGGATCTGGCTTTAAGAATTGCTAATTTACATCCATTTTCTCTAGCAATTTGCAAAACAGCTTGAGCTCCAGCTCTAAATTCTGCAGTAACGTCTGATCCGTCTTTAGTAATGACTTTTTCATTTTTTCGTTCTGCTGCTACACGGGGAGTTGCCAATCCACCCAAACATTCTGGACAAACTGGAATAGCTTTCCCCGATGAAACTAAATTAACAACCTGTGAATTGGGTTTAGCCTCGCCTTTGTAATTGCAAGGAATTCCAGCCAAACAAGCACTTACTATTATATATTCTTCAATTTCAGCCATTTTTGTTGATTAATGCAAATTTAATACTCCTAAAAAACTCTTTGTCTTTTTCTGCCGTTAGCAATTGTTCAACCTCGTCTACCTTTATCCATCTGGCTTCTGGATTTTCTGGATCTACGGGTTTTAAATCCATTTGTTCTGTTTTAAATAAAAACATATGGATAGTCTTAATTTCTGTAGGATCGTCAAGTCTTGGTCTTTCATAACTTCCAAGTTCTTTTACCAATTGCAAATCGTTTATTCCAGATTCTTCTTCAACTTCTCGTTTTGCAGCCACAAAAAAGTCTTCACCTTCGTTAACATGACCTTTTGGTAGAGACCACGAAGCTCCTTGTTGACTAACCACTAATACGTTACTGTTTTTATTGATAACAACTCCTCCCGCACTAACAGTTTTGTTCATAATTGTATTTGTCAAGTAACTTTGTGTACATTTCCGTAGTTAATTGTCACATGGAGCGGGAGACGGGGATTGAACCCGCGACCTTCTCGTTGGCAACGAGACGCTCTACCACTGAGCTACTCCCGCGCGTCAAATTTGACTACGCTACTTTAAAATTACTTTACTGTTCACTGTATTCTATATTTCTTTTCAAAACTACTTGATTTCTTTATAAAAATACATAAACGGTTTCTAATTATACAACCCTACAAGGGATATTTGAAGTGATGTATGGTTAGTTATGATTACAAATATATTTACTAATTCGAATAACCATCTTCCCGCAACTTTTTTGCAATATCTTTTCCTATTTGACTCATTTCTCGCCTAAGTATTTTCGTTTGTTTTGAACGAGGTCGTATTACTTGTACATAAGGATCAATAAGCACATCTGACTTTTCCACTCCATAAGCATCACGGAGACTACCTTCATGATCAGGATTATCCCTCATATAATCCAATGGATGCACGGCGTCTGGTGAATTTATATCAATTTCCTGCGCACTAAATACATTATTCGCAAGAGGCTCGTGCGCAGTTAGAACATATCCTCTAATATTTTCAGTATTGTCACCAAAGGCTGTTCTTATTAATTTAATCGTGCGTCCAGATCTAATCATTGTGTCATCGATTATTACAATATTAGGATCTGGAGTTGCACATGAAGAAACTATTTCTTTTGCTCGTAATTTTTGCTGATTTAATATTTCTGGTACTTTATCAACTTCCTGCAGTACTTTTCGTTGTTCTTGGATTTGTCTATCGTTCTCTTGATGTGTTTTTCTATCTCTAAACCATTTATAAAGTGTGGCACCTTTTTTAAGATTTATTAGTGTCTCTTGAGTTGCTGTCTTTGCTTCAGCAATAGAACCCCAATCATTTACTTTTCGCAGTGCAATTTTTTGTGCGCCGCCAGGTGTCTGAAAAAAAACAAAGTCGGGTGGACGAACTCCACGCTGTCGTGCGATGGACCTGAATATTGGGTCAAACAGATTTCTTAGAGGTCGAGCTGACGTATCTGGAAGGACTATTACATCAGGAAGATTACCCGGGTAATTTTGAATAACTTCTTGTGCTATTTTCAAGGCGCCATTTTTTAACAACACTTTATCATGTTCTGTTAGCTGTTTCCCGCTTTGAATTTTTTCGGGATTTTCATGATGTTCATTCATGTTACGATCAGATTACAAACACCGCAAAATATCAAGAAGAAGTATTTGTGTGATTATTAATATTTGATAATAATTATTAATTACAAGTTGTATTCGAATTCGAATAGTTTGGTCAAATTATTCAAGTGCCGAGGATGTGAGTCGAACACATATCTGACGTTCTTCAGACGCCCGCCGTGACCACCTTGGCTACCTCGGCATTTCTAGCCCTTTATGATACATGTTTTAAATATTTCAAACAAGGTAAATTAATATTCTTCACCCAAATATACTCTACATCCAGTATTCATCAAATAGTTTGTCAAAAATGT
Organism: Candidatus Woesebacteria bacterium; assembly: GCA_016700095.1. NCBI lineage: Bacteria > Candidatus Woeseibacteriota > Candidatus Woesebacteria bacterium. Next base: position 656,040 of record CP065002.1, on the reverse strand, counting down.
CCTTTTTTGACTTGGCAAATTATATTCACCGACATAACCCACATGAGAATGATGAAAGTAATCCCACATAAGCATTGCTTGAGCGGGTTCTGGTCTAGTGTTAAAAAAACCTAAATTTGCCCCCCCCATTCACAGGATATACCACTGTAGGTTTGTTTTTAAAAATAATAACCGAAAATTTGTCTATTTCATTTCTTTCGTGCATATAATTTAAGTGGGTAGTGAGGGACTCGAACCCCCGACCTTTCGGATGTAAGCCGAACGCTCTAACCAGCTGAGCTAACCACCCAAGTCAAAGTTAGTTTTGCTTTTACAATTCGCTATCGCTTAGTGTTTACCGCTTCACTACTTCTCCTTCTCAAAATTGCAATACAATTTTGTTATACAAAAATATCAATTCAAAATTTGTGCCGAGGACAGGACTTGAACCTGCACGCAGTTACCTGCACTACGTCCTCAACGTAGCCTGTCTACCAATTCCAGCACCCCGGCCAGTTAGAACCCAAGATGTAAAATCCTTAGTATATAACGATAGCTAAACAATTAGTATTTATACATGCGTCTGGTACCAGGGTTCTAACTGGCCCCAGGCGTTATTTTATTTAAATAATACCTAATTCTGTATTTAATGAACTTTCTTCCAGGTCCACTTTTTAGATAACGTTCTCTCTTTATAGCATCATATTCATTTATACATGCTTCATAGTATACCAATACTACTGGCAATTTCGTTTTGGTTGAATATACCAAACCGTTAACATGGTTATGAAATCTTTTTCTCAAGTCTTTGGTATAACCAATATAAAAATTACCGTTCGATACTATTAAAACATACGTATGGAACATTCTTTAAGTGCCGAAGGAGGGACTTGAACCCTCACGCTCGTAAGAACACACGCTCCTGAAGCGTGCCTGTCTACCAATTCCAGCACTTCGGCAAGCTGACATATTATAGCAGGCATTTTACTTTGAGTGAAATTAAATTCGTGAAGGTTTGACAATAATTACATATTGACGTTTTAATTCGTGTTAAACTTTGATAATGTACAAAAACTATCAAGATATTGATACATACATTTCACACGCTCCCGGCAATATACAAAACAAGCTAAACGCGATTCGAAAGTTAATCACTTCTAATAATTCCGATATCACAGAATGTATTAATTACGGTATACCGACGTTTAAATATAATGGCAAAAATCTGGTGCATTTTGCGCTGTTTAAAAGTCATATCGGGTTTTATCCCACACCAAGTGCAATAAGTCATTTTTCAAAACAATTACAAGGATACACAACCTCCAAAGGAGCAATTCATTTAAAGCTTGATCAGAAAATTCCCGTAAACTTATTAAAATCAATTGTTACGTATCGGATTAAGGAGGAAATCGATAATTCGAGTTTAACAAAATCTCAACAACGCTGGATTAATCATTTGTCGGATACCGATACGATAACGATCCTTCCTTTTGATAAAACGGCAAGCATCAAGTTTGAAATGGTGCAAAAACTAATACAAGACAAATTGGGAAGTGAAATACCGGTTGAGCATCACGGGGCATCAAGCCTTGGTATTTCCGGTCAAGACGAAATTGATATTTATATTCCGGTTCCAAAAGTTAAGTTTGTTCCTCTATCTAAAGAGTTAACAAAAATATTTGGAGCGCCAAGAAGTTTTTATCCATATGAGCGAGCAAGATTTGTAACAAACGTTGACCGAAAAAATATTGATATCTTTTTAGTCAACAAAAGTCATAAAAACTGGAAGAATTCAGAAATATTTAGTAATTACCTAAAAACTCATCCCAAGGATCTAGATACATATCGTTTACTGAAAGAAAGGGGAAACGGTACATCGATGCGCGAGTACTACCGGAAAAAAACACTATTTATCAATAAAATCGTTCAAAAAGCCAGTGAACAACCTTCATCTTGAGAGTTTCCAAACTACACTTTCTTTAATTTGAAATTAATGTACTTTGGCAAATTAACATACACTTGGGTTTATTTTTTATATACTAAAAATTGACAGACGTATTTTTTGCAACTCATAAATTTTCCATCTTCAGTTAAATTACGCACTTCAAACAATCAATGTATTAAAATATAATTCACTTAATCACTATGAAAATTATTTATACAACGCTAAATAATTCCAATGAAGCCAAAAAGATCGGCAAATTACTGCTTTCTAACAACCTGACAAATTGTGTAAACTTTTTTCCCATAACTTGTATTTACAAATACGACGGAAGAATTACCGAAGAGCCTGAAGTCGTTTTGATAATAAAAACTCTTGATAATAAATTTGCAGTAATCGAAAAAATAATTAGAGAAAATATTTCTTATGATAATTTTATAGGCGAGTTAGGTGTAACAAACGTAAATTCCAGTTTCGAGAAGTGGATATTAGGTTGTGTCAAATAATATCTCCCAAATGACATTTTCAGCTCAAAGATGTAAAATTAGACATTATTTTGCTCCCGTAGTTAAACGGATATAACAAACCCCTTCTAAGGGTTAATTCGAGGTTCGATTCCTCGCGGGAGCACATATTTAGCTGTAACTTTGCAACTTGTGAACTAACGTTTATGGCAAGTTTTACACCTTCGGCGCAAATACTACTTACCATCAACTCTTCATCCACGCAATAAATCGTATGTATTTGCCAAAAAGAGAAAATAAATCATCGTTAACACCCCACTGATATAATTAGCTATAACAATACTACACGGTATGTGGTTAACTTATGACTGTGGTTTTTTAAATGAAAAATTTTAGTAAATTAATTCTTATCTTGTTTTTATTTATCGTGCTACCGGGTCATGCTTTGGCAATTAGTGATCCAACCAATGCCATAAACAATAAATACGGTATTCACATCAATGACGAGAACGATCTGCAAGATGCATCTCAATTAGTTAATTCCCGGGGTGGCGATTGGGGATATGTGACGTTTGTTATTCGAGAAGATGAAATGGATGTTGTCCGCTGGTCAAGAGCATTTGAGAAGATGCGCGAACTCCATCTCATTCCGATTGTGCGAATTGCCACATCACAAAGCGATATGGGGTGGATTCAAGCTTCTGTTTCCGGTACAAGCGTCTGGGCTGATTTTCTGGATGCTCTTCCATGGGTAACGCAAAATCGTTATGTAATTATCGGCAACGAACCAAATCATGCAACAGAATGGGGTGGAGAAGTAAACCCCGAAGAATATGCGGATTTTCTCGTCGAACAATCCCGTGCTCTAAAACTTAAATCAAGTGACTTTTACATTCTACCTGCAGGACTCGATGCGTCGGCACCAAATGATTTAACACACATGGATGAAGAAAAATTTCTCGAAAGAATGCTTATTCACCAAACCGATCTTTTTGATTACATTGACGGTTGGACTTCACATTCGTACCCAAACCCCGGATTTTCCGGTTCCGTCGACAAGACCGGCAGGGGGTCGATAAAAACGTACGCATGGGAAATTGATGTATTAAAAAAATTGGGATTACAAAAAAAATTACCTATTTTCATTACAGAAACAGGGTGGGCTCACAATAGCGAAAGTGGAATCGGCTTAGATGAAAAAATCGTATCTGAAAATTTAATCAAAGCCTATCGTGATATTTGGATCGATGACAATATTGTCGCCATTACCCCGTTTATTCTAAACTATCCCGGAAAACCGTTTACTCAATTCTCCTGGAAAGACACAAGTGGTAAGTATCATCAATTTTATTTTGATATTAAAAATCTAAACAAAGTACAGGGTCAACCAATACTTGTAGATAAAGAAATCACTAAGCCACACGCTACTTTAGAAACGGTTGTAAGATCAGTTTACAATTTGTGGCATAGTTTTTGGACTGCTTAATATATAAAGGCTCCAGGCAAACACCCTCAGTTTTAATTTGTGCTAAAATACCTAAGCATAAAGGTATTTGCGCCCATAGCTCAGTGGTAGAGCATCCGGCTCTTAACCGGCAGGTCGTGGGTTCGAATCCCCCTGGGCGCACACACGGTGGGTTGGCGGAGCGGACAAACGCACTGGTCTTGAAAACCAGAGTCATTTATGGCTACACAGGTTCGAATCCTGTACCCACCGCTCATATCCATTCGCGCCGTTTACAGTTTCGATGGACACACAAGTATTGAATGTATTCTTTGTGTAGCGAATGGATTTAGAATTTAAAATAATCCGACACTATATAGAATTATTGCTATACTTGATCTATGAGTAAAGCTTTGAAAATTTCACTTCTTTTTATATTTATAATTTCAATCTACCTTTGTGTCGGGTACTTTAGAGTTTTGAATTATCCTTCATATGAATTTGATAACTGTTTGAGGGATTGTCCGAAAGGAGCCTTATGTGACGCTTGTTCACCACATTGGAACAAAATTAATTATGACTATTCAGATATTGGAAGGTTAAACTTTTGGAAACACGTTCTTATTTGGCCGTACAACGTATTCAGACTAAAATATAATTTTTAAGAAGACTAAATTCATCATATCTACTCCTATGGTTGAGATATGTTTTTTGATCTTAACATGAATAACTTCATCCTTAATATTAAATTACCCATATATTAGAAGGTGTAAAAAAACAATAACCAACTTATAGAATTGAGTTTACTTACACGGAATATATAATCTTCTGAATCGATTATATCCTTAAATTTATAGCAATCAAATTCACTCATTTATTTTTTTCTTGACTTTAGTTTGGGTCTATGTCATTCTGATCATTAATACTATAAAGGCACATGCAAGACACGTCTGCCACTATACACACATTCTCAATTTGGAGAAAATTTACATTTATATTTCTGTTTTTTGTGTTTACTCCAATAGCCCTTGGTACAAGCTTAGTTTCTCTTTTGGCAATTGAAGAACCAAAAAACAATACTACCGAGAACGCTCCGCTTTCTAACCATCAAGCCAATTCCGGTGTCCAAGTTTATGCATCTCTACCCTCAAATTTTCCAAGTGTTTCCGGAGAAATACTAGGAGCTGACGCACGAAGTGAGATGCTCAAACAGTATTTGCAGGCTAACAATTCACCATTGATGGAGTACTCGTCATTGCTTGTCAAAACTGCAGATAAATATAATTTGGATTACCGACTTCTTATTGCCATTGCCAAAAAAGAATCCGGACTTTGTAGGATAATTCCACCTGGTGGTCATAACTGTTGGGGATGGGGGATACACAGTGAAGGAACGCTAGGCTTCGACTCTTACGACGAATCAATCGAAACAGTCGCCAAGGGACTAAAAGAAAATTATCTCGATAAGGGCTTAGTTACACCCGAAGAAATCATGTCACGGTACACCCCACATTCACCCGAAGGTGTTTGGGCAAAGGATGTTTCTCGTTTTATCGAAGAAATTTATTAGTTTTATAGTTCCTTAATGTTTCCTGCCTTACATAAACTTTTTGTGTTTAACCTTAGGTAGCATGGGCTTTTCGACAACATTCTCACAATCCAAAAGGATACTGAAAGTTAACCAAATTCTATTCCCAATGATCTTAATTGGCACGAAATTAGTAATTACCAACTTAAGCATGATAAAATTTAAGCTTGGAAGTATATAGACAACTAATATTCCATCAAAATAAACAATGTCAGCTCATTACGACAGTTACGACTACCCATCTTATTGGGAAGGAAGAACTTATGAACACGAAGCGGAAGTTAGTGCGATTAAATATTTGCTAAATAAGATTGCACATATACGCACCGTCATCGACATCGGTGCGGGTTATGGCAGGTTGTCACCCCTATATATCCACAGAGCTCGAAAAATAATTCTCACCGACCCTTCCAGTAAACTCCTTAAAATCGCCCGACTCAAATTACCCAACAAAAAAGTAATCTTTTTACAAGCTAAGGCGGAGACCCTTCCCGACAAATTACGAAAAAAATCGGCGGATTTAGTTATATGTGTACGCGTTGCTCACCACATTAACGATATCGATACGCTTCTAAAAATAACCAACGACTTACTGGTAAATAATGGTTATTTTATTTTCGAGTTTGCCAATAAACGCCATCTTAAAGCTATATTTTCTGAATTTATCCAGGGTAACTTCACTTTTGCACTTGATATATTTCCGATTGATTTAAGAAGCAAGCGTGCTAAAAAACAACACACCTTACCTTTCGTCAATTACCACCCTGACGTCATAAAAAGAAAACTTGTGCAAAATGGTTTTGTAATTAAGGAAGTATTGTCGGTGTCAAATATCAGAAGCGCATTTTTGAAAAAACATATGTCAGTCAATAATTTGATTGAAATTGAAAAACTACTGAGAAAACCTTTTTCCAAATTCAGTCTCGGACCATCGGTTTTCATTTTGGCTCGTAAAAAGGGATCTCTGTAACACATTATTTATTATCCTTCTTTGTATATTTAGCGTGCTTGCTTTGTAATTCTACTGCCTTATTGACAATCCTATAATAAAGTGCTATATTAACAATACGTTCTGAGGCAAACTCCGTTTATTCGGTTGTGAGCGTTGGAATTTTATATGACCCCATACCTTGGTATGGGGTCTTCTTTTTTGTGGCCATTCATAAACCTTAAAACAGATGAATGACTAGGTAGGTGTGAATTTGTTTGAAGTTTAAACTAATTTTCTCTAGATCACATTAGCTAGGAATAAAGCTGGTAACGGTTGAATTTATAAGTATATGAGATTAAGTATTTTACTATTGGCGATATTATTTTTCTTTAGTATTAAATCTGTTTATGCGGGGGAATTGTTGGTGGCCGGAAATTCTGCCTATCTCAAAAAGACAACTGTTACCCATAATGACTATCGAACGACTGTCTTGAAAAACTACCTTGAAAGTAAAAACTCACCTCTGGCTTTGTACACTGATGAATTAATTTTTGAAGCAGACCGCAATGGCTTGGATTGGCGTCTTATTCCCGCTATAACCGGTGTTGAATCCGGTTTTGGTAAACGTATTCCTCCAAACTCACACAATGCGTATGGTTGGGCAGGAGGAAAATACAAGTTTGATTCTTGGGAACAGTCAATTAGTATAGTGGCAAATACTCTTCGCGTAAAATATATTGATAAAAACGCACTTACCGTTCATCAGATCGGCCGTATTTACGCGCCTCCTTCCCAAACATGGGCGTACAATGTGGGCTACTTCATCAAACAAATAGACGAAAGTCCATTAAATTTTTCACTTTAAATATCTGTTTAACGCTAAAAATATGCCTCACAGGGTTAGGCTATTTTTAAATTATCCTTGCTCTTGGTATTGCAATCATACATATAAGTTTTTGTAGGGTAGAATAAAAATAGTATAATTGTTTTGTTCTAAGACACTTTGCCGGGGTGGCGGAATTGGCAGACGCGCAGGATTTAGGATCCTGTGAGATTTATCTCGTGGAGGTTCGAGTCCTCTCCTCGGCACTTGAGTTTTATCTTTAGACTATCGATTCACAATAACATTTCTTTTATTTTGCAATTTTTATATTGATGCATCCAATACATAAGTGTTAGTATTAATTAATTCTTCAATGCCTAATTTAAATCATAAATACGAACACAAGGAGGTATTTGATTTCAAGATACTCTATATTTTGATTCCGATTGTCTTGTTTGTTGTTGTCGCCATGGTTTTTTATACTCACACCCGACAAACCAAGCAAATTATTTCTACCGAAAATACTCCTCAGCAAATAAACGAACAAACCTTTACTTCTATTACGCCTACAATAAACAAAGAAGAAATTAGAAATATAGAAGAAGAGTTAGGTGAACCCACTCTTTAAATGAATAAATATTTCATATTGGCATGTATAGTCGCATCTTTAGTATTTTTATATATCTTCAAAGATAACCACTATCTTCACAATATTATAAATTACCAAACAGCGGTCAATGAAAGCAAGCGCACTCTAACCGAAATAGAAATTAACGGTGTTGCCATTACTGTCGAAGTAGCAAAAACCGAAGAAGCAATACAAAGAGGATTGTCGGGAAGGGAAGTACTGGCCACAAACCATGGTATGTTATTTATATTTGACAAAGGTAATCGGTATCCCATATTTTGGATGAAGGATATGAAATTTCCTCTTGATATTATCTGGATAAATGACAGTACAATAGTTGATATTTCAAAAAATATCTCAAATCCGAATCCGGGAGACACCACTAATCTACCTCTTTATAAACCCGGTCATCCAGCCGATACCATTCTGGAAGTTAACGCTGGTTTTAGCGACATTCACAACATTCGTGTCGGAGATTTAGTCAAATATAAATTGGAGAATTAATTTTAATAACAATCATAGAAGTTCTAGCGCTTGTTTTCTTACTTCATCAATTCACTTATTCCACCAAAAGATATCCTGTCAGGTATTTTGTCGCGGGCTATCACCATACGCAATGGAGTAATGCTAAATTCGCCCCATCTTTGATTGATTGAATCGATCGACTTAGCCACGTTTAGACCTTTTTCAATGTCGCGAAATAAATCCAACTGCAAACCACTTTCTTTAATTAAATCATATACATTTTCGGCTATGATTCTAACCGGCTTTATTTCCGGACAGTAATTCAAAATATTTATCATCTCTTTATAAATATCGCGGGAGTCAAAAATAATTTTTTTTAGATTTTTACTCCGATGCCAATAACTTCCGTCTTTAAAAAGCAGTGCCAAATATACTCCTTTTGTTCTATATCCGTTTTTCCTCAAACGGCTGCCTGTTTTCTCTACCAACTTTTGAAGTATCGGCAACAATTCACTCTTTGTTCCTTTTGAACCGGGAAGTGCATAAGAATTACCAAAGGTTTTTCTTGAATATTCGACATCATCGATATCCCAACCTCTCAACCTAAGATACCAATAGTAACAAGAAATTGACATAAACGCTGCTTTCAACCAAGCCGGTTCGGCCCTGTAAAAATCGAGTACCGAGTATATACCTACTTTGTTCAACCTTACTTTATTGTGGTAATTTATACCGTGTAGATCTATCAAACTGAGTTTAGAATAAACTTCTTCCACATTGTCTTTGTTTATTTCTTCCAATCCATCGGGCTTTTTCAAATTGGATGCCATCTTTGCAATAAACCTACTTGGTCCCATACCAATAGAAACGGTGATCCATTCACCAATTTCGTCTGTTATCCTCTTTTTTATATCGCCACCAATTTGGTAAATAGTTTTACCCGAAACGGTGACATAATCATTAATGTCTAGGACAAATTCGTCAATCGACTTCGCTACCACACAACTTGAATATGGAGAAAGTAGTTCCCTTAGTTTTATGTGTACATAACGATATTTGTCCGGATCCGGAGTTAATATTTTGAGGGTGGGACAAATCTTTTTTCCATCTTTGACACGCATACCCGTTTTTACTCCACCCCTTTTTGCTTCGACCGAAGGAGCCAAAATTACAGCGTTCGGACTGGCATAGGCGGCAACGGCAATCGGTTTTCCTCTTAAAAATGGGTTAGCCTGTTGTTCGATTGTCGCAAAACATGAATTAAGATCTATATGCATAACAGTCGAAGGACGGGGATTAAAACCAAGAGAGGAAAAACTATTCTTACTTAAATGCATTAGTTTCTTTCAGCTATTTCTTCCAACTTCCAAGAAAGACTGTCGGTATCTAAAATAAGCCTTAAATAAGCACCTTTACTTACCACGGAAAATACATGATAAAGGGTTCTACCCTCACGAAAGGTGTGATGTAAACCGACCTTTGTCACGGGGCGAAGTTTGCCTTTCCAAATTACCCACCTGGGAAAAACTTGTTGTTTTTCACTGTCGTATGCAAAACTTACAGAAACCGATTCTTTTATTTTCATAGATTATGATACCCGAATATTATACGAAATATTATCTTATTTATACTACCGAAGATAATCCAAAGTCAATAGGGATTATTTGCAAAACAACAGTATATTTCAAAATATACTTTATTTTTTTATGTCTTAAAATTGACTATCTATGATATATTTTTTGCTATTTTGATGGTCTTGACAAACGAGTAATTTTATTTTTAAGATGTCCTCAATAGTATTTCGTCTATGCCAAAGAGACAACTACATTACGCGATTCTTTTTGTTGTGTTAACAACGGCTTTTTATTTATATAAGTCGTTTAGCCCCCAAAACGTTTATTCCGCATTATCAAATCATGTTGTCATCTCTGAAATACAAATTTCCGGTAATTCCGCCAATGATGAATTTGTGGAACTATATAATCCTACAGGTAGTGCAATTAATCTCGAAGGTTGGAGATTAACTCGCAAAACAGCAAGTGGTACAGAGTCCAATCTTATAGCAAACATTTCAGGAACAATCCCGGCAAATGGATATTTTCTAATTACCCACGCAAGTTATGAGGGAAGTACCACTGCTGACTCAAATTATTCGGCAACATCAAATGCCATTGCAAGTAACAATACCGTCATTTTATATAGTGATGCTGGTGTAACCATGATGGACAAAGTGGGGATGGGTAATGCTATTGACTTCGAGGTTCAAGCAGTTTCAAACCCCGAAGCACTCGGTAGTATCGAAAGAAAAGCAAATTCATATTCAACCAGTCAATCGATGTCTGCCGGAGGATTAGATGAACACTCAGGTAATGGTGAAGACTCCGAAAACAACGTCTCCGATTTCGTAGTCAAAACAATATCGACACCGCAAAATAACCTTTCACAAACGGAAGCAAGTCAAGCTGTTAGCGCTACACCAACACCATCTGTGTCGACCACACCATCTCCGACACCAACAACTACCCAGTCGGTGGTGTTGATATCTGAAGTTCAAATATCCGGTACAACTGCAACTGACGAATTCGTGGAACTCTACAATCCCACTCAGAATGTCATCGATCTAACCGGCTGGAAACTCGCTAAAAAGACCGTAAGTGGTACACAATCGAATCTCGTTACTGAACTACCGGAAAATTCACTGATTAATTCATACGGGTATTTCTTAATTGCACACAATGATTATGATGACCAGATATCTTCCGACCAACAATATTCGACGTCATCATCTCTTGCTTCAAACAATACAGTAATCCTAATTGACGCTGATGGAAATATATCTGACAAAGTCGGAATGGGAGAGGCTGTTGATTTTGAATCTCAAGCATATAATTCACCCGACACGGACATTAGTATTGAAAGAAAAGCTTCTGCCGGCTCAACTGTCGAAACAATGCAGACAGGCGGGGAAGATGAATACATGGGGAATAGATATGATACAAATAACAATCACAATGACTTTATCACTCGCAACATTCCAAATCCACAAAATAAAAATTCTGCCTTGGAACCTCGCACCGACAATGTAACCCCTACACCGACTTTAGGCATTACATCAACACCCACACCAACACTTACCACCACCCCAATTCCAACAACCGTCCCAAGCACTCCCACTCCAACCATCGGCTTAACTCCGACACCTACTCCAACCCCAACACCAGGTAATCAAGGAATGGTAATAGCCTACTTTCCTCTTTCCAATACCACATGCCGTCTGCATTTCGAGATTAGAAAATTCCGATTTTTCATAATGATTTCCCCCAGAATTGTGTGTAGCAAGTAATGCTTGTAACATCGCATGATGATAATTTCTTTCCACTTGGTAACTAACGTTATTAATCCAACAACTGTTGTATATCGTTTAGCTTTTTTGGGAAAAAATACAGATCGACATCTCAAGTTTAGGAAATGTGTTACAAATTCCTCACGATAATTAATCCTTCTATTTATGGAGTATATAGATATCTTGGTTATAATCACTAATATTTACAAGTTCACCTTCACCCAAAAATACTCGCTCCATATCCCGACAGGCAAAACAGCCATTCTTTGGACATTTTAAGTGATTAATCTGCCGACCCAACTTTATTCTTTTGGCAATGTCTAACACTTTCTCACGAGCTTCTATTAGAGGCGGAAGAGTCATTTTCAGCGGCTCACCATCTTTGTCCAAATACCAATAATATGCACTCGATACTTTTCTTCCTTGGGTATTAGCAACCAATAGGTGATAAATAGGTAGTTGTAAAGAATCCTCATGTTCTTCATTTTTCCCGGTTTTGAAGTCTACAATATCGACAGAGTCGTCTTTCTCGTTCCATTTTAACCAGTCTATTTTCCCACATAGAATAATATTCTCGCTTTCATCCAAGTAATAATGAGGAAGATCTTTTTTAATTTTGACAGCTTTTTCCAAAATAAGCCCTGGTTTCTCTTCTATTCTTTTAAGCATGTTATAAGCCCGGTCTTTGTAATCTTTCTCCTCATTTCGATTTTGAAATCCACCTTTTTTACCTGATATTTTTTCCCATGCAACGTCGAGCTTTTTCGACAACGGTACTTGCAATCTTATATCTGTCGGTAATTTTGATAACCCCTCAACAACTTCGTGGACCGCCTGACCCAACGCCAGTGGGGGTGTCATGAGCGTAATTTTATGGTTTGTTTTGGGATCTTTGTAAACATTGCGTAAATAATATAATCTAGGACATTTTAGAAAATCACCAATTGAAGAATGACTTACCCAAACAGCACTATATTTATCTGTGGCCATCTCTAATTTTAGCACGACCTGACAAACACAATCTAAAAGTTCGTAGTTGCCTGGCAAACTAAAATAATTTGTTGAGAGTTTATTCAAAGCTTCACAATATCTGAAAGCTTTGTACTTAGGGTTTTCGTTAATTTCGAATTAATTTTTGCTTATTTCTTTGGAGAAATGTTCATAAACATCAGCTGACCGATTATTAACCGATCTTAACACATCAATTATCATTTTTCTTATTGTCGCCGAGGATATGTGTTGACAACCCGTGTCGCGGACATTTTCATATACCAATGATGTGATCAGTTCCGCAATAACTTTCGTAACTCCGGCATTGGTCATTGATGTTACCATCTTTTGCCTGTCCCAGTTTTGAATCGTGCTATTTCTTTTTATAACTTGCAACATAGCTTATATTATTAATAGTAACAAATCTTTGATGTGTTTTATACCAATTACGCTCAGTCGTATAGACGGGTGGGTGTTTTGATTACGTAGCCAATCATTGTAATTTTTCACATATTTCATTCAAAATGACTCCACTTTGTAGCTATATCAAATAACATGTATTACGAAACACTTTGGTAATAAAATAAATAGTAGCTTTTGCCGACTTGCTATCTTATAAACGGGCGACAAATATAGATCCGATTAGTTTGTAGAAACTATTCTCATCACCCATGTATTGCGGTGGAGAAATAGCCAACTTCTTTATGTCGTTTACTAAACTTCTCGAAACACCCAGAGCTACCGCAAAAGGAAATATTGCGTCTACAAACATTCTTTTATTTAGTGTGTCACTTTTCCACATGCTTTTATTCAAGTACCATTTCAAGCCTGTAGCTTGCCGATAATAAGAATAGCCTTTTGAGGTTTTGTTGGGCATCAGATAAGATAAAATAAATCCGGGGATTAACAAACACGTAAAAACTACTACATCTTGATTAATCGCAAAACTATTCATATAGATTATTAGAAATACGACAGAATTCATAATCAAATAATACATTAGCCACACCTTGCGCACTTTGTTCGGTTTCGTATAAAAAAATCCATCATGCACCATATTGTCATATAATTTCTCTGTATATCCCGACAAGCTTTCGTGGAAATGATATCGAAGACCTTCATATAAAACATATTTCTTCTGTGAAATTTTCTTGCCGATCGATTCAATTTCGCTTTCCTCAATGTCGTACTTTTTACACAAATATTGAAAGCTTCTTAAATAGTTCGAAAATCTAAATAGCTCGCGTAATAAATATCGTTGATGGTTTTTGAGTTTACCTATTTCTACCTCATCCAAAGTTTTTGTTGTTTTGATGAAGCAATATTCATCTTTAAGTTTTTCGAAACCTAATTCGGATAGTTTTTTAACATCAACAAAACCTTGTCTAGCAAGTTCAAATATCTCAGCATATATATCAACCATGTTGACACGCTCATCGATTATTACACCCAGTTCGGAAGGAGTGATACCATCAATCGGATGGTATACAAAAGGTATAAAATTCTTTTCAAAAAGCGAAACACGTCTTTCACTTCTATCGTCAGGGGTGTAATAAATCATGTCACTTCGATATCTATTGTCTCGTCCACGTAAATACCAGAATATAAATAGTATAAAAAGAGGAACACAAGCTAATATAATCATAAAGTTACCAACTTCCTCCGCCACCGCCACCAAATCCACCCCCTGAAAATCCACCAGAAAAACCGGATCCACCCGACGACGCTGATTTTGGGCGTGTCGCATTTATGCCTTGAGAAAACGTATTATCAAAATTACCTAAAGCTCCAATAAAAAGTGACGGGTTAAAATTACCGCTGGATTGATACCAATCGGGTGGTTTGATTTTTGCGTCTTCAAACGCATCAATAAATTTATGGGTTAAACCAAATGCTATTGTATAGGGAAGAATCTCTTCAAAATAATTCCATAGTTCGTACTTTTTTTGTCTCCACAATCCCACCCTCACGTACTCCCTTAAACCAACAACGTCAGATAACAATTTCCGTCCCTTAGCGGTTCGTGCCGGCATAAAAATTCCAAATACAATAATAATCACACAAGATAATATTCCCGAGAAAACAAATCCACCTACACTCAAGAATGGGTATTTTGCAGTTAATGTCGATAATGCAATAAACGAAATTAAAATTACAACACCCCATACGACATATTTATTCCTCACACTATTGGGGTTGCCATGAAAGAATTTATTTTGAGTCATGTTATTGTAAAGCTTGTCTTTTATGTCTTGCTGATACTTATAAGCATCTTTGGGCAATTTGTTTAAACTAACCAGAGTGTCTTTGCTTCTAGTAGGTGAAAAAAGCATATCAAGTACCGACTTTTCAAAATCTTTAAGCGCATCTTCATTTAATCCGCTAAACGTCAATTCGTACTCGGTAGTTTTAAATATTTTTCCTTTTTTGATTTCCTTTATTTTGAAATATCCTTTTCTCGCAAGGTCGATGGTAATCGCGGTAATATCGCGCATGTGTACCCTCTCGTCGACCAATAACCCGACCTCTCCAGGTGATAAATTGTCAATTGGCTTGTAAATAAATGATTCCCTAACCCTTTCGAAAGGTGAGACGAAATCTACACCCGCTTGTTCAAAAAATATATTTTTAAATTTTCTATCTCGTCCATTTTTCATATAAAGATAGAGCATTATTAAAAATACAAACAAAGGAGATATATAAATCACGTTATCTTGGACAAACCATAAGATTTCTTGGTTAATACTTGGAAATATCAACTTATTTTTGTCTAGCGAGACGGCAAGTGTAAAATTTTCACCTGGGTTTAAATATCTTGATTCAATTACCACAACATCTTGTTGGTAATTAATTTTACAATCACTTGTACTTGTACCATAAAACCCAGCGAAACAAACGGTGTCTATAATCGACCCTTTTGGTGCATGAATTGTTGCTGTCGGTTTTGTAATAATTACCGGCCAATCGGTTCCATTTACATTCCAGTAAAATTCAGCAGTGCTACCAGGTTGCGTCAAGCCTCTTGTCAGACCATAGCTTATTACATAGGTTTGTTTACCGGTCACGGTTGTATCTGGATCTCCGATCCTGATAGTCATTTTGTTTCCGGATTTTTTGACACTCGTGGACAGTAAATTACCATCGACATCCGAAACACCATGCAAATTAAATTTCAGATCTATATTGTTCCCACTAGCCGTTTTGTAAACAATCGGGATATCTCTGTAAA
Source organism: Candidatus Woesebacteria bacterium (assembly GCA_016700095.1). Taxonomy (NCBI): domain Bacteria; phylum Candidatus Woeseibacteriota; species Candidatus Woesebacteria bacterium. Next base: position 640,214 of record CP065002.1, on the reverse strand, counting down.
TGCCATGTTTATTTAGATCGTAAAAATCTGTTGAGATGGTTTCAACAATTTCAATACTCGTATTTTCATTTATGGTTATATCGGAATGAAAACTGTCAATAATCCACCCCGTATCACTCGAGGCGCTTACCCGGGTAACACCAAAGAATATACACACACATGCTAGACAAGTAATAATACTCCGTCGACTATAGACCGGGGTATCATTTCCACCTTTGGCGTGGATACTATTCTTCATCCACGCAATAAATCGTGTAGAATTTCTAATAGAGAAACTAAGCTTTGACATAGCTAATATTATGGCTCAAATATTTCCGGATTGCCATTAGTTAATGCTTACATAATTGTGGCAATTTACTATGTGTAAGATGTACACTCATTAATTAAGTGAAAACCATGACATTTTGCCACGGTAATTATAAAGAGGGAATATTAAAATTCCCTAAGTCAACAATTGTAATTAGTTAAAAATTTCAATTAATTGTAAATGGCAATATTACGGTATTATTTAACACTTGATTTGTATTTTTTAGTTCATATATACTAAATTACATGAAGGAAAGAGAGCTTAAACAAAAGAATCTAATTATTCTTCTTGGTGCTGGTTTACTTGTTATTTTAGTATTACTTGTCGGCGGTTTCTTCAAAAATAGCAGATTTGCTCCTGGATTTAATAAACTAAAGGTAGCTCTTCCTCAAAATATCGTTAACAGGATCAGTTCTCCCCACGGGAACATAATAGAAACCGTTTTAGATAATCCAAATTCACTTAGGGCGAGACTAACGGATGTAACAAAGGGAACTTCTTCGGGGGTTGCTTATGTGCTTCACGAAGAAAATTCCTTGACTCACTACGTCAAGGCCAATCTTCCTGAATTGACCGATGATTTTTCTTACGAAGGATGGCTCGTTAATCCCACGACAAACGCCTATATATCAACCGGAAAATTTAACAAGGTAGGGGAGGGTGAGTATTCACTTACTTACATGACGCAGAAAGATTATATGGGTTACGATAAAGTTGTTGTCACTATAGAAAAAATTCTCGATAGTACTCCGGAAACTCACGTTCTTGAAGGTCTTGCCAAATAATCTTCTTTTTGTTTCTTGATCATACATGCGCTTAATATTAGACTTAATCAGTTGAAGTAGTTTGTATTATTACGGGTTGATATGTTTATTGTTCTAAAGTTTATAATCGTTTCATACCCGTAAATTTACATACGTGGTTTTTTACTTGATACACATGTCTAAACTTAATCCTTTACTTATTCACAAAGAGCTTCCTAATCCTTGGCCACTAAAAAAACTTATTGGTCCTTCTTTTATAATTCTAGGTGTCGGACTCGGAAGCGGTGAATTAATACTCTGGCCATATCTCACCTCAAATTTTGGGTTAGGAATTATGTGGGCTGCAGCTCTTGGCATTACTTTCCAATTCTTTCTCAATATGGAAATTGAACGGTATTCACTTATTACAGGCGAGAGTATTTTTGTCGGATTAACAAGAAAGTATGGCCGGTTTACTCCTTTGTGGTTTATCCTCACGACACTCATTCCATGGATGTGGCCAGGAATAATAGCTTCCTCGGCAACCGTGTTGGCTTATGCAATGGGGATCGAATATGCTGCATGGATTGGTATTTCACTTCTTATTCTCCAAGGTTTTTTATATAGCTTGGGACACGTAATTTATAACACCCAAGAAAATATTCAAAAAACAATAATTCTTGTGGGTGTTCCCTTTATTTTTCTTCTGACATTGTATTTTGCCGATACGACCAGCTTGAAGTTTTTATTGTCAGGTCTTATTGGTAGGGGAGAAGGTTTTGTTTTTCTTCCAAAAGGAATTCCGATTGCGACGTTTCTAGCGGCGCTTGCATATGCCGGTGCAGGAGGTAATTTAAATCTTGCGCAATCGCTTTACGTTAAAGAAAAAGGTTATGGCATGGGAAAATTTTCAGGACGAATTACAAGTTTATTTAAAGGCAGCAAGGAAAACATTACACTGGAGGGAACTACATTTGAAATAACTCCGCAAAACATGCTCAAATTTAAAATATGGTGGAAGAGAATCAACATCGAACACATAACTGTTTTTTGGTTTACCGGCCTTATGACCATGATCATGCTATCACTTCTTAGCTACGTGACCGTTTTTCATAACCCTGATGTTGTAACCAGTATTAATTTTGTAATCCAAGAATCTGTCGTCATTGCTCACAAAACTTTTCCGTTTTTGGGCAATTTCTTTTTAATCATGGCAGCGATTATGTTATTCGGAACTCAATTTAGCGTATACGGTAGTAATGCAAGAATAGCTAGTGAAAATCTCGTCATACTAAATAAAGAAAAGTTTAAAATTAATAATTTACCAAAATATTTTTACGTTTTTCTTTGGCTTCAAATCGCGGCAGGAATTTGGATTTTAGGATCGGGATTTACCGAACCTTTGACTTTAGTAGTCACCGGTGCCGTGTTAAACGCTTTTTCAATGTTTATCTACTCGGGTCTTATTTTGTGGTTAAATTTAACGTCTCTTGCAAAACCGTTGCGTCCCGGTTTTATTAGAATATTTTTTGTCGGGCTTGCTTTTGTCTTCTATGGAAGTTTCAGCGCTTATACCATTTATCTAAATATCACTAAATTTATTTAGATATACCTACCTCTTGGAATAAATTACCCACCATAACTTTTTTCCCAATTATTCCATGTGATTAAAAGAAAATTAAACAGAAAATACCCATTGAATTTTCTACCTTTATATTTTGTTACGACCCAAAATATCCTTACGTTTATATTAGTTGGCATAAAGGATACGAGTCTAAAAAATCCATAATATTTTTGTAAACTAAATAAAAATTACTAACCACTTAAATTTGTTTACGGGCTTATGATCCACGATTTTCGTAAAGCCTAAATTACCCCGTCTATTAATTTTTAATGGTAAAATAACTTAATGAAAATTAACTATATTATATTATTTATAAATATTCTTGCTACCTTATTTTTGCTATATCTTTATTTAGTAAATAATTCCAAGACATCACTGGACACAAAAGTTGTCAGTGTTGAAACTCCTCTCAATAAATATA